>JBCBSE010000023.1:0-45480 GCA_039819305.1 Pseudomonadota bacterium
ATTGGATATCGGCTTGACGGTGCAGTTCAGAACGAGCGCCGACTGCTAAAAGAAATATTTTTGCGAAAAGTCGGAATGGCGGAGAGAGAGGGATTCGAACCCTCGGAACGCTTGCGCGCTCAACGGTTTTCGAGACCGCCCCGTTCGACCACTCCGGCACCTCTCCGCATGTCGCGCTGGTCAGGCGCGGGGAATGATCCGTCGCGGCCTATTCTTGACGAATGCGCAAGTCAGGCGCCGGCTCGACAACGGAACGGGGCCTCTAGCGCATTGGCGCGCGCTTCGCAATATCTCCCGGCGGGCCGTTGAGTTGGCGAGCGCGTCTTTGTATCTCTGGACGCTATGAACAAAGAAACGGCCCCGGATCTCGCCAGCGCAGGCGGCCTGCGCGCTGCCTTCGCGAAGATCGTAGAAGGGGCCGCCGCGGACCCCTTGATCAACCCCGTGAGAACGCTTGCCTCGAGGCTATTCCTCGGGGCCGAGGCGGGCGCTCTGACGGGAGACGACTTGCGCCGCGCCATCTCGGAATTCGAGCGCGACGGCTTCGAGGCGCGCGCGGCCGCTTTTAACGCCCGGCGCAAAGAATCGGCCGGCGGCGCCGACGCCGCACTCGATGCGTTGGCGCGTGGCGGTTTCGAGCGTTTCAAGCGCGTTGTCGGGGCCTCGCCGGCCGGCGTCGTCTTCACCGCGCACCCCACTTTTGCGCTGACGAAGGAACGACGCGCGCTTATTGCAGACTTTCCCGATGCGGCGCGAAAAACATGGCGCCAGCGGGTCACGGCCTCCCGCCCCGGCGCGCCTTCGGCAATCACCCTCGAGGATGAGCATGAGGATGTGCTCGCCGCCATCGCGCGTGCGCAGGACGCGGCAGGTGGTCTCAACGCCCGCATTATTGAAACCGCGCGCGAGCGCTTTCCGGACGCCTGGCGCAAGCTGCGACCGGCGCCGGTCAGCATCGCCAGCTGGGTCGGCTACGATCTTGACGGACGCACCGATATTCACTGGGCGCAATCGGTTACCATCCGGCTGCGCGAGAAAGCGCGCCAGCTTGATCGTTATGTTGCGCTCCTCGAAGCCGTTCCGGATTACGCAAACGACGCCGATCTCGTCGCGATCCGCGACCGCCTGCAGAAAGCAGCGGCGGAGACGCACGGCCACGCCGATCGTTTCAGTGGCGATCTCTCTGACCCCGACATTGTCGTCGCCGCCGCAAATGCGCTCACAGCCGATGAGACGGAGCGCCTGACTTCCCTTCGAGAGACCATAAAGACGCTCGATCGCGTCATTGAGAAGACATCAAGCGATAACGCCGCGCAGCAATTAATGCTGTTGCGCGCGGAGATGGAGAATTGCGGGCTCGGGGTTGCGCGCATCCATCTGCGGGTCAACGCTGCACAAGTGCGCTCGGCCTTGCGCACCGATCTCGGACTTGATCCGGACAAGGAGTTTTCAGGGCGATCCGCACTTAATATTGCTTCATCGAAAGCGAAACAGACCGATGCTCGCGCCGTAAACTTTGGTTCCGTCTTTCTTGAGCAAATGACAGCGCGTCGCCAGTTTATGCTATGCGCGCAGATCCTGAAGCACATTGACGCCGATACGCCCATTCGCTTTCTAATTGCAGAATGCGAGGCGCCCGCGACGGTGATGGGCGCGGTATATCTCGCTCGGCTTTATGGCGTTGAAGACAAGCTCGACATTTCTCCGCTCTTTGAAACGCCGCAGGCGCTGGAACGGGGCGGGCGCTTCATCGAGCGGCTTCTCGCGGAGCCGGAATATGTCGCCTATGTGAAACGGCGCCGGCGGATGGCTATTCAGATCGGCTATTCCGACAGCGGGCGATTTATGGGGCAAGTCCCGGCTTCGCTCGCCTCCGAGCGGTTGCAGGTTTTGTTCGGCCGCGCGCTGACGGCGGCGGGACTTCATGAGGTTGAAGCGCTTGTCTTCAACACGCACGGCGAATCCATGGGGCGCGGCGCTTTTCCGGGCGGTTATGAGCAACGCAGCGCGCATCTTTCGACGCCCTGGGTGCGCAGTCTCTTTCACCGCGACGATCTAAATTTCGCAGCAGAGTTCAGCTTTCAGGGCGGGGAAGGGTATTTACATTTCCAAACGCCCGCCATCGCGGCTAAGACTATTGAAGCTCTGTGGGCGGATGGGGTGAACGTCCCGCCGGCGGACAAGACCGACCGCTACTACAAGGACATCAACTATTCCTGGGACGTTTATCGCGCGTGGAAAGGCTGGCAGGAAAATCTCTATGCGCGCGACGATTATCGCGACGTGATTTTCTCATTCGCGCAGAACCTGCTCTACAAAACAGGGTCCCGGGAGGTGAAGCGGCCGCGATCGTCGGCGGGCCCGCCCGAAATCCGATCTATTCGCGCCATTCCCCATAACGCAATCCTTCAACAGCTCGGCATGCCAATTAATGTGGCCGGCGGCGTCGGCGCGGCGGCTGGCCGGGAGGTGGATCGTTTCGTCGAGCATGTCGCCGCGTCGCGGCGCATGCAGCGCGTGATTGCCATGGCCGAGCATGCGCGCGATCTCACCAGCGTCTCCGTTATGCGCGCCTATGCGGGCCTGTTCTCGCCCGCTTATTGGTCGTCGCTCGCCGGCATGGCGCGACGGACCGATCGATCGGAAGTCTATGAGAGCGTTTTGCAGGTTCTGCAGGAAGAAAAGATCGACGACGCTTTTGGGCGGCTTGCTGATTTCGTCGCCAGAGACTTAAGGGCCTTCGACGCCGTGCGCGAACAGATGCGCGCCCTTAGTGGCGACAGCGATGAGACGCAAGGCGGTGTCAACGGTGATCTTGGCGTTCTGCATGCGTTGCGCCAGGCGCTTATCGGGCGCGCCGCCGCTTTGATCGCGTCGGCGCCGGCATTCTCGCGCCGCCACGACGTCACCCGCGCCGACATCATCGAGCTTGCGCTCTCGTTGCGCCTTCAGGAGGCGGCGGAGATCATGCGCCGGATCTTCCCGAAGCAAAGCCCCGGTTCCGACATCATCGCCAAGCTGTCAGAGAAGGTCGATGATGACGATGCGCAAGGCGGCGCCTACCCGGAAATACACGAGCAGATCATTGATCCATTGTTGGAGATTGACGATCTCCTGCATGACATCAGCGCCGCCATCGCTAATCACTACGGCGCATTTGGCTGATTATGCGCCTTCGTGCGCTCGCCGGCCGAACGCCTGATAGAAATGTTTCCGGCACAAGGAGAGATAGCGTTCATCGCCGCCGATCTCGATCTGGCCGCCTTCGGTGACGGCTGCGCCAACAGAGTCGACGCGCAGATTCATCGTCGCCTTGCGGCCGCAATGACAGATCGTTTTTAGCTCTTTGATTTCATCGGCGATCGCCAGCAGACGCGCACTGCCGGGAAAAAGCTGACCGCGAAAATCCGTTCTGAGGCCATAGCACATCACCGGAAGGTTCAATCCATCGACTGCGCGCGCCAATTGCGTGACCTGAAGAGCCGACAGGAACTGGGCTTCGTCGACAAAAACGCAATCGAGTCCGGTTTGCGTGATCTCGTTCTCAATCGCGGCAAAAAGGTTAGTGTCATCATCAAAGGGAATAGCGTTGGCGTTAAGGCCGATGCGCGACGCGATTACGCCTTTTTTGCGCCGCGTATCAATCGAGGCGGTGAATAGCGCTGTCTTCATCCCGCGTTCGCGGTAATTGAAGCTGGCTTGCAACAGGCTCGTCGACTTGCCCGCATTCATCGCCGCGTAGTGAAAATAAAGTTTCGCCATTTCCTAGAAATCGTCCGGGAGAACGCCGTCGCCGTCAAAGCCGATCGGTCCGGTCATGATGATGCGGTTGTCGTCGCGCCACTCTACGGTGAGATCTCCGCCGTCGAGCGTCACCGTCGCTTTTCGACCCGTCAGCCGACGCCGGTGAGCGCAAACGAGAGCGGCGCAGGCCGCCGTGCCGCACGCTTTTGTAATGCCGACGCCGCGCTCCCATACGCGCAGCCGGATTGCGTGCTGGCTCGTCGCTTGGGCAATTGAAACATTGGCGCGTTCCGGGAATAGCGGGTGGTTTTCAACCAGCGGCCCGAACCGTTCGAGCGCCTGGCGTTCAACGTCGTCTACGAAAAAAATGCAATGCGGGTTTCCAACGTTCACCGCTGAAGGCCCCCACAGGACCGGGTTGTCGATCGGGCCGAGCTTAACGTCGATAAAACGGGTATCGTCCATTTGTTCTGCAAGCGGAATTTGCTTCCAGTGAAATTTCGGCTCGCCCATATCGACACCGATCCGGTCACCGCCGATCCGCCAGGCGTTGAGGTTTTCAGCCTGCGTTGCGAATGCGATTTCATCGGCGCCCGCTTCGTCCATGAGCAGGCGGGCGACGCAGCGCGCGGCGTTGCCGCAAGCGCCAACCTCGCCGCCATCAGCGTTCCACACGCCCATAAAGGGGCTGGCAGCGCCGGCGCGGTTTTCGATCGTGATCACCTGATCGCAGCCGGTGCCCTTCGCCGGATCCGCAATTTTCCGGGCGGCGTCGGCGGTCATTTGCAAGTCCGCGCTGCGCAAATCGAAAATCGCGAAGCGGTTGCCAAGACCGTTCATCAGCCGGTATGCCGCGCCCGCCATGTCGCCAACAGATTTGGTTTCAACATTCATAGCGGCCGGACTATAGGCGCGCCTTAGCTAAAAGCAATTTCACGCAGCGCGCGCGGGCGAACGCGCAGCATCGCGCGAGGGCGACGAATACGCGCTGATCATATGATCGGTCTTTTCCCAGTAATACGGCCGAAAGAAAACCTGCCACAGCGCTTTGTAGGCGGCGAGCGACGTAAGGAGCCAATACGCGGGCGCGGTGGCGCCGTAAAGGCAAAGATCTTTCCAGCCGCGTTTTAGCGGCGCCATCATCGCCGCCCCGGCGAAACAGGCGTTGCCGAAGATAAGCGCAAAGGCGTTCAGCGCTTCCAGCGTCGGCGGCGCCTGGGCCAGGGATGGTGCGAGGCCAAGCGTCATCGCGATAAAGAGGATCCATAGGACAGGACTGAAAAGCGCGGCGAACACATTGCCGGCAAGGAAGAGTTGCAAGGAAAGAAGACCGATCCAGCCCGTCGTTTTGACGATGTCGCCGGGCCGGCGCATGTGAACAAGCCAGGTCAGCAAGTGGCCCTTGATCCAGCGCGATCGCTGTCGCACCCAGTTGCCCAACCGGCAATTCGCTTCTTCATAGGTCGTGGAATCGAGCATTTCGATGCGATAGCCGAGCTTGGAGAGGCGCACGCCAAGGTCCGCGTCTTCGGTGACATTATAGGCGTCCCAGCCGCCGGCGCGGCGCAAGATGTCCGTTCGGAAGAAATTGGAGGTGCCGCCGAGCGGGATCGGCGCGCCGATCCTTTGAAGGGCCGGCAAGAGCCAGTCGAACCACAGCGCGTATTCAAGCGTGAAGAGCCTCGTCAGCCAGTTTTCGCGCGCATTGTAATAATTGAGCCGCGCCTGAACGCAGGCGAGTTTATCATCGGCTTCGCGAAACGCCGCCGCCGCCTTCATGAGTTGATCCGGCTCTGGCCGGTCCTCCGCGTCGTAAATGACGACATAGTCGCCAAGGGCATAGGTCAGCCCAACATTACAAGCTTTTGGCTTTGTGCGCGGGCCGATATCGGGCAGGCGGACGATCCGGCGCGATGCGCCAAGCCCGAGGCGCATCGCCTGATTGTAGGTTTGCGGATCATCCTCTTCGAGCAGAAGAATGACGTCCTTTTTACAGGCGGGATAATCGAGCGCGCCGATCGCATTCGACAAGGAGTCAAGCGCTTCGGCGTCTCGGTAAAGCGGGGCGAGAATAGTGATCACCGGTAAATCGGCCGGCTCGGAACCGAGCGCAACCGGCTTGTCCGCACGCTCGCTTGCAGAATAACGGCGCGCGCCAAGCGCCATCAGAACGATGCGAAACGCCATGGCGATGAGAAAATAAGAAGTGATCACATAACCCGCGGCGATAAAGGCGGTCTGCGGGGTCACGAAGACGGCGAGGGCGAAGGCGGCGAACAGAAATAAGAACAAGAGCCTCTGGCGCAATGTCAAAACCCCAAAAGCGGAATTTTCCGGCGTCTTGCATTTCAATTCGTTGACGGCGAAATCGAGGCGGGCGTGAAGATCATTCGGCGGCCCATTTTTATCTAGACCTTTGTATTCGCGGTCGTCGAACATCAGAACCGTCCTCGAACGCCAGCGAACCAAGTCCGGCCAAGACTGATATTGCGACCGGCGACTTCTTCGCTGACACCGGCTTGAACTGCGAAGCGTCTCGAAAAGCGATAGATTAAAGAAGGCTGCACTTTCACAATGTCGAAGTCGGCGCCGCCGGGACGCTCGTTGCGGACAGATTTTACGGAGAAGGTGTCGACAAGCACGACGACGTTTCTGATCGGCTCGGCGCCGAGCGTCGTCAAAAACCGTAACTCGTCGGCGGAGTCGCTGAATCGCTTCCGATAGCCAACTTCGACAGCCGCGAAGGCAGCAACAGGGCGATAGGACAGTGTTCGTCCGTATAGAGCGCTAAACTCCGCATCGACGCCATCGCTGGCGAGAGAAGGCCGAACGCCAGAGTCAAAGCTGGATGGAACGCTCGTCGCGACTTTAATGGCGCCGGCGTGGCGGGGCGAGCGGAAGAGTTGGCGTTGGACGAAGCCTTCGACTTCGGTAAAGCCTGACGCGCGTTCCGTCGCGTCGCCGCGACGCAGCCAGCTCGTTCCGTAAAAGGCCTTGCCGCCGATCATCCAGCGCTCAGAGACCCCATATTCGAGATAGGTGTTGGATTCCAGGCGTTCGAATTCGCCCGGCACATCGACGCCATCGACGCTCAGGAGCCCAAGATCCGACGTGAAATAATCCGCGCGCGCAATAACGAGAAGCTCGCCGTCCGGCGGATTCCAGGGCGAGGCCGCGGCGTCGCTGAGCGCCGCAAGCCAAGCGAAGCCAGCGGCGATCACCCCCAAGCCCTTGATGGACTTAACCGTTTCTACCCCTGCGCGCCCCAAACCAGCGGGTACCTTTCTGGTTTCCTGCGAGGGGACTATCTCAGAGCAGTGCGCGCGCGACTAGTCCTTTTGCCACGAATATTTGTGCGGCCGGCAGTCTATAGATAATGTTGGCGCGCTAGGCGGCCAACTGTCGAATGACGTAGTGCAAAATACCGCCATGACGGAAGTAATCGAGCTCGTCGGCGGTGTCGACGCGCGCCAGCAGCTCGATCTCTGTTTCCTCGCCATTGGCGAATTTGATCTTTGCCGTGACGTCTTCGCGCGGCCGAATCGAATCAAGATCGGCGATTGAGACTTCTTCATCGCCGGTGAGGCCAAGAGACTCCCAGGACTGTCCATCTTTGAACTGAAGTGGGAGAACACCCATGCCGATCAGGTTCGACCGATGAATGCGCTCAAAGCTTTCCGCGACAACCGCGCGCACGCCGAGGAGAATGGTACCCTTCGCCGCCCAGTCGCGCGATGACCCGGTTCCATATTGCTCGCCCGCGAAGACGACAAGCGGCGCGCCGCCCTCTTTGTACTTCATGGCGGCGTCATAGATAGGCATTTGTTCGCCTGACGGCGCATAACGCGTATAGCCGCCTTCGACGCCGTCGAGCATTTTATTCTTGATGCGGATATTGGCGAATGTGCCGCGCATCATCACTTCATGATTGCCCCGTCTTGATCCGTAGGAATTGAATTCGCGCGGCGGCACCTGATGCGAGATGAGGTATTGGCCCGCGGGGCTTTCCTCCTGGATAGCGCCGGCCGGCGAAATGTGGTCGGTGGTGATGGAATCACCGAAGAGCGCCAGCACGCGCGCGCCCTCGACTGGCGCGACCGCATCGGGCTCTTTCTTCATCCCCTCGAAATAAGGAGGGTTGGCGACATAGGTCGACGGTGGCCATTGATAGGTCTCATCATCCGATACGTCGATTGACCGCCATTTCTCATCGCCCTTGAAGACGTCCGCGTAGCGGGTCGCGAACATCTCAGAGGTGACATGCGCGCGCACGACGTCCGCGATTTCCTTAGAAGTCGGCCAGATGTCTTTTAAGAAAACATCGTCGCCATTTTCATCCTGGCCGAGCGGGTCCTTTGTGAGGTCGACATGCATCGAGCCGGCGATGGCGTATGCGACGACGAGCGGCGGCGAGGCGAGATAGTTGGCGCGCACATCCTGGCTGATGCGCCCTTCAAAATTGCGGTTCCCTGAGAGAACTGAACAAGCGACGAGATCGTTTTCGTTGATCGCGTTGGAAATCGGTTCAGGCAGCGGGCCGGAATTGCCGATGCAGGTGGTGCAGCCATAACCGACGAGATTGAAGCCGAGCGCGTCGAGATCGTCCTGTAACTCGGCCTTGGCAAGATAGTCGGTGACGACCTGGCTGCCGGGCGCGAGCGATGTCTTGACCCAGGGCTTCACAGAGAGACCCTTGGTGCGGGCGTTTCGCGCGAGGAGGCCCGCTGCGATGAGGATCGCCGGGTTCGAGGTGTTGGTGCAGGAGGTAATGGCTGCGATGACGACGGAGCCGTCATGGAGGCGATAATCGGCGTCCTTAACGGCGTAATCCGGAAGACCAGACCCGCTGGCTTTAGTGTTCTCCATGGTCGCGCCTTCGGCCTCGAACCGCGCGTCGGCCGTTGAGGAGGCGGGTTTCGGATTGGCGACGGCGCCGCCCTTGATGGTCTTCACGTCTTTTTTGAAGGCCGAGGCCGCGTCGGCGAGAACGATCTTGTCTTGCGGGCGTTTTGGCCCGGCGATCGAGGGCGTGACGCTCGAAAGGTCGAGTTCCAAAGTGTCGGTGAAAACGGGATCAGGCGTATCGCTCTCGCGCCACATGCCCTGTTCTTTCGCATAAGCCTCGACAAGCGCAATCCGGTCGGCGTCGCGTCCAGTGGCTCTGAGATAGCGAAGCGTTTCGGCGTCAATCGGGAAGAAGCCGCAGGTCGCGCCATATTCCGGCGCCATGTTCGCGATCGTCGCCTGATCTTCGAGCGAAAGGTGATCGAGACCCGGCCCGAAAAACTCAACGAACTTGCCGACAACGCCTTTCTGGCGAAGCATCTGCGTGACCGTCAGGACGAGATCGGTGGCGGTCGCGCCTTCGGGTAGCTTGCCGGTCATCTTGAAGCCGATCACTTCCGGGATCAGCATCGAGATCGGTTGGCCAAGCATTGCGGCCTCCGCCTCGATGCCGCCGACGCCCCAGCCGAGAACGGCGAGGCCGTTGACCATCGTCGTGTGGCTGTCGGTGCCGACAAGCGTATCTGGATAAGCGTAAGTCTCTCCGCCGGTCTCGGCGGTCCAGACAGTCTGGGCGAGATATTCGAGATTGACTTGGTGACAGATGCCTGTGCCCGGCGGCACGACTCGGAAATTATGGAACGCGCCCTGGCCCCATTTCAGAAACTTGTACCGCTCGCCATTGCGCTCATATTCGCGATCGACGTTTTTCTGAAAGGCGTCAGGGCCGCCGAAATAATCGACCATGACGGAGTGATCGATGACGAGATCGACCGGGGCGAGGGGATTGATCTTTTCCGGATCCTGCCCAAGCGATTTCATCGCATCGCGCATGGCGGCGAGGTCCACCACGGCGGGCACGCCGGTGAAGTCCTGCATCAGCACGCGCGCCGGCCGGTAGGAAATCTCGCGCGAGGTCTTGCCGCTCTTCAGCCATTCGCCAAACGCCTTGATGTCGTCAACGCTGACCGAACGGCCGTCCTCAAAGCGCAGCAAATTTTCAAGCAGGACCTTGAGCGAAAACGGAAGCCGCGAAACGTCGCCGATCTCGTCCGCAGCCGCGGCGAGGCTGTAATAGGAGTATTTGGCGCCGCCCGCGCTCAGCGTTCGTTTTGTCTTCAGCGTATCGCGTCCGGGAATCATCTCGCTCTCCAGTCAATAACCCTTAAGGAAATCCCGGCCCTTATGGCGCAAGGCCGGCGCGCGCGCAATTCTCTGAAACGCCGCGGTCGCGAGGCGGGTCGAACTATGCTAAGAGCGCGCCCGCTGGCGGTGTAAAGTGACTTGGAGACCGATTGATGTTCCGTAATCTCGTCCTTCTTTTTCTTGCATTGGCTCCTTTTGCGGCCTCGGCCCAGGAACCGACGGCGGTCGCTACCTACAAAGACTGGAGCGTCTTTGTGCGCGAGACCGGCGGCGACAAGATCTGCTTCGCGGCGGCGGAAGCGTCTGATAAATCTCCGAAATCTGTCAATCATGGCGACGTCTTCTTCCTCGTCGCCAGCTGGAAATCAGGGGCGGCCACTGAGCAGCCGAGCCTGATGACCGGTTATCCGCTGGACCTAAAGCCGGAGCCGCAAGTGCGCATCGGCTCGGATAAGTGGGAAATGTATTCGGCTGAGAATGAAGCGTTCATCGAAGCGAGCGATGAGGAGCAGCGGTTGTTGCGCGCTATGCGTCGCGGGGCCGACATGCGCGTCAACGCTGTCTCCAAACGCGGAACCTCGACAAGCTACATGGTCTCTCTGCGCGGCGTCACCGCGGCGCTGGAGCGCGTGAAAAAAGAATGCGGCCAGTAGAACGCGTTCCGCGCCACTTTTTTCCTCGTTCTTAGTAATTGGGTTTGAATTTCTCTCGCATGGTGACCAGCTCCTCGGCGACGGTCGGATGGAGCGCGACTGTTTCGTCAAAGTGCTGCTTGGTGCAGCCGGCTTTTACAGCAATCGCGATCGCCTGAATGATTTCCGGCGCGTGCTCGCCGACGATATGACAGCCGAGAACGCGGTCGGTGTCGCCATCAACGACGAGCTTCATCAACACCCGCTCTTCGGAGCCGGTGAGCATGTTTTTCATCGCCCGAAAATTCGTTTTATAGATGTCGACATTCTTGAAGTCCTTGCGGGCTTCATGTTCGGCATAACCGACAGTGCCGACCGGCGGCTGTGAGAATACCGCCTTGGGGATAAACCGGTAATCCATCCGTGTCGGGTTGTCGTTGAAGAAGGTCTCCGCGAAAGCGGCGCCCTCGCGAATTGCGACGGGGGTCAGGTTGACGCGATTGGTGACGTCGCCGACGGCGAACAAGTTGTCGACCGATGAGCGTGAGTCGTCATCGACGACGACCGCGCCGTTCTTGTCGAGCTCGACGCCGATGCCATCAAGGCCCAGTCCGCTTGTCGATGGCTTGCGGCCGACCGCCCAAAAAACGAGATCGGTGTCGACATGGGAGCCATTTGACAGGTGGACGCGTTTTTCGTCGCCTTCCAGAGGCTCTATCTTATCGAACACCGATTGCGTGATGACGCGGATGCCCTGGCGTTTCATTTCCGAGTGAACCTGCACGGAAACATCGGTGTCGAAATAGCGCAGGATGTCTTCGCCACGATAGACAAGGCACACCTCGCATCCGAGGCCGCGAAAAATGCAGGCGAACTCGATCGCAATGTAGCCCCCGCCGGCGACGACCACATGACGCGGCAACTTATCCAGATGGAAGGCTTCGTTTGACGTAATGGCAAGGTCGTGCCCCGGCACGCTTTCGTCGACCCAGGGCGCGCCGCCGGTCGCGATCAGGATCTTGTCGGCGGTGACGGTACGGTCCTCCGCCTCGAGATAAACCGTATGCGCATCTCTCAAGGTGGCGCGGCTTTGGAACAGATCCGCGCCGGCGTTCTTGAGGTTTCTAATGTAAATACCGTTCAGGCGATCGATTTCATCGTTTTTGTTGGCGATTAGCGTTGACCAGTCAAAGGCGACATCCTCTGCGGTCCACCCGTAACCCCGCGCATCGCGAAAACCGTGGCCATATTCGCTGGCGTAAACGAGAAACTTTTTAGGGACGCAGCCGCGGATGACGCAGGTACCGCCGACGCGGTATTCCTCCGCGACGCCGACCCGTGCGCCATACTGCGAAGCGAGACGCGAAGCGCGCACGCCGCCTGAGCCGGCGCCGATTGTGAACAGGTCATAGTCGTAATTCGTCATGGGTCTGGTCCGATGTCAGGGCATAAAGCCGATGCCGGTTTCAAAGCGCTGGTCGTTAAACGCAAGCACCTCAACGCGAAATGTCTGCAGATATTCCTGATAGATGGCTTCCAAAACTGGTTCGAGAGCCCCCTCATATTCAAGGGGCAGCCTGATCACGCCTTGTTGAGCGATGTAAACGTCGAACATTTCGCCGGCGACCTCGATGGCGATCGCCGTGCGCAGCCAAAGTGCGCCGGAGTCTTCGAAATTCTTGACGATCAACGCAATGCCGAACTGCACCGGCTCCAGCGCGACGATCGTTTTATGCGCATAGGAAAACGCCTCATCGCCGTAGCGCTTGGCGGGGTCGAAAGGGCCGACGGGCGGGACAGCGCGAACGCAGTCGGCGTCGCATTCGATATAGGCTGGAAAGCCGGCAACGATTGCTTCTGCAAGCCCTTTGCATCGGACAAGGTTTTCGAATGCAGCGCCGCCATAGGCCTTGATGGCTTCTTGAAGTGTCTCAAATCGCGTCTTGGCCAAGAGAATTCCAACATTGCCTGCGTCTATCCGGGCAGCCTACCGACAAGGCGCCATAGGCGCAAAAGGAATTCGCCGGTTTGGTTCAGGCGTCGCTTTACGCGCGGTTCGCATATTCAACCCGCGCGCCTTCCTCGTCGCCATAAACCGCGACATTGACGAGGCCGCAGAAAAGGCCGGTCTCAACGACGCCCGGTATCTGATTGAGCACCGTTGCAAGACGCGAAGGCTCTTCGATGCGGTTCAGGGCGCAATCAAGAATCAAATTGCCGCCGTCGGAAATGAATTGCGCGCCCTCGCGCATGCGCAGCGACAGACGCGGATCAGCGAACGCGAAATCCGCCAGGCAGTCCCGCACGGCGCGCACTGTCAGCGCCCAGCTGAAAGGATCGATCTCGACGGGGAGCGGAAATGCCCCAAGATGCGCCACCCGCTTTGATTTGTCCGCGATCACGACGAATTTCTGAGCCGCCGTCGCGACGATCTTTTCGCGCAACAGCGCGCCGCCGCCGCCCTTGATGAGATTGTGATCGGGATCGGCTTCGTCGGCGCCGTCAATGGCGATGTCGATTTGCGTTGTCTCGTCGGGATCAATGATGTCGACCCCGGCGTTGATCGCTTGCTCTCGCGTTTGCTCCGACGTCGGAACGCCTTTGAGGGACCAGCCGTCCTTGATTTTCTCGCCAAGCGCGTCAATCAGGTGTTTGGCGGTGGAGCCCGTACCGAGCCCGAGCGTCATCCCGTTTTCGACGAATTCAGCGGCGCGGAGGGCGGCGTTCTTTTTCGCGATGTCCCGGCTCTCAGTCACGATTTCTCTTTGTCTTGGTGGGTCTTGCGGAAACGCGCGGCCCAACCCTTGATCGCGGCTTGGCGGCCGCGGGCGACGGCGAGGTCATCAGGTTCCACATCTTTCGTAATGACCGAACCTGAACCGACATAGGCGCCGGCGCCGATTGAAACTGGCGCAACGAGCGCCGTGTTGGAGCCGATGAAGGCGTTCTCGCCAATCCTGGTTATGTGTTTGCGATAGCCGTCATAATTGCAGGTGATAGTTCCGGCGCCGATATTCGCGCCGGCGCCGATCTCTGCGTCGCCGATATACGAAAGATGGCTGACCTTCGCGCCGGCGCCGATATCGGCCTTCTTGACTTCGACGAAATTGCCGATTTTCGCCGATGCGCCGATCTCTGCGCCGGGGCGCAGCCTTGCGAAGGGGCCGATGCTTGCGCCGGCGCCGATCTTCGCCCCCTCGATGTGGCAAAAGGCCTTGATGTCAGCGCCGTCTTCAACCACGACGCCGGCGCCAAAGACCACATTGGGGCCGATGCTTACATTGCGCCCAAGTTTTGTGTCCCAGGAGAAATGCACCGTCTGCGGATCAATCAGCGTGGCGCCCCCGTTCATCGCCGCGGCGCGCCGGCGGTTTTGAAAAACGGCCTCGGCCGCCGCCAGTTCGCTGCGGGAATTGACGCCGAGAACGTCCTCTTCCGCCGCGCGCACAACGGCGCAACGACTGCCTTTGGCGCGCGCGATTGCGACGAGATCCGTCAGGTAGTATTCGCCCTTCGCATTTTGATTAGTGATCTCGCCAATAGAGCCTGTGAGAAACGCCGAAGAAAGGGCCATTACGCCGGAATTGCAAAGGCCGATCCTTAGCTGGTCCTCGCTCGCATCCTTCGCCTCGACAATAGCTTCAAGCGAACCGTCATGGCCGAGAATAATCCGGCCGTAAGCCGCCGGGTCGAGCGGCTCGAAAGCGAGAACCGCGACGTCGGCGCCGGCGCTAACCTCCGACGCGAGGGCGCGCAGCGTTTCGGCTGTAATGAGCGGCGTGTCTGCGTAGAGAACAAGAACAACGCCTGAAAACCCGTCTAGCGCGGGCATGGCCTGGCGCACAGCATCGCCTGTGCCCATGGGCGGCGACTGCACGGCGACAGCGATATCGCCGGCTGAGCTTCGCGCGCACTCAGCGATGGCCTCGCCGCCGTCGCCGATGACCAGCGCTAGCCTTTCGGGATTGAGCCTTTGCGCCGCGTCGATCACATGCGCGAGCATCGGTCTGGCGCCGATCTCATGCATGACTTTCGGCTTGTCCGAAGCCATGCGCGAGCCCTTGCCGGCGGCGAGGATAATGGCGGCGGTGGCGGGTCCGGTCATGGAAAATGCGTCTCGAAATCTAGCAATATGGCGTTATCACATCGACGCGCCTTATAGCGAGGATGCGATGGACCGATTCGGCGGTCCGGTTTGCAGGAAAGAATAGAAATGAGGCCAACTCCGGTCCGCGCTGCGGCGATCTTCGACCTCGACGGCACGCTCGTGGACACCGCTGATGATCTCGCCGCGTCCATGAATGTGGCGCTGGAAGCGGCGGGCCTCGCGCATGTCGATCCCGGCGAAGTGCGCGGTCTGGTCGGCCACGGGGCGCGCAGGATGTTGTCTCGGGGTTTCGAGATCGCCGCCGGCCGGGCGGCGGAGGAAGCAGAGCTGGACGCCGGGTTGTCGATCTTTCTGGACCACTACGGCGCCAATATCGCCGTCCATTCGCGCCCGTTCGAGGGCGTCGCCGAGCTGATCGCAGATTTGCGTGAAGGGGGGTGGGGCGTTGCCATTTGCACCAACAAGAGAGAGGCGCTCGCGCGTCAGCTCATCGATGCGTTATCCTTGAGGGACGCTTTTGATGTCATTGTCGGGGCCGACACGACGTCAGCGTCGAAGCCGGACCCGGCGCCGGTGCGCCTCTGCCTTTCAGCGACGAGCGCTGACCGCGGGGTATTCTTCGGCGACAGCGACACCGATATACTCGCAGCGAACGCCGCCGGCGTGCCGTGCTTTGTCGCCGATTTTGGATATGGTCCTTTGACACGAGCGGCGCAGGCCGCCGGCGTCTTCTCATCTTATCACGATGTCGCCCAGCGCTTGCGCCGGGGAGCGTTTCCTTAACCCACGTCGCCGGCGGTGATTCGCGTCGGCATGCCGTTGATCATATCGCTTCTGAGATCAGTGCGCGCGGAGCGCATCGTCGAGACGAAGCCTTCATCACGCATTTCAATCGCTACGTCGAAACCGCGCTTTCGCCAGAAATCCTGAATCTTCGCGGCGAGTCGATTAGCGCCATCGCGATCACAGAGTTCGTTCATTGTCACCCCGTTCCTCTGAATTAAAACAAGGACGCAGCAAGAATATGAGAAATGCTAATTTTTGCAAGATCGATACAAAAAAAATGCACGCACTGGTTTACCTGTAGGCCCTGTAGCCGTTGAAAGTGGGGAAACTTGGAGGTTTCCATTGACGCGATACGGCCGCCTATAATAAGGAAAACTAATACGTCGGGGAGACATGTGAACAAGCCCGAGACCCTTAGCGCCTTTGGTTCGATCGGCCAGCGCATTCGCTTGGCGCGCAAGGAGGCCGGTCTCAGCCAGGCGGAGCTGGCGCGGCGGATCGGCGTCAGTCAGCCGGCCATCGCGACCTGGGAAAGCGGTGTCCATGACCCGCGCAAAGTGGTGCTCGCAAAACTCGCCGATGCGCTATCGACGCCGCTCGAATGGCTCGCAGCGGGCGCGCGCTCGCCGATCGAGACCGACCGCCATCCGGCCGCAGCGTATCTGCGCCGTCCCCTGACCCATGTTCCCGTGATCAATATGCGCGACGCTGCGCGCATTGGCGCCGGCGACGGCGGCGATCCCCATAAGCTGGCGGAGGACTACATCCCGGTTACGGCGGGCGGCACGCGCCTATTCGCCCTGTTTTTGAACGACCCAGCCGTCGATCGGGCGTTTCCAGCCGGCTCTCTGGTGGTCATTGATTATGAGGACCAGAACCCGGCCGATGGCGCCTTTTGTCTGGCGACCCATAAAGGGATCGGTCTGGTCAGGCGCATGAATACGCAGCTGCACCAACTCGAGGCGTTCTCGACGCAGCCCTCAAGCGGAGGCCTTGTCCTCAACCCAGATGTCCGGATTATCGGCTGCGCCAGACTTTCAATCAGGTTTCATTGACGGAGGTTCCGTCAGGCGGCGGACGTCTCGAAATGAGCGACCAAGTCCGGCAAGACCGCGCGCGCTTCCTTATAGGCCTGCGCGGCGCCTGCGAGCATCGGCTTTAGCGTCTGGATGTCGTCGCCCCGGCTCGCAGCGGTCTCGATCTTCGAACAGGCGTCGGCGAGGCGCTGCGCGCCGACATTGAGACACATCGATTTCAATGCATGCGCCGCGCTCGCGATTTCAGCGCCGCTGCCATTGCGCGCGGAACGGAGCAGCGCGCGCATCGCCGACGGGCTATGCTCGGCGAACAATGTTAGCGCGCGGTGGGGCAGGTTGACGGCGCCGCTCTGCATCTTCGCCAGCTGATCCAGGACAGCGTCGTCAAACGGCGAGGGCGGTTTGGCGGGCTGAGGCGCGGTCGGCGGTTTTTCTTCGCTAAGAGACGGTTTCGCTGGCGATCCGGCGCCGCTCGGTATTTTGCGCCTTTTCTTATCGGTCGTGCGCGGCTTCAGGTGTTTGTGCATTATCGCTGCAAGCGCGTCGATGGTGAACGGCTTCGTCAGGTAATCATCCATACCGGCCTTCCGCCACGCTTCATCATCGCCGGCGACATGAGCAGTCAATGCGATGATTGGCGTCGGCGCGCGGCCCGTTTCGTCCTCCATCTTGCGGATCGCCCGCGTTGCTTCGAACCCGTCCATCTCCGGCATCGAGCAATCCATCAGGATTAGATCAAACTTGTCCGCATGCGCTGCTTCCAGCGCTTCCGCGCCGTCGCTAGTCAATGTCGGGCGCAAATTTAGCCGTTGCAATGCTTCTTTCACGACTTCGCGGTTCACGATACTGTCGTCGGCGGCAAGCACTTTCTGACCAGAGAATTCAACAGCCATCGAGCGCGACGCCTCTGCGCAGGTAAGTGCGTCTTTACCTCTGAGCGCATGGTTGAATATGCGTTCGATCTGTTCGACGACATCGCGCCGCGATAAGGGCGCAATCAGCAAATCATCGGCGACGCCGGCTTCCAGCAATCGGTCCGGCGCCGAATCGCCGAGTTCACTGACGCAAATGCGCGCCGGCACCCACTCGCCAGAACTGGTTGTTCGCGATGACGCCAATTCGCTTAGGTATCTTGGCGTCGCAAAAATCATATCGGCTTGCGTGACGCCGGGGTCCAGATCCGCCGACGGATCAATGATTGTCGATTTGATGCTGGCCTCGTCAAGATATCGCGACAACATGCGCGGGGTCGCGTCGCCGCCAATGGCGATCACGGCGCGCATGTCGCGGCGCGTTTGAAGGACCTGCGCCGGCTCGGCGATAACACTGGCGGGAAATGAGAAATAAAAGCGAGCGCCTTCCCCTGGACGGCTCGATACGTCGATCGATCCCTGCATCGCTTCGACGAGGCGGCGGCTGATGGCGAGGCCGAGCCCGGTTCCGCCGAATTTGCGCGTTGTGGTCTGATCGGCTTGCGAAAAGGCCTCAAAGATAGCGGCCTGTTTTTCCTTGGAGATGCCGACGCCCGTATCGGCGACGCTGAATTCAATGACGCAAGCATCGCCCGGATCGCTCACAAGGCTCACCTGAACGACAACGTGTCCGCGGTCTGTGAATTTCAACGCGTTGTTCACGAGGTTTGAAACGATCTGGGATATCCGGACCGGATCGCCTTCAATGCAGTCAGGAACATCGGGGGCGACATAACCGGCTAGGTCAATGCCTTTTGACGCCGCGCGCTCCCAGAACAGGCTAACCACATCATCAACGATCTCTGCCGGACTAACGGGGATCGATTCAAGCTCGAGCCGGCCGGCTTCGATTTTGGAAAAATCAAGTATGTCATTGATGATGGCAAGCAGGCTTTGGCCGGATTTCGCGATGACGTCGGCGTAACGTTTCTGGCGCGGCGGGAGTTGCGTCTTGCTCAACAGGTCCGCCATCACCATCATGCCGTTCATTGGCGTACGGATTTCATGGCTCATGGTTGCCAGAAACTCGGATTTCGCGCTGTTGGCGGCTTCCGCAGTCTCTTTCGCCGTCTGTAATTCGCGCGTCCTTCTTTGGACGATTTTTTGCAGATCGCGCTGGTGGGCGCGCAGCCTCTCGTCGCGCTCTTGCAACTGGTCGAGCATTTCATTGAAGGCGCTGACAAGCTGCGCAGTCTCATCCTGAATCTGTGGGGGCGTCGCGCGCTTCGTGAAATCGCCCGTCTCGCGAACGCTTTCCATGATGGACGCGAGATTGAGGATCGGATCGGTGATCGATCGCTGCATTTTCAAGGCTATGAGGAGACCAATGCCCGCTGCGAAAATCGCGGCGACGACAGAGTCGTAAACCAAGCCGCCGATCCGTTCGAGAAACGATCCTGTCGAGGCGTGAATGATCAACCGTCCGATCATCACCTCGTTAGCGGTAATCGGCGCCGAAACGACATTCGTCTCTTTCTGCAAATACTCGACAACGGCTCTCCAACCGCTGAGCGCGCGCGCCAAAGACGCATTCGGCGCTGGCTCGCCGATGGCCGCGAGCACGTCGCCTTCCGGCGTTTTCACAGCAACATAAACGGTTGACGGCGCTGTCGCGAGGCTTTCCAGCGCCGCGTTGATGTTAGTCTCGTCGCCCGCGGAAAGCGGGGGCGCGATCGCCGAAGCGACGACCCGCGCCGCAGCATCGAGCTCAGCCGTCTGGGCCGTGCGGTGCTGGAGAAATTCGCGCCAGACAGAGGACACGGTGACGATTGCGACGACGCCAAAAATGGCGACGACGACGAGGGTTGTCAGCCGAGATCGCAACGATTTCGCCGTTGAGTCCACTCATCCCATCCAAATGGCGCGCCTTAAAGCAAAAATGCGCAAGTCATTTGATAACGGGCAGTGTTTGCAAAATGCTTTACTCAAACGGCGTTAAGACATTTTTTATAAACGTAATCAATACTTCAATAAGGTTTAGCGGCCGGACAGCGCTGTTTAGCGAGGGGAGATAAGGTCATGTCCGCTCCGGCGAAGGTGTTGCTTGTCGACGATGACCCGGTGATGCGCGAGCTCGCGTCGGCGAAGCTCCGGGACGCCGGCTACGACGTGCTGTTGGCCGAAAATGGCGCAATCGGCCTTGAAAAGATGCGCGCCGACAAGGTCGACCTTGTCATCTCCGATCTCGATATGCCGGTCATGGACGGCTTTGAGCTGACCAAGAACATCCGAGAGGACCGGACAATCGCGAGCACGCCCGTCATCGTCATCACTAGCAGCGATCATCCGGAGGCGGTGGATCGCGTCTTTGCGGAAGGCGCGACGTCGTTTCTCGCCAAACCGATAAACTGGACGCTGTTTTCCCAGGCGGTGATGTTCGTTTTGCGAGCAAGTCAGGACCAGGAAAATCTGCGCCTGGCGCGCGACCAGGCCGAGGCCGGCGCGAAATTCAAAGACGCTCTTATGTCGGTGATGAGCCATGAGCTGCGCACGCCGCTCAACGCGATTATCGGCTTCGGCCAGCTGCTTTCCGAGCAATTCGAAAAGCAGAACGACGTTGTCCACCGCGAATACGCGAAATATATCGTCGATGGGGGCAGACGGCTTTTAAACTCTGTCTCGGATATGCTCCTTGCGTCGGACGTCCGATCCGGTCCGCTGCAGTTGAACGAAACGGATGCGACGGCGGAAGAAATTGTCAAAACCGCTCTCGCTCAGCTGGATGCGGAGATTGCGGCTTCCGACGCGGCGCTCTGCGTGCGCCTGCAAGATCCCGAAATTGAAATATGCGGCGACCGCACGCTTCTCGCCCGCGCGCTCGCGAAACTCATCGACAACGCCATCAAGTTTTCGCCCTCAGGGGTTAATATCGTGATCGGCGCGGCTCTCAACAAAAAAGGCGATCTGGCGTTTTTGGTGAAGGACAATGGTCCCGGCGTGTCGCCGGAAAAGCTGAAATCGGTCAGCGCGCCCTTTGCGCAGTCGGACATGTCGCTCAGCCGGACGAAAGAAGGCCTTGGCCTCGGCTTACCGATGACCAAGGCGATCGCCGCCGCCCATGGCGCGCGGTTCCGGATGGATTCCGTCGAAGGGCAGGGCGCCAGCGCCTTGATCATCCTGCCCGCCGAACGCGTTCGTTCGAGCAATGGCCGGGCGCAGTCAGCGGCGTAATCGCCGCTTGTGCCTCTTTTCATCAGCCGGTAAACAGCGGCTCCCGCAAGACGGCTTTTCCGCCGTATCGGGCGCGTAGCTCAGTGGGAGAGCACTACGTTCACACCGTAGGGGTCGCTGGTTCAATCCCAGCCGCGCCCACCATTCTCGTCAACATGGCCTCTTACTTGCTCAACAGCCCGCGTTGAAATCCGGACGAACCGAATTGCGATTAGCCGTCAGGCCGGTTGCAGTTCATTAAGTAAAATTTTACGACGCGCCTTCACCATTAACCATGAGTCATGCTGCAAGTGCAAAATGT
This sequence comes from Pseudomonadota bacterium, assembly GCA_039819305.1. Classification (GTDB taxonomy): domain Bacteria; phylum Pseudomonadota; class Alphaproteobacteria; order Caulobacterales; family Parvularculaceae; genus Hyphococcus. The sequence continues at coordinate 20,901 of JBCBSE010000023.1, forward strand.
TGCAAACCGGTAACGCTTTGGCGTCTTGTGATAAAGTAGCGGCCTTCCATGCTTTACGCTTCCACAACGCGCGTTCAAAATATCGTGAAGGCGAAGACCACAATCTCTCGTCAAACGCCCCAAGGGAGGGGCCATTAAGGGGCTTGAAATGCAAGTGAAAACGATGACTTCCGCAATTGCGAAAACTCTGCTTTCCAGCGCAGCGCTGGCGGCGGTCGGGGTGGGCGTTGCGCAAGCGCAAACCGATCAGATTATCGTCACGGCCACGAAGCGCCCGCAAACGCTTCAGGAAGTGCCGGTTGCGGTCAGCGTCGTCACCGCTGATACCATTCAGGACGCGCAGATTCTCGACATCATCGACTTGCAGGCGTCAATTCCGTCATTGCGGGTGACGCAACAGCAGAATTCGTCGCAAACGAACTTTGTCATTCGCGGTTTCGGCTCCGGCGCCAACAACCCCGGCATCGAGCCTTCAGTCGGCGTCTTCGTCGACGGCGTCTACCGGTCGCGCGCGGCGGCGGCCATCCTTGACCTCCCGACCCTTGAGCGCGTTGAAGTCTTGCGCGGCCCGCAGTCGACCCTGTTCGGTAAGAACGTGTCGATCGGCGCCATCAGCCTCACAACTCAATTGCCGAGCTTCGATTGGGAAGGCTCTGTTGAAGCGACAGCCGGCAATCTCAATACGCGTCAGTTCCGCGGCACGCTTTCCGGCCCGATCTCCGATACGCTGGCCTTCCGGGTCTCCGGCAGCATCAACAATCGCGACGGCACTTACACCAACCTTGTCACCGGCGCGAACAATCTGAATGAGCGCGATCGCTGGGCGGTTCGCGGGCAACTGCTTTGGGAGCCGACGGATACGCTCTCCTTCCGCGTGATCGGCGACTACAACAAGATCGACGAAGTTTGCTGCGGCACGGTTGCGCTGATTAACGGTCCAATCACGGAGGGCGTGATCGGGCTGGCGCTTGGCGGCGTCGTCGCGCCCGACGGCGTTCCCGGCGACCGGATTTCTGCGGTCAATCAGGACCCGGTCAACGAGCTCGTCGGCCAGGGCATCTCTCTTCAAGCTGACTGGGATCTCGGTTTCGCGACCCTAACCTCGATCACGAGCTACCGCGAACAGGACGATTTCAATAATACCGACGTCGATTTCACGTCCATCGATCTTTCGGTTCGACCGCAGGATCAGAATTACGAGACCTTCACCCAGGAAGTTCGTCTTGCCGGCGAGTTCGAGACCGACGTTGGCGTATTCAACTGGATCGGCGGCGGTTTTCTCTTTAACGAACAGGTCTTTTCTTCGCAGTCCATCCTCTTCGGCGATGATTTCCGCCAGTTTGGACAGGTCCAGCTGATGGCGCCGCCGCTCAACACGAGCTTCGAAGAAATTGAAGGCGCGACGCAGCTTATCGGATCACTCGTCGCGGGATCGCCGTTGACCGGCCCGGCGTTGTTCCCTGAGTTTTCGCCAATGGGCGGACCGACCGTGATCGGCAACAACGCCGGCTTCGCGTCCGGCACCGGTTTCACGGGCGACTTTGAGCTCGATAACCGCGCATACTCAGTGTTCTTCCAGACCGACTGGGAAGTTACGGATCGCCTCACGCTCACTGGCGGTGTCGCCTACAATTACGACCGCAAGGAAACGAGCGGCGATGTTATTCAGACGGAGCCCTTCCAAAACACGGATCTGTCTCAATTCGCCACGTCGGGCACGTCGCTGCTCGCGGCGGGCATTCTTTACGATCTCCTCAGCCCGGCGATCATGAGCCCGGAAGAGGGCGTGCTGGCCCTGTTTGCGGACCCGACAGCGTTCTTCACCACTGTTGGCATGGCGGCTATGGGTGATCCCATGGGCTTTGCGATGGCGCGAGACGGCGCATCTGCGGGTGCGGCGGCGTCAGTTATGGCTGACCCGACCACCAATCCGGTTATCGGCTTCACCGGCCTCACCTCGCTGCAGTTCATTCCGCCGCAAACGTCCTGGCCGGTCGGCACGGCGCGCGATGACGAAATCTCGCTTCTGGACGACGGCTTCGCGACCGACGACACGGTCAACGTGACGGCGCGGATCGCCTACGATCTGACAGATGGTCTCAACGTTTATTTCAACTACGGCACCGGCTACATCGCACCGGCTGTGAACCTTTCCCAGGACGCGCAGCCGCCGGCGATTGGGCCTGACGGTCGCGCGGTTGGCCGGTTCGCCGGCGCATCAGATGTACGCGTCTTCGAGTTCGGCGCCAAAGCGCGCTTTGATGGCGGCTACATTAACATCGCCTTGTTTGATCAGGAAGTGGATGACTTCCAGTCAAACGTTTTTGTCGGCACCGGCTTTATTCTCGCTAATGCCGGCAAGCAGTCAGTGCGCGGGTTCGAGGTCGAAGCGTCCTACTCACCGGTCGATCCGATGAACCTGTTCTTCGGTCTCACCTATCTTGACCCGGAATATGACGAGTTCGTCGGGGCGCCATGTCCGTCCTCAGGCGTGCGCGGGTTCTCGGGAACTGATATCTCGGCGAGCCCGGGCTTTATCTCTGATGACATTCTCGCATGTGTCACGGCCGGCGAAGCCACTGTTGATCTTTCCGGCACCGATCCGTCGGGCATCCACCCGATCAGCATCTCAACGTCGGCGAGCTACGCCTTTGATCTTGGCGGCGGCACCACGGCGACGCCGCGGGTCGAATATCTCTTTGAATCGGCGACGGATCTTTTTGACGGCGGCGGCCCGAATGTGCCGCAACGCGAAGTCAGCCAGATCAACGCCAACCTCGCCATCGAAATGGAGAATGGTCTCAGCGTCAATTTCTGGGGCCGCAATCTCAACAATGACGATGCGTTGATCACCATCTTCCCGGGCGTTGCGCAAACAGGCACGCTTCAGGGCTACGTCACGCCGCCGCGTCAGTGGGGCGCGACGATCCGTAAGCAATTCTAACGCGGGGCGCGCCAGAGGGGACTTTGGACGGGCGGTCACTTGACCGCCCGTTCTTAATTGAGCCGGCCCCATTCAGCTCACCCGTCCGCTAAAATTTTCACCTTCTCTTTAAGGGCGCATAAAATAGACCCTGCTGAAATCCTAATTCGGCGATAAGGATTGGCGCGGGGCGATATGGCGTTCGGAAGCAAGAAGGCAATGGCGGGGCTAAGCGCAAACCGCGTTGCAGCAGTCGCCGGCGCGCGGTGCGACTCGTCGTTAGCCCGCCCATCCGGCTCTTCCGCCGAGGCCCCGCAAATGGGCCGTCGTCCCCCATCCGATCCTCAGCCCGATATGGCGCGCATAAGACCGCGCGGCATCGACGAGACGTCCGAAGAACGTCAACGTCGTCTCGCGGCGAAATCCGTCAACTTTGGTGCGACGATCATCGCTCGGACTGTCATTATGGCCGCTGCGGGCCTTTACGCCTGGCAGGAATTTCAGTTCACGGGCCAGGTTCATCGCGGCGTCGCGGTCGGCATGGTCGTGATGCTCGGTGATTTTGGCCGCGTGGTCATGAAGGCCGCAGAGCCGGGCACCCGATAATCCGGCCAAGCCGCGCCCGGGGCGTTTAAATCCAACGCCGAATCTCTATATTCCTTTCTCAGGTGTCGCTGCTTTGTGATGCGGCGTGAGCGGCCGACGTATTGCCGCTTAATGATTAGCTCGTATGTCTAGTGACAAATGCAGGAACTCCGCGAAGCGGGAAGGATCAGCAATGACCGCCGTCAGCACCGTTATATTTTTATTCATGGGGATCAGCGCTCTCGTCGGCGCAAGCGCCGTTTTCGTACGGCCCGGTCGAAACCGGCATTCCTAAGGCCCCAGCGACGATCCGCGCCTTGGCGCGGATTTCCGCAAAGAGTAGGCTTCCGCTGACCCAGTCGCAGCCGGAAGAGAGGAAATGGCGGTCACCTCCCAACGCGCCGATACTCCCATGGCGGCGCTGCCTCACTGTCGAATTCCTGACGATATTCGTCCCATATTGGGCGACCATATTCGCTTCGACGATGAGGTCGGCGATATTGAACGGATCATGCTCGCATGCGACGGGACCTTCACCTTCCAGTTGGAAGCCTTTGTTCACGAGCTGATCAGCGTTGAGATCCTGAGCTACGAACAGATCGCCATTGACGGCAAGGCGGCGGAATTTCTCAAGGCGACGCCAGGCGATGACGCTTGGGAGCGCAAAGTTCTGTTGCGCGGGCGCGATAGCGACGAGGCTTACGTTTTCGCGCATAGCTATGTCCTCGCTGACCGTCTGCCAAAGCGTTTGCAAGAAGATCTGCGAGCCTCGCCGGCGGGGATCGGGCGATTGTTTGTGGACTATCGATTATCCATCTATCGCCATCTCGTCGGATATTTCTTCGAAGACGGCGCTCCCTACGCGCAGCTGTTCCCGTCGCGGCGCAATCTCGCTTTTCTTGCGCGGGTCTATCGCGTCGATTTTGAAGGGCGCCCCGTTATGCTTATCACCGAAAAAATGCCGCGCGATCTTTTCACGCGGTGACGCGCATTAACGCTGACGTTCATCCTCGCGCACCGATGCGGCCAGTTTTTCCGTCCAGAGACGATCAATTCTGACGCCGACTTCAACGCCCTGGCGCCATTTAACCTCGGCCACCACAACGCCGGAAAAGGCCGGGGAGTCAATCAGGATCAGGTCAGCGACGTCCTGTTTGCTTGAAAAGCGCAACCGCAAACCGTCCGATGACAGATCGCAAATGCGCCCGGGCGTGTCGCCGTGATCCTCAGCAATGATGATTGCAGGAAACTCAACGCATGCGCGATCTTGCTTGCGGGTGTTAAAATCAAAGAAGTTCGCGCAAGCGTCGCCGACTTCGGCGCTGTCAGTGAACGCCGTCTCATCAGCGGACGCAAACCTGTCAGCCCTTGTCAGGTCTTTTCCGCGCCCGCTCTCCTCAGGCGCCTTTTTCGCCGCATGCGTCATAACCCACTCCCTCATCGCCCTGTTTTTGTGGCGATAAATTTGACGGTTGAGGGTTGCCAAATCTTGAAGGCGGGCGAAGCGATCCAATCAACGCGGCCCACCCGTATTGACAGCGATAATAAGGATATATGTACCATGATGAGACGTTTATTGATGCTGCTCGTTGGCGCGGCGGCCCTGTCAGGATGCGTTACGAAACCGAAGACGCCCGACATCGCCGCTCCGAGCGCGACATTCGTTGTTGAGCGCGATCTTGTGGGCGAGACTGTGGGCCGCGGCGTTTTTAAGAGTAGGTTTTCGAAAGACCGCGCGTTTACCGCGTTTCTCGACGGCTCTTGGGACGGAGAAGTGTTGACCCTCGTTGAAGACTTCGAGTTTGAGGACGGCGAGAAAGACCGCAAGACTTGGCGGCTGCGCAAGCTTGCCGACGGCACGTTTTCAGGCACGCGCGAAGATGTTGTCGGCGAAGCCAAGGGCTATATGGACGGCGATGCATTTCGACTGGAATATCTTGTCGATCTGCCGCGGGACGGAGGCGGCGCGACGCGGGTCGGCTTTTATGACGTGCTGGTGTTAACCGAAGACGGGGCCGTCTATAACAAGGCGCATGTTGGGTGGCGCGGTTTGCGCGTTGGCGGCGTTGAACTGACCATCACGCCTGCGCAATGACGTCCGTCGATTTTTCCTCGACGTGACGCGAACCTTGATGCGTCGTAGCGCTCGGTTGACAAGCGACGGTAAACTTGCGACGCCCGCTATCCGCAATGCGTCGCCCCGCAGCCCAAAACCGGCGCGGATGCTGCGTCGCAGACCAAACGGCGCGATTTGCGCGCGTAAAATCAACGCCAGGGATACTTCATGACCACTGCAAAGAAGGGCGACACTGTCGCGATTGACTATGTTGTGCGCACGGGCGATGGGCGCGTCGTCGGCGGCACCGAGAATGAAGGTCCGCAAACGCTGACCATCGGCGCGGCGCAGATTTTTCCGCAGATCGAGCAAGCGCTTCACGGGATGACGGTCGGCGACGAAAAAGCGGTAACGATCTCCTCGGCGGACGCGTTTGGGCCGCGCCGGGAGGAAATGGTGATTCAGATCCCGCGCGAGAACTTGCCGGAAGGCGAGGCGCCGCAGCCGGGCATGACTTTGTCCGCGCGCCAACAGGATGGCTCGACGGTCAACCTTGTCATCACCGAAGTTGGCGAAAATGCCGTGGTCGCAGACGGCAATCACCCTCTGGCGGGAGAGGATCTCCATTTCGGACTAACTCTCATCGAAATCAAGGACGCCGCCTAACACGAGCGGCGCGCCCGTTCGCGCGGCTGAGAAGCGACGCAAGGCCGTCAACGAATAACGCGGTAGTCATTTCGTCGATATCGGTAATTGATCAGGCAGCGTTAGGCGCTGTCTATTGAGCAGACCGCTCGACAAGGTCGAGAAAGGCTGCCGGGGTCGTCGCAGCCTCGGCCTCTGCAAGCGGTATCGACACGCCCCAACGATCGGCGATCGCCTGATAGCGCGGCGCGCGCCAGTCGAACAGACGACGGAAGCCCCATCGGATGAAGGCGTCGGGATCAACTTTGTTTTCACTCTGGCCAGTCTCTGCAAGATAGTCGCGCCAGCAGGCCCGCAAAAATTCCTCGTTGTAATACATGGGCTTCGGCGCCTTGTCGAAACGCTTGCACAGCGCTTCGGCATGCGCCGCATCACCCTGAATGTAAACGATGAGGCAACTCTCGCTTAAGGATTTCAAGACCGGATCAGCGCTGTTTTCTGGATCGACGACTTCGCAGATCGAGCCGCCCGAATCGCAAACGAAATGATCATAGCCGTAAATCGTCTTCGCTTTTTCGACGAAGGCCGGCGTATCGAGAAGCGCAGCTATTTCCGCCTCGCGATGTAAACGCTGCCGGCGAATATATTCAGCAAACGGAATGCCTCCCTTATTCGGTTCACCGGGTTTGCCAAGATAAGTCGACAGGGGCGCAAGATTGTCGAAGGTGATGTTGGACGAGATATAGATTGAGTCCGATATCAAGAGCTCGCGCAAAAACGGGACCTTCATCGCCTCCCGCTTTACATTGTCGAGTATCGCTTCATTGAGATAGCGTGTGCCGATCCGATAATCGATTGAGTAATGAAACCAGGCCGCTTCGCGGCGCAGCATCGCTGCAATGCGCGTCTTGCCGACCCCCGACATGCCGAGGATCGCGATCGGGTCGCCGCGGCGGTATTCCTTCATCGGCATGCGCCTTCCTATTAGAGGAATAGCATTAGCCGGAAGATCTTAATGTCTGCAATATCGCCGATCACCACCCGAGCGCGCGGAAATTCAGAAATTCGCGCCGGGTTTTCGGCCCATAGGTCCGGAAGGACGGGTCGGGCCGCTCAAGATAGGCGTGTTTGCGTTTACTGAGAGCATCGCTGCCGGCGCGTTTCTTCACTTCCTCGAGAGAAACGCCGTATGGTTTCGTGGCGTTCAGCCCAAAGATCTTCGCCTTCAGTCCTTTTGTCAGCGCGGCGTAGCCATAGCGCTCCTGAAATTCATCTGAGATCTGGAAGGCGCGGAAGGCCTGGATCTGATCCTGCGGAGAGCCGTACCAGATCGAGTCGGTTCCCCAGAGCACATTGTCCTCGCCGCAGTATTTGATGAGTTTGCCAAGCGCGTGCGCCGCCATATCGGGATCGCGCATCAGGAAACGCCAGGTCGAGCCGAGCTCCGCATAGACGTTTGAACCGGGCGCGACGCCCGCGTCGAGAAGCGACTGGCACAAAACATCCATGCCGGCGGCCTTGCCTTGGCCCGGTGTGAAGGCCTCCTCTGCGACGGACGTGTCAAAACCGGAATGATAAAGGATGAAATTGATGTCGGGGTGACGCTTTGCCGCCTCGCCGATATCGCTGCAAAGAGAATGCTCATAAGACTTCGGTCCGAAGGCGAGCCCCTTGTGGATGCAGACATTATTAACGCCGAGCGCGCGGGCGTTTTCGATCAAGGCCTCCCCGACGTCATCGGTCATGAAGAATCCTTCGCCGTCCGGCCCGAACTGCGTGTAGGTCTTCCACGCGGCTACGGAAAACTCTGTCGCCAGGCGCTCCATATCTTCAAGGTCGCCGGGCTGGTTGGGATTGACGCGTCCATGCAGCATCAGCCGGTGATCGCCCTCCATATTGTCGATGATGCGGCGGGTTTCGTCGGCTTCCTCGATGGTCAGCGGTTCGGAGTCGCGCGCTGAAGGAACGAAGGAGAGCACCATCATATCGGTGTCGGAGTCGAGAAAAACATCTTTGATGAATTGTTCGTGGCCCAAACAATTCAGATACGCGCGATCGGTCTTGTCTGAGTCCTGCACGCATGCTTTTTGCATGCCGGAAAAGGGATTGGCGCCCGCTGGCACATTGCGAAGCCACGCGCCTGTCGGGTTTACATAATGGCCCTGCACGTCAAAGATGAATTCATCGCCGCCGATCGCCTCGAGGGCGGCGTCCGCATCGAGACCGGCTTCCGCGTCGACGTCATATGTCCCGCCAGTCTTTGGTTTTTCACCCATGGCGTTGGCGTGGTTGACCGCCAGCAGCGTCGTCGCCGCGCCGCAGGCCGAGATCATGAAATCGCGCCGCCCGACGCTCTTTTTGCGGGCGTTTTGATCCGCCCATTCGAGCGCGAGCGCGTTGGCGTGCTCATTGCGCGTCGACAGGGCCACCGGCGCGAATTCGCCGTTGGACGTTGAATCGATTTTCACGGGCAGGCGCAGGCCTTCCGGGTCCCGGTTTTGGTCGGTCATTTCCTCTCCCTCGATTAATTGCGACGAAACGCTACCAAATCGCCGGGCCGGCGGCGAGCATCTTGCCGCCCGCCAATACCGGTTGGTCGCTCTGCTGTGTCACGATTTTGAGAGGCGGCCAGCGCGACCGCGAAGCAATGACTGCGTTGCTTTTCTAAACCCGCTCGCGGGTCTTCAGGAACTTGACCTTCGGGTTTTTCTCTTCGGCGTAACCGGCCTCCCAGGCCGAGCGCGCGAGGAAAACAGGCGAGCCATAGCGGTCATGGGCGACGGCGCCCTGGTTCTTTGAAACAAAGCCGTCGACGACATCGTCGTCGCCGCCGATCCAGCGCACGGTCTCGAAGCCGCAAGGCTCGAGCGTCGCCGCGACGGAATACTCCGCCTTCAGGCGCTCCTGAATAACGTCCAGCTGCAGGGACCCAACGACGCCGACGAAAAAGTCGGCGCCGAGGGCAGGGGTAAAGACCTGGCTTGCGCCTTCTTCAGCAAGCGCGATCATGGCGCGCTTCATCTGCTTGGATTTCATCGGGTCATCGAGGCGCACACGCCTGATAATTTCCGGCGCAAAGTCCGGAAGCCCTGTAAATTGCAGGTCGTCACGTTCGCTCAGCGTGTCGCCAACGCCAAGGGCGCCGTGATTGGGAATGCCGACAATGTCGCCGGCCACCGCGTCTTCAGCAAGCTGTCGATCTTGGGCCAGAAAAAAGATTGGGTTGTTGACGGCGAGCGATTTGCCGGTGCGCGAGACTTTGAGTTTCATGCCGCGCCGAAATTCGCCTGAACACATGCGCACGAAGGCGACACGGTCGCGGTGGTTCGGATCCATATTCGCTTGAACCTTGAAGACAAAACCGGACACGGCGTTTTCATTAGGCAAGACCGCTTTATCGCCTGCGGCCTGAGCGCGCGGCGGAGGCGCAAAGGCGCCGATATCGCGTAATAGCTCCGCGACGGTGAACTCCTTAAGTGCAGACCCGAAATAAATCGGAGTCATCGTTCCATCGCGAAAAGCGTCGATGTCAAAATCCGAATAACCGGCTGTCGCCAGCGCCATCTGTTCGCGCGCTTCTCTCGCCATATCCGCGCCTACGATTTTTTCAAACGCATCGCTGTCGGCGTCGCGGACTGGGGTCGCCTTCTCATAATGGCGGGCGTCGTCCTCGGAAGGCGTCAGGATGCGATTTCGCGCGATGTCATAGCAGCCGCGAAAGCGTCCGCCCGTGCCGATCGGCCAGACCATTGGCGCCGGGTCCAGCGCAAGCTGGTCCGCGATCTCGTCGATGAGCTCAAAGGGGTCGCGCCCCTCGCGGTCGACCTTATTGATAAAGGTCAGGATCGGAATGTCGCGCAGGCGGCAGACTTCAAACAGCTTTCGCGTCTGCGCCTCAATGCCCTTTGCCGCGTCGATGACCATGACGGCGGCGTCGACGGCGGTCAGCGTGCGATAGGTGTCTTCGGAGAAGTCCTCGTGGCCCGGCGTGTCGAGGAGGTTAAAGACGCACCCCTCAAACTCGAACATCATCGCCGAGGTCGTGACCGAGATCCCGCGTTTTTGTTCGATCGCCAGCCAGTCCGAGCGCGCGCGCCGGCGCTCGCCCTTGGCCTTGACTTCGCCTGCGAGCCGGATCGCCCCGGAGGCGAGGAGCAGCTTCTCCGTGAGGGTCGTCTTGCCGGCGTCAGGGTGCGAGATAATCGCGAAGGTCCGGCGGTTAAGATAGGCGTCGGTCATGATTGATCGTACTAGGGAGATTTGCGCCTCGTCACTTGGGCGCGCGCGTCGCTTGCGTCAAGGGTGAGGCCGACGCGACGAGGCCAGCAAACGGGGGGAGGAGTTATTTGTATGCTCGGCTGGTTGGCAGACCCAGCCTTCCGCTTAAGGGCGACCGCGAACGTCTCCAAATCCCACCATTTCGCCCTTTTCCTCGTCCCACAGCGAACAATTCCAGCAATCCAGGCTGTCACGGAAAGTGATGCGTTTGGATAGGGTTCTCAGTTCAGGATAGGCGTCCGCGCATTCCTGAAGTCGATGGTTTGGAATGCGACTGCAAAGATGGTGGATGTGATGGAGGCCGATGTTTCCAGTGAACCACTGCAGGACCCTCGGCAATTCGTAGTATGAACTGCCCGCAACTGCGGAGGCGTGAAAGTCCCAGTCGCCTGTTCTACGCCAATAGGTGTCCTCAAAGTTGTGCTGAACATAGAACAGCCATCCGCCGATTGAGGCGGCGAGAGCAATGACAGGCAGGTAAACAGCGATTACTGGCGCAACGCCAAAGACCGCCATCGGCGCCCCAAACGCCACCAGGAGCATGAGATTGAGGCCGACAATACTGCGGATGGCGCTGCGGTCTTTCAGGCTGCGGCCGAGGGGAAAGCGCTGCAAAACGACGAAATTAAAGGGAACCGCAATCAAAATCATGATCACCGGATTGCGAAACAGTCGGTAGCCCAATTGTTTCACCGGCGAGAGCGAGAGATATTCGCTGACGGTGATCGTCGGCACATCGCCCTTGCCCCTTTTGTCAAGGTCTCCGCTCGTCGCGTGGTGCAGCGTGTGTGAACGCCGCCAGTGATCATAAGGCGTGAGCGTGAAAATGCTGATAATCCGGCCAAGGAGATTGTTAGCTGTCCGTGATTGAAAAAACGATCCGTGTCCGCAGTCATGTTGAAAAATGAACAACCGGACCAGCAAGCCTGCAGCGGGCAACGCCAATAATAGCGTTATCCAATAAGCCCCCCCGACCGTCGCCGCCATTCCGCCAAGAAGCGCAAAGAAGGGTATAGCCGTCGTCGTCAATTGCACGACGCTTTTACGCGTATCGCCTGATTTTCGCGGGGCGAATTCCTTTGTCACCGCAAGCGCGATCGACTGGAGGCGCGGCGTCTCAATCACAGATTGTTGGTGCGATTGCCTGTCGCCGGCTTCGTTTTCGCATGGCTTAACGCCATCATATGTCGGCGAGAATGGCGTAATCTGGATACTAGAATTTTCAGAAGACAACGATTTCTCTTTCTTGCTGTTTCGCACCAGTGACGGCGATCTTCGTTTTGCCGGCGCCTTTGGAAAGTTGGGCGCGTGAGTGAAGCTGCCGCCGGTCGGTCTTCTGGAAGCAGGGAATGCGTGCGGGATGAGGTTATTTAATCAGGAGAAGGTGAGCTGATGCTGCAGCGAAAACTTGTAATTTTCGCAAATTCTTCTCAATGCCATTAGTGGGAATACCGTCATGTCCATCCATTCGGGTCGTGGAGACCCCGAGAGATAGGGCGCTCAGCGAAATGAAGAAAAGACGGACCCCTCCGCCCCCTGTGTTTAAAGAGCATACCGGTGAGGGAGCCAAATTGACAAGGTGCGTCTACGGCCAAAATGCAGCGAGACAATACAAGCCGTGCAATTGCGACCGGTCGGGCAGAGATATGGCGTTAATAATTCCGCCGCGCCGGGATCGAACTGGCGCCATCGCACCGCCTGACGCTTAACGGTTCCGGTCTGGGCCGACCTTCTTTCAATTGGTTCGACTGCTTTTTCCTATTGGGGGCTAGGAATTGCCGCCCCAGGCGTCCATGGCGCGCCAGCCGCTAGAAGCGACGCTTCAAACGCCGGTATTGTCGTTTCCTGCAGCGCATTGAGCCTTTGGCGGACCGTTTCGAAGTCGCTTTCCGCCTGGTCAAGAAGCTGGCGGTGGGTTTGCGTAGGTCCGTAAGTTGAAAAGGCCGTGCCGACGAGAACCTTATCGACCCGGCTGAGAACCGTCGCCGGCGGTTCCTGACCAACCACGGCCATCGCCTGATTGCCGTTCAGCTCTGATATCAGCGCATTCAATTCCGTTCTGATAGCGCGCCATTGTTGATCGAGTTCAGCCGGGCCCGCGCGCGACCGCAACACGGCGACTTTTAAGTCCTCGACTTTCTGTTTCAGGTGTTCAGTCGTTCGCTGCGCAGCCGTCGCGCTGCGTTGCAGATTTGAAAGCCGCTCCCAAAAGGCGATGACCGTATCCATAGAGGCGCCCGGAAGCGCGCCTTCGCGCAAACGCTCGACCTCGAAGGATTGCGGGGAAACGAGCTCCGTCGTTTCGCCATCGACTACTTTCGACAGCGACACAGTGTAGGCGCCTGGCGCTGCAAGAAACCCTTGCAACTCGTCACTGGGATAGCCCGGCTCCGTGCCGACAGCCTCGGTCGGCGGAAAGCGCAAGTCCCATGCGATGCGATGAAATCCCTTTCCGGTCTCTCCCTTGATCCGGCGCACGGCGTTGCCGTCGCTGTCACGCACGGTCAGCCAGATTTCAGGTTCGACTTCGAGAATTTCCCGTTCCGTTTCATCGAAGCCCGCGAATGGGGTGTCCGACCAGTCATCTTCCCAGCCCTCCTCGGCTTCCTGGCGTATCTCCTCGCGCGATTTAAGGCCGTCCTTTAGATAATAGGTGAAGACGGCGCCGAAAGGGGGATTGGGGGCCCGGTAATAGCTGTGGCCTTGCGAGCCGCCAGCGTCAAAGGCGAGGGGATGGCGCTCCATGTACCACCAGGCGCGGCGGCCCGGGAACAAGAGAGCCTCCTGATCGAGCGCCGCCTCGTCGATTTCACGCAGTGCGCTGTAGTCGTCGAGAATATAGAAGCCGCGCCCGAAGGAAGCCGCAACCACATCGTTTTCGCGACGCTGGATCGTCACATCACGGAAAGAAATCGTCGGCGCCCCGCCGGTGAGTTCGATCCACTTGCCGCCGCCATCGAGGGTGAAGAAGAGGCCGAATTCTGTTGCGGTGAACATGAGGTCAGGATCGATATGATCTTGCACGACGCGCCAGACGAGATGACGCTCTGGCAAATCGCCTGCAATCGACGTCCATGTTCGCCCGCGGTTCGTGCTCTTTAATAGATAGGGCGCGTAATCGCCATATTTGTGATTGTCGAGCGCAACATAGACCGTGTCAGGATCAAAGAGGTCGGCGCGAATGTCATTCACAAAGGCGGTGTCTGGAACGCCGGGCAGCGACCCGACATTGACGCGCGTCCATGTCGCCCCGCCATCGCTGGTGGTCTGGATGACGCCGTCGTCGGTGCCGACATAGAGAATATTTTCGTCAAGCGGGGATTCGCCAAGCGATGTAATGGTGTTGTATTGCGACATCGCGAGGAAATCCCAACCTGCGTCCCAGGACCATTGACGGCCCATGACGGGAAGCAACATGCGGTCTTCATTGCGGGTCAGATCTTCAGAAATGGCCGTCCAGGAATCGCCGCGATTGTCGGATCGCCAGACGCGATAGGAAGCAAAGTACAGCCGTTTCGGGTCATGGGCGCTGACGAGAATCGGCGCGTCCCAGTTATATCGTTCCACCGGTTCGCCCGGCGCGGCTTGCGGTTGGATATGCACGTTCTCGCCAGTCGTGCGATCGTGGCGGACAAGATTACCCTCCTGCCACTCGGCGTACATGATATCGGGATTGCCTGGTTCGATTGCCGACTGATGCCCGTCGGCGAATAGCGTGATGAACCAATCAGAATTGCGAATGCCGTGGCGATTGTCCGTTCGCGACGGCCCGCCTTGCGAATTATTGTCCTGCGTGCCGCCATAAACGAGATAAAAGGGCTCGGTATCGTCAACAGCGACCTTGTAGAACTGCGTAACGGGGAGGTTGTCGATAAAGCGCCAGGATTTTTCGCCATCATGGCTCTCGTAAAGCCCGCCGTCTGAACCGACGAGGATGTAATCCGGATCATCCGGGCGAAACGCGATCGCGTGATCGTCAACATGCTTGTATTCGTTGTTGATGTCGCGCCACGTCGCGCCGCCGTCTTCTGAAACCTGGCTCGTGTTGCTGACGAGATATAGCCGGTCAAATTTGTGAGGACTGGTGTAGAGCTCCGTATAGTAATGCGGGCCCGTGCCGGCGCCGACGGCGTCAGACATTTTCTCCCATGATGCGCCGCGCGTTTCCGATCGCCACACCCCGCCGGTGCGCCGGTTCAGCTCGATCGCGGCGTAAACCACATCGGGATTTTGATAAGAAATCGCGAGGCCAATCTTACCCTTATTGCCCTCAGGCAGACCATTGGTGAGCTCCGTCCAGCTATCGCCGCCGTCTTCTGACACATGAACGCCGGATTCCGGGCCGCCGCCCACATAGGCCGCAACCGTCCGGTGATGCTGCCATGTCGCTGCATATAGCCGATCTGGATTTCGGGGATCGGCGATCAGGTCCGTAACGCCGGTCCATTCGCCGGCGGACAAAATGTTGTTCCACGTTTCGCCGCCGTCGGTCGTTTTGAAGAGGCCGCGGTCTCCGCCGCTCGACCAAAGCGGGCCCTGAGCCGCAACAAACACCGTATTCGGATCATCAGGATGAACGATTATCTTTGAAATATGATCTGAGTTTTCAAGACCAAGATTCTCCCAAGTCTCGCCGCCGTCAATCGAGCGATAGACGCCGTCTCCATAGCCGACATGGCGCCCGCCTACATTTTCGCCTGTCCCAACCCAAACCGTGTTCGTATTTGATGGATCAAGTGCAATAGCTCCAATGGAATAGGAACTCTCCTCGTCGAAAACCGGCGTCCAGGTCGTCCCGGCGTTCGTTGTCTTCCAAACGCCCCCTGAGCCAACCGCGACATACCAGGTCGCCGGGTCGTCCGGCTCGATGGCGATATCGGCGATGCGCCCAGACATCAGCGCCGGGCCGATATTGCGCAGCGTCAATCCTTCGAAGGTGCTGCTGGAAAGCGGACCCTTATCTTCATCACCCGCTTCGGTCGGATCCTGCGCGCAAGCAGACAGCGGCGTTAGGCACAACAAGGCTATAATTATTGGACGGAGCATTCCCTCACCATTTCTGTTCGGCGCTTGCAGCTTCTATATTGAGTATCGCTGTGATGAAATCACGAGCGCTGCCTCTGGCCTTGTTCAGCGCTTTCTTCGTCTTTTGCTGGCCCGTTTCACATGTGGCAGAAAGAAAAGATAAATTCCTGTCGCCCACAAAATCAACAGAATAAGACCGGTGGGAAAGAAGATATACAGTTTCACCCAATCCGCGAAAAATGATCCATCGTGCAACGACTCGATGATGTCGGAGCGTCTGAAAGCCACCTGTAAGACCTCGCCCGTCGCCGTATCGATCTGTGTTTCCCAGTTATTCGGCGCGACAAACTTTACGACTCCCTTGCCCGGCTTGAAATCGACGCGCGAGAGCTCGCTCCATTCGGTGAGCTGAAGTTCGTCCACGCTTTTTGCAACGCGAAAAAGCTCATCCATCGTCATGACGGGAACGTCCGTTTGAGCAACGCCCTTCGCCGTCGGCGGCTGCACCCAGTCCAGTTCCTTCTTCAGGATCAAAAGTATCCCGGCGCCGATCACCAGCCCCATTTGCAGCATGATAAAGAGCGATCCCCAGTGATGGATTTTGCGAAGCAACACTTGTGTTTTCATGGCCTGCGTTGTTTCCAGTCTATTCAATTCGCGCCTGGATGCTCAAAGACTTTGACGCGCGAGGCGGGACTTTCCATTGGGTGGGCCAAGAAAGCAAACAAGACGATCGCTAAAGCGCCTTTCGCGTATCTGCGATTGCGAAGAGTGATGAGCAGCGGGCGGATGTCGAAGATAGCGCCGCGCTATTGCGACAACCTCGTCGCGGTGATAATGCGGGAGGCTCCTTCTCGCGGAGCGGGAAAAACGCACTCTTAAGTTGGCGACAGAGCCCGATCATCGACGGCGTATCAAAACGATATGTTGGCCGCATCGCTCGAACCGCGAAGGGCGCGCGCAGGAAAGTCGCAACGAATTGACAAAATCATAGCGCTCCCGGGCGGGTGAGAACAGGAACGGCCTGGCGGTGAAGGCTAAGCCTCTGAAAGTAGCTTAAATTCTTAGTGTCATGGCAAAATGATCGGTTGCCGCCGAAAGCAGACCTTTGGAGACCGTCCCGCAAATTTCTGCAACGCGCGCAAAATTTGACCTGACGATTGGGAAGCAAGATTAATTGGCCATTAGGCCTTACCAAAGCATCACCTCGGGGCGATCCCACGCACGGCCAAAAAAACGCGGGGGCCCGAAGATACGCATCAGGCCGCCCGCGTCGCGCTTGGAGCGCTAAAACGTAAATCGCACGCCGCCCGAGGCGACAACGCTCGATTTATCCGCATCGAGAACGCTGTCGATAGCGCCGGTTGTCAGCACAAAGCGTTCGACTTGGGTGTCGCCGAAGCCGACATAGCGAACGTCGCCGACAAGCGAGATTCGCGGCGTGATTACCGCCTCAAGGCCGCCGCCAAACTGATAGCTGAACGTGGTTTCCGTGCTTGGAATGGCGATGGCGAGATTGCCGCCCGCCTCTTCCGGGCGCTCGACGAGGTAACGCACTTCATGATCAATCGATCCGATGCCAAACCCGCCGCCGCCGAAGATGCGAAAACGATCGGCGATGAGCGGCGTGTCGTAATAGGCGTTGATCATCCCTGTCGTCGCCGAGACATTTGAACCTGCGCG
This sequence comes from Pseudomonadota bacterium, assembly GCA_039819305.1. Classification (GTDB taxonomy): domain Bacteria; phylum Pseudomonadota; class Alphaproteobacteria; order Caulobacterales; family Parvularculaceae; genus Hyphococcus. The sequence goes on from JBCBSE010000023.1 coordinate 38,096, forward strand.
AAAGGCGCGCTCAACATCGTTCAGAGAGAGCTGTTCGACATCGCTTTCGTGATAGGCGGCTTCGACTTCGAAACGCAGCCGCCCCATAGCGCCGTCGGCCGCGATATAGCCGATCGCCGCCGAGGCGTAACGGCCGTTGTCGAACTCAATATCAATGTTTCGCGGCGCGCCGGCGACATTGGCGCCTCGAATGGCTTCGTCTGATTGTAGGTCAAGACCGTATTTGGCGGTGACGTAAAGCTTGCGGTCCTCGGCCGCTGAAACGCCCCCCGCCAAGACGCTGACGCCAGCGGCGAGCGCCGCGCTTAAATATTTCATCGGAGTTCTCCTTTGTTTGCAAAGCACGCATCAAGCGTGCTGACAAAGGAAGAACGCGCAGACGAATTGAATTATTCAGCCTTGTGCAGAATTTTCTTCGATCGCGAGCGCTGTTTCGCTTTAGAGAGTCGCTTCCGCATTCGATCGACGGGCGCGGCCTCAAGGCGGTCATCGAGCGCTTTGCCGATCGCTGCTTCTTCTATTAGCGCGGCGTCGTTTTCTACGCCGCCTGCCTCGCCAGCCCGTGAGTCAGTATCTGACTCCTCTTTTTTCCGGCGACCCGGCGAGCGGGATGACATGGCGCACCTCAACGACTTTGCAGAATAGAAACGCGCAAGATAGGGTATTTATTCGCAATTGGCGAGCAGGCGATCGGCGCGTCTCGCAGACGAGGACGATGGGGCGGCACGCTCGGCATGGCGAAAGATGAACGCTGAACAAGGCCCAGACGACCGCGATCTGCTGCAGGCCATTGCGTCCGGTGACAGGGGCGCCATGAAAACTCTCTATGAACGCCACTATGCGGCGGTTCATAAGTTCATCTGTTCACGCTCGATCGAACCTTCCGCCGCCAGCGACATTCTCCACGATACAATGCTGGACGTGTGGCGGAGCGCGGACCGGTTCGCCGGCCGGGCGTCGGTCAAGACGTGGATGTTCTCAATTGCGAAAAACAAAATCATCGATCGGTATCGCAAGGCGAAACGCACGGAAACCTCAGATAAAGGCCTGGACCTCGTCGACGACAGTCCCGGCCCCTTCGAGGCGCTCGCCCGTAGCCAGGATATTACAATCGTCAGGGACGCCATTAAGGAGTTGAGCGCAGAACACCGCGCCGCTATTCACCTGGCGTTCGTTGAAGAGTTGCCTTACGCCGAGATCGCTGAAATCGAGGGCGTCGCGGTCGGCACCATCAAGACCCGCATCTTTCACGCAAAACGCCGATTGGCGCGATTGATCTCAAAACAAGACCCGGATTAGTCCTCAATCGGATCGACAGCGGCGATCATTTCAACGAGTTGCGCCTGCGCCTTAATATCTGCAATCGCCGCTGCGATTTCTTCATCTCTGTCGAACCGAACATCATAAACACCGATCGCGCTCGGACCCGCGATTATGTCCGCATCGAGCCGGCTCAAGAGAGCATTAATGTCTTCGACCCGCGCGTCAGTTTGAAAAACAATCTTTGCATGCGCGCCGGCTGGCGCTTCAGTTGCGGTTTGGTAGAGGTCGGGCTCCGCGCCGCCTGTGAAGTACGCCGTCGCAAAACTGCACAAGATCGCAAAGGACGCGGCGATGCCTGCGGTCTGCCAGACGCTCAAACGCCGGCTTCGTGCAACAGCCGCGGACGCCGTCGCCGTCTCGGTGTCGATCGCCCGGTTCAGCCGGGCCCAGCCCAGCTCCGCGGACGCCGGCGCGTCGTTAACCGCCGCCGCCTCTTTGACCTGGCGGGCAAACGCCAACTCCGCCCGCAGCGCCGGATCAGCGCCAAGCGCCGCCTCGAAAGCCTTCATCCCGTCTTCGTCCAGCCGGCCGAAGAGGTAGTCTTCAATCGAAGCATCTGAATTGGCGCGATGTTCCATCATTCTTCACCTGTCCGCGAGCGAATCTGTCGTAAGCCCGCATCCTCATCTGCCCCTTAGTCGCATAGCCGCGCCAACGGTTCATAAGGCCGTGACAAAAATTTTTCTATGAACCGAAGTGGTGGCGCGTGCGTCCAGTGCGTGTGATGGTATTCGAAGACCACGCCACAAGGGATCCTGTGCCGAAGACCAGCAAACTGCAGGTGGGATTTTGATGAAATCCGCCAATTGCGCATTTGCAGGCGCCGTGGCGACGACGCTCGCTGTCGCCTCGACGAGCGCCCAGACCATACCCGACGCAGTGAAGCTGCATGGCGATGTCCGCTTGCGATTCGAACATGCGCGTTCAGACGCCTTCGAGAATGACAGCAATGCGCTGACCCTGCGCGGGAAACTCAGCGTTGAAGCGCCGCTGGGCCGGCGCGCCTGGGTATTGGTTGAAGGCGAAGGTAACGCCCGCATCGCAGGCGTTTATGATGATCTTGTCGGTCCACGTCTGGACCGTCCGGCGATCGCTGATCCCGACGGCGTTGAACTCAATCGGTTCGTCCTCGGCGCCAGGCTGGGGAACCGGTCGCAAATCCGGATCGGGCGACAGAAATTGTCACTTGACGATGAACGCTTTTTAGGCGCCGTCGCCTTTCGCCAGAACGATCAAACCTATGACGCCGTTTCGCTCGCAACAGCGCCGAGCGAGGATTTTTCGTTCGAAGCTGGTTACATCCGCCGCGCCAATCGCATCCTGGGCCGGCGCAATCCGGCCGGCGTCTTCCGCGGCGACAGCTATTATCTGAACGCCAGCGCCGTTACGCCTGTTGGACGCATCACCGCATTTCACTACGCGTTTGATCTTGATGATCGCACGGCGAGCCCCGATGCATTGATCAATTCGTCCGCCAGCACCGGCGTTCGCCTGAACGGCAGCCGCAGACGTGATGAGTTCGGCGTTAACTGGGAGGCGTCCTATGCGGTCCAGCGCGATTTCGCCGACAACCCGATCGACTACGAGGCCCAGTATTTTCTCATCGGCGCAGGCGTCGAGATTGATCGCTTCGCTATCACGCTTCGGCGCGAAGAACTCGGCGCCGGCGACGGGCGCGCCTTTCAAACGCCGCTCGGTACGCTGCACGCCTTTCAGGGCGCAGCGGATCTTTTCCTGACAACGCCGGCGGACGGCATTGTCGATCACTCTGTCACCGCCGCCTACTCCTTCGGCGATTTCGGCGCCGTGCGCGGCGTCAACGTTTTCGTCCGCCGCCATTGGTTCGATGCGGAAAGGATCGATCAGGATTACGGGCGGGAATGGAATTTGGGCGTCCGCGCCAAGATCGCCGGCCTGCAGGCCTCTTTAGTCTACGCCGGATACGCCGCCGATCAGTTTGCCGCAGACGAAGAACGGCTTTGGGTGACGGCGTCGAAAAAATTCTAGGCCTCGCATTGAACCCATTCTCACCGCCGACGACAAAGGCACATGATTGCGACGGTTCAGATAATGACTTTGGTTGCTCGCGCCAGCTTCAATGCAATGCTGGTCGTCGGCTTAAGCGCTCTTGCGGCCTGTCAAAGCTATCAACTGTCGCCGCCGGACGACGCCGTTATTCGAGCCGAAGCGGACAGGGTCGTCGATCCGTCCGAAATCGTCGTGCTCGTCAACTCGCAACGCGCCGCCAGCAATCTGACCGTCAACGCGGCGCGGCGCGGCTATCGTCTTAAAGATGAAACCGCGCTCGCGGCGCTCGATCTCATCATGATCACGATGGAAATTCCGGATGGTCGCGACGGCGCCAGGGCCATCAGGGAGCTTGAAGGCATCGAACCGACGGCGACCGCAGGGGTCAACCACGCTTATCAGGTGCAATCCACGTCGGCGCCGCGCGCATCTGTCGACTACGGGCCCGACCTCATCGCCTGGCCGTCCGACGCCTGCCCGGCCCACGCGAAAATCGGCGTCATTGACGCGGCGCTGAGCCCCGAGCGCGACGCGATGGCGAATGTCACGTCAAAAAACTTCGCGGTCGGGCAGTCCGCCGCTTCCGGTCACGCCGACGCCATCGTTGCGATCCTGACGAAAGAGCGCCTTCTAAAGGCGCTGTCGGTCTATGTCGCCGGCGTCATCGGCGAGACAGCGGCGGGCGACGAGGCCGCCGGCGTTGACGGCATCCTGCGCGGTCTGAACTGGCTCGCCGGCCATGATGTCGACGTCGTCAATATCAGCCTTGCCGGCCCGTACAACAAAATCCTCGATAGAGCCGTGCAGCGCGCAAGCGACGCCGGCATGATCATTGTCGCAGCCGCCGGCAATACGGGGCCGGCTTCGCCGCCGCGTTATCCGGCTGCGTTCAAGGACGTCATCGCCGTTACCGCCGTTGACGCTCGATCCAATATCTACGAGCGCGCCGTGCGCGGTCGCCATATCGACGTCGCCGCGCCGGGTGTCGACATTCTCATCCAGGTGAATAACGCGCCGCGCTTTATGTCGGGCACGTCGCTCTCCGCGCCGCTCGTCGCAGCACGCATCGCGGCGGATCCAAAGGTAAAGCGCGCCGATGGCGCCAGATTGGTGAGAGCGGACGTTAAAGCGAGCGTTATCGATATCGGCGAAAACGGCAGAGACGATCTACACGGACATGGGCTTCTCTATCTCGCCGGCCGCTGCCCCTCGCTTTAATAGTTGTACTGACAAATATGCACCCGCACCCGTCAACGAATGAACCGATCGACGACCTTGTTCGACGAACCGATGTGAAGGATGCGGCCCGCATAGAAATCGAAGATGCGCTCGATGCGCTCTTGCCGCGCTTATGGCGCTTTGCCGTCTCGCTGACGCGCGCCGGCGACCACGCGGAGGACCTCGTTCAGGCGACATGTCTGCGCATGCTTGAAAAAGCATCGCACTACCAGCCCGGCACCAGAATTGATCGCTGGGCCTTCACGCTGATGGTGAACCTGTGGCGGTCGGAGAAGCGGCGAAAGCAGGTCGTGCAGTTCGGTGACGCGTTCGAACATGACGTTCCGGATGAAATGCAGGAAACGCCGGAAGCAGCCGCAGAGCATAGGCGCCTGTTGCGGGAGATCGACAAATTGCCGCTCGCGCAGCGCACGGTTGTTACGCTCGTCTTCGGCGAGGGATACGCATATCGCGAAGTCGCCGAGATCCTGGATGTCCCGATCGGAACAGTGATGAGCCGGCTGCACGCCGCGCGGCGGAAACTGAAAGCCGTAATCGGATGAATAACAGGTATCGCTTCGAATAAAGCGCCGCTCTCGCGCGTTTACCAATTGTTCGCGCGTTGATGCGGACGAATATTCGGTATCGAAAGGGAATTATCATGAAACGTTTAAGTCTCGCCTGTCTGGCGCTGGCGACAGCGCCGACAATTTCGCATGCTGACGGCTTTCGCTCAGCACTTGAGTCGAAGAGTGTAATAGAGGGCGCGCAAGAAGTCCTCGGCGATGGCACGCTCGGCAACGGATCGCAGGGGCTGGGCAATGGCATTATCCGGTTTAACCGGAACTTGACCCGAGCCGACATCAAGGTGACATTCAGCGCCCTCGAAGGCGAATTCACCCGCCTCCATCTCCACTGCAACGTTGCTGGTCTTAATGGCCCCATCGCTGTCGGCCTCGTTGATCTCGTCGCAATCGCGCAGGATAACAGCGAAGTCTCAACGCTCGATTCAAACACCGTGGTCGCGCGCATTCGCAACGCTCAACTTCCGCAGGACGGCGGGCCTTGCAATATTTCCAATCTCAGAACGCTTGCGAATGAAATCAACAATGGCGGGATCTATTTTAACCTGCATACGACGGCCTTCCCGCCGGGCGAATTACGCGGTCAGATCGAACCGCTGGAGCCTGTACGCCGCCGCTTCAAAGATGATGACGACGACGATTAATTAATGGCGATCTTGTTGACGCACTCTTGTGACGGCGCGGCCCGGAAGGCCGCGCCGTTTTCTTTGCGAACTGTTCAGCCCCATATTTTTTCACCGATTTCAAGTCGCGCGCTGGAAGGTGCGGCTGTATGTTGATGGCTTGATGAGGCCTGACGCGGTCAAATTCCCTGACCAGAAGCGCCAATGTGAAGCCTACGCGGGAAGCACGGGATACACAGTCAGCTAGGTCATTGTTGAAGAAGGAAAGGGCGCTCGCAGCGGCGTCGTCCCTAGTTCTTACGCATCACTGCGCTCGCACACGCCTCTTATAAGACCATTATCAGCAAAGTGGTCGTCATGGACGAAGAGGTTCGGATCAAGGGGCCAACCGCGGCGCTCATGCAGCAAAGGGCGGCTTTTGCGGCGCGCGACAGACTCACTTCATCTTGCATACAGAAATGGCGCGCCGGCGGAATTGAAATTGGGAACTCCTACATCATTGTTATTTTGATGTAATCGCTGAATGTAAGAATTCCAGAACCTGCAAGGTTGGTTTTCAACCTGGAGCTAAAAGTTCCGCTTTCCGAACAGAAGAAGACATTGTGATAAGTATCAGTGAAAGTCTGCTTCTGGCCCGAAAGCGACATTAGCGATGAGGAAGTGAATGCCCAAAAATTGCTACGATTTTGCCGAGTGAGCGCTTTAAGTCGCCTGAAATATTCATTCGTGCACATAGCGATAACTCATGGGCGGCGTACTCATTGATCTAAATCTCGAATACCGTTTTTAGCCTACCAGGTAGCTGAAGGTCGCTATCCAATTACGGCTCCGCATCAAGACGCATTAGCTGAAATTTTTTCCGCACCCATTCAGAAATCATAGCAACGTTCCGCTCCGTTGAACGATCGGGGTCAACCATCAGCCAATAAGAAAGACCCGTAATCTCGACATCCGCACGCACAATCCGGAGCAATCCGCGCTTTAGAAGCGGCGCCGATAGTACAGAACTGATGAGCACAATCCCCGCACCAGCAAGACCGGCTTGAAGCGCCTGATGCTCGTCTGCAAACCGGATGATCTTCTGTGTCTTTGGCATATCCCGATCCGACGCTTCAAACCACGTGCGCCAGGTCGGCGCGTATGTCCGGCCTTGGACCCAAGACGTTTCAATTAAAGGAAGATCCCCATATGCCTCTCCTTCGTCGTGGACAGATTGGCTAACGACCGCGTGGAACGTCTCCTGTATCAAATGTTCGCCATCTGCTATCTCTGCATACCTTACAGCAATAGCTGCGCCATGGGATGTGAGGGGCTCCAGATCTGTCGTGGCATGAAGGCGCACGGGCAGAGATTTTTCTTCCGCCGCGGCTTGCGCGAGTTCCGGGGCCAGCCAGCAGGCGGCGAAAGCGGGGGTTGTTGAGAGCGTCACCAAATCCCGCTCGCCAATGAGCCTTTCGACAACACGGTCAATTCTACCGAACGCCGGGCCTAACTCTGCGGCAAGGTCTCGTCCGGTTCGGGTCAAAGATGATGAGTTGCTATCTCGGCGAAATAGATCGGCGCCGAGCTGAGACTCCAGCCCTCTAATCGCATGGGAAATGGCAGTTTG
>JBCBSE010000024.1:0-45040 GCA_039819305.1 Pseudomonadota bacterium
CGCGCCGGCCTAGCTCGGCGATTTCAAGCTCGATCTCGGCCATCGATTTCTGGTCGGCGTCGCGCACCACCGGCACAACAAGACCTTTGTCGGAGCCGACAGCAACGCCGATGTCGTAGTGATTCTTGTAGATAATGTCGGTTCCGTCGATTTCCGCGTTGACGTCAGGCACTTCTTTCAGCGCATGGCAGCAAGCTTTGACGAAGAACGACATGAAGCCGAGCTTGATGCCGTGCTTTTTCTCGAAGAGATCCTTGTAGTCTTTGCGCAGCTCCATCACCGCCGTCATGTCGACGTCGTTGAAGGTGGTGAGCATCGCCGCAGTTTCCTGCGCCTCCTTGAGACGACGCGCGATGGTCTGGCGCAGGCGGGACATTTTCACGCGTTCTTCGCGCGGCCCGGTCTCGCGCGGAGCTGACGGCGCGCGCGCCTGTTTCGGGGCGCCGGCTTTCGCAGAAAGCGCATCGCCCTTGGTCACGCGTCCGTCCTTGCCGGTGCCTTCAATCGCAGACGGATCGAGCCCGCGCTCGGCGACGATGCGGCGCGGGGCCGGCGATAAGGGCTTGTCGACCGCGGCCGACGGCGCATCGCCTGCAGCGGCCTGTTCGCGCGGCGTCGGACGGTTCTCCGGCGCAGATGCAGCGCCTTGCGCGCCGGCGGCGATAACCGCGAGCAGTGCGCCGACCTCAACCGTGTCGCCCTCTTTTGCGTGCACCGATTTGATGACGCCCGCGGCGGGCGCGGAAACATCGAGCGCGGCCTTGTCCGTTTCCAGGGTCACGATTGGCTCGTCGGCGGCGACCTGATCGCCTTCTTTTTTCAGCCACTCGCCAATATCGGCTTCGGTGACGCTTTCGCCGGACGCCGGCACGCGGACTTCGATGTCCTCGCCGCCGGCTGCGGACGACGCCGAGGCGGTTTCGGCGTCGCTGGCCGCGGGGGCCGCGCCGTTTGCAGCGTTTGGCTTCTTCGCCTCGCCGCTCTCGTCGATGACTCCTAAAAGCGCGTTGACTTCGACCGTATCGCCTTCCTGCGCAGCGATCGAGGCGATCACCCCGCTTGTCGGCGCCGGCGCCTCGATGGAAACCTTGTCGGTCTCTAATTCAACGACCGGCTCATCGGCGGAGACCGCCTCGCCTTCTTTCTTCAGCCACTTGGCGATGGTTGCTTCGGTGACGGATTCGCCGAGCGCCGGCACGCGAATTTCGGTGGACATCGATTTTCTTTCCTAATTCTCAAAAGCGAAATTGCAGGCCTCATCTCGGCGGTATCAGCCGAGCGCGTCTTCCAGCAATTCGTCAAGTTCCTGTTTGTGGCGGCTCATCAGGCCGGTCGCCGGCGAGGCGGACGCCGGACGCCCGGCGTATCGTGCGCGCTTATGCTTGGCGCCAATCTGATCGAGCGTCCATTCGAGATTGGGGTCCATGAAGAACCAGGCGCCCATGTTCTTCGGCTCTTCCTGGCACCAGACCATCTCCGCATTCTTAAAGCGCTGCAACTCCTTGATCATGGAATGCGCCGGGAACGGATAAAACTGTTCGATCCGCATCAGGTAAATATTGTCGAGCCCGCGTTTCTCGCGCTCCTCTAAGAGATCGTAATAGACCTTGCCGGCACAGATCACGACGCGCTTGATTTTGGAGTCCGCCACCAGCTTGACCGTGGAGCCTGGTTTGTACTCCGCGTCATCCCAAAGCACGCGATGGAATGACGAGCCGGGGCCCATCTCGTCCAGCGACGAAACGCAACGTTTGTGACGCAGAAGCGATTTCGGCGTCATCAGTACGAGAGGTTTGCGGAAATTCCGGCGCATCTGCCGGCGCAGAATGTGAAAATAGTTCGCCGGCGTCGTGCAGTTCGCGACCTGCATGTTGTCTTGCGCGCATAGCTGCAGGAAGCGTTCAAGCCGCGCCGAAGAGTGCTCAGGGCCTTGGCCTTCATAGCCATGGGGCAAGAGCAGGACGAGGCCGCACATGCGCAGCCATTTGCGCTCTCCCGAGGAGATGAACTGATCGATGATCACCTGGGCGCCGTTCACGAAGTCGCCGAACTGCGCTTCCCATAGGACCAGGAATTTCGGATTGGCGAGCGAATAGCCGTATTCAAAGCCCATCACTGCAAATTCGGAAAGATTGGAATCGTGAACCTCGAACGTCGCCTCGGCGCCTTTGAGGTGGCGAAGCGGCGTATAGGTTTTCTCCGTTTCCTGATCGATAAAGACGGCGTGACGCTGCGAAAAGGTGCCGCGTCGGGAGTCCTGGCCTGAGAGACGGACGCCGAACCCGTCTTTCAAAAGCGAGCCAAAGGCGAGCGCTTCGGCCGTCGCCCAGTCGATCCCCTCGCCCGTGTCGATCATTTTTTTCTTCTGATCGAGAATGCGCTTTAGCGTGCGATGGATGTTGAAGGCGGCAGGATAAGACGTCAGCGTTTCACCGGTGCTTTTCAGCTCCTCCACCGGCACCGCCGTTTCCCCGCGCCGATCATCGTCGACTGGCTGGACAAAGCCGGACCATTGACCATCGAGCCAATCGGCTTTGTTCGGCTTGAAGCTGTCGCCTGCTTCAAACTCCTCATCGAGGAATTTCCGAAACGCGCCGCGCTCGCTCTCCATCTCGCCCGACTTGATGAGTCCTTGCGCCTCCAGTCGCTCGCCATAGAGCTCGCGCACCGTCGGCAGAGACCGAATTTTCTTGTACATGCGCGGTTGGGTGAAACTCGGCTCATCGCCCTCATTGTGGCCAAAGCGGCGATAGCAGAACATGTCGATCACGGCGTCGGCGCCGAAGCGCTGGCGAAACTCCGTCGCGATCTTTGCGGCGTAAACAACCGATTCCGGGTCGTCGCCATTGCAGTGGAAAATCGGGGCCGACACCATTTTCGCAACGTCGGACGGGTAAGGCGAGGAACGCGCAAATTGCGGGCTCGTCGTAAACCCGATCTGGTTGTTGACGATAAAGTGGATAGTGCCGCCGGTGTTGTAGCCGCGCAGGCCCGACAGGCCGAAGCATTCCGCCACGATGCCCTGGCCCGCGAAGGCCGCGTCGCCATGCAGCAATAAGGGCAGAACGTGGGTGCGCGGCGCGTCAAGATCTGGCGGATCAATGCGGTCCTGCTTCGAGCGCGCCTTGCCGAGGACGATCGGGTTGACCGCCTCAAGATGCGACGGATTGGCGGTCAACGACAAGTGCACCTTGTTGTTGTCGAATTCGCGGTCTGACGAGGCGCCGAGATGATATTTAACGTCGCCTGATCCGCCGACGTCGTCCGGCGTCACGGAGCCGCCGTGAAATTCGTGAAAGATGTGGTGATAGGGTTTGCCCATCACCGCCGCGAGAACATTGAGCCGCCCGCGGTGTGGCATGCCGACGACGATCTCTTTCACGCCAAGGGCGCCGCCGCGCTTGATGATCTGCTCCAACGCCGGCACTGTCGCTTCGGCGCCATCAAGGCCGAAGCGCTTGGTGCCTGTGTATTTCACATTGAGGAAGTTCTCAAAGCCTTCTGCTTCGATCAGCTTACTGAGGATCGCGCGCTTGCCAAGATCCGTAAACGAAATATCCTTATCAGGCCCTTCAATGCGCTGCTGGATCCAGGCCTTCTGCTCAGGATCGGTGATGTGCATGAACTCGACCGCGAAGGTGCCGCAATAGGTCCGCTTCAGGATTTCGAGGATCTCGCGCAAGGTCGCGGTTTCGAGACCGAGAACCATGTCGATAAAGATCGGCCGGTCCATATCGGCTTCCGTAAAACCGAGCGAAGTCGGGTCGAGTTCGGGATGGACGCTTCGCGCCTGCAGACCCAGGGGATCGAGATCCGCGATGAGGTGGCCCCGGATGCGATAGGCGCGGATCAACATCAGCGCCCGCAGCGAGTCTTTCGTCGCCTGGCGAACGTCGTCAATGCTGGCGCCGGGCAAGCGGTCGGCGATTTTTTTCGCCACTGATTGTTCAACGTCGCCCCAATCGCCGTCGAAGGCCGCGGTCATCTCGCCATTCGGCGAAGGCGGCCAGTCTTTGCGCGCCCAGCTCGGACCATCCGCCGGCGCTGCGCCATTCGCTGGTCCGCCCTGGCGCTCGAAGAAGTCCCGCCAATCGGCGCTGACGGCGGCCGGGTCGGCGCGCCAGGCGGCGTAAAGACGCTCCAGATATTGCGCATTACCGCCGGAGAGGGCGGTTTCTTCTAAGGACGCGGTTTCGGAGGCGCTTGTGGGACGTTGCGGCGCCTCGCCATCGTGGGGCATGACGGGATCCCGTTTCTTGCTCGCAGAGTCAGACGCCGTTAGATACGCCAACCGCCGCGTGTTTCAATAACCAATTGGAGCCACTTTAGGCGCGGCGAGGTTTATTTTCCAAGAATTTCGAGAAGCGCGCGCCCCATAGCGGCCGGCGTCGGCGAAACCGCGACGCCTGCGGACTTTAGGGCCTCGATCTTGGCCGCCGCAGTGTCATCGGCGCCGGAGACCAGTGCGCCTGCGTGGCCCATGCGCCGGCCTGGAGGAGCGGTGACGCCGGCGATAAAGCCGACTGTCGGCTTTTTCACTTTATGATCGGCCAGGAACCGGGCCGCATCGGCTTCCGCCGATCCGCCGATTTCGCCGATCATGATGATCGACTGGGTTTCCTCGTCGGCGAGAAACATCTCAAGGACGTCGATGAAATCGGTCCCCTTCACCGGGTCGCCGCCGATGCCGACGCAAGTCGACTGGCCGAGACCGGCCATCGTCGTCTGATGCACCGCCTCATAGGTGAGCGTGCCTGAGCGCGAGATGATCCCGACATGGCCCTTGCGGTGGATATGGCCGGGCATAATGCCGATCTTACATGCGTCCGGCGTGATGACGCCGGGGCAGTTCGGTCCGATCAGGCGCGTCTTGGAGCCATCAAGGGCGCGTTTGACCGTCACCATATCTAGGACGGGGATGCCCTCGGTGATGCATATGACAAGCGGAATTTCAGCGGCGACGGCCTCTAGGATGGCGTCGGCCGCGAAGGGCGGCGGCACATAGATCACTGATGCGTTGGCGCCGGTTTTCTCGCGCGCTTCAGCGACGGTGTCGAAAACGGGCAGCGACGCGCCTTTTGCTGGCTCGCCCGCCTCCCATGTCTGACCGCCTTTGCCGGGCACGACGCCGCCGACCATTGTCGTGCCATACGCGATCGCCTGCTCGGTATGGAAGGTCGCTGTTGAGCCGGTCAGGCCCTGGCAAATAACTTTTGTCGATGCGTCGATAAGAATGGACATGAGCGCTCCGGCCGGCGTTGGCGAAATATTTCGCCGGAGGGGTGTAACCGTGCGGGCGGACGCGGGCAACCGCTTGATACCCCGGATCGGCTGATTGTAGCGGCCGGATGGATAGGGCAGCTGGATTGCGAACAACAAAGCTGAAAAATGCAGAAAGGGAGCCGCCCGAGGACAGCTCCCTTCCGCCCGCTTTCGCGGAATATTGAATCGCACCCCAATCCAGTGAGAATTCGACTGCGGTTCAATCTCGCTCCAGTTCTTCCAGACGCCTTACGGCTTCCTTCCGCTGTCGCTAGGCCTCGCGGGCGCGGGCTCCATGGTCGAACTGCCGTCCGTCCCGATATTCCCGCGTCCTGCCGAGGTCCGCCTCGCTTCTTCCGCCGGGCAAGCCCAACGACTTCAGCGGTGCGCGCCGTCTTGCAGTTCAGATCCGCTGCTTACGGCGATTCCGGAGCCTCCTCCCCGTCGCTCTTGCGAGCGCCGTTTCGAAGACCGGACCACTCAGGTCCGTCTCGGTGCGACCGGCCCGCCTTCTGGCTTCAGCCCCGTTTTACCGGCGCTTCGGTCCGCCGGATCGCGTCTGAGCGTCGCGTCCGGCTAGCTTCCGGTTCCGTTCCTCTCAACCCGCTCCAAGGCATTGTGTTGCGAATTGATGTCGACGAGGTGTGTCGGAACATGATCAGGATACCAACTTTACTGCAGTCGTCGACCGTTTGTTTTCCACAATCTTCGCAGAATGCTATGTGGAAATTGGCCTATTTGAATTTGCTTCGGTTTTCAGTCTTTTGCGAACACAACGGTGAAGTTGTTAGCTGGCATTTCAACAACAGCGATGCGGGCGAAAGCATTATCCTGCGCTAAGGGAGCGATTTCGTGCTCGAGATCGCGCACGCCCCAGCGTGGGTCGCGGGCTTTGAGCGATGCATCGAAGGCTTCATTGGATGCTGAGATATGCGCGCCGTCCCGCGCGAAAGGGCCATAGAGCATGAGCTTGCCGCCGGTCGGCAACACGCGCCCCGCGCCGCGAAACAGCCCGCGCGCCGCTTCGAAGGGCGCGATGTGGATCATGTTGATGGAAAGAACGAGATCAAAGGGGCCTGAAACGTCGTTTTCCCATTCGGCCGACGCATCGATTGCAAACGGCGCCTTAATATTGGCAAGGCCGGACGCTTCGGTCCAGGCGGCGACAGAGGCCCGCGCCGCGGGGTCGATATCGCTAGGTGTCCACGAGAGGCCGCGGGCCGCGCCCGCCATGCGCACTGCGTGTTCGCCGGTGCCGGAGCCGATTTCGAGAACGCGCCCGCGCGCCGGCGCATGAGCCAAAAACACTTCGCAGATCGCGTCGCGGTTGCGCGCCGCCGAAGGCGAATAAAGCCGCGCGCCGTCCGCATCGCGGGTCTCAAGCGCGCGTTCGTTTTCCTGATCAGTCATGCGAGCGAATTTACGCGGAACAACTGGCGCCGCCAAGAACGCAGAACTTCGCGCAATGGGGATGATTGAGCGAGACCGGCCGCGCCGCTTCTTTCAGGCTGGCGCCCATTTCGAATTCATCCCTGTAGGGAATAAGCGTGCAAGCAAGCACAACCGGCGCCGCCGCGCCCTTGCGCTTGACCAACATCCTCGCATCCGAGCACATCACATCGTCCGGACTCTTGCCAAGGATCGACCAACACGCCTCCGTGATCTCCGGCACGGGCGCGGCCTCGTCCATTTCCGGAAACAGCACAAGCGCGGCGGGGCTGGATGCGTCGATCATGATCTGGCGGTCAGCGAACAATTCTGCGAAGCCGTTACGAATGTCGGTCTCGTTTTCGCCGAACGCCGCGCGCCCCGCCGCTGAGATTGAAAATCCGTTCCCGGACAACCAGGCGAGACCCGCCATCGCTTTTTCAAAACTGCCGCTTCCGCGCTCGCGATCGTGGATGTCGGCGCGGTGGTGATCGAGGCTGACGCGCAAAGCCAGCAGGTCTCCGTAACGCGCCTTAAGATCAAGCAGCGCTTCACGGATCGGACGCCGCATCATCGGACGCATGGCGTTGGTGAGGATCAGAACGCGAAAGCCATGACCCAGCGCATCGCCCGCCATGGCGATCATATCGGGGTTCATAAAGGGCTCGCCGCCGGTGAACGCAATTTCCCGCGCGCCCATATCCGCGGCTTCATCCAGGAATGGCGAGAGTTCGGCGCGCGTTAGGTATACAAGACGGTCATTGGTCGGCGAGGACGCAATATAGCAATTGCGGCATTCGATATTGCACAAGGTGCCGGTGTTGACCCAGAGCGTCTCCAGCCCGCGAAACGGCGCACGGGCGCGCTGGCTCCCGTCAGCGGTTTTGTCCGGGTCCTGAAACTTTCGTCCGGCCACTTTTACTGGTGTCGCGCCATCCATCCTGACAGCGATGAAAGAAAAGCCCGCCGGCGGCAACCGGCGGGCGTTCAAACTTCAGTGAGCGAAATCGACGCAGAACTTAAGGCGAGCCCTCGGGCGAACCGAGCGGCGCGCCATAGACGGCGTCGTCGTCATATTCCGGCTGCACGGGCAGCGGCTCACCTGTCACGGGATCGACATTGACCGGCTGCACCGGCGCGACCAGCGGCGCAGGCGCGCGGTCCTGACGGTTTGCGAGCGCCCATACCGCGTTCTGCAAGACGGCCGAATTCGGTCGCGAGACCTGGTCGCGATAAATAACGTCAAGCGGGCGCACATCGGCGTTGTAGTAGGCGCGGTTCCAGCTGTGGCGCGCTTTCAGGACAGCGCCCTCAAGGCTGATCCCGCCATAAAGCCCGCGCGAGCGCGAGAAGGCCAGAATGTCCGCGGTCTGCGCTTTGGCGCCGCCGCCAATGGGTCCGGCCGCAATGGTGAGATCACCGCCGAGCTTCACCGACGTCGACAGGAGATGCTCAACGCCGCGCTGTGTCATCACCGCCAGGATCGTCTCCGAGCCTTCAACGCCGATCTGGAAGCCGAAGGAAAGCGAGCCGATGGTCATGAACACCGGCTCCGACCAAGAGCCGTCATCTTTGCGCGCGATCATCAAAGCGTTCCCGCCCGACGCGCCGACGACAAAGCCGCCGCGCAGCGAGCGCGGGATCACAACGATGCCCTTGGCGTCGTCGGCTAGCGACCATAGCGGCTCAAACGCGGTGTCGCCGGCGAAATAGGCGACCGTGTCCGCTGCCTTCTCGACCAGCTCCTCGGCCTTTTCACGCTTGGTTTCCGCTTTCGCGGGCGCCGCGGCGAGCCCCGCCGCGACCAGGCTTGCGCCCAAAATCATCATTAGCCGTTTCAACATGTCCGGCCTCCTTTCGAAACTCTTGCCGCGCGCATCAACTCGTTGCGCGCCAGAATTGGTCTGCAGCCATTTCCAGCCGCCTTTAACCCGTTTGCGCTGGCGAAAATAAGGCGATCCGCCGGCGCGTCATTTAACTTTTGGTGAGATTTGCAATGGGTGTCGAGAGGCGCCGCGCGGCTCTTTTCGGGGACGAAACTTGAACGGCGCGCCCGCCCGCCGGGACGCCACGTCGAGACGCCACGTCATGGCGCGATCGCGCCGCACCGCCTGCGCCACGGCGCGCAGGCGAGCCTTGATTTTTCGCAGGCGAGGATTGAAATGAGCGGCTCCGGTGGATTTCGGGCCGGACCGGCCGACGCGGCCGCAAAAGGCGGGTGTAGCTCAATGGTAGAGCAGGAGCTTCCCAAGCTTAAGACGAGGGTTCGATTCCCTTCACCCGCTCCAAATCTGACCTAGAAAGAATCCTTCCGCCGGCGCACTTCGGCGAAGACCTCGACCGCGTCGGCCCCCGTCATGCCGATGGCGGCGGCGACGCCGGGATCGTCAGCGCGTAAAAACGGGTTGGTCGCGCGCTCGGCCGCGAGTTCTGTCGGCACGGTCGGCTGGCCTTCGCGGCGCATCTCGTCGATCCGCGTCGCCCGCGCGCGCAACTTATCATTATGCGGATCGACAGTTAGGGCGAAGCGCGCGTTGGCCTGCGTATATTCATGGGCGCAATAGAGGCGCGTATCCCCCGGCAGGTTTGCAAATTTTGAAAGCGAGGCCCACATCTGCGCCGGCGTTCCTTCAAACAGGCGCCCGCAGCCCATGGCGAAGATCGTATCGCCGACAAAGGCGACGCCGTCATCGGCGAAGTGATAGATGATGTGGCCCAGCGTGTGGCCCGGCGTTTCATAAACAGTTGACGCCGATTCGCCCAACATCACGGTGTCGGCCTCGCCCACGAGCCGGTCGATGCCCGGGATTTTTTCCGCCTCGCCGCGCGGGCCAATGACCTCGCAAGCCCACTTCTCTTTCAGCGCAAGATTGCCGCCGGCGTGGTCCCAATGGTGGTGCGTGTTCAAAATATGCGTGAGTCGCCAGCCGGCTTCGTCGAGCGCGGCGTTGATGGCGTTCGCGTCCGGCGTGTCGATGGTCGCGGTCGCCCCTGTCGCCTCATCGCGGATCAGGAAACCGTAATTGTCCTGCAGGCAGGGAAATTGCCTTATCGCCAACGCCATTCAACACTCCACTTTTGGGCGCGCGGCCAATTGACCGGCGCCGCCGGCGTTGATCATAACCAAGGTGCGAAGGTCCCGCAAAAGGGCCCGGCGACGGCGGTATTGATGCGAACGGACATTCTCGACCAGCACGAGTTTTACCGGTCGCCGCTCGGCGGGGCGGCGGCGCAGTTCATCGGCGCGCGCCTCGAAGAAGCCTGGGGCGATGCGGGCGGCATGCGGATCGCCGGCTTCGGCTACGCCAATCCTTATCTGGAGCTTTTCCCGAACGCCGAGCGCCGGCTCTCTTTCGCGCCGGGCGCGCAGGGCGTCGTGCGTTGGCCCGCCAATGGCGGCAACGCCGCAGCGCTGGTCGGCGAGCGGTCGTGGCCATTGCCCGACGCCGCGCTGGACCGGCTTTTGATCGTGCATGGGCTGGAAGAATCACCGGATCCGCGGCGGCTGATGCGCGAGGCCTGGCGCGTCCTCGCTGACGACGGTCGGCTGATCATCGTCGCCTCGCACCGGCGCGGCGCCTGGTCGATCATCGAATCAACACCCTTCGCGGCCGGCCGGCCTTATCTTAAGCGCCAGCTCAGCCGGCTGCTTGCAGGGGCGATGTTCGGCAGCCTGCGCTGGAACGCGGCGCTCTATTTTCCGCCGGTCAAAAGCCGGTTCCTCTTGCGCGCCGCGCGCGCGTGGGAGCGGGCCGGCGCCCGGGTGTGGCCCGGGCTTTCGGGCGTGATCATGGTCGAGGCGACGAAAGACATGCTGGCGCCCGCCGCGTTGGTGCGCAGCGCCCGCGAACGCGCCCGCCAGCCCGCGGTGACGGCGCCCAAGCCCGCCGGCGCCCGCCGCCAGGTCGCCGACGGACAAAAGGCCCGGTTGAAGGGGGCGCGCTGAGAAGGCTATAGCCGAGGGCTTGAAATGACGGACGCAAGTCCCCCGACGAAAGCCAACCCAATGCCCGCGCCGACCCCCCGCCCGGGGATCCTTGAGATTACCCCTTACAAGCCTGGAAAATCGCCGGCGCGCGGCGGCGCGCACGCCTTTAAGCTTTCCGCCAATGAAAGCGCGCTCGGCGCCAGCCCCAAGGCCGTCGCCGCCTTCGAAGCCGCAGGCGCCTCGCTCTTTCTCTATCCCGACGGCGCAGCGACAGAGCTGCGCAAAGCGATCGCCGGCGCGCACGGGCTCGATGCGGACCGCATTGTCTGCGGCGCCGGTTCTGACGAAATTCTGCAGCTTATCGCGCGCGCCTATGCGGGGCCGGGCGACAATATTGTCCAGTCAGAACACGGCTTTCTTGTCTACGCCCTGGCGGCGAAAGCCTGCGGCGCGGTGGTGCGCTTCGCGCCAGAAGAGAACCTGACCGCAAACGTCGACGCGCTTCTCGCCGCCGTCGATGAAAACACGCGCATCGTCTTTCTCGCCAACCCAAACAACCCGACCGGAACCTACATGCCGGAAGCGGAATTGCGGCGCCTGCGCGAATATCTGCGCGATGATATTCTCCTCGTCATTGATGCAGCCTATGCGGAATATATGGAGGCGGCCGATTATGTCGACGGCGCCGCACTCGTTGAAGAAAACGGCAATGTCGTCATGACGCGGACCTTCTCGAAAATATACGGTCTCGCCGCGGCGCGCCTTGGCTGGGGCTATTGCCCGCCCGCAATCGCCGATGTCCTGAACCGCATTCGCGGGCCCTTCAACGTGACAGCGGGCGCGCAGGCCGCCGGTCTCGCCGCGCTCGAAGATCAGGACTTCATACAGCGCAACCGCGCCTTCAATCGCAAAGAGCGCGAGATCATGCTGCAGCGGCTTGGCGGTCTCGGGCTGGACTGCGCGCCGGCGCATGGCAACTTCATCCTCTTTCGCGCGCCGGGCGGTGAGAAAGAGGCGAAAGCGCTTTGCGCTTTCCTCGCCGAGAACGGCGTGCTTATCCGGGAGATGGGCGAATACCGGCTGCCCGATTATTTGCGCGTCTCCATCGGCGCCGAAGCGGCGAATGCGAAGTTTTTGACTTTGATGCAGGAATGGCGGGAGCGATGAACGATCTTTCCTTTTCACGCGCCGCCATCATCGGGCCGGGCCTCATCGGCGCCTCGCTCGCACGCGCCCTGCGCAAGGCCGGCGCGGTCGGGCGCCTCGTCGCTTACGACAAGAAGGCGAGCGTTTCAGCGCGAGCGGCGGAAATCGGCGCGGTCGATGAAGCGGCCCCCAGTTTCGCCGACGCCGTTTCGGGGGCCGATCTCATCGTTCTCGCAACGCCGGTCGGCGCCATCGACGATATCTGCCGGCAGTTGAACGACGCCGCGCCCAAGAGCGCCCTCATCATCGATGTCGGCTCTGTAAAGAGCGCCATCGCCAAAGCTGCGGCGAGCTTGCGCGAGGATATCCTGTTCGTACCCTGCCATCCGGTGGCGGGCACCGAACAGTCCGGCCCTGACGCCGGCTTCTCTGAGCTCTTTGAAGACCGCTGGTGCATCCTGACGCCGCTCGACCGTAAAGACGCCGCCTATAAGGCCGCCGTCGAAAAAGCCGGCGCGCTGTGGGAGGCTGTCGGCGCCCATATCGAAATCATGGACGCCGAACACCATGATCTCGCTCTCGCCGTGACGAGCCATCTGCCGCACCTCATTGCGTTCACGCTGGTTGGCGCGGCGGACGATGTGGAATCGGTCGCGCAGGCCGAAGTAATCAAATATTCCGCAGGCGGATTTCGGGACTTCACCCGCATCGCCGCATCTGATCCGGTGATGTGGCGCGATGTGTTCTTGAATAATCGCGAAGCGATTCTCGAAGTCCTCGGGCGATTCTCCGAAGAACTCGCCGTGATGCAGCGCGCGATCCGGTGGGGCGACGGAGAGGCGCTGTTCAACGCCTTTGCAAGGGGCAAGTCGCTGCGCGAGGCGATCGTCAAGGCCGGACAGGAAACGCCGGCCCCTAATTTCGGGCGCGACCGCCCGGGCGACGACGAATGACGCCGAGCCCTTACTCAACTGCGCAAAGCGTTTGACCTGTCGCTTGCGTTTTGAAAGCGTGCGCGCGAGTGAAACGCGGACGTGCTTTGACGCAAGCAGAAGAAATATCCTTCGCCGCGCGGGACGGATACGCCCTGCGCGGCGATCTCTACGCGCCGACGACCGCGCCGCGAGCCGGCATGCTGATCACCAGCGGCACCGGTTTTAAGAAATCATTCTACAAGCGCCTCGCGCGCGACGCCGCCGCGCGCGGCTATCTTTGCCTTGCTTTTGACTGTCGCGGCATCGGCACCTCGGCGCCGGATGACATCGCGGCGATGACTGACGACTACACCGCTTGGGGTTCGCACGACATGCCGGCCGCTCTGGACGCGCTCGCATCAAGGCTCGACGGCGCGCCGATCGTTCACGCCGCGCACAGCGTCGGCGGTCATTTCATTGGCCTCTGGGACAATCATGAAAAGATCGCCGCCCACGCTTTCATGTGCGTCGGGTCCGGCTATTGGGGCGATCACAAATTCCCGAACCCCTTGTTGGAGCTTTTTTTCTGGAGTGTTTACGGGCGCTATTCGCTGTGGCGCCATGGCTATGTGAAGCGCGGCGCGGGCTGGATGGGCGAAGACCTGCCACCCAATGTCTTCAAAACATGGCGGCGCTGGTGTTTGAACCCGACTTATTTTCGCGACGAAATCGGCGCGTCAGACGGGCCGATGGCGAGCGCGCACTATGATGCCGTGACGGCGCCGATCCGGTCCTGGATCTACGCAGACGATCCGATTGCGACGGTGAAAACGGCTCGCCCCATGCTCGATCTATATCCGAACGCGGCGCGCGAAATCGTCGAACGCGCGCCAGCCGACTATGGCGTTGCGAAAATCGGCCATAATGGTCCGTTTACGGAAAACACCGCCGCGGCGAGGGCGGAAGTTCTCGACTGGCTCGATGCTGAGATTGCAGTAGGCTGAGCGCCTAATCGTCGCCTTCGCCGGCGTCGTCTTCGACGAGCTTCACCTCATGGCCCCAGAGGGTCTCAATATGGGTGAGGACCGCGCCCTTGGTCTCGTCGCTGAGGCGCCGTCCATTATGGGCCTCGTGGCGCAGATGCAGGATGCGATCGCCAGAGAGATCGGCGGCGGTCACCTGAATATTCGGATCATGGGCGCCGAGATCATACATCGCCGCGAGACGCTCTCGCACCGCGCGGAAGCCCATCTCGTCATGGATCGCCGAGATTTCGACATGCGATTCCTTGGCGTCGTCAGCGATGGCGAACATGCGGAAATCACGCATCAGTTTAGGCGAGAGATATTGTAGGATGAAACTCTCATCGCGGAAGTTGGCCCAGGCGTCTTTCAGGACAGCGCGCCAATCGCCGTGACCGGCGATCTCCGGGAACCACTCCTTGTCTTCCGCGGTGGGTTCGACGCAGATCCGTTTCAGGTCCTCCATCATTGCAAAGCCCAGCGCATAGGGATTAACGCCGGAATAGCGCGGATCATCGAAATCGGGCTGGAAGACGACCGACGAATGGGAGTGCATGAACTCCATCATCGCGCCCTCGCCGATCTGGCCGCGATCGTAGAGCGCGTTCATGATGTAATGGTGGACGAAGGTGGCGCAGCCTTCATTCATCACCTTGGTCTGTTTTTGCGGATAAAAATACTGCGCAATGTTGCGCACGATGCGCACGAGTTCGCGCTGCCAGGGGCGCAGGATCGGCGAAGCTTTCTCGATAAAGTAAAGGAGATTTTCTTCCGGCAGCTTGATGTTGCGAACCTCAAGCTGGCGCTCCTCCAGGTCTTCCTCGCCTTCCTCCGTATTCGGAAGGGTGCGCCAGATGTCGTTGAAGGTGAGCTCTTCATGGGCGGCGCGCGCGGCGAGTTTCGCCAGCTTGTCGGCCTCGGAAAGGCGCGGCGGTCGGTTGTAGCGGAAAACGCCCTGATCCATCAGCGCGTGGGCGGCGTCAAGGATCGCCTCGACCTCTTCAAACCCATACTCGTCTTCGCATTTCATGACGTATTTTTTTGCGAAGTCGAGATAGGAAAGAATGCCGTCTGCGTCTGTCCACTGACGGAAAAGATAGTTGTTCTTGAAGAAGTGATTATGCCCGAAGGACGCGTGCGCCATGACAAGCGCCTGCATCGTCATGGTGTTCTCTTCCATCAGATATGCAATGCACGGGTTCGAATTGATGACGATCTCATAAGCGAGGCCGGTATAGCCCTTCTGATACATCATCTGGTCGCGGGCGAAATGCTTGCCGTAGGACCAGTGCTTATACATCAGCGGCATGCCGTGGCTGGAATAAGCGTCCAGCATCTGCTCGGATGAAATGATCTCGATCTGATTCGGATAGACATTCAGGCCCAGATCATTGAGCGCGATGTCTTCAATCGCGTCGAGCGCATGCTGCAGGGTTTCAAAATCCCAGTCGGCGGTGTCGAAAATGAGGTCGCGCTTTTCGAGGGTGTCAGACATGTTTTTTGCGGCTCCAGATTAACTTGCACAGCACAACAAAAATAATTGTAAGACCAACGACCGGGAGCGCTCCAAAGGCAAGCAGCCAAACTTCTAAAGGATCAATTTCGTTTTCGATACCGATGGCCATTAGCGCTTGCAGGAATATCGCAATTCCAACTACGGAGAATATTGGAACAATTTGAAAAACTGCGAGTAAGACTGCCAACGTCAACAAGATCGGAAGGCAGAATTTGAGTGTAGGCCCAAAAGAGGAGTAGCGAATATTTCGGTCGAGTATGAACGCAGCCCGTGCAATAAATACATAAACCACGACAGCAATCGCTAGCCAAACCCCATAAATGACATTCCCGATCACGCCGCCTCGCGCTTGTTCTTGGCGAAGAGCTCGCGGAAGACGGGGAAGATGTCCTGCGGGCGAGCGATCCTTGTCTGCGCGAAATTCGGCCAGGATGGCGCGAAGGTGCGATAAGCGCGCCAGAGCTCGGCGCCCGAATCTTCCGATGAAAAGACTTCAAGCTCGCGTTCGTCGAGGATCTCGATATAGGCGTAGTATTGAGAGATCGGCATCACCGCCGTCTCAAGAAGTTCAACGCAGGCCTTGGCGTCGCCCGACTGGGTAAAGCCGTCGGAGGCCTGCGCCACATAGATGTTCCATTCATTCGCCGGGAAGCGGTCGCGCTGCACTTCCAGCATTTTCTCAAGCGCGGTCGAAACAACCGTGCCGCCGGACTGGCGCGAATAGAAGAAGGTCTCTTCGTCGACTTCCTCCGCATGGTGCGTATGGCGGATGAAAACAACCTCGACGCGCTCATAGCGGCGCTTGAGGAACAGATAGAGCAACATGTAAAAGCGCTTGGCGAGATCCTTTTCGCGCTCGCCCATGGAGCCTGACACATCCATCAGGCAGAACATGACGGCAGCGGTCGTCGCCACCGGCGTCGGCTCATAGGCGTTGTAGCGCACATCGAGCGGGTCGATGAACGGCGCCCAACGCCGTCGCGCCTCCATGGCGTCGAGCTTTGCGAGGATCTCTTTTTTCTCGGCGATCTGCTCTTCGCTCGGCGCATGAATGCGCTCAAGCTCGAAGAGGCGCTCTTTCAGCGCGTTCATTTCCTTAGTCGACGGACGACGCAAGGCGAGACGCCGGCCATGGGCGTTGCGCATGGTGCGGATCAGATTCATGTTTGTCGGCGAGCCGGCGACGGTGATGCCGGCGCGCTTCCAGGCGTAAGACTTGATCTCCTTAAGTGAGCGCTTGACGAGGTTGGGCAGCTCCAGATCCTCAAAGAAGATGTCGAGAAACTCGTCCTGGGTCAGCGTGAACTGGAAGGAGTCCTCTGAATCGCCGCTCGTGGAGGCTTTCTTGCCCTGCCCCTTGCCGGCGCCCTTGGGCGGCTTTTTGATTTTGTCGCCCTGACCGAATTCCTTGTTGCCGGGATGCACGACCTCGCGCTTGCCGGCGTCGGGAGAGAGGCGAAAACGCGGCTCGGCCGTGGACTTTGACGGGATCGCGATCTTCTCGCCCTTGTCGATGTCTTTCAGCGAGCGCTCGCGAAGGGACTTGTTCACCGCTTCCTTGATCTGGGCGCGGGCGCGTTTCAGGAACCGCTGGCGGTTGCCGAGCGACTTGCCTTTGGGGTTCTTACGCCGATCGATGAAGTGCGAAAGGTTCATAGGGTTTAGTGGTTAGGGTTTGGGGATTAGGGGGTCAATGCGCGTCTCTAATCCCTAATCCCTTATTCCTAAGCCCTTGCTTAACCTGCCTTGTTAACGCGCATGTACCATTCAACGAGGCGCCGGACCTGGCGGGCGGTGTAGCCGCGCTCGGTCATGCGGGTGACGAAGCTTTCGTGTTTCTCCGCCGTCTCTGAATCCTTCTTGGAGTCGAAAGAGATTACCGGCAGTAGGTCCTCGACTTGTGAGAACATGCGCTTTTCAATGACATTGCGCAGCTTTTCGTAGGACGTCCATTTCGGGTTCTTGCCCTCATTGTTCGCCCGTGCGCGCAGCGCGAATTTCACGACCTCGTTGCGGAAGTCTTTCGGGTTGGCGATGCCCGCCGGCTTTTCAATCTTGGAGAGCTCGGCGTCCAGCGTCGCGCGATCGAGGAGCTGGCCGGTATCCGGATCTTTGAAGTCCTGATCCTCGATCCACGCGTCCGCATAGGCGATGTAACGGTCGAAGAGGTTTTGTCCGTACTCGCCATAGCTTTCGAGATACGCCTTCTGGATCTCCTTGCCGATGAAGTCGGCATAGCGCGCGGAAAGCTCCGACTTGATGAAGTCGAGATATTTCTTCTCAACCTCGTCGGGGAATTGCTCGCGCTTGATCGAATTCTCGAGCACATACATGAGGTGCACCGGGTCAGCGGCGACTTCATTGGTGTCGAAGTTGAAGGTTTCGGAGAGAACCTTGTAGGCGAAGCGGGTCGAGATCCCGTCCATGCCTTCATCGATTCCAGCCGCGTCGCGATATTCCTGATGGCTTTTCGCTTTCGGATCGGTGTCCTTCAGCTTGTCGCCGTCATAAACGCGCATCTTTGAGAAAAGATTCGAGTTCTCGTGTTCTTTGAGGCGCGTCAGCACCGAGAAGCGCGCAAGAAGCCCGAGCGTTTCCGGCGCGCACGGCGCTTCGGAAAGCTCTGAGCTTGCGAGCAGCTTTTCATAGATCTGGCGCTCTTCGGTGACGCGCAAGGAATAAGGCACCTTGATCACGTTGATGCGGTCAAGGAACGCCTCGTTGTTCTTGTTGTTGCGGAAGGCGAGCCATTCGCTCTCATTGGAGTGGGCGAGAATGATGCCCTGGAACGGGATCGGCCCAAGCGCTTCGGTGCCGACATAGTTTCCTTCCTGCGTCGCCGTCAGCAGCGGATGCAAGACTTTGATCGGCGCCTTGAACATCTCGACGAATTCGAGAAGGCCCTGATTGGCGCGGCAAAGGCCGCCGGAATAGGAATAGGCGTCGGTGTCGTCCTGGCTGAAATGTTCGAGCTTGCGGATATCAACCTTGCCGACCAGCGCGGAGATGTCTTGGTTGTTTTCATCGCCCGGCTCGGTTTTCGAAACGGCGATCTGACGCAGTTTCGACGGGTAAAGGCGCACCACTTCGAACTTCGAAATATCGCCGCCAAATTCGTCGAGGCGCTTGACCGCCCACGGGCTCATGGCCGCGGTCAGCCGGCGTTCGTCGATATTGTACTTTTCCTGCAAAAGCGCCTTCAGCTGCGGCGCCTGGAAGAGGCCGAGCGGGCTTTCAAAGACAGGGGAGATCTCTTCGCCGGCTTTGAGGACATAGATGGGATATTTCTCCATCAGCTCTTTGAGGCGCTCTGCGAGAGATGACTTGCCGCCGCCGACGGGGCCGAGAAGGTAGAGAATCTGGCGTTTTTCTTCCAACCCTTGCGCGGCGTGGCGGAAGAAGGAGACGATCCGTTCGATCGTGTCCTCCATGCCGTAGAAGCCGTCAAACGCTGCATACTGGCGGATGGTGCGATTGAAGAAAATCCGCGAAAGACGCGGGTCTTTCGAGGTGTCAATCATTTCCGGCTCGCCGATGGCCTTGACCATGCGCTCCGCCGGCGTCGCATAGAGCATCGAATCATCGCGCGCAGCGAGCAGATAATCGCGCAACGACATCGCTTCCTGCTTTACACGCGTGTAGCTTTCCGTAAACGCATCGAAGACATCCAGATTTTCACTCGTAGTCATGACCAACTCTCACCTTTTTCCGCCGCCAGTTACGCGCCGCGAGCGCCCTCACGGATAAAAAAGACGTCGATGCGTTTCCCGCCCCGACGCCCGTTCGACATTCTTTGTCATCAGCCCGCGATAGGCATTTGCTTGCTGCGCGGCGATGACCGTCCCTTTATGGATGTAAGCGCCAGACAGGTCCTCGCAAGTCACGTCGACGCCGCATATCGCATTTAGCGCCCGTCTCCCCGCTTCGTGATTGTTGCCGACCATTTTAAAGCTCGCTTTTGACAAAGCCCTTTCGTCTTGCGCGTCTCCCGGTAGCTATACCCCTGCAGCGCCTTGATCCGGCGCCGGAACGCAGCGCTTCGGACACCAAGGTTAATGCAAG
Source organism: Pseudomonadota bacterium (assembly GCA_039819305.1). GTDB lineage: Bacteria > Pseudomonadota > Alphaproteobacteria > Caulobacterales > Parvularculaceae > Hyphococcus. The sequence goes on from JBCBSE010000024.1 coordinate 19,279, forward strand.
GCCCCTAATAATATGTTTCGCTCTTACGGCGATTAGCGTGATTCTATATCAGTTTCGCAGGGAAACGAAGCGGTAAAATCATCCGGACCCGGCCCAATTTTCGCCACTTTCAAAGTAAGCGTTTGGCGAGCGTTGGAAAATCTTACCGCAAAGCGACAGTGGAAATTTTGTCGCGCCATAAAGCAATGACGCTTTCTGCTAAAGCGGCGCAGCTTTCAATTCGCGCCGCGGGAGTTTACGCCCGTCTGGCGCTCCTGGGCGCCGACTGCTAACTGTCTTTACGTTTCATCAAGAAGATTTGTCGCGGGCGAAATCTTAAAAAAAGAAGTCGGGTTTTTATGTCGTTTTTTCCCAGCCTACCCGAAACGCCCCATCTCGCCGATCTCTTCAAAGCCTATCCGAAGACGGTCAAGCCGCTGCTCGATTATCACGACGTGTTGTTGCGCGGGGAAAGCGCGCTCAGCGTCGCCGAACGAGAATTCATCGCCGCTTACATCTCCGGTCTTAACGCCTGCGCCTTTTGCTTCGGCGCCCACAAGATCTATGCCCGCGCCTTCGGGATCGACGAGGCGGCGATCGACGCGGCGATCAACAACCTTGACGGCGCTCAGATCGACGAAAGGCTAAAGCCGGTGTTGAGATATGTCGCCAAACTCAAGGACTTGCCGCCGCGGCTCACGGATGAAGACGCGGCCGCGGTCTACGCCGCCGGATGGTCTGAAGAGGCGCTTTTCGACGCCATCCAGGTCGCGGCGCTGTTCCATCTCATGAACCGGATCGTCGAAGGGGCGGGCGTTACGTTTGATTACGCCGCTAATCCGCCGTCGGACGCGGAGTTCGAGGCGCGCAAGACAAGGCGCTACGCCGATTACGGCAAATCCATCGGCATCGAGTGAGCCTCGCGCAATCGCTTCTGTCGGCGCACATGCAAGAAGACGAAAGCGCTGCCCAGCGCCGCAAAAAAGCACCAGACAGACGCCGCCGCATGATAAAAGGCGAGCGCCGTTGCGAAGGAACCAGCGAGCACGGCCGCACCGAAGGCCATCACATATCGATGCCGCGACAATAGAAGCGGGGCGGCGGTGACCACGACATAAAGGCCGATCAAGCGTTCTTCGAAGACATGGTCAGTTGAATAGCGCAGATTTCCGTCAACGAGGGTTACGGAATAAGCATTTGCGCCGAGAACGCTGGCGAGGATTACAGCAAGGGCGATCCCGGCCGCGAGGAATACGCCAAGACCGATGCGCCGGCGCGGATCGCGCTCTATCAGCAAAACCGCAAAGGGCGTGAAGACAGGCCAGAAAACCAGCGCGATCGCAAGATAGGCGAGTATGAGAGATTGAGGCGGCCCGCCTTCTGGCATGGACAGCCAGATCGCGCCCTCGATCGCCTGGTGGGCGGCGAAGATGAGCGGGATCGACGCAAAAGCGATGCGTCGCGGTTCAGGCCTTTGCGCAAGGGTCGCCGCGCCTAGCGCGCCCAGAATGAGCGCCGCCCCGAAACTCGTTTCAGCCGAAAAGCACATGTCGCGTTAAGTCTAGCCGCGCGCCAACGCCTCGTCGATCAGCCGCGCCATATCGCCGGCGCCGAAAATCCGAGTGAAGACGCCCATGCGCGGGCCCTCGGATTGGCCGAAGACAACCTCATAAAGGCCTTTGAACCAGTCGCGGATGTTTTCGTAGTCTTGCGCTTTGCCGGCGTCGAAAACAGCCGTCTGGTAGTCGTCTTCCGAAGCGTCATCGCCAAGCGCCTTCAGCCGCGCCGACAGCATCTCAAGCCCAGCGCGCTCTTGTTCCGTTGGCGCGCGGTAGGTTTTCGTTGGCTTGATGAAGGCGTCGAAATATTTCTCCGCGAAGGCGATCATGCCATCGGCGGCGGCGAGGTCTTCTGCGCTGGCGTTCGGGCGATATTTGCGGATGAAGCCGCGCAAGACGTCGGCATCGGCCGAGCCCGCCGCGCTGACAAGATTCAAGATCAGCGCGAAATTGACAGGCGGCGTCGCCGCCGGCGGCTTGCCCTGATGAATGTGCCACGCCGGGTTGTCGAGCGCCTTCGCCCCTTCCTGCTCGCGGTACTTTTCGACAAAGGTCCAGTACTCGTCGACCGCCTTGGGGATCACGTCGAAATAGAGCTTCTTGGCTTTTTTTGGCGACTGGAACACATAAAGCGCAAGACTCTCCGGCGACGCGTAGGTCAGCCATTCGTCGATCGAAATGCCGTTGCCCTTGGTCTTGGAAATCTTCTTTCCATGCTCGTCGAGGAAAAGCTGGTAGTTAAATCCTTCGGGCGGCTCGCCGCCAAGCGCTTTGACGATGCGCGAGGAGAGTTTCGTCGACTCGGTCAGATCCTCGCCCGCCATTTCATAGTCAACACCAAGGGCGAACCAGCGCCCGGCCCAGTCCGCTTTCCATTGTAACTTGACGGCGCCGCCGGTGACGCTCGTTTCAATGCGCTCGCCAGTCTCGTCTTCGAAAACGACCGTGCCTGCTTTGGGATCGCGTTCGAGCATCGGCACGTAAAGGACTTTGCCCGACGTCGGCGAAATCGGCAGAAACGGTGAATAAGTCTTTTTCCGATCGTCCCCGATGGTCGGCAGGATGATGTTCATGACGTCATCATATTTCTCGAGCATGCGCAGCAGCATCTCGTCAAAACTGCCTGACTCGTATTCCTCCGTTGACGAACGAAATTCGTACTCGAAGCCAAACCGGTCGAGAAACGCCTTAAGGCGCGAATTGTTGTGATGAGCGAAGCTTTCATGGGTGCCAAATGGGTCCGGCACCTTCGTCAGGGGAATGTCGATGAAGGCTTCAAGCTGATCGGGATTCGGAACATTCGGCGGCGCTTTGCGCAGGCCGTCCATGTCGTCTGAGAAGGAAATCAGCTTCGTTTCACGGCCCGTCAGCAATTCAAAGGCGCGCCGGACCATGGTCGTGCGCGCGACCTCCTGAAAGGTCCCGATATGCGGCAGACCAGAGGGACCATATCCGGTCTCGAATATGACCGGATCGTCTTTCTTGATACGGTCAAGCCGCTTGGCAAGGCGCTTCGCTTCCTGGAACGGCCAGGAATTGGCGCTCTGCGCGTCAGCGGGCGAAAAGGTTTTTTCAATGAGGGCGGTCATGGCGCGCGGCGGTCCTTCGAACTGGGATCGCGTCGTTTAAGGCCGCAGCGTCGCCCCGGTCAATGCGGCGCGGAGAACCGCGCCGTTGATCAGGCGCTCACGGCGTCGCTCGCCAAGGGCTGGCGTCCTGCGGCTCGTCGTTTCCGCTTGGCTTCAGTCAAGATCCAGTATTTGCCGACTGCGGTCGATTAGCTTCCGATCACGCCGGGCGCGACAACGTAGAACACGACTATCTCCGCTCGGGCGCGGTCTTTTCGAAGTCCAGCAGGCGCGCGACATAATCGTCTTCGAGCGGCATGGTTTCGGTGGTCCCGCGCTTGACGGCGACATAAATGTTGGCGCCGTCGGCGAGCAATTCATCGCCGCGGAAAATAGCGAAGGCGATGCGCGTCGATTTGCGTCCCAGCTGCGCCGTCCGTACGCCAATCAACAACTCATCATCGAAACGGGCCGATCCCTTGAAGTCGCATTCGGCCCGCGCGGTGACGAATTCAGGCGCGTCGCCTTGTTTGTATCCGAGCGCGCGCGTGTATTCCCAGATGCCGATATCGAAATAGAGGAAGTAGTTTACGTTGAAGACGATGCCTTGCATGTCGCACTCGTTCCAGCGCACGCGAAGAGGATGCAGAAAAGCAAAGTCGGATCGATCGGTCACAAGTGTTTCTTCATCGTCCGCTGCAACTCATTTGGGCCCGCTGACAAACCAAAGATGAGACGAGTAACGCTCACCCCTTCACAGCCTCGACGACCTTTTTCGCGGCGTCTTCCAGATCGTCGGCGGGAATGATCGCAAGGCCGGAGTTTTTCAAAATCTCCTTGCCCTTTTCGACATTGGTGCCTTCAAGCCGGACGACAAGCGGGTCTTCCAGCGACACCTCCTTCGCCGCAGCGACAATGCCTTCGGCGATCACGTCGCAGCGCATGATGCCGCCGAATATGTTGACTAGAATCCCTTCGACCGCCGGGTCGGAGAGAATGATCTTGAAGGCTTCGGTCACCTTCTCTTTGGTCGCGCCGCCGCCGACATCAAGAAAGTTCGCCGGCTCCGCGCCGTAATGCTTGATGATGTCCATGGTCGCCATGGCAAGGCCGGCGCCGTTGACCATGCAGCCGATATTGCCGTCGAGTTTGACGTAGGAAAGATCGTGCTTTGAGGCCTCCAGCTCGGCGGGGTCTTCTTCGGTCTCGTCGCGCAGGGCGAGGATATCTTCGTGGCGGAAAAGCGCATTGGGGTCGAAGCCGACCTTGGCGTCGAGGACGAGAAGATCGCCCGCCTTTGTGACGATCAGCGGATTAATCTCAAGAAGGCTCATGTCTTTCTCGACAAACGCCTTATAGAGCGTCGGGATCAGCTTGCCGCATTGCTTCGCCGCCGCGCCGGAGAGCCCGAGCGCCTGCGCGATGCGCCGCGCGTGATGGCCTTTGCAGCCGGACGCCGGATCGATCTCTACGCGCACGATTTTTTCCGGGGTTTCTTCCGCGACCTCTTCGATGTTCATGCCGCCTTCGGTCGAGGCGATGAAGGCGACGCGCCCCGTCCCGCGATCGACGAGGGCGGAGAGATAAAGCTCGGTCTCGATGTCGGAGCCGTTTTCGATATAGACGCGGTTCACCTGTTTGCCGGCGTCGCCTGTCTGCTTGGTGACGAGCGTTGCGCCCAGCATCTGCTGCGCGAATTCGGCCGCCTCGGCCGGCGACTTCGCAAGACGCACGCCGCCGCCGGCGCCCGCGGTCTCCTCCTTGAACTTGCCCTTGCCGCGCCCGCCCGCATGGATCTGCGCTTTCACGACCCAGACCGGCCCGGGCAGCGCCTTCGCCGCCGCCTCCGCCGCGCCGGCGTCAAAAACGACGCGGCCCTCGGAGACAGGCGCGCCGAAGCTCTTAAGGACGTCCTTGGCTTGGTGTTCGTGGATGTTCATGGTAGCTCCGCTTGGCCGGCTTGAATGGATTGCAGCGGTTATAGCCGCGCCGCGACGCGGCGCAACTGGGCCGCGCCGGCAAGGTTCTAAGCGCGAGCCAAAGGGCGACGCTGTCCGCTGCAAAAAGGGGGATCAACGACATGGCCAACCTTGAAACCGACTATCTTGTCATTGGCTCCGGCGCGGTCGGCATGGCGTTTGTCGACGTGCTGCTCGATGAAACCGACGCCAACATCATCATCGTCGACCGCCATCACGCCCCCGGCGGCCACTGGAACGACGCCTATCCGTTTGTGCGGCTTCATCAGCCCTCGGCATTTTACGGCGTTTCCTCTCGAAAACTCGGCGCAGACCGCATTGATGAGGCCGGCTCGAACACGGGCTATTTTGAACTCGCTTCGGGCGCTGAAGTCCTTGCCTATTTCGATCAAGTGATGCGCGAGCGGTTTCTGCCGTCGGGGCGCGTGCGCTATTTTCCGATGAGCGACTACAAGGGCGACGGCCGCTTTCAATCCTTATTGTCTGGCGACGACCACGCCGTTGACGTGAAAAAGAAGGTCGTTGACGGAACATTCTTCAAGACCAGCGTGCCTTCGACCCACAAGCGCAAATACGCCGTCGAAGACGGCGTCGCCTGCATCACGCCCAACGATCTGCCGCGCCGCGCGCCAGCTTACAAAAATTTCTGCGTCATCGGCGGCGGCAAGACCGGCATGGACGCCGTCGTATGGCTCCTTGACAATGGCGCCGACCCGGACGCCGTGCGCTGGGTCGTCTCTCGCGATTCCTGGCTTCTCAACCGGGCGACGACGCAGCCAGGCCTCGGCTTTTTTAAAGAGGCCATTGGCGGCTTTGCAGATCAGCTCGAAGCGGCGGCGAAGGCAAGCGACATTCAACACCTGTTCGATTTGCTCGAAGAAAAAGACGTGATGTTCCGGGTCGAACCGGAAATCCGCCCGACGATGTTTCACTACGCTACGATTTCGAAAGGCGAGATCGACCAATTGCGGCGCGTCAAAGATGTCGTGCGTGGCCGCGTCGAAAGCATCAGCCAAGACGCGCTGGTCATGCAATGCGGGGAAACAGTCTCAGCCGCCCCCGAAACGCTCTATGTCGACTGCACCGCGACGGCGGTTGAGTTCGCCGGCGGTGCGTCGCCGATTTTCGAGGACGGCAAGATCACCCTGCAGTCGGTGCGTTCCCCGCTCTTGCCTTTCAGCGCCGCCGTCGCAGCCTATGTCGAGGCGCATTATGACAACGACGACGACAAGAACCGGCTGTGCAAGCCTGTCATTCTCGCTGACACGCCTGCGCAATTCGCCGTCTCGTTTCTCGGCAATTTGATGAACCAATATACGTGGGGCCAGGAGCCCGCGCTCAACGCGTGGATCAACAAAAACCGGCTTGATCCATTCGGCAAAGTCGTTGAAGCCGCCGACCGTTCCGACCCCGCGACGATTGCGATTTTGGAGCGCGTGCGCGACTCCATGATGCCGGCGGCGGGCAATCTGCAGAAACTGATTGCTAACGCGTAGGCGGCGATTACGCGCCGGCCAGTTCGGCGCGGATTTCCTGCAGCGATCGCTTCTGGTTCCCGCCGGCGTCGAAATTCGCCGGTTCCAACCACCCTTCGAAGGCCTGCCGCACCGACGGCCATTCTTCATCCGTCATGGAATACCAGGCAGTGTCGCGGCTTGCGCCTTTGACGACCATATCCTTGCGAAAGACGCCCTCGAAAACGAAACCAAGACGCATCGCGGCGCGCTTTGAAGCCGCGTTGGCGTTGTTGCATTTCCATTCGTAGCGGCGGTAGCCGAGTTCATCGAAAACATGGCTGGCCATCAGATACATCGCTTCGGTCGCCGCGGGCGTGCGCTGTAGCGCTTTTGAAAAAATGATGCAGCCGACTTCAGTCGAACCATGTTCAGGCCGGTTGCGCATAAAGCTCGCCATGCCGAGCGCTTCGCCGGTCTCAACCTCGCGCAGAATGTGCGTGCGCCAGTCGAGCTTCTCGCGCATGAAAATCATCACGGCCGATAACGCGTCTGCGTTTTCAACCGGGCCGAAGGGAATATACCGCCAAAGATCGTCGTTGCCCGGCCCGCCGATCGCATCAAAAAGTGCGGCCGCGTCTTCCGGAAAACGCGCCGAGCCCAGGTGGACAAATCGCCCCGCGCGTTCGTCGAAGCCCGGCGCTTCGCGAATGGTCCAGTTTTGAAGATCGCTCATGAAGGGCTTATTAGCGCAGTCGGGCGAGAAGGTCCTCAGCAAAAGTGGTGAGCGTATCATCGCGCGCGCCCATGACAACGATCCGGTCGCCGGGCTTGGCGAGAGAGAGCAGACGCTCCGCGCACCCCTCGCGGCTCGCCAGCGCTTCTACGCGCCGGCCTGCGGCTTCAATGCCGGCGGCAATGTCTTTGTGCGTCACTGACCGGTCGACGGTGCCGCCGAAATAGGCGGGCGGCGACAGGAGCAACCGGTCCTCTTCTGAGAGACGGCTTGCAAACGTCTCGATGAATTCAGCCTGCATCTTTTTCAACGGACCGAACCCGTGAGGCTGAAACAGTATGAGCAGGCGGCCTGGGAATTCATGCAGCGTATTTAAGCTCGCTGTAATCTTGTCAGGGTTATGCGCGAAATCGTCGATCACCGTGACGCCGCCCGCCTCGCCGACATATTCAAGGCGACGTTTGACGCCGTCAAAATCGTTGAGCGCTTCCATTGATGTTTGCAACTTAACGCCAACGGCGCCGGCCGCCGCGATGGCGGCGAGGGCGTTGGAGACGTTATGGCGGCCCGGCATTTTAAGATCGATCTCTGCACGTTCGCCGTCCCGCCCGACTGCTGTAAAGGAAACACCGTAAGGCTGCGGTCGTATGTCCGAAGCTGCGTAGTCAGCCTGTGCGCCCTCGATGGAGTAGGTGATCGCTTTGTCGCCAAGCGCTGACGCAATCGCGCGCGTCTCGTCATTGTCGAGATTGAGGACAGCGCGCTCGGCGCGGTCGACAAAGCCGCGAAAGAGCGCGCGCAATTCGTCCATGGATTTATGATCGAGCGCGATATTGTTCAGCACCGCGATCTTCGGATCGAACGTCGCAATCGATCCATCGCTCTCATCGATCTCCGAGACGAAAGCGTCGCCTTCGCCAGCCAGCGCGCTCGCGAAAGGCGCGTCTGCGCCGACAAAATTTTTCATGACAGCGCCGTTCATCACGGTCGGACCCAACCCCGCGTGATGCAGGATCCAGCCGATCATGCCCGTCGTCGTGGATTTGCCGCTGGTGCCGGCGACGCCGACGGGCGTCGGCGCGCCGTTGAAGAGCTTCGCCAGCAACTCAGCGCGCGTAATGCGCGTAGCGCCAACGGCTTTGGCCGCCGCTACGTCGGGCACTGTCTCTTCGACCGCAGCCGAAGCGACAAGAATCTGACCGGCGCTCGAAATACCCGATCCGTCCTGCGGGAAGAGGCGCACGCCGGCGGCTTTCAGATACTCAAACTTGGGGCCAGAACGGCCCTGATCGAGCGCACGGTCGGAGCCCGCCACACTATCGCCTTGCGCAGCGAGGATCATGGCGAGGGGAAGCATGCCCGAGCCGCCAACGCCGCAGAAAAAATAGTCTTTTGCTTCGCTCATGAACCGATCGCTATAATAGGAATTAACCAACAAGTCGTAAGCATGGATTGGTGACAGAGGCTACAAAACACATCGCCCTCGTTTGCCCTGGCGGACCGATATCGCGCGATATCGCCGAAAAGGCCGGCGAGATTGCGGCGGCGGCGTATGGCGATCGCGCAAAACTGTATTTTCATCCGCAGTGTTTCGAGACGGCCGGTCATTTCGCCGGAGACGATGCGCGGCGCTCGGCGGCGTTTCTGGAAGTCGCGAACGATCCGGCCTTTGACGCTCTCTGGTTCGCCCGCGGCGGCTATGGCGCAGGACGCCTTGAGGATGCGCTCTATGGCGGGCTTAACGACGCCGCGCGCGCCAAAACCTATCTCGGCTATTCTGACACAGGCGTCATTCTCGCCCGGCTCTACGCGATGAAAATCGGGCGCCCTGTCCATGGACCGATGCCCTCAGAACTTATCGGCCCCGACGGGGCCGAGGGTCTGCGCCGGGCGCTCTCTTTTCTTGTCGACGGCGACGCGGCGACGCTTGAACCGAGCGCCCGCGCAGGCCGCCCGGTCGTCGCGTTCAACATCACCGTGCTCGCGCATATCGTCGCCGCCGACTGGTTTCCCGATCTCGCGGGCCACGTGGTGCTCTTGGAAGACCTTGGCGAATATCTTTATCGGATAGACCGGGCGATGGGCACGATCATGGGCGCTCGCGCCCTTCAGAACGTCGCCGGCGTGAAGCTCGGCCGGGTCAGCGATGTGCCCGAAAATGATCGCCCCTTTGGCGCCGACGCAGAGGAGATCGCGCAATATTGGTGCACGCGCGTCGGCGTTCCGTATTTGGGCCGCGCCGATGTCGGCCATGACGGCGCCAACAAGGTCGTCCCTTTCGGCCTCGCAGCGGGATAGATAGAGCCCTTCGCGCGCGCCGCGGCAAGTTTCAGCTCTTCCTCGCCGAGCGCCAAATGCGGCGACCTATTAATGCAAAAGAGCGCTGGTCCTCCTCCAGAAATAAAACTGCAACCGAACGCCGGTATCACTATGTGATCACGCAAAAAGGAACCGCGCCCATGTCGGCCAGACCCGCCCGCGAAATTGAAAAGGACTATCCCATCGACCAGTTCGTCGCGAAGCTACGCCGCCTCGCCGACAGCCTCGAAAGCGGCGACAACTTCGAAATCCAGATCGCCGGCGAGCGCATCTATGTGCCGGTCCGCGCCAAGTTCAATATCGAACACGAACGCGGAGACGGCGATGAAGAGATCGAATTCCAGATCAAATGGAAGACTGGGGACTGACCGGCTCCCGCATTTGAGAATTCCTGACAGGCTAGAGAGAAATGACGGCTTGACTTTCGCCTGTCGCCGTCTTCTTACCGGACGCTTGCAGTGCGGAGCCTCTCATGGAAGTCAATATCGCCGTCGTCGGCGCCACCGGCAATGTCGGTCAGGAAATGCTGGCGATCCTCGCCGAACGGCTGTTCCCCGCCGGCGAGGCCCACGCCCTCGCCTCGCGCCAGTCGATCGGCCGCGAGGTGTCCTTCGGCGACAAGACGCTCAAATGCAAAGATCTTGAAACCTTCGACTTCGCAAAGGTTGATATCGCGCTTTTTGCTGCGGGCGGCGCCGTCGCTAAGGAATGGGCGCCGAAAGCAGCCAAGGCCGGCGCGGTCGTCATCGACAACTCTTCGCATTTCCGCATGGATCCAGACGTTCCGTTGATCGTCCCGGAAGTAAACGCCGACGCCGTATCGGGATTTGCGAAGAAAAACATCATCGCCAATCCGAACTGCTCCACCGCGCAACTCGTCGTCGCGCTGAAACCGCTCCATGACGCAGCGACCATCCGCCGGGTCGTTGTCTCTACCTATCAGTCGACGTCGGGCGCCGGCAAAGACGCCATGGACGAGCTTTTCAATCAGACCAAAGGCATTTTCGTGAACGATGCGCCGAGCGCGGACAAATTCACGAAACAGATCGCTTTCAACGTCATTCCCCATATCGACGTCTTCATGGAAGACGGCTTCACCAAAGAAGAATGGAAGATGACGGCGGAGACGAAGAAGATCCTCGATGCGAAGATTAAGCTCGTCGCGACATGCGTTCGGGTGCCGACCTTTGTCGGGCACGCCGAAGCCGTCTCCATCGAATTCGACCAGCCGCTCTCCGATGATGAAGCGCGCGAAATCCTGCGCGAGGCGCCGGGGCTGCTCGTGGTCGATAAACGCGAGGACGGCGGCTATGTTACGCCCGTTGAATGCGTCGGTGAGTTTGCGACATTCGTAAGCCGCATCCGCGTCGATCCGACGGTCGAGAACGGCCTCGCTCTGTGGTGCGTTTCCGACAATCTGCGCAAGGGCGCGGCCCTCAATGCGGTCCAGATCGCCGAGCTTCTCGTCAATCGCGGGCTTTTGAAGAAAGCGGCTTGACCCGCAACTATCGGGCTGATTTCGTGTCTGAGCATGCGCAGAACGGATGTTCGGCCTGACGATGGAAGAGGCCCGACGCGCTCTTTAGAAAGCGCTCCAGCAGGGGCCTAGAAGGTTGGGGATCGGACGATGACAATCGCAATGCGGGCGACGGTTTTTCTTTTGTGCATCGTCGCCATTGCGCCGGCTCGGGCGCAAGGGCCAGACGGGTTTTCAAAATTTTATGATGCGCCGACCCAAGTGAATTTGGGCGGTCGCCCCGTTGTCGCCGAGATTGCGCTTTACACTGACGAAAATGCGGAGCCGGAGACATTGCGAATGGCGCTCGTCACCGACGTCACCGGTTTCATTGAAGAGACCGAGCGCGACCTTGAAAACTGGATCGCCACGCGTCAGGACCGGTGCGGCGAGCGCTGGAATGCGGGCGATCCCTATATCGGCTTTCCAACTGGCGCGATCCGGTTCCGGCTCGATCTTCAATATGAATTTTATCAATGCGGATGGAACGGCCAGGGCGCGCCCTGGCGCGTCGTCCGCGAAGCCGGCGCGATCGACGTCACGCTAAATGCGCTTGTCATCGACGGCCGATTGCAAACTGCCCTCGACAACTTGACGATTAGCGAGCAGGCCGGTGTCAACCAGTTCCTGCCGCTGGAATTTGTGACGCGGCGCGTCCTCGCCAGCGAACTTCAGACCTTGAACGAAAACCCGAAATTCTATCGGGCGCCGCAACCCTTCCACCGCGAAGGCTTCGTCTACGAAGCGATTGCGGCCAAGCGTGAAGACGGCCGCGTCGTCATCACCGCAACTTATGTCGCGGATGGCGACGCCGGAGCTTATGAGCGCATCGTCGCCGCCCTTCGCGAGGACGGCATATACAGTGAACGATGACGCAAAGCGCGAGGACGAAGCCGCGGCGGCGCTGCGGCTTGGCCTGATTACGGGCGTCGGTGCTTACGCGCTGTGGGGTCTCTTTCCGATTTACCTGAAAGCGCTTTCCGAAGTCAGCGCGCTTGAAATCCTCGCCCACAGGATATTCTGGTCCGTCCCCTTCGGCGCGATCCTCATCTCGTTGCGCAAGCAGTGGCGCGAAGTTGCAGCCGCGTTCGCCAGTCCGCGCGTCGTCTTCTTTCTGACCCTGTCAGCGCTGGCGATCTCGTTTAACTGGCTGACCTATGTCTGGGCGGTCATCAACGATCGCATTCTTGAGGCGAGCCTTGGCTATTACATCAACCCGCTGATGTATGTGGCTGCGGGCGTTTTCATCCTTGGGGAAAAGCTTCGTCTCACGCAAAAAATCGCCGTAGCGCTCGCCGCCGCCGGCGTGCTCGTCATGACCTTCGGGGCCGGGGTTTTCCCCTGGGTGTCGCTGGTGCTCGCATTTCTATTCACTGCATACGGATATATCCGCAAGACGACGCCGGTCGGCGCAATGCCGGGCCTCTTTATCGAGACAACGCTGCTGGCGCCGTTCGCACTCGGCTTTATGATCTTCTTCATCAACGCCGGCGCCGCGGTGTTTCTCACGCAGTCGACGAGCATGGACATTCTATTGTTGATGGCCGGGCCGGTGACCGTCGTCCCGCTTGTCTTGTTTGCGCTTTCAGCGCGGCGCCTGACGCTGACAACGGTGGGGCTTTTGCAATATATCGGCCCGACGCTGCAGTTCATGCTTGGGCTCTATTACGGCGAGACATTCACGCTCTATCACGCGATCTGTTTCGGTCTCATTTGGACAGGTCTCGCCATCTTCAGCTTTGACGCTGTCAGGGCGAACCGGACGGGGCGTCCGTCTCCTTCGCCCCGCCCCGCGGGGCGTTGAGGCGTTTCAAGACGCCAGAAAACGTAAGCAAGGTGCGGTCGCCCGCGGTGAGCATGCCGCGGCCGATCAACAGCGACTTGCCAACGCGCACCGGCTCGCCGACGCCGATGATAAAATCGCCCGGCCGCCCCGGCGCCAGAAATTCCGAATTCAAGGAAACGGTGACGCCGTAAAACTGCTCTCCGGCTTTAAAGAACCCGTCGAAGATCGCCATATCGGCAAGCGTCAACAGCGCCCCGCCATGGACCATGCCGGCAAGATTCAAGTGTTTCTGCTCAGCCAGAAAGGCAACGCCAGGCGCACCGTCTTCGCGCCAATAATAAGGACCGGCGACAGCGCCGAAGGTGTCGGTGGCGCCGCCGCGTTTCCACCCGGCGGGGATGTTGGCGTCGATTTTCGTTTTTTCTTCGCTCATTCCGAAGGGCTTTACGCGAGGCGCGCGCCCGCGCAAAGCGCTGCCCGCAGCGGAAGACTGTTATCGCCGATTGCGCCGGGGCGCGCCTTGCGGCCATGATCCGAACATGACAAGCGATTTTCCCGCGCCGGCGTTTATCGACGCCAAGGACGTTCGTTTCGCGGTTTATGAGCGCGATGGAGACCCGGCGCGCGAGCGCCCGCCGGTTCTGTTCATCCATGGTTGGCCAGAACTCGCCTATTCATGGCGTAACCAGTTGGCGCCAGTCGCCGAGGCCGGTTTTCGCGCCATCGCTTTTGACTTGAAAGGTTTCGGGCGCTCCAGCGCGCCGGAGGACCCGGCTAAATATTCAATCCACCTGCTCACCGACGAGATCGCGGCCCTCCTCGACGCGCTTTCCGTCGAAAAGGCGATCGTCGTCGGTCACGACTGGGGCGGCGCCATCGCCTGGCCGTTCGCGCAGTTGCACGGCGCGCGCGTCGTCGCGGTTGCGTCCGTTTGCACGCCGCATCGCCCGCCGCCGCCGGTTTCACCGCTCTCTATCATCGAGCGTCGGTTCGGCCCCGACCATTACTTCATAACGTTCCAGAAGCCCGGCGTTGCGGAAAAAACATTCGCAACGGATCCAGAGCGGTTTTTCCGATTGTTGTTCCGCAAACCCGTCGATCCGGCGCGCGCCAGAAAGCTGGGTCCGCGTCTTTATGACATTCTCGGTCGTTTTAAGAACGCGCCTGTCCCGCCCAAAGACGATCTCGTGATGGCCGAGGCCGATCTCAATCATTACGTTGAAGCGTACAAACGCGCCGGGTTTCATGGTGGCGTCAATCTCTACCGCAATATCGACGTCAATTGGGAAATCATGAAGTCGGTCGATCCCAAGATCGAACACCCGGCGCTCTGGGTCGGGGCGACGGCCGATTTTTTCCTGCCGCCTGATAGCGCCGACGGCATGGAAGAGCTCGTTCCGAAACTAGAAAAGCGCATGATCGAAGATTGCGGGCATTGGGTGACATGGGAAAAGCCCGATGCGCTCAACGAAATCCTCATCGATTGGCTTTTGCGTCAAATGCCGCGCTAATTTTCCGCATCTTTCCGTCTATATTTTCGAAAAAATCCGGCGCTCCGCAAAAAGATTTGGTCACTCGCGCGGGCGAGGCTTCTCCCTCAGGCAAGACGGGCGAGGGAGCCATGTTAATCAGAAAAGCCGCCCTTCTGGGCGTATTCATCTTTCACGCCGCGCCGGCGCTGGCCGATCCATTCGCGCAAGGGCGCCGGCCCGAACCGCGGCCGATATCATCCTTTCAGTTTGCGGAGCAATCTGTCGAGGTATTAGCAGTAACCCGCCGGGCGCGCGCGGACACCCCGTTCCTGCGCGACTATGTCGACGAATGCGAAGATTTTTCGAAAGTCTACCCGGGCTATCCACAGCCAGCGATCGTCTCTTTCGACCTGCGATTAAATTTCTGATGGTCAAAGCGCGTCGTAAACGGCGTCTATGAGGCGAAGACTGCGCGGATCGCCGACGAGGTAAGGCGACATCTTGTTCATCACATAGGCGATGGTCATGCGGTTTTCAGGATCGATCACGACCGCCGATCCGCCGAACCCCGCATGGCCAAGCGCGCTTTCGTTCGGGCCGAAGTGACGGTTGATGTTGCGCATTAATCCCGCCGCCCATGAAAGACGGAAGGGCAAGACAAGGTCGTCGCCGCAAATGCGCTCAGCGAATGCGGTTTCCAAAATGTTGCTGGCGATGAGTTGCGTCTGCGCCGCGACGCCGCCCTGCGCCATGGGCCGCAACAAGCGTGCAAGCGAGACTGCGTCCGCGTGCATGTTCGAGGCCGGGATTTCCGCGCGCATCCAGGTCTCGCGGTCAACGCGCGCTGCAGCCGCTGAGCGCGCCAGAAAAGCGCGACGCGTCGCCTCGTTTATCTCGCCGAGATCCGGCGGGCGCGGCGGTTTTTGCATGAACGCCGCGCGCGCGATTTCCTCGTCGCGCAATCCGCAAAAGACAGAAAGATCTTCTTGCGCTTTGAGCGCGCGCAGCCGCCCGCCCACGGAGACTCCCGATATCCGGCGCAGCACTTCGCCGATGATGTAGCCGACAGTTTGCGGATGATAGCCGTTGACTGACCCCGGCGGCCATAGCGGCGCCATCGCCGCGACGGCGGCGGTGGCGGCGCCCCAATCGACATGGGTCTGCGGCGGCGTCGTATCCTCGAAGCCCGGCAAGCCCGCCTGATGCGACATCACCTGAGCAATGGTGATCTCTTCTTTTCCCTCAACCCCGAATGCGGGCCAGTATTCGGCCACGGGCGCATCATAATTAATGCGGCCGGCGCTCGCTTCCAGCGCCACCAACATGGCGAGAACCGCCTTGCCGCTTGAATAGATGCAGGCGATCGTATCTTCCGCCCACGGCTGATCGCCGGCTTTGCTCGCGACGCCGCCGCGCAGATCGACGACCACCACGTCATCGATCACGACAGCGAATGACGCGCCGAGTTCCGCGCCGGCGTCAAAATTTTCGGCGAACGCCTCTCCGACGCGCGAAAAAATGGGATCAAGCCCGCCCGCTCCATGAATTACGCGCTGGTCGCGCCAGTCTTGCAGCGACGGGCGCAATCTTAGCTGAACGCGCAGGAAACGCTGGCGCGCGCAATCTCTGTCGCAACACGCGGGTTATCGATGGCAAGCAATGCATCCAGCACGCCGCCAGCGCTGCCAGCTGCTTGAAAATTCTCAAGAAAATCTGCGACGTCGCGCAAATCGTCCCGGTCAAGACGCTCGTCCAAAGCATCGGCGAGGCACGATGCGCGTTCATTGGAAATGCCGAGTTCGACGAAACGGTCCTCAATGGCCCCGCGCGGCGACAGCGTGGCGCAGGCGGCGATTAGCAAGGTTGCGCCAATCAGCGCAGGCAAACGGGTCATTCCTATAGTCCTTTCGAATCGACGCGCGACCATAGGCCGCTCGCCATCGGGCGTCTATCGCTTCTTCATCTGGCCCTCGTCGTCTAGCGCCGGATTTAGCGTCACCGACCGTTCCGCGAGAGCAAAAACTTGCCGAATGCCGACGTTTGAGTTCTTTGCTGCTCAAGATAATTGTAATGGACGTTTCACGTTAGCGAACAGACTGTACATCAACCAATTTGGAAACTGGCGTTTCAGGGACGAATGGCCTTCTAATCGAATGCGACCCGTTGCGATTTCTGCTTTTATTGGACGCAATCCACGCCAAACTTCCGCAAGCGTGCGTATGCGCGTGCTTATTCGTAGATCGACTTCAAACCCCGTTGGCTTAATGCAGACGTCAACCATGCCTTCTTCGCAAACAAGCCAAAACAAATGATGGTTGCGCGGCGCATCGACAAAATCGATTTCTAATACTGTCCTGCCTGGAGGCATTGCGGAAACATCAAGCCGACGATGCATGGCCCAGACCAACCAGCCTGGATCAAGATCATCGTTCTCAATATCTCGCGCCCAGCGCTGTCCCCATTCTCCAATACTGCTGATTACAGCCTTTAATTCTCTGCCAGCCTCGGTGAGGATATATTCTTCAATCGATCCTCTCTTGACTTTTCGCCGTTCTAGCGCGCCGGCTTCTTCAAGCTGCCCCAATCGTTGCTTTAACAGGGTTGCTGATATTCTTGGCACACCACGCTTAATGTCATTGAACCGCGTGCTGCCTGCATTCAGTTCACGAACTATGAGAAGCATCCATTTTTGTGTGAGCACCTCGGATGCCAAGGCGATAGGGCAAAATTGGCCGTATTCTGATTTCATTGTTATCTCGCATATTGGTGCGGCTGGCATAGCAGTTTTTTCTGTCAACACAGGTCCAGATTTTTGACTGGAACGTCAGGCCCGACGCTCTAGGCTCATCGGAAAGCCGAAAAAAGACACGAGCACCGATGAAATTTGAGAGAAACAGCGGTATCCTATCGCGCCGCAGCATTCTGGTAGGAGGTGCAGCACTGATGGCGTCATCGAATGTACCGTCGGCCATGGCCTCCACTACGACCGTCAACAAGAATTCTAGTCGACCAAAGTTTGATCGTGATAGATTTGTTGAAGATTGCGTCACGGCTCATCTCGAAAGTGAGCCAATTGCTGCGGTCCGGGAAGTGTTGGAGAGAGCCATTGCGGATCACCGGGCCGTCCTAGAAGGGTTGGGAGACCCCACCAAGGCTGGGCTAGATGTCCTGTTGAGCTCGGCGACACTGACTGTTTTCGCCGCCCATTGGACGCCGCAAATGTACTTGCTTCCCCACGATCATATGATGTGGGCGTTGATCGGCATTTACACTGGGCGAGAAGACAACATTCTTTGGCGGCGCGAGGAAGGTAGCATCAAGCCCTACGGAGCAGATTGCCTATTCGAAGGCGATGTCGCCACATTGCAAGCCGATGTCATTCACTCGGTCACCAATCCGCTGCTTCGATTCACCGGCGGCATTCATATTTATGGCGGCGATTTCTTCGGTACGGCGCGCCATCAGTGGAACCCGGAGACCTTGGCCGAGGAGCCATCCGATGGCGATGCGATACGTGCAATGTTTGCCCGCGAAAATGCTGGGCGAAGTTTAATTAATAGCGAGTGACGAATTCAGATACCGCCGATACAAAGCATCGATCTGAATGTCCAATTCTTGAAGTGCGAACAGCCTTCATGACCACGTTATACTTTCGGCGTAAAAGTTTTCGCCCGCGCCCTTCTCCGAATCTCAGCCCTTCGGATAACAATCACTAGGAAAGAACGTAGTCTAACGGGCGAGCCGATCATTTCATCTGGCCCGTGACGCTTTTCGCCATCCCCGCGCAGCTTTCCTAGTCTCTTCGCAGCCCGAGCCCATCAAGACGCCATATCAGAGCATTAATGCGGTCCTGACCGAAGAAGGGCTCGCCATCAAGCACCATTAGAGGAACGCCCCAATGATGGACAAGCTGCGCCGCCTCATTGCGCGCAATCGTTTTCGCAATCGCATCTTCATTACCGTCCGCCCAGGCCTGAAGAGCATCAAACGACACACTGGCGTCTGTTGCAGCGGCGGCGAGATGCTCGTCGCCATACCAGCCGGCGACGCCGGTCCAGATGCGCTTCGCCACGGCGGCGGCGAAATCGAGCCCCTTGTCCATGGAGCAAGCCGCCAGCCCCAGGGCCATCAGCCGGTGCATATTTGGCTGTTCGGCATCAACGACGCCGGTCGCCATATCCATTCGCACCGGATCGGGATCAGGCGGCGAAACAGGAATGCGCAGCCGCTCCGCTTCGCGCCGAACATCGCTGATCAGATAGGTGAGAAATTGCGGGCGCGCTTTTTCGAAGTAATCAGGCTCGCGCAAGGCGAGCGGACGCACCGGCCGGAAATCAATCTCGATCTCAAAATCGCGCCTTATCGCGATCAACCGGTCGACGGCGAGATAAGAATAGGGACTGCGAAACGACCAATAGATTTCAAGCGTCGCCATTCGTCGCCCTCCCTAAGGCTGTGCGGCGCGTTTGGCTGCGAGGCGCTCAGCGTCGGCAGGCTCCAGCGTCCAGGCCTCGCGATCAATATCGAGGTCGGCGAAATCGTCAGGATCAAAGACCGGTTTGAGGCCGGCTTTGCGCTGCGCTTCGAAATCGCGCATGACGCGAAGCCCGATTGGAAACAGGAGCGCGACAGCGAACAGGTTCACCAATGCGAGCGTGCCCATGGTGACGTCGGCGAAGGAAAAGGCGGCGCCGAGATTGAGATTAGATCCGATGATGATGAACCCAATCGTAAAGATACGGAACACAGTGAAAAAGAGGCTGTTTTCGTGCGTGAAAAAATCGAGCGCATTCTCGCCGAGGAAATAATTGTACATGATCGAACTGAAAACGAAGAGCAGCAATGCGGTCGCGACAAATTCATCAGCCCACGCCCCGACATGGGCAGCCAACGCGGTCTGCGTCAGGATAACGCCGTCGACGCTGGCGTCAGTGTAATCAACGCCGGACAAAAGAATGATCGAGGCCGTGCAAGTGCAGATGATCATCGTATCAATGAAAACGGAAAACGCCTGAACGACGCCCTGTTGCGCGGGATGCGGCACATAGGCGACAGCCGCGACATTGGGCGCCGATCCAAGCCCCGCCTCGTTGGAGAATAACCCGCGCCGAACACCGTTGGTGATCGCCGCGCCGACGCCGCCAGCGACGGCTTCATTGAGACCGAAGGCGCTCTCAACGATCAGGAAGAGCGCTCCCGGCACATCGGCGATGCGCGTTGCGAGAACAAAGAGGACGAGCGCGATGTAACTCACGGCCATCACCGGGACGACGATTTCGACAACCCGGGTGATGCGGCGCACGCCGCCGAAAATGACAACGCCGATAAGGCCTGCCAGCACGACGCCGACTACCGAAGAGGAAATCCCGAACGCGCTCTCAACCGACGTCGAAACGGCGTAGCTCTGTAAGATGTTGAAGGCGAGCCCGAATGTAACAAGCAACAGGATCGAATAGAGACCGGCGAGCAACGGCGCGAACGGTCCGAGGCGGCGCTTTAGCCCGTGCTGGATATAAAAGGCCGGACCGCCGCGAAAATTGCCCGACGGCTCGAGGCGCTTGAAGAGCTGTGCGATTGAGCATTCGAAATAGCTGGTCGCCATACCGACGAGGCCGACAAGCCACATCCAGAAAATCGCGCCCGGACCGCCCAGCGTGATCGCAACGGCGACGCCGGCGATATTGCCTGCGCCGACCCGTCCGGCGACGGATAATGCGAGCGCCTGGAAAGATGTCGGCTTGTCGCCGCGATGGGAAAAAGCCTCGCCGAAGATCGCAAACATCGCAAAGAAGTTGCGAAACTGCACGAAGCGCGAGCGAACCGTGAAATAGAGCCCGAGCGGAACCAATACATAGACAAGGACCTGACCCCACAGCAGATCGTTCGCGCTAGCGATGAAATCGGCCAAATCGTCGGTTCCCCTCGATTACGATGGTCGAGCCGCGGCGGTGGCGTGAAGTTCGCCCAACTGTTTTCTGTCGCGGCGTAAGGGCGCGCATCGCGCCCGCCGGCGAAACGCCGGAATACAGCGCGCCCTTAGGCGTCTCTTTTGACGAAAGTCACCGCGAAGAGAGGCTCGCCGTCAAAGATGTCTTTCGGCGGCTCCATCCCTTCGATCATCTTGAAATTGCGCGGCGTGATCGAGCCCTCCATGCGGTATCCCTTTTCCGCCATGCGGCCGCGATGAAATTCAAGCGCGGCGGCGGTGAACTCGCGCGCCAAGATCGTGATGCGTTCCGGATCGTCATTCGCCATGGGTGCGGCTGCCCTTTCACTCGTGATTTGCGCGATCAGCGCTTTCGCGGGAATATGACCGCGCCGGCGCGGCTTGTCCAGCGCCCGCGCGGGCGGCGCGCGCCGCTAAGATGATGTGGGGAAAGGGAGATTTCGGTATGGCGGTGCGCCACGTGCTCTCCATCGACGGCGGCGGGGTGCGCGGCATTGTCGCTGCCATCGTGCTCGAGGCGCTCGATGCGGAATTCAAGGCAATCGGAAAAAGCTGCCGCGTTGCTGACTGCTTCAACTTGATCGCCGGCACGTCGTCAGGCGCTATTGTCGCCGCCGGCCTCGCCCTGCCCCGCCCGGGCGGCGGCGAAGCAAGCCCGACAACGATCCGTTCGCTGTTCGAAAGCCGGTCGCGCGAGATTTTTCCGCAGCGATGGTTTTGCGAGATCCCGATCCTCGGGCGCCTGCCGCAACTGTTCGGCCCCTTTTACAGCCCGCGCGGTCTCTCCGACGTGCTTCATGAGAATTTCGCCTCCATGGCGATGGCGGATGCGCGGCGCAATTTAATGATTGCCGCTTACTCCATCGATCCGCGCGATATCGTTCTGTTCCGCGGCGGGCCGGCTTATGAAACAAGCGAGGTTGGTCATCGTTTCGGGCTTGTTCCCGTAACCGATGCGCTTCTCGGATCGACGGCGGCGCCGACATTTTTCCCGCCTCATAAAGTCGTGATGCCGGAAGGCCCTGACGAGACGGGCGCCGATCACTGGACCGCCATTGACGGCGCGATTTACATCAACGATCCGGCCATGGCGGCGTTGACGGAAGCGATCCGCCTCTTTCCCGGCGATGATTTTCACGTCGTTTCCCTCGGCGCCGGCCGCGAGACGCGCAACTATCCGTTTCGAAGCGCCCGGCGTTGGGGCTTCTCGCAATGGGTTTCGCCGATCAGCCGCTTCCGAACACCGCTTCTCTCGGCGATCTCCGACGGCCAGGCGCGCGCGGTCAACCGCCAGCTGCATTACCTTCTGGGCAAGGAATATATTCGTTTCGATTATCGCCTGGAGCGCGGGCGCGGATCCGACAGGATCGATGACTCATCGCGCGGCAACATCGCCCGCCTGACCCGCGGCGCGCTTGAGATGGTGGACGAGATGCGCCCCCAACTTCGTCAGCTCGCAGAAAAGCTCGACCCGGTTTATTGACCGCGTCTCGCGCGCCCGCGTTACAACGCATTGCTTTACGCATTGGTGCTGATGGCGACGCCTGACATGACGAGCGCAAAACCGATCAGATATTTCACCGAGAAGCTTTCCTTGAACAACAAGAACGCCACGATCGGGACCAGCGCCGAGCCAAGTAAGGAAAAGAGATAGGCGCGGCTCAACGGGATTTGCTGCAAGAGGTAAACGTAAAGCGCGACTGTGAGCGCATAGAGAATGCAAGCCGCGATCATCGGCGCAGAGAATAAAATCTGCGTAATTGAATAAGGGGCGCCGTCGGGCGTCTTCTGATCCGCCGCGATCTTGAACAAGACTTGTCCGGCGGCGAGACACAAGCCAAACAACGCAGCGAGACCATATTGCGTCAGACTCATGACGCGCCGCCCGCAGCCTCAGCCACCGCCGCAATCTGTCGACGCGGCGTCACGTTGAAGTGGCTGAGCACGTGATCATAGATCACGTGATTTTCTAAACTCTTGGGCAATTCGATCCCCTTCGAATAAACATCGCCGATTGGAATATGCGCGCCGGTGCGCTCGCAGACGAGCTCAAAGAGCTCATAGAATTTAAAAATCGCACCATTGCAATTGATCGTCGCATCGCTCGCCACATGACGCTCAATGTCGAGTTGCAGGAAAACCTGTTCAGGCGCGATGCGCTCCACGAAAAACAGACGCTCGCCGTCTGACAACGTCGCTGCGGAGAGCGTCGCGGCCGCCGCGTCCGCTTGCGCCGGAGTGTCAAATTTCAGATGCGCGTCATTCGTCATGCACGGCTCGACGCCCAAGGGCGCCTCGCCGAGAAGCGCCGCCGCCATCGTCGCCGGATTGATCTGGCGATAGACGTAAAACCCCTGACCGGCGACGTTTTTTTGTTTCAATCCGTTCATGACGATGACCGCTTCGTCGGCTGCGCAGGCGTCCAGCAGCATGCCCATGATGAGGTCGCAGATCTCAAGCCCGAAGCGCATTTGCGGATGCAGCCCGTCGTTTGCGGTCCAGAACTGATGCTGCAAATGCGCGATGTGATTGAGAAAAATGACTGCGTAATCCGGACGCGCCTTTTTCTTGACCCGCGTAAATTCGAGCGCGCTTAAGTAATCGAAAAGCGTTGTCAGGCTGTGGAGATCGACGCCGGGCGAAAAAGCGCCGCGCACCGCCCTTTGCGCCAGACGCGCAACTGTCGGCCAATGCGCCGGCGGCGCGACATAACGAATGAATCGGACAAACTGCGCAAAAGCCTCGGCGCGGCTGAACTCCAGATAGTTGCGCGCCACGTAACGCGGCAGCGCCAGAAAGTCGCCAAGCTCTTCTGGATGCGGCGCCTCGTCGAACGACCACGGATCGGGGAGAAAAGCCTCGCAGCCTGGCGCCGAGCCCATGGGCGCGTTCATCACGCCCCAGGCCATCCATCGCCGACCCGATCCGGCGACAGCCTCCCAGATCTGCGGCGCCGTTTGGCTTTTCGTTTCGCCCAGCCGCTTGATCCCGTGCGCCGCCGATGGCGAGCCTGTGTGCACATTCACCCACTGCACCCAGGGATCGAGGCCATGATGTTCAACGCGGTCGCTGGTCGTCGTCCTCGAATGATCGAAGGCGAGAAACCGTTCAATGTTGCGCAAACCCAGCCGGCGCGCCTCTTCGGCGAGGAACGCCGGGTCGAATTCGTTGAGCTCGATCTGAAGCAGTTTGCCGGGCATGCCGCGATCTATAGCGTGATGCGGGCGCGCGCTGCAGCCCCTATTCTCAACGCAGATCGGCCCAGCGCCAATTTAACGGTCGGCGGCGCTCGCTTTCCCGCCGAGGCATCTGCTAAGAGGCGAAAAGCCCCCGGCGAAAGTTCGCCGCTTTCGGACGCATCTCGTGCAAGACGCTCTATCGAAACGCCAGGACACTCGCCGGAGCCAGGAGTCTTCACTGGCGCAATCCAGCTTCGCCAACGCGGCCACGAGCCAGAAAGTCGCCGTCATCATTCCGGCCTACAAAGTGACGGCGCAGATTTGCGATCTGATCGACCGCATCGGCGACGGGGTCGACGCGATTTACGTCGTTGATGATTGTTGCCCGGACGGTTCCGGGAAACTCGTTAAGGAAAAAATTTCTGATCCGCGCGTCAGCGTTCTTTACACCGAGGAAAATTCCGGCGTCGGCGGCGCCGTTATTACGGGATTCTTAAGGGCGCAGGCGGACGGGATGAACATCGGCGTGAAGCTTGACGGCGACGGCCAGATGGACCCGTCTATCATCCACAAATTTGTTGCGCCGATCATCACAGGAAACGCCGATTACACGAAGGGCAACCGCTTCTTCACGCCGCGCAATCTCGGCGCCATGCCGCCGGGGCGCATCTTCGGCAACGCCATCCTCTCCTTCGTTTCGAAATTCTCAACCGGCTACTGGAACCTCTTCGACCCGACGAACGGCTATATCGCCTTGAACTTGTCCCTGCTTGAGTATCTGTCGCTCGAGCAGGTCGATAAGCGCTATTTCTTCGAAACGGACATGCTGTTTCGGTGCAATCTCATCCGCGCCAAGGTCGTCGACGTGCCGATGCTGGCGATTTATGAGGGTGAGAAAAGCAATCTGAAAGCAGGGCGCGAAGCGTTTCGGTTCGTTGGCGGCCACTCGAAGAACTTCGTAAAGCGGATCGCCTACAACTACTTTTTCCGCGACTTCAATATTGGCAGCATTGAGCTTGTGCTCGGATTTTTCGCGATTGTCTTCGGCGTCGCTTACGGCCTTATCCATCTCGGCGGCCCGGAGGTCGACTCCGCCGGAACTGTGATGATGGCGGCCTTGCCGACCATCATCGGCGTTTTCCTGCTGGTCAGCTTTCTCAATTTCGACGTGCAGCAGACCCCGCGCGAATCCATCGCGCGGTTCTTGTAAGTGGCGTGAGCTTATCGAAGGCTCAACCCGTCAGCCGATCATACCGGTGGGAAAGGCGAAACTTTAGGGCGCGCGCGGACTTTCGCTTACGCGTTCGCCGCGCGCCGGCGCTCCATCATCGCATCGAAATTCGCCCAGACGCCCTCGCCGCCATGCCATTCGCCCCGGGTCGCCGCTTTTGAATATTCTGTTGCGCGCGCCTCAAAGAAATTCGCGTGCTCAACGCCGTTCAGAATTTCCGTGAGCCAGGGCAGCGGGTGTTTCTCGATCCCGTAGAGCTTCGGCAGGTCAAGCTGACCGAGGCGCCAGTCGGCGATGTAGCGGATATAGTTCTTGATATCCTGAGGCGTCATGCCTTCCACGGGACCCATCTCGAAAGCGAGATCGATAAACTTGTCTTCAAGCGCGACAACGTGAGCGCAGCAATCGACGATATCCTCGGCGACCTTCGGCGTCACGCAGCCCGTCTCGCGCGCAAAGGCGTGATAAAGCTGGATCATGCCCTCGCAGTGAAGGCTTTCGTCGCGGATCGACCAGGTGACGATCTGGCCCATGCCTTTCATCTTGTTGAAGCGCGGGAAATTCATCAGCATCGCAAAGGAAGCGAATAACTGCAGCCCCTCTGTAAAGGCGCCGAACATCGCCAGCGTGCGCGCAATGTCTTCATTCGTCTCAACGCCGAATTTTTGCATGAAGTCGTGCTTGTCGCGCATCGCTTCATATTCGAGGAAAGCGGAGAATTCCGATTCCGGCATCCCGATGGTTTCCAGAAGCAGCGCGTAAGCCGCGACATGGATCGTCTCCATGTTGGAGAACGCCGACAGCATCATCTTCACCTCGGTCGGTTTGAAGACGCGCGCATAGCGCTCCATGTAATTGTCATTCACCTCGATGTCCGACTGGGTGAAGAACCGGAAAATCTGCGTCAGGAGATTGCGCTCCTCGTCGCTGAGTTTGTTCGCCCAGTCCTTGCAGTCCTCGCCGAGCGGCACTTCCTCAGGCATCCAGTGGACCTGCTGCTGGCGTTTCCAGAAATCATGGGCCCAGGGATAACGAAA
>JBCBSE010000025.1:0-41942 GCA_039819305.1 Pseudomonadota bacterium
CTTTCTTGCGGGCGCAACTACGCCGATCGAGAGGAGCTCCGCTTCGTCCGCCGCTATGCGCCAGATCGCAAAGCCCGCCGCCGGCTCGCCTGCCCGCCCGCCGAGAAACCCGCCAACACTGCTCTCGCCGACGCTATCCGCCAGCAAGGCGGGGCTCGCTTTCGCCTCCGAAAAGATCTCTCGTTCAAGCGCCGCCAATCTTTTCAGGTCAGTCTCGCTTGCGGCGCGGATGTCGAAACCGATCACGAGCGCGGTCGCGCGGGCCGCTGCGGCTTGGCGTCCGGCGGCCTTAGATAAAGCGGCGCCGGCGGCGCGTCAGGCGCGGGCACGGCGGCGGCGATGCGGGCGAGAATGACAGGATCGATTTGCGGATCAGCGCCGGTCAGGCGCCGGCCCGGCGCCAGGGACAAGAGCGCGGCGCCCGAGCCGACCAAGCTGACGGCGCGCCCGCCGGCGGCGTCGGCAAGCAGTTGCCCGGCCGCGTCCGGCGCAGCGACAAAAGGGGCAAGACGCTCCTCGCCCGTATCGTAGAGCGCAGCGTAAACTTGCCCGCGGCGCGCATCGATCACAGGCGCAACAAGACCGTCCTTCGTCGAAACGTTTGCCGCAAGCGCGCGAAGGCTCGTCACGCCGACAACGGCGGCCCCGGTCGCAAGCCCGAAAGCGCGCGCGAAGGACAAGGCGATGCGCACCCCGGTGAAGCCGCCAGGCCCGACGACGACCCCGACGCGCGTCACGTCGCTGGGCTTGAGACCCGCTTGCTCAAAAATGCGCGCCACCATCGGTGCCAGATGCTCTGCATGGCCGCGCTCCATGTCATCAACGATAAACGCCGCTGGCTCGCCATCGACGACGAGCGCGGCCGAACAGCGCTGCAGCGCGGTGTCAAGCGCAAGCACCGCCATCACGCGGCGCCGGCACTTCGCCCGTTAGACGATTTTGCAGATGTCATCGAAGTCAAAACGCGGGCTGCGCGGGAACAGATTTTCATCCGTGCCGTAGCCGATATTGCAGAGGAAATTCGCCTTGTAGGACGTGCCCGCAAGAAAGGCTTCGTTGACGCCGTCCTTGTCGAAGCCTGACATCGGCCCGCAATCAAGCCCGAGCGCGCGCGCGGCGATAATAAAGTAAGCGCCCTGGAGCGTTCCATTGCGGAACGCCGTCTCCTCAATCAAATCATCATTTCCTTCGAACCAGCTTTTTGCATCCGTATGCGGAAAAAGCTTCGGCAAGTGATCATGAAACTTCAAATCATGAGCGATGATGACGCAACAGGGCGCAGCCATCGTCTTGGCGAGATTGCCTTCCGACAGATGCGGTTTCAGCTTTTCCTTGCCCTCTTCGGAGGATACGAAAACGAAGCGCGCCGGCGAGCAGTTCGCCGATGTCGGCCCGAACTTCATCAGATCATAGACCGCCTGCATCAGCGTCTTTGTGACGTTGCGCTCTTCCCAGCCATTGTGGGTTCGCGCATCACGGAAAATGATGTCGAGGGCCTCGTCATTGATCATCTTGTCGGACATGGGCGTTGTTTTTTCCTTGGCTTGAATTATAGCGCGGCGTTTTCGGTTGTGTCGTTGCGGAAAACGATGTCTTTTGCGCCGCTTCCGCTGTAAGCGGCGCCCGGCGTTTCCGTCAAAGCGTTATCGCGGGCGTCGGAGGCGACTGAAAGTGCGGCGAACGCGCGCGCGCCGCGCCAGGCCGTCACCCATCAGTTCTTGTCGTAGCGGAAACCGATCTCGAGGCTGACCTGATAATAGGCGACTTTCTCATTCTTGATATAGCCCCGAGTTTCTTTGACCTCGAACCAATCAAGGTTTTTGAGCGACTTTGACGCGGTCTTGACCGCGTTTTCGATCGCATCCTCGATCGACTTCGACGAGGTGCCAACGATCTTGGTGACAGCGTAGACGTTATCGGACATAGAGCCGGGCTCCCTTCATTTTCAGCTGGCCCGAACAAACCATTGCAAGGCCTGCGGTTCAATGCCTTTTGCAGAAAAGGTCAGTCTCGACTGCGCATCAAAAAGCGAATTGACCGGGCATTCGGATGAGAACAAGTTCAGGCGCGCCAGCAAATTAGGGGCGACGCAGATGGCTTGGTCAAAACGAACGCCGGAACGCCTTTACGCAATCGCGATGTGGATCGTCTCCCTGATCCTGACCGGCTTCCTTATCGGCATGGGCGGCCTGATTATCGCGGATCTGCCGCGCATCGACGATCGCATAACCATTGATCAGTTCATTGATCAGGACGCGGCGGAAACGTTGGCGCGCCAGGAGGTCGTGACGCGCGAGAGCCTTGCTGTCATCGAAAGCGACGTCCGGGCGGCGACCGACGCGCTTGAAACCGAACGCGGGAATTACGAGGCCGCTTATGCGCAGTTCCAGAACTGGCTGGCGACGCGGCGCGCGACAACGGACCCGGCGCAAGACCCGGAAGTCATCGCCCGCACCAATGCGCTTGATATCCTGAAGCAGCGCGAGCGCGCCGCTGAGCGCAATCTCGAAGCGCTCCAGCGCGCTGAGCGGGCGGCGAGAGACGAGATGGTCAACGTCGAGGCCGAGCGTCTCGCCCTGTTCGAAGCGGCCCGGCCGCGATTTGAGCGCGCCCGTTCAAACCAGGAGTTGCGCGTCTTCGGCTTTCGCCTCGCGCTCACCCTGCCCTTGCTGGCGATCGCATTCTGGCTGACCGCAAAGAAACGTTCGAGCCGCTACTGGCCGTTGATGCGCGGCTTCGTCATTTTCGCCGCCTTCGCCTTTTTCGTTGAACTTGTCCCCTATCTGCCGAGTTATGGCGGCTATGTGC
Organism: Pseudomonadota bacterium; assembly: GCA_039819305.1. Classification (GTDB taxonomy): domain Bacteria; phylum Pseudomonadota; class Alphaproteobacteria; order Caulobacterales; family Parvularculaceae; genus Hyphococcus. The sequence continues at coordinate 2,809 of JBCBSE010000025.1, forward strand.
GATATGGCGTCGGCGTCGGTCTGACGCTGCTCGCCGGGCACTATCTCATCAAATGGATGCGCGCCTATCTCGACAGCAGAAAAGAAGCCGAGCGCCAGTCGGAGGAGACGCGGCGCAAATCCGTCGCCTATGAGGACGCCCTGAAAAAACTGTCGGATGAGGTCTGCCCGGGATGCGACCGAAAAATTCTAACGACGGGCGAGGCAACCGCCGACTTCTGCGTCCATTGCGGCATGCATCTTTTTGATCGTTGCCCGAATTGCGAATCCCGCAAGGCGAGCTTTTATCGCTATTGCATGGTGTGCGGAGAAAAGGCCGCGCCGGAAACGGCGGCGCCGGCGGTCGCCTAGACCGCGGCTTCGACTTTCACGACTTCCGGCACATAGTGCTTCAGCATGTTCTCGATGCCGGCCTTCAAGGTCATGGTCGAAGAGGGGCAGCCTGCGCAGGCGCCGCGCATGGAGAGGAAGACGACGCCCGTTTTCGGCTCGAAATGCTGAAAGACGATGTCGCCCCCGTCGGCGGCTACGGCGGGGCGCACGCGGGTCTCGATCAGTTCGATGATCTGCTCGACCGTTTCTCGATCCTCGCCCTCATAATCATCAAGGTCTGTCGCCGGGGCGGCTTCTTTAACGCCCTCCTTCAGGACCGGCAGCCCGGCCGACAGGTAATCGGCGAGCGCGCCCAGGATCGCCGGCTTGATATGCATCCATTCTACGGCTTCCGTTTTCGTTACGGTGACGAAATCAGCCCCGAGATATACGCCCATCACGCCGTCAGTCTCAAAGAGAAGCGCCGCTAGGGCTGAGCCGGCCTCGGCCGTCTCTGCGGTCGGGAAATCCATCCCCATCTCGCCCGCGCCCAGAACCGCCTGTCCGGGAAGGAACTTCATCGACTGGGGGTTCGGGGTATCTTCGGTCTGAATGAACATTAAGGCGGCCTATCGTCGTTGCGTTGAGGTGTATCTATGTCTGAAACCGCGTCGCAACAAGGCCCGCGCCGGACGCCCTTACGGCCAGACAACGGGCCTGGCGCAGCCTTCGCCAGCGTTTTCACACTCGTCCTCTTCACGAACCGCCTCGCCTAGGCGTCTTCAAGATACGCCTTCAGCACCAGCGCCGAGTTCCTGTTTTCGTCTTTGGCCGCGTAGACGAAGGTGACCGGCCCCGCCGCGCACAGCGCCCTCAACGCCGCGACCGCGTCCCGATTGGCGTCAAGCTCGGCGCGATAGCGGGTCTGGAACTCCGGCCATTTTGCCGGGTCGTGGGCGTACCATTTCCGCAAGGCGGGGCTTGGCGAGACATCCTTCGCCCAGTCGTCGATGGCGGCCTTTTCCTTCGTCAGGCCGCGCGGCCACAGGCGTTCGACGAGGATGCGCCGCCCGTCAGACGGGGCGCGCTTTTCATAAACCCGCTTCAATTTGATCGACATCAGGGCCTTTCGCGTCTCCCTTTCCTTGCCAGTCTCGAAGCAGCGGCGTAAGCGCTGAAAACTCGGGTCAAAAAGACGGCGGATCTCATGGACGACGAAACAATCAAATTCAAAGACGAAGAGGCGCTGTTATTCCACGCCGGCGCAAAGCCCGGCAAGCTGGAGGTGACGCCGACCAAGCCGATGCTCACCCAGCGCCATCTCTCGCTCGCCTATTCGCCTGGCGTCGCTGTGCCGGTTAAGGCGATCGCCGAAAATCCCGACTGCGCCTATGACTACACCTCGAAAGGCAACATGGTCGCGGTGATCTCCAACGGCACGGCCATTCTGGGTCTTGGCGACCTCGGCGCCCTCGCCTCGAAGCCGGTGATGGAAGGCAAGTCTGTCCTTTTCAAGCGCTTCGCCGATATCGACTCCATCGACATCGAGGTCGACACCAAGGATCCGGACGAGTTCATCAACGCGGTGAAATATCTCGGGCCCGCCTTCGGCGGCATCAACCTTGAAGACATCGCGGCGCCGGAAAGCTTCATCATCGAGCAGCGCCTCAAAGAGCTGATGGACATCCCGGTCTTTCACGATGACCAGCACGGCACCGCGATCATCGCCGCGGCGGGTCTCCTGAACGCGCTCGACGTCACCGGCAAATCGATCAAGGAGATAAGGGTCGCCGTCTCCGGCGCCGGCTCATCTGCTTTGTCCGTCATCGGACTGATTAAAGCCATGGGCCTGCCGCATGAAAATGCGCTCGTTTGCGACTCCAAAGGCGTCCTGCATAAAGACCGCGAGCTTGATCAGTGGCGCTCGGCGCACGCCGTCGACACCGACAAGCGCACCCTCGCCGAAGCCATGGACGGTGCGGATGTCTGCATCGGGTTATCCGTCGCCGGCGCGGTGTCCCAGGACATGATCAAGTCCATGGCCAAGAACCCAATTGTCTTCGTGATGGCCAATCCGACGCCGGAGATCCTGCCCGAAGAGGTCCAGGCGGTTCGCGACGACGCGATCATCGCCACCGGGCGCTCGGACTATCCGAACCAGGTCAATAATGTTCTCGGCTTTCCCTATATCTTCCGCGGGGCGCTTGATGCGCGCGCGCGCACCATAAACGAGGAGATGAAAATCGCCTGCGCCGAGGCGCTCGCGAAACTCGCCCGCGAGGAGGTGCCGGACGAAGTCGCCGCCGCCTATGGCAAGCGCCTGCGTTATGGGCCGGGCTATATCATTCCGACGCCGTTCGACCCGCGCCTCATTTCCGAAATCCCCCCGGCCGTTGCAAAGGCGGCGGCCGACACCGGCGTTGCGCGCAAGCCGATCAACAATCTCGCCGCCTACAAACAAGACCTCGCCGCGCGCCTTGATCCGTCTGCGTCCTTTCTTCAGAATATTTACGCCTCGCTGCGCGCCATGGAAACGCCGAGACGGGTTGTTTTTGCGGAGGGCGAGGAAGAGGCAGTCGTCCGCGCAGCTTACACTTTCCAGCAGGAGGGGCTCGGCAAGGCGATCCTGATCGGACGCGACGAATATATCAAACAATCCCTCTCAAATGCTGGGCTGCCCGCAGATTGCGAATTTGAGACCTATCACTCGCGCACATCTCCGCATAATGCGCTTTATACCGACTACCTTTATCGCCGCCTGCAGCGAAAAGGATATCTCTATCGCGATGCGCAGCGCCTCGTGAACACCGACCGCAATGTCTACGCCGCCTGCATGCTGGCCCACGGCCACGCCGACGGCATGGTCACCGGCGTCACCCGCCATTACGACGTCGCGCTCGACAATATTCGCCTCGCGCTCAATGCGCGGCCCGACGAGCGCATGATCGGCATGTCGATCATCTTGACCAAGACCCGCACGCTCTTTGTCGCCGACACCAATGTGACCGAGCTGCCGACGTCAGAAGACCTCGCCGACATCGCGGTGCAGGTCGCCCACGCGGCGCGCCATCTCGGTGTCACGCCAAAGGTCGCCTTTGTCTCCTATTCGAATTTTGGCAATCCGGACACGGCGCATTCACGCCGCGTCGCCGGCGCGGTCGAACTCCTCGACAAGCGCAGCGATGTCGACTTTGAATATGAGGGCGAGATGACGCCGCGCATGGCGCTTAACGAAAAGCTGCGCCAGCTCTATCCCTTCTCGCGTCTGAAGGGCGAGGCGAATGTGCTGATCACGCCAGGCGTTCACTCCGCGGCGATTTCAACCAAGCTGCTCGGCGAAATCGGCGGCGCGATGGTCTTGGGTCCAATGCTGATCGGGATGGAGCGCCCGGTGCAGATCGTCCAGGTCGGCGCGGGCGTCAACGACATCGTGACGCTGGCCGGCATGGCCGCTTACGAGCTCGACCGCGAACATCGCAGCTGGGCGGAGGAGCGCGGCGGATAATCTCACGCGGGTTTTATTCGTGCAGAGCAAATGAGCGCGCTAAGCTGCGCGCCATGTCTTTGAAACATTTCCTCCTCGCTATCGCCGCCCTATTCATCGCCAATGGCTGCGCATCAGCGCAAATGGCGATTGAGCGCTCATTCATTCCCGCGGCTGAAGCGGAGTTCCCCGAGTTCACCGGCGCCGACAGCGCGTCAGAGGCCGTCATCGATCACAGCGCCTGGCGCGATTATCTCAATCGCTACGCGCGGCCCCAGGACGAGGGCCCGACGCTCGTCGCCTATGCGGAAACGACTGACGCGGATGAAGCCAGCCTCAATGCCTATATCGCGATGCTCGAAGACGCCGATCCGGGCGCGCTCAATAGCGACGAACAGCTTGCCTTCTGGATCAATCTCTACAACGCCGTCACGGTGCGGCTCATACTAGAGAATTATCCGGTCGATTCGATCCGTGACATCAAATCGGGCCCGTTTGATTTCGTCGGTCCGTGGAATGAAAAACGAACTGTCGTCGCGGGCGTCCCGCTGTCCCTCAACGATATCGAACACAAGATTATTCGCGTCAATTTCGATGACGCTAGAATTCACTACGCCGTCAATTGCGCGGCGATCGGTTGCCCGTCTTTGCGCCCCACCCCTTATGACGGCGCGACAATAGACGCGGCTTTCAACGAGCAGGCGCGCGCCTTCATCAATGATGCGCGCGGCGTCTTCATCGATGAGAAAGGACGCGTCACCGCGTCAAAGATCTTCTCCTGGTATCGCGAGGATTTTGGCGAGAGCGAAAAGGACGTCCTGCGCCATATCGCTCAGTTTGCAGAACCGATGCTGGCCGCGGAATTGCTGCAGGCCGACGACATTGACCGTCACCGCTATGACTGGGCGCTAAACGACGCGCGCTGAGAATAATTAACACGCGCGCCGCATCCAGCACGACGCTTGCATCGGACCTCGGTGATCGCCCGTTCGTTCAGTAACCATAAGGGGGCGCAGCCAAGCGCCCGCACCTGATGCTGGAAAGTCTAGAGTTCCTTCTCATTCTCGCCGTCGGCCTGATTGTCATCAGCTGGCATCTCGCCAATGAAGCGCGCGGGCGGGACGGCGAGATCGGCCTCCTCGCGCTTAAAGACGACGCGCGCGAAGAAACCCCGCAGCGCCGCTACCGAAAAAAACCGCGCCGCGCCCCGCGCCGCCGCCTTGACGCCGTCGATGCGCCCGCCGCCTATCAGATGCGCGAGCACGCCGATCCCGGCCGCCGGTTTCGACGCCAGATCGAGGCGCGCTACCGCGTCAAAGACCGCCTTGACCGCGCAGGGCCCCAGCGCCGGGACGACGCCTGAGCGCCCGGTGCGCCGCCCCTTTTCGCCCCGCGACCTTCCGTCCGCCTTTGCGCTGCGCCCCCGCGGCGGTATGACCGGCCCCGCAAAGGGTCAAAATGGACAAGGCAGTTAAACCTTTGGCGAGCGATCACGCCAGCGACGCCGTGCGCCCGGCCGATCACCCCGATCTGCCGCGCGAACGGATCGGCGTCCTGCTCGTTAATCTCGGGACGCCGGACGCCCCGACGGCGCCGGCCGTCAGGCGCTATTTGCGCGAATTTCTTTCCGACGAACGCATTGTCGATCTGCCGCGCGCCTTGTGGCTGCCGATCCTGCACGGCGTCATCTTGAATGTGCGCCCGCCGGCGACCGCGCGCAATTACGCCAAGATCTGGCGAAAGGAGAGCGATGAGTCGCCCTTGCGCTATTACACGCGCCAGCAGGCGGAGAAGCTCGGCCAAAGTCTAGATAAAGACATGCTCGTCGATTGGGCGATGCGCTACGGATCGCCAAGCATTGAGGAGCGCATGACGGCGCTCGCCGACGCCGGAGCGACGCGCCTTCTCGTCGTGCCGCTCTATCCGCAATATTCCGCGACAACGACGGCGAGCGTTATTGACGATGTTTTCCACTCCCTGACGAAAATGCGCTGGCAGCCGGCGATCCGAACGGCGCCCGCCTTCCATGACGAGCCGGCCTATATCGCCGCGATTGCGGCTGTTGCGCGCCGCCGGCTGGCTGAACTTGATTGGACGCCGGACCGGATTGTCCTCTCCTTCCATGGCTTGCCGGAACGCTATTTCCTGTCCGGCGATCCTTATCACTGCCATTGCGCGAAGACGGCGCGCTTGTTGCGCGAAACCATGGGGTGGACGGACGAGTTTGCGCCGCTCGCCTTCCAGTCGAAATTCGGACGCGAGAAGTGGCTGGAGCCGGCGACTGAAGACACGCTTGAACGCCTCGCCGAAGAGGGCGTTAAAAATGTCGCCGTGATCACGCCGGGCTTTGTCGCCGACTGCGTTGAAACCCTTGAAGAGATCGACATCGCCGCGCGCGAGACGTTTCTCGGCGGCGGGGGCGAACGCTTTGAGGCGATCCCTTGCGTCAACGACGCGCCCGAAACCATCGACATGCTGAAAGTGATCGTCGCGCGCGAAACCGCCGGCTGGCGATAGGGCGGGTCCGGCGCCGCCGGACCCTTGTTTATCTCATCATCAGGGGCGCGCGCGTTCGCCCCTCGCCGCAATCAAAGGATGACCCGATGGAAGACCTGCTGATTTCCCCTGCCTTCTGGGGCAGCCTCGTCACGCTGCTCTTCCTTGAGATCGTCCTCGGCATCGACAATCTTCTTTTCATTTCCATCGCCGTTGACCGTTTGAAAGGCGCCGACCAGGTCCGCGCGCGGTGCATCGGCATCTGGGGCGCAATGATCCTGCGCATCGCCATGCTCGGCGCCATCTTCTGGATCATCGCCCTCGATGCAGAGCCGATTTTTCACATGCCCGACATTATGGCGTCTTTCGTCGCCGGCGGCGACGATCACGCTTTTGACGAGTTCTCCGGCGTCACCGTGAAGGATCTGATCCTCTTCGGCGGCGGGCTTTTCCTTTTGTGGAAAGGCACCCACGAGATCCACGCCGCCGTTGAAGGAACCGAGCATGAACAGTCGAAAGCCAAGGCGACCTTCACTGGCGTCGTCTTCCAGCTCTTCCTCATCAACACCGTCTTTTCGTTGGACAGCGTCATCACCGCCATCGGGATGACGGATATGATTAGCGTCATGGTCGTCGCCATCGTTCTCTCCACGATCGTCATGGCGCTCGCCGCCGACCCGCTGGGCGGCTTCATTGAGCGCCACCCGACGACGAAGATGCTGGCGCTCTCCTTCATTCTGCTTGTCGGCGTCGCGCTGGTCGCCGACGGGCTCGGCTTCCATATCCCGCGCGGCTATCTCTATTTCGCCATCGCCTTCTCGCTGATCGTCGAGCTTCTCAACATCCAGATGCGCCGCAACACCCGCCAGCCGAGAAAGGCGGCCGCGCACTGAATGAAGTTTTTCTATTCTGATCGGTTCAACCTCAATCTGCCGCCGGGGCACCGCTTCCCGGCGACGAAATATTCGATGCTGCGCGAGCGGCTCATCGCGGATGCGATCGTTTCGCCCGAGATGCTGGCGCCGGCGCCGCCCATTTTGGACGCCGATCTCCTGCGCGCTCATGATCCGGCCTATGTCGCGGCCATCGACGAGGGAACCATCGAGCCAGCGGCCATGCGCCGGATCGGCTTTCCGTGGTCAGAGCAGATTCCGAAACGCTCGCGCGCGACCCTTGGCGGCGCCGTCGCCGCAGCGCGCCTCGCTTTGACGGAAGGCCTTTCGGGCCAGCTCGCCGGCGGCACTCATCACGCACATTATGATTTTGGTTCGGGCTATTGCGTCTTTAATGATTTCGCAGTCGCCGCGCTTGCGCTTCTTGCAGACGGCTCTGCGTCCCGCGTCGCCATTATCGATCTCGACGTTCACCAGGGCGACGGCAACGCCTCGATGCTCGCCGCGCGCGAGGATATCTTTGTTCTCTCCATACACGGCGACAAGAATTTTCCGTTTCGAAAATTCAACTCCGATCTCGATATCGCCTTGAAGGATGGAACTGACGACGGCGCGTATCTGCGCGCGCTGGCCGACGTTCTGCCGGCGATTTGGGCATTCCGCCCCGATATTGTCCTCTATCAGGCCGGCGTTGATCCGTTGAATGAAGATCGCCTCGGGCGGCTTGCGCTCACCCATGACGGGCTGATGGCGCGGGACCGCCTGGTCCTCGGCGCCGCGAAGGAGCGCGGCGTGCCGGTCTCCATGGCCATCGGCGGCGGATACGCCGATCCGATCGGCCTGAGCGTTGAGGCTTATGCGAACACCTATCGCGTCGCAAAGGGCTTGTGGGGATTTTGACGGCTCGCCGCGCATTTGCGTCCGAACGGCGCATGGCCGGTTTCAATACTGGCCGTGCTCGGGCATGAGCGACGGTCAAGGAGAGACCCATGTTCGGCGGAACTGAAATTTGGGTTCCGGAATGGCTATCGCTGTTCTGGGACGCGGCGCGTTATGAAGCCTTCGTCGAAAAGCTTGGGCCGTGGGCGCCGGCCTTCGCCATCGCCGCCATGATCATCGTGTCTTTCCTGCCGCTGCCGGCTGAGACCGTCGCTATCGCCAACGGCATGGCCTTCGGTCAGTGGACGGGATTTGTCCTGACCTGGATTGGCGCGGTCATCGCGGCGGCGATCGCCTTTTGCATCGCGCGCGCATTGGGCCAGCCCCTGGTGCGGCGCATGATTCCGGCGCGTCATCTCGACCGCTATGAGGCGCTGGGCGATGGCGGCGGGGCGGCGTTCCTCCTAATTGTGAGGCTTATCCCGCTTATTCCGTATACAGTTGTTAATTATGGCGCAGGGCTCAGCCTCGTGCGCTTTCGCACGTTTTTATGGACATCCGCTGTCGGCATGGCGGCGCCGATTTTCGCCTTTGTGAGCGCCGGCGCGTTGATGCGCGAGCAGCCCTGGCTCGGCTGGCTCGGCGTTTTCGCCGCTGTTGCTTTGTTCGCATTATTGGGCCGCGCCTTTTATCGGCGCATCGCGCCGGGACCCGCGGCCTAAATCGCTGCGCGGCAGTCGGCGAGAAAACGCGCGACCTCCTCATCCGTGGTCTGAAAAGAACAGATCAGCCGTTGCATGCGGCCTTTCGCCGGGTCGCCAGGCGTCACCCACGGATAGAAAGCGTGGCCCTTTTGCCGCAAAGCCTCGTCGACGCCGTCCGGAAACACCGCGAAGACTTCGTTGATGTCCGTCGGATAGGAAATCTCGACCCCGTCGATCGCTGCGAGGCCTTGCGACAGCATCGTCGCCATCTGATTGGCGCGGCCAGCAAGGCGCAGCCACAAATCGTCTTTGAGATAGGCCTCGAACTGGGCGGAGAGAAAGCGCATCTTCGACCACAGATGGCCGGCGCGCTTGCGGCGAAATTCGAAATCCGCCGCCATGTCGGGATCGAAGAAAATGACCGCCTCCGCGGCGAGGGCGCCGTTTTTCGTCGCCCCGAGGCACAGGATATCGACGCCGGCTTTCCAACTGAGGTCCGCGGGCGAGACGCCGCTCGCCGCGACGGCGTTGGCGAAGCGGGCGCCGTCCATGTGGACCTTCAGACCGGCGCGGCGCGCCGACGCGCAAACCGCTTTCAATTCGTCTGCGGAGTAAACAGTCCCGCATTCGGTCCCTTGCGTCAGCGAAAGGGCGCGCGGCGGGGGCCCATGCGGCGGCCGGTCAGGAAAGCCCGCGAGCGCGGCTTCAAGACCCGCCGGCGTGATCTTGCCGTCGGCGCCCGCAACGGGAAGAAGCTTTGCGCCGCCGGTAAAAAACTCAGGCCCGGCGCATTCGTCCATTTGCACATGCGAGGCCTCATGCACGAACGCCATGCCATAGGGGGGCGTCATCACCGACAGCGCCAGGCCATTAGCCGCCCCGCCAGTGGCGACGAAGAAGACCGCGCAGTCGCGCTCGAAGACTTCGCATATGCTTTGCTGCGCGCGCGCTGTCGCCGCGTCGCCGCCATAGCCGGGCGCTGCGCCTTCATTCGCGCGCGCCAGCGCATCTAGGATTTCAGGCGCAACGCCGGACCAGTTGTCAGAGGCGAAGGTCATGGGGCGAGGCTTCTACCAAAAACAAACCGGCGGCGAAATCGCCGCCGGCCGCCATCTACTTTTGGATGCGTTACCTGTCTATTCGACAATGGCGGTGATCGTCGCCGTGCCTTCCGCGCCGTCAGCGGCGGTGTAACGAACTGCATCGCCAACCTTTGGTTCCGGCACTGTTTCCGCGAAGGTCACGCAATTGACGGTTTCGTCAGGCAGTGTGAAGCACATCTTGTTGGTCTCGGCGTCATAGGTGTAGGGCAGCGTCGCGCCGTCCGCGGTCGTCGCCGTGCCCTCGCCGTCAAGCGTAACGACCTGCGACTGGCCGGTGTCGCGCTTAAATTCGATGGTGGTTTTCGCCGCCATGGCGGGAACCGCCAGAAGCGAAAGGGCTGCGATTGCAGCGATTTTTCTGATGATCATGTAGGCCTCCCTGAAGCGTTCTGATTGCGGTCGTAATGGTTAACGGCGGGAAAGACGCCCGTCGCGCCTTTTATGCAGGCCTGGGGAAAACTTCCCCGCCCATGATGGCCCCGCGCAATTCGCCATGGTCGCCGACGAGGCGCGCTGCGCCGGCGGCGATCAAGCGATCGCCATGGCCGTCAAAGACATGGCCGCCGCCGAGAAACCCCCACACCGTCATGCCGGCCGCAACGCCAGCTTTGACGCCGTTCTCGCTGTCCTCGATGACAACGCATTGCGCGGGCGCGGCGCCGATCTTCCCGGCCGCATAAAGGAAGATATCCGGCGCCGGCTTGCCGCGCGCGACGAGATCGGCGGAATAGACGTGCGGGGCGGCGCCGTCCCAGAGCCCTGTCTTGCGCAGCTTGTTCTCTAGAAAATGCGCCCTCGCCGACGACGCGACAGCGAGGCGATAACCAGCCTCGCGCGCCCCGGCGAGCGCTTCGCGCGCGCCGACAACAGCCGTCAGCGCGCCCATTTCCCTGCGGCGCCCGGCGAGCACTTCGTCTTCAAGATTCGCCGGCGCCGGTCGTCCGAGCCGCGCCTTATAATCAGCCGCCAGCGCCGTCAGAAACGCATGATCATGAAGGCCGACGAAGCGACGGACATATTCCTCAGGAGAATATACGAGCCCCAGCGCCTCCAGCGCCCGGCGCTCGCCGCGGATCGCCAGGACTTCTGAATCGACCAGAACGCCATCGCAATCAAAAATCACCGCACGCCGCATCGCCTCGCCTTCCACGTGTATCCGGGGCGAAGAATACGCGCGCCGCGCGCGCCAAATCGCCTTGTTGTTTCCATCATGACGCCAAATGGAAATTTAAATCTTCCATTTCGCAATTAATCGAAAGAGGCATGTTTTTAGCAACAGCCTCAATAGGCTAAGCTGCTCGCGTGCGGGTGCGATATGGGGAAGCTTCGTTATGGGTAGGAAAATAATTGCAGCATGTGCGTTTGCATTGATGGCCGGCGCGGCCGGAATGGCGATCGCTGATGATCGCGACGAACGCGAAGACGGCGCGAAGGGATCGCCGCAAAACATCACCGGAACCGCGAAAGCGTTGAAGCGTCTTGAGGCGAAACGAGAACGGCGAAGAGCCAAGTTCTATTTCCCGAACCAAGACTACAGAACAATCGACGGGTCCGACAACAATCTTGGCGATCCGGCGATGGGAGAGGCGCTTACGCAACTGTCGCGCCTGGCGTCATCGAAATACCCGGACGGCGTCTCGTCTATGACCTACCCGAACCGGCCGGGCGCTCGCCATATCAGCAACGCCGTCTTTGATCAGGGCGAACAATCAACGCCCAACCCCTTCCACAAAAGCGATTTCGTTTGGCAATGGGGACAATTTCTCGATCACGATCTGTCGCTATCCGACGCCGCGGCGGAATTTGGCGACGCGCCGATCCCGGTGCCGGCGAACGACCCTGACTTTGCGCCATCGCCCATGATCCCGTTTTCACGCGCGATTTTTGATCCGGAGACGGGGGAGAACGCCGCCCCGCAATCGCCGCGCGAACAGATCAACCAGATTACGTCTTGGATTGACGCATCGAACGTGTACGGATCGGACGAGGAGCGGGCGGAAGCCTTGCGCGGCAAACATGGGCGCCTGAAATCCGGCCGGAAATTTCTCCTGCCGAAGAACCGCGCCGGGCTCGAAAACGCTAACGGCCCCGGCTTCTTGCCGCCGGAAAAAATGTTCCTCGCCGGCGACGTGCGCGCCAATGAGCAGGTTGGCCTCGCCGTTATGCATGCCCTTTTTGTGCGAGAACATAACCGCCTGGCGCGCCAGGTGCGCTGGAACTTCCCCTGGCTCGATGAAGACGGCGTCTACGAGGTCACCCGCAAGCTGGTGGCCGCGCAGATGCAGATCATCACCTATAATGAGTTCCTGCCGGCGCTGCTCGGTCCTTACGCGCCGGGCCTTGAGTCGGAATACGACCCCGATCTTTCCGGCGCAATCATGAACGAGTTTTCGGTCGCCGCCTTCCGGTTCGGACACAGCGCCGTTAACTCAAAGCTCTTGCGGCTGAAGCGCAACGGCAGGCCGCATCGCGACGGTCATTTGTCTTTGCGGGATTCCTTCTTCAACGCTCCGCTGATCCTGAAAAAGCCGCATGATCTGGATCCGATCCTGCGCGGGCTCGCAGCGCAAAAGCACCAAGAGATCGACGCCAAGGTCATCGACGACCTGCGCAACTTCCTGTTCGGACCGCCGGGCGCCGGCGGGCTCGACCTCGCCTCGTTGAACATTCAACGCGGCCGCGACCATGGCGTTCCCTCCTATAACGACATGCGTGAAAAAATGGGCTTGAGCCGTATTACTCAGTTCTCGGATTTTCCCGCCGACACGCAAACGCAGATCGATCTCTCCGACGCTTACGCGTCAACGGACGATATTGATCTCTGGGCTGGCGGCCTTGCCGAAAGCGCCCATGGCGGCTCGCAGCTTGGGCCCCTCTTCACGGCGATCCTCGTTGAACAGTTTGTGCGGCTCCGCGACGGCGATCGTTACTGGCATACGCGCACGCTCAACTGGCGGGAAAAGCGCCTCATCAGGGGCGTAACGCTGGCGAAGATCATTCGCGCAAATACCGGCATCGGGAATGAGTTGCAGGACGACGTCTTCAGCGTACCGGAATAATCGGTCTGCCGATCATCTGAGGCGCGCCGCGCCATAAAAAAGGGGCCGCAAATTGCGGCCCCTTTTCAGTCGTGAAAGCTTAAAAGCCTATCCAGCCAGCACCGCAAGCAAGAGCAGCGCCACGATGTTCGTGATCTTGATCATCGGGTTGACCGCCGGGCCGGCGGTGTCCTTGTAAGGATCGCCGACCGTGTCGCCGGTGACCGCGGCTTTATGGGCCTCAGAGCCCTTGCCGCCATGATTGCCGTCCTCGATGTACTTCTTGGCGTTGTCCCAGGCACCGCCGCCGGCGGTCATGGAGATCGCAACGAAGAAGCCGGTGACGATAACGCCGATCAACATCGCGCCGACAGCCGACAAGGCGGCTTCCTTGCCCGCGACGAGATTGATCACGAAGTAGAGAACGATCGGCGACAGGATCGGCAGCATCGACGGGACGACCATCTCCTTGATCGCCGCCCGGGTCAGCATGTCGACAGCGCGGCCGTAATTGGGCCGAGAGGTGCCGGCCATGATGCCGGCGTCTTCGCGGAACTGTTTGCGCACCTCTTCAACAACGGCGCCGGCGGCCCGGCCCACCGCCTGCATGGCGATGCCGCCGAAGAGATAAGGCAGAAGCCCGCCCAGCAGAAGGCCGGCGATGACGTATGGATCGGACAGCGAGAAGGAGACACTGACGCCTTCAAAGAACGGGTATTCTTCCGGATAGTCCGAGAAGTGACGGATGTCTTCCGTATACGCTGCAAAGAGGACGAGCGCGCCGAGACCAGCCGAGCCGATCGCGTAGCCCTTGGTCACCGCTTTCGTCGTGTTGCCAACCGCATCGAGCGCGTCGGTCGTATCGCGGACCGAACCCTCAAGGCCCGCCATCTCAGCGATGCCGCCCGCATTGTCCGTAACCGGACCGAAGGCGTCCAGCGCGACGATCATGCCGGCGAGCGCCAGCATCGTCGTCACCGCCGTCGCGATGCCGTAAAGACCAGCCAGGTTGAAAGTGACGATGATGCCGATGACGATCACGATCGCCGGCAGCGCCGTCGCTTCCATGGAAACCGCAAGGCCCTGAATGACGTTGGTGCCGTGGCCGGACTCAGATGACTTGGCGACGGATTTCACCGGACGAAACGCGGTGCCAGTGTAATATTCCGTGATCCAGACGATCAGCCCCGTAATCACAAGACCCACAATGCCGCAGACCCAAAGGCTGAGGCCGGTGAAGGCGACGCCGCCGGTTGTGCGGCCGATCTCTTCAGAAAAGCCAAAGATCTGGAAGGTGACGCCGGCGATGGCGATCAGCGACAGAACGCCGGTGACGACAAGCCCCTTATAAAGCGCGCCCATGATGTTGGTGGAGCCTTTGCCGAGGGTGACGGCGAAGGTGCCGATGATCGAGGTGACGATGCACACCGCGCCGATCGCCAGCGGATAGAACATGAATTCCGCAGCGTTGGCGGTGAAGAGGATCGAGCCCAGAACCATGGTCGCCGCGACGGTCACGACGTAAGTCTCGAAAAGGTCGGCCGCCATGCCGGCGCAGTCGCCGACATTGTCGCCGACATTGTCGGCGATGGTCGCAGGGTTACGCGGATCGTCTTCGGGAATGCCGGCTTCGACCTTGCCGACCATGTCGCCGCCGACATCGGCGCCTTTGGTGAAGATGCCGCCGCCGAGACGGGCGAAGACCGAGATCAGCGAGGCGCCCAGAGACAGGGCGATAAGGCCGTTGACGACTTCGCGGCTTTCAGGCGCGTTGCCCATGACGCCGGTGAGGATCGCGTAATAGGCGGCGAGGCCGAGAAGCGCGAGGCCGGCGACCAGCATGCCGGTGACGGCGCCAGCCCGAAAGGCGACCGAAAGGCCCTTTGCAAGGCTGTCGGAGGCGGCTTGCGTGGTGCGCACATTGGCGCGCACCGAGACAAGCATGCCGACAAAGCCGGCGGCGCCGGACAGCACCGCGCCGATCGCAAAGCCGACCGCGGGAACGAAGTTCAGTTTAAAGGCGAAAAGGAGAACCAGAAAAACAACCGCGCCAGCAATGGCGATCGTTGTGTATTGCCGGTTGAGGTAGGCCTGCGCGCCTTCCTGGATAGCGGACGCGATTTCGCGCATCCGATCGGTGCCGGTCGGCAGCGAGAGCACCGAATTTACTGTAAAAACGCCATAGGCGATGGCGGCTGCGCCGGCCAGAATGACCAGCCAAAGCTCAACGCTCATGATTTATCCTTCCTTGGAGCCCCGTTTCTCGAGGGATAACTCACTGATTTTTCGATGATGGAGCGATGGAATGGCGGCTGGCGCATATCCCGCGCGCGCCCTTCAACCAAACGCCCGACTGAAGTCGGCGCGGAAACTGGCAAAGCCCGACCTTAAAATCAACAGGAAGTTCTGGAAAAAGACGACGGCGCTGAGCGAACGCGCTGCGCGCTCAGGCGGCGCCGCTGCGCATCTGGCGCTTCTCTTTCGGCTCGGCGTCCGTGAGCTCCTTAACCCAAGGATAGGTCTTGGCCGTTTCGTCCGTGTAACCAAGATTGCGCGCCGTCGCGCTGCGCGGGCGCTCGTTCGCCTCGGCGTAAAAGGTGCCGAAGACCTTGTCCCAGAAGAACTCCGCAATCCCGAAATTGCCGCTCTCATTGTGGAAATGATGGGCCAGATGGCGCTTCTTGATGACTTTCCAGAAGTTCGACTTTGGCTCGAAGGCGAGATGCTGGCCGGCATGCAGGAATTCCGTGTAGCAGGTCATGATCACCATGCCGGCGATCGAGGCGGCCGCGCCCGGAACTCCGGCGATCAGCCAGCCGGCGGGCCCGGCGAGCAGCATGATCGGCGGGATCGTGGTGTGAAGGCCGCCGAAAAGGACGGCAAGGTCATTTGGGAAGCGATGGTGATCATAATGGACGCGCTTCCAGAAGCCGGCGAGAAACGGCGTTTTATACATCCAGCTGCCATGCAGAATGAAGCGGTGCGTCACGTACCAGGAGATCGGAAAGATCAGCGCGCCGACGGCGAGCGCCGCGACCACCGGCAAAAATGACGACGCCGTAAATATGACGACGCCGAGACAGGCGAGAATGATCGCCGCGTAGACCTGAATGCCGGGATAGGTGACATAGGCGCGGACCAGATCGTTGAAGGTCATGCGATTGAGGAGATACTCCTCAGCCTTCCAGGCTTTGTAACCGATGAAAATATTCATCGCGCAATCATCCTTTTTTGAGTGCGCGCAGAATTAAGACCCGGCGGCGCCGGATTCAAGTCGCGTTCCTCCATGCGCCCTGTGGTGAAACGCCCGGGTTTTATGACGTTGTAATATTGCACCGCAATAATTGATCGCGTGTAGCGACGTGATTTTTCTTGCCGGTTGACCGCGCGACCGCTATTCGCCCAAGATCGCGAGCGTGCGGGCGGGTGGCGTTAAGAGTTTGAAATCAGTCGGCTGCTTGAGCGAAATCAGTCCGATCGTACGCGGCGATGGGGGCCGTCCGCGGTCTTTAACGTAATGGCCGGCGCGAACGCCGGATGAGCGCGGGGGCCTTGATGTCCGTCATCCCTGAAAACGGCAATCCTGGAAACGGCGGCTCAAAAAACCGCAATCGCGAAAGCGGCGCTGCGCCCGAGCGCGGCGCAGGCGCGATGTCCCCGACGCCGAGCGCGAATGCGGCGCTGCCGTTCAAGGCCGGCGGCTTTTCCACTGTCGCCGAGGCGCTTGATTACGCGGCCGAAGGCGAAACCGGATACAATTTCTATAATCTCCGCGGCGAGGTGACCGAGACCCTGCCTTACGCGAAACTGCGCGCTCGGGCCCGCGCGCTCGCCGGCAAATTAGCGGCGCGGTTTGAGCGCAATGCGCGTATCGCCGTCGTTGCTGAAACGAGCCCCGATTTCGTCACCGTCTTTTTCGCCTGCCAGTATGCCGGGCTCGCCCCGGCGCCGATGCCGATGCCGGTCAATCTCGGCGGCAAGGACGGCTATATCCAGCAGGTGCGCCAGATGATCGCCGGCGCGAAAGCGTCCGCCGTGATCAGCCCCGCAAATCTGCGCGAATTCATGGACGACGCGGCGCAAGGCAGCGACGGCGTAGAGATCATCGATTTCGAAGCGCTGGACGGTCTCGCTGACGGCGATGCTGCGCCGACGCCCTACGGGCCGGACGAGTGGTGCTATATTCAGTACTCCTCGGGATCGACCAGCGCGCCCAAGGGTGTCATCGGCACGCAAAGTTCGGTCTGCGCCAATCTCACCGCCATCACCCGCCACGGTCTATACGCCGTCGAAGGCGACCGCGCGACGAGCTGGCTGCCGCTTTACCATGATATGGGCCTGATCGGATTCATGCTGGCGCCGCTCTTTGTTCAGATGTCGGTCGATTACCTTCCGACGTCTGACTTTGTCCGCCGGCCGCTGATGTGGCTGCGCGTCATGACGGAAAACAAGACAACCATCACCTACAGCCCGTCATTTGGTTATGATCTCGCCGCGAAGCGCGCCGCCCGCGCCGAGGACGGCTCGATTGATCTCAAACATTTGCGCATCGCCGGCATCGGCGGCGACATGGTCCGGCCCGAGGCGCTCCACGCCTTCGCCGAGGCTTTTGGGCCGCTCGGCTTCTCAAAGGGGGCTTTTGCACCCAGTTATGGCATGGCCGAGGCGACGCTGGCGATTTCGTTCCCGGCCATGGGCGCGCCGGTCGAGATCGACGAAGTCGACATGCGCCATTACACGCGTTCCGGCATCGCCCAGCCGGCCTCCGCGGTCACGTCTCCTGATAATCGGCGCGGCTTCGTCTTGTGCGGCCGCGCGTTGCCCGATCACGCGATCGAAGTGCGCAATGAAGAGGGCGCCGCCGTCGACGAGCGTATGGTCGGGCGGATTTTCATCAAGGGCCCGAGCCTGACGCCCGGCTATTTCTCCGATCCTGACGCCTCGGCAGCAATGTATGACGGCGAATGGCTCGACACCGGCGATATGGGCTACATGTTGAACGGCCAGATCGTCATCACCGGGCGCGCCAAGGACCTCATCATCATCAATGGCCGCAACATCTGGCCGCAGGACATCGAATGGGCGGTTGAGCGGGTCGACGGCGTTCGCGGCGGCGGCGTCGCGGCGTTCTCAGTCGACGACGGCAAGGGCGAGCGCATTGTGGTTGTCGCCGAACGGCGCGGGCTCACCGCTGAAGCGCTGACGGCGCTCAAACGCGAGATCGCCGCCGTGATCCAGAACGCCGCCGGCGCACCGGCCGAAGTGGTGCTCGCGCGCCCGCATTCCATGGTCATGACCTCGTCGGGCAAACTTTCCCGCGCCAAGGTGAAACAGAAATATCTCGACGGCGCGTTCCTCGAAGACGGCGCCGCGGACGGCGCTGAATCCGGGGCCGGCGAACGGCGCGTTGCGGCCGAAGCCCGGCTTTAAGCCTTGAAAGTCGCGCTCACCGGCGCCACCGGCTTTGTCGGCGGCGTTCTCCTCGAACATCTGCTGGCCGAAGGCGATGATGTTCGCGCGCTGGCGCGCAGCGCCGGGCGATTGTCTGCGCGCGACCGGCTCACGATCATCGAGGGCGATCTCAACGACAAGGACGCGCTCGCCCGCCTCGCAGAGGGCGCCGACATCTTCATCCATCTCGCCGGCGTCACCCATCCGCGCGATGACGCTGATTTCGCGCGCGTCAATGTTGAGGGCGCGGCCAATGCGGCGAGCGCCGCCTTCGGCGCTGGCGCGCGGCTTGTTCACGCCTCCTCGCTCTCGGCGCGAGAGCCGACGCTGTCGCCCTACGCCCACAGCAAGGCGCTGAGCGAGGCGGCGGTCGCAGACCTCGCCGGCGACGTCGCGTGGACGGCGCTGCGCCTGCCGGCGATCTACGGGCCCGGCGACCACGCCACGCTTCCCTATTTCAAACTGGTCAAGGCGGGCTTCGCCCTCGCCCCGCGCACCGATCCGCCCGCGCGCGCGAGCCTCCTTTACGTCGATGATGCGGCGAGCGCCCTCATCCACGCTGCGCGCGCCACGCCTTTCGGCGAAATCTTTGAGGTCGCCGACGACCGCGAAGGCGGGCGCGACTGGTTCGAAATCGGCGCAACGCTCGCCCGGGCCATGAACAAAAACGCGCGGCCCGTCGCAGCGCCGAAGCCCGTCGTCGCCTTATTTCAGAATATTTCGAGAGCGGCGAGCCGGCTACGGGGGCGCGCGCCGGAAACGCGCACGGGACAGGTGGAAGAGTTGTTCCACATCGACTGGGTCGCCCGGGGCGGGGCGTTTTTCGCCAAAACCGGCTGGCGCGCCAAAACACCGCTCGAGGAAGGGTTTGCAAAAACCATCCGTTGGTATCAAGACAGCGCCCTGTTATAAGGCGGGCCCGTTGCAACGTAGGCATTTTGGGCGCCGGCCAGGTTGACCCAGAATGAAGGCGCGGGTGAAGGAGACTGATCTATGTCCGGCGTTCAGGAAGACGACGATCTCGTATTCCGGAAAATCTGCTCACTGATCGAACCCTTGAATGAGAAGGGCGTCAAGCTGACCCGCCAGACCGACCTGATCGCGGATCTGGAAGTTGATTCCGTCGCGGTCCTGGACATGGTTATGGACATTGAAGATTTTTACGACATTTCGATTCCGGTAAACACGATCTCTGAAACCAAGACCATCGGCGACCTCGTAGACGCCATTCATGAGATCAAGAAAGAACAATCCTGACCTATGGGCTTATTCGAGAAGTTTGAAGCAACGGCGACGCTCTACGCAACCCTGATGAGCCAGTCGAGCCAGGACCCGTTCGGCGTTTCGATGGATGAAATGAAAGGCCCGACCCGCGCCATGGTCAAGGGCCGTGAAATCGTCCTCGCCGGCACCAACAACTATCTCGGCCTCACCTATGACGAGACGGCGGTCGAGGCGGCGAAGACGGCGGTGGAGGAATCCGGCACCGGCACCACCGGTTCGCGTTTCGCAAACGGCACCTATAACGCTCACCGCGAGCTGGAGCAGGAACTCGCCGAGTTTCTCGGCTATGCGCATTGCATGGTCTTTTCCACCGGCTATCAGGCCAATCTCGGCGCGATCTCCGCGCTGGCCCAACCGCCCAATGACGTCATTCTGATTGACGCCGATTGCCACGCCTGCATCTATGACGGCTGCCAGCTCTCAGGCGCAGAGACGATCCGTTTCCGTCATAATGATCCCGATAGCCTCGACAAGCGCCTGTCGCGCCTTGGTCCTGACGTTAAGGGCAAGCTGGTCTGCTTTGAAGGCATGTATTCAATGTTCGGCGATGTCGCGCCGGTCAAGGAGCTGATCGACGTCGCGCATCGCCATGGCGCTTACGCATTGCTGGACGAGGCGCATTCCTTCGGCGTTTTTGGCGAGAATGGCCGCGGCGTCGCTGAGCGCGAAGACGTTCTGGGCAAGGTCGATTTTTACACCGGCACATTCTCTAAGAGCCTCGCCTCGATCGGCGGCTTCGTCGCGTCAAACCACAAAGAACTGGAATATCTGCGCTTCTCGAGCCGGCCTTACATGTTCACGGCGTCTCCGTCGCCGGCCAATGTGGCAGCCGCCAGCGCCGCGCTGTCGCGCCTCAAGGCGGACGGGGCGATACGCGAGCAATTATGGGAAAACGCCAAGCGCGTTCACGGCGCTTTCCATCAGCTTGGCTTTGAGCTTTGCGCGCCGGTTAGCCCGGTGATCGCGGTTAAGCTCGCCAACAAGGAGCAGGCGTTCAAAGCGTGGAACTTTGTCATGGAGAACGGCGTTTACGTTAATCTGGCGATCCCGCCCGGCACGCCGAACGCAACGTCGATCCTGCGCTTGTCCGTTTCAGCAGCGCACACGTCAGATGATCTTGATATCGTGATCAACGCCTATACCGCCCTTTCCGAAGCGCTGGGCGCGGGCGCGCTTTAAGGGCGGGAGAGAGATGGCGCCGGGAATGCAGTATCAATCGTCGGCGCGTTTCTTAAAAAGCCGCATTTCGGTCATGGCGCAGTCGGGCCGATGCGCCAAAAGGCAGGTGAGGCGGCGCAGGCCGGGGTTCAGTTGAGGGTTTTGTTATGACGATCAAGCGTTACGCCATCGCCGCCGCCGTTGTTCTGACGGTTGCACCGGCCGGCGCGGAAGACGGCGCCGCAAGCGCGCGGCTTTTTGATTTCGACCATGTCAGCTGCAACGGCGATCCCAACGAGATCCGTCTGGTGATCGACGGACTCGAGGAAAGCGTCGGGCTCGTCACTGTCGATCTCTACGTCAACGACGATCAAGGCTTTCTGAAGCGCGCAGGCCGCGTTGAGCAGCGCCGCGCCGCCGCAAGGGCGCCGCGCACGGCGATTTGCGTCACCGCGCCGGAGCCGGGCGATTACGCGATTGCCGTCTATCATGACGAAAACGCGAATAAGACCTTCGACAAGGGCGCATTCGGCCTGCCGGCCGAGCCCTGGGGCATCTCCAACAATCCGCGCGTGCGGTTTGGTCCGCCCCATGTCTCCGAAGCGCTGTTTCCGGTCCGCGAGGACGGCGCGAAAGTGATTATCAAGCTGAACTGACCGCGCGCCCCGCCGCCGGGTTGGGGCCCGCTGGCCGACCAACAAGGACATTGCGGTTGATGACGGCTGCGCCCGCTGCGACACCTTACGACATCCGGCCCGTTGAAACGGCGGTCGACCGCAAGGCGTTTCTTCGCGCGCCTTACGCTCTTTACGCAGACGACCCGCATTATGTCGCGCCGCTTGAATTTGAGCTGGCGACGCGCATTAACGCGGCAGCCAATCCGTCATTGAAGACCTCGCCCCACCAGCTCTGGGTGGCGTGGCGCGACGGCCGGCCGGTGGGACGGATTTCGGCAATCGTCAACACCGCCCATATCGCCCGCTATGAAGACGGCGCCGGCCATTTCGGGTTCATCGAGGCCGAGGACGATCCGGTCCTGTTTGACGCCCTGTTTGGCGCCGCGTCGGACTGGCTGCGGGCGCAGGGCGCGCAGAAGATCGCAGGACCGTTTAATTTCTCCACCAATGAGGAATGCGGCATGCTCGTCGACGGTTTCGACGCGCCGCCCTACATCATGATGCCCCATGGCCGGCGATATTATCCGGAGCACATGGAGCGCATGGGCTTTTCAAAAGCCGTCGACATGCATGCGCTGAAATGGCTGCCCGTTCGCGAATTCATCCCCGAGAAGCGGCTCGCCTTCGTCAACAAGGCCCTCGACAAACCGGACGTCGAGATCCGCAACCTGAAGGCAGGTGACTTGCTCGGCGACATCCGGATTATTCTCGACATTTATCACGACGCTTGGTCTGAGAATTGGGGATTCATTCCGTTTACGGAAGACCATGCTAAGCAGATGGCGAATGAATTAAAGCCGATCATTCAAGAGCACAATGTCGTTCTTTGCTATTACAAGGGCGAACCGGCGGCGTTCGGTCTCGTCCTGCCGAACATCAACCGCGCCATTCGCGATTTCAACGGCAAGTTGTTGCCGTTTAACTGGGCGAAACTCTTATGGCGGCTGAAGGTCAAAGGCGTTGATCAATCGCGTATGCCGCTCATGGGCGTGCGCAAGAAGCTTCAGAAAAAGCCCGTGGGCGCAGCCTTCGCCTACAAGATCATCGACATGGTCAATAGCGCCAATATCGACCACGGCGTCACGCAATCGGAATTGTCATGGATCCTAGAGTCCAATGAATCGATGCTGACCATGCTGCTCGACATGGGCGCGACGATTTACAAGACCTATCGCATCTATGAGAAACCGCTTTGAGCGCGCGGCGCCTGATTTCAGGTTTCGCCGTCGCGCTCATGATCGCGACAGGCGCCGCCTGCGCCCAGGAGAAAGCGGGCGCAATTGAGCCGGTTTTCTATGATTACGAAATCGTCGCCCAATACCCTCATGACGAGGGCGCCTTCACGCAAGGCCTGAGCGTCGTCGACGGCGTCTTCATCGAGACCACCGGGCAATATGGCGAATCGCGCCTTCGCCGCGTTGAGATCGAAACCGGGGAGGTGCTGCAGGAAGTCGCGCTTCCGAACAATGTCTTCGGCGAGGGATCGACGCGGTCGGGCGACGCGATCATCGTCCTGACATGGCGAAACGGCGCCGGACTTGTCTTCGACGCTGAGACTTTCACCCCGCGATCGACATTTGACTATGAGGGCGAGGGTTGGGGCCTCACCCATGACGGGGAGCGCCTCATCATGAGCGACGGCGGCGCTAGCTTGCGCTTTTTCGATCCCGACACGCTTGAGGAAACCGGCCGGCTCGCCGTCACTTTTCGCGGCCAGCCGCTCGAAAAGATCAATGAGCTTGAATGGATCGATGGCGCGATTTTCGCCAATGTCTGGCAGTCCAACGCCATCGTACGGATTGATCCTGAGACTGGCGCCGTCACCGGCGTCATCGATCTGCGCGGCCTTCTTCCCGATGACGAAAGACGGCCCGGCCGAACAGACGTCTTGAACGGCGTCGCCTGGGACGCCGAGCGGGATCGCCTTTTTGTCACCGGAAAATACTGGCCCAAAGTCTTCGAGATCGAGCTGAAGCCGAAGGCGTCGGCCGCCTCCGATTAAAACGCTTTCCGGCCGGCGCTGGCTTTAGCAAGCGCCTCGCGACCCTTCCCATCACATAAATGATCGATTTCGGATGGCCCCTCGCCCATCTTCTCGCCAGCGCTCTTGACATACCTATATTTCTAGTTATTTAGGTAATTATGAACGACGAAACCGCAGCCAAAGTCTTTGCGTCCCTTGGCAACGCCCACCGGGTAGGCGTCTTGCGCCTCCTGGTGCGCGCCGGCGCCGACGGGCTCAATGTCACCGCCTTGCGCCAGCGTACAGGCCTGCCGCCCTCGACCATGGCGCACCATCTGCGAATGCTCGCCGACGCCGGGCTGATCGAACAGGAGCGCCAGGGCCGCGATCTGATTTCCCGCGCGGCTTACAAGGCCATCCGTCAACTGAACGATTTCCTGATGAAAGACTGCTGCAAAGACGCTTTTTCGAAACGGCGCGCCGCGTAGCGCCTTTTTTTGAGAAAATATACCTACAACGCTAGGCATAAAATAAGGAGAAACCCCATGAAACGCATCCACATTCACCTTCGCGTGGAAGACTTGAAAGAAGCGGAGCATTTTTACGCCGCGCTGCTTGGCGCGCCGCCGACCGTCGCCAAGCCCGACTATCTGAAATGGATGGTCGACGATCCGCGGATCAATCTTGCGATCACCCAACGTTGCGGTGAAACGCTCGGCGTTGAGCATCTCGGCATCGAAACCGACGACGCAGAAGAATTAGCGAGCCTTGACGCCGGCCTCAAATCCGCAGGGATCGAAACCCGGCCCGAAGCGCAAGCCCATTGCTGTTATGCAACCTCGGACAAGCACTGGGCCAAGGACGGCGACGGCGTCATCTGGGAGCTCTTTCAATCCCATGGCCGCCGCGAAACCTATGGCGCCGATCATGGGCCAACGGGCGCCTGACAAAGGCTTGTCGCCTAGGAGCTCTAGAGCCGCGCCTACTCCTCAAAGCGCAGAAAGCGCCCTTGATCCTGCCCGACATAAAGCGATCTGGAATTCGTGAAGGAGACCGGCAGGCTGCGCGAATGAAAAGCGTCGGCGCCTGCATTGATTTGAAAATGCAGATGCGTGAGCGTGCTGTCGCCGGTGTTGCCGACCGCGGCGATGGCCTCGCCCTGACGAACGCGGTCGCCTGCTTTCACGTTGATGCTTTCCGGCTTCAAATGCGCATAGTTGGAATATTCGACGACGCCATCGGCCTCATGTCTGATCGTTATCATGTTGCCGGCGGCGGCGGCGCGAAAATCCTGCGCAAAACGGCGCATCTGATATTGCGTGATGCGTTGGCGGGCGGCTTCAATGCTTTCGCCGTCGCCTCGCGACAAGGCTTCCGGATCCTGAACCTCGCCATCAAGTACAAACACGACTTCGCCGTCTGCGACTGCATAAACCGGCGCGCCATAGCCGTAATCATCTTCCGCCGACAATCTTTCGCCCTTGTCCATCGACCCGTTCTCACCGGTTTTGAAAAAATCGATGGCGAACTCGTTGCTGGGAATATACCGGTGATGGCTCTCTATGCTGGGATAGCCGCGCGCGAGCCATGCGCCTTTGAGCGGCGCGATATAGGCGACCGGGTATTCGCGCCGGCGAACCGACAGGCGGCGCGTCGCGGTTTTGATCTGGTTGTCTTCATCCGCGAGCGTCGCCGTAATGACGATAGACTTCGGATCGAAATCGACAGCGATGTAATGCGCCGTCGCGATCAGCGCGGCGCCGGGCGCAAGGCGCGCATCACGCGCAAGCTGCACATCTGGCGCGATGGCCGCGGCCAGGCCCTCCTCTTCCAGCAATTGCGCATTGAGGAAAGCCGCAAAACCTTGGCCCGCCATGCCCGCAAATTCACGCGTCTGGCCAAGCAGCCGCTCCATCGGGACCTGCTTTGACAAATGGCCGCCGCTTGCGCTGAGAACATCGATCTGAAGGCCGGTCAATGTAGCGGAGGCCTCGCCGTCATTGTGAATGACGAGCGTCTGAACCATCAGGTCGCGATAACCCTTGCCGGGATTGGCGTCGTGAGCGAAGACGAAGTCGCCGGGAATGGCGATAATCTCAGCGGCGTTAGACGCAATTGGCGCAGCGCAGAGCGCCGCCGCCATAGCAAGGGATTTGAAGCTGTTCATTGAGCAATTCATTGAGACGGGCCCCTCTATTGCGATGCAGGGCCGAAATTACCGTGCGGTGCGTGGCGCCGTCGTACGGAAACGCGTTTGCGAACCGCTAGGGGGCCAGTTTTTCGGCCGGCCGAGCGCCATCCGGCGACGAAGCGTGCGACCTTCGATAGGCGCCAGGGGTTTGGCCGCAATATTTCCGAAACGATTCATTGAAGGCGGTCTTTGAATTGAAACCCGACTGAAACGCGATTTCTATAATTTTCATGTCCGGCGCCGCAGCCAGCAGCCCCTTTGCGTGCTCCACGCGCGCCCTGTTGATAAATTCGAAAAAGGACTGATCGCCGACGCCGTTCAGCGCCTCTGACACTTCGCGCGGGGTGGCGCTCAAGTGATCCGCAAGATGCCGCAACGTCAGGTCGGGGGTCAGATAAAGCCGCTGGCGCTTCAAGGCGGCTGCGGCCTTTTCAAACAGCTCCCGCCGTTCGGCGGCCGATAAGGTTGACGCTACATATTTGAGCGCGGGCGCTGCGTCGGGCTGCGCGCCGCGAGTTTCGTCGGCGCCAGGTTGGCCGACCCCAAGACGGTCACCGACGGAAGTCGCGCCCATCAAGATCAGCGCCGTCACAAATCCAAGGTGGACGAGGTTCAAAATGTCCAGAACGCCGCGAGCGAATGGCGCGGCGGCGAAGACGCCGGCGGCGATCGTCCACATCGTGTGAAAGACAAACACCGCCCCCCAAACGATCATCAGCCGGCGCAGCCAGCGAAGGTCGCGGTTCTCTAGCCTGGAGAACCAGTTGCGCAAGGAAAGACCATGCGCGTTGAGCCGCTTTAGCGCGGCGACCACGTAACCGAGCTGGATGGCGTCGCCGATCAAGGGAACCACGAGACGATGCAGCGGCGATGCAAACCCGCCCGACGCCAAGAGCGCCGCTTTTTCGTCCGTCGGCAGACGGTAATAAACAGCCAGCAGATAGAGAAAGAAAAGCGCGAAGGGCGTAAGATGCCAGAGGTGACGCCGCTCCAGCGCGAAATTCGGCACTGCCTTCGACACGACAAAAAGATAAAGAACAGGCGTCATCAGCGCCTGAAACGGCGCCAGCGCAAATCCGTATTCAGGATACGCCGCGAGGCCGCCAAGCATCTGATAAAGCTGATCGGCCTTGATGGCCGCCATGATCAGAAGGGCCGCGGCCAGCAATTGGTTCGACAACTGCCGGCGAAACGGGGGCGACATGAAAACGCCCGCGAAGATCAGCGCCTGAACAAGCACGACAATGTTGCCGACCTGTCGAAGCGGCACGGTGAGAGATAAAGCTTCCATAAAGCGGCAATTTCAGAAACTGTCCGAAACGCAGTATGGGCGAGAGACCGCCTCGCAAGCAATGCGCTCGCAACCGCCCGCCCCTGCCGGAAGAACGGCTCGTCGAAGCTTTCGAGGTTGTGCGAGGTCAGTCGCCATTCGCATGCTCCCGGATCATCAGCATAAGTCCTGAAAATACGAGCCCGAAACCAAGGGCGTGCGCCCACTCAAACGCCTCTCCGAGCAAGACATAGGAAAGAACAAGCGCCGTCACCGGCATAATCGCCATACAGCCGGCTGAAAGCGCCGGCGGGGCTGCGCGCACGCCGTTATACCAGAGCACTGGCGCCAATCCGCCCGTCGCCGCGCCCCAGAACAGGAGCGCGCTCATAGAGCGCGGTCCGCCGCCGGAAAAATCGAAAGGCGCCGGGTCGAATATCAACGCGAGAACAACGAACAGGGGCGCGGCCATCAGCGAAGCGCCGAGCGTCGCCGCCGGTGACGAAAGGCCGCTCGAAAGCTTGCGCGAAAGCAGAGTGTAAGCCGCCTCAAAACAAATAGCGAGGAAGACGAGGCCGGCCCCTAGGAGCACGGCGCTTCCTCCGTCATCGTCCTTTCTGAATAGATTGATCGCGGCGATGCCCGCCATCGCGAGCACCAGCGCGAACGCCTTTCGGGCGTTCATCACCGCGCCGAGAAAAAACACCGCCGCGGCCGCCGTCACCGCAGGCGTTGCGCTCATGATGGTCGAGCCGATAACGCCGGTTGTCAGCCTCATCCCGAACAGCATCGCGGCGGTGAACCCGACCATCCCCGCTGCAGCGATCGCCGCCATGACCAGAAAATCGTTCCGCGTGGCTTGTGCAAATCTGTTGGTCGCGAACCAGACGAACGGCGCCAGGACAGCGCTGGCGATCGCCATGCGCGCAAATGAGGCGGAGAAAACCGGATAGGCCTCCCCAATAATCTTTGAAAGCGGCGTCGCCGTCCCGAATAACGCCATGCCCGCAACCAACTGAAGGACGGTGGCGGTCGAAGTGCGTTGCTCTTTTTTCTGCGCGCTGATCCCGGCCGCTCCTTACCGGAAAAACGGCTCGTCGAAGCTTCTGAGTTTGCGGGAGTGGAGCGTGCCCGCTTTCGCTTCCTCGCGCAGATAATCAATCGCCTTGATGCCGATTTCGAGATGCTGGCTGACGCGTTCCTGATAGAACGCATCGGCCATGCCGGGTAGCTTGATCTCGCCATGCAAGGGCCGGTCTGAGACGCAAAGAAGCGTGCCGTAAGGGACGCGGTAGCGATAACCGTTGGCGGCGATGGTCGATGATTCCATGTCGATGGCGATGGCGCGGGCCTGGTTGAGGCGAACCGCGTTGCGTTCAAAGCGCAGCTCCCAGTTGCGGTCATCGGTGGTGACAACGGTGCCGGTGCGCAAATGCTTCTTCAGTTGCGACTGGGGAATCGCGCTGACCGAGCGCACGGCTTCCGAAAGCGCGAGCTGCACTTCCGCAAGCGTTGGCAACGGCACCGATGGCGGCAGGACGTCGTCCAGCACGTTGTCCTCGCGCAGATAGGCGTGAGCAAGCACATAGTCGCCGAGGCGCTGCGAGCGGCGCAGCCCGCCGCAATGGCCGATCATCAGCCACACCTGCGGGCGCAAAACCGCGAGATGATCGGTGATCGTCTTGGCGTTGGAGGGACCGACGCCGATATTGACGAGCGTAATCCCCTGATGCTCGCCTTGAACGAGATGATAGGCCGGCATCTGCGGCAGTTTCGACGGCCCGTTATTGGCCGGCGCGCCTTTTCGCGTCATTCGGCCGCCCGGCTCGATCAACGCATCGGCCTTGCCGGTCTCAACCTGGCGCTTGGCGTAGTCGACGAACTCATCGACATAGCGCTGGTAATTCGTAAACAGAATGAAGTCCTGAAAGAATTCAGGGCGCGTCGCCGTATAATGATTTATTCTGTGCAGAGAGTAGTCGACCCGCTCGGCGGTGAAGAGCGATAATGGAAGCGGCCCGGACCGTTTCAGGATGATCTGCCCGTCGACGATATCGTCATTGGTTGAGACGAGATTGGGCGTATGAAAGTGATATTGCAACGCATTGCGCCGGTCCTGGGAGAGCGCAACGGTGGCGCTTTCAAGACCGAAGGACAACGGGATCGGCGTCATTGACCGCCCGACAAAGACTTTCGCATTGAAGCGATTGATGATGCGCTCAAGCTGGCCTTTGAGATAGCCGCCAAACAATGCCGGCTGGGTGATGGTGGCGCCGTGAAGGCTGGTCGAGGCGACCCGGCCAAGGGCGAGCGAGGACGTCTGGGCCGCGCTCTCGGCCGGCACGACCGCGCAAAGATAGGGGTAGACCGGCGCATCCTTGGGATCGGGCGCGGCCTTTCCCTCCATGAAGTCGGCGAACCGGGCCTGCAGCGCCACAACCGCCTCGTCATAGAGCGCGGTCAGGCGCTCCACAGCGGCTTCAGGCGTATCGCAGGCGACGAGATCACTTGCCGGGGCGTCGGTCAGCGCTGCATCGGTCATGCAAGGGGGCCTTTCTTCAAGCAGGGCTTGCGCGGGATGATGTCCTTACACCCCTTCGCCGCCTCCGCGCCACATGCGCGGGCCGGGACCGCTCAAAGCGCCGCAATCTCCTCATCGCCAAGGGTGCGCGCCTCGTCGACCAGCATGATCGGCACGCCGTCGCGGATCGGATAGGCGAGGCCCGCCTTCTTGCTGAGAAGCTCGCCCTTGGCGCGGTCAAGGGTCAATGGCCCTCGGGTCTGCGGACAGACGAGAAGCTCCAGGAGTTTGGGGTCGGGAAGTTCGATGTCGGTTTGGTCAGCCATGGATCGATCTCGTTTCAAAAAGGCGGGTCATTGCACCGACGCGCCGCCGGGCTCATCCCCGCCCGACATTTCCATCAGCGCCATCAGGCATTCCGCCTGATCGGCGATCGTCGGCGCCTCAAGCAGAGCCTGTTTCTCATTAGGAGCGAACGGGCAGCCCATGGCGAGAGAGACGACAAGGGCGTCGACCGGCGCTTCCGCCGCCGCGTCCCAGTCGGCTTTGAGTCCCTCCGCCTCCAGATAATCGCGCATGATCTCGAGCAGCAATTCGCGGTCTACGTCTGAACCGGAGGTGTCGGGATGAGCGTCGATGTCAAAAGCCGACCAGTCCGCGCGCGCGACCCGATAGGGAGTGTCGACGCGCGCTTCCTCAATCACGCGGAAACGTCGCACGCCAGTGAGCGTGATCAGATAGCGCCCGTCGCCGGTCTCAGCGAACGATGTAATGCGCCCGGCGCAGCCGACGTCATATAGGGGCGGCGCCATATCATCGACGCCGGCCCCGCGCGGCTGGACCATGCCGATGGTGCGCGCGCCGGCGAGCGCGTCGTCGATCATTCTCAGATAACGCGGCTCGAAAATGTTCAACGGCAGTTGCGCGCCCGGCAATAAAAGAACGCCGTTCAGCGGGAACACCGGAAGCGTATCCGGCAGGTTGGTTTTAAATCTCGGTTTCGGCTCTACGATCATTCGCACCCGGCCCGTTTCAGGGCCATCAGGAAAAGAGGATTGAGGACAAACGCCGGCGCCCGCGCGCCGTCAGCGGATTGGCGGGGCCGAGCGCATCGAAGACGATCAATAGCTTTTTGCGCGCCACGCCGTCGCTCCAGTCGCGATCAGCGGCGATAACGTCAAGCAACGTCTCGACCGCTTTTTCAAGGTCGCCTGCGCCAATGAGGCCGCCTGCATAATCATACTTCGCCTGCAGATCATTCGGTTTCGCTTCGGCGGCGGCGGCGAGCGCGGCGAGATCGCCTTGCGTTCCTTCCTCGGCGAGCGCGATCGCCGCTTCAACGCCGGCGAGCGCAGCGTCGCCTTTTTTCGCTTCAGGAACCGCAGCGAGGGTCTGGCGCGCCTTTTCAACGTCGCCCGCGGCGAGTTGGCAGCGGGCGATCCCCGCGATGGCGCGCATGTTTTCCGGCTCGACCTGCGCGACCTGGACATAGGCCTGCGCCGCGTCAGCAACGGCTCCGTCTGCGAGCGCGGCGTCGGCTGCGTCAAGAACCGCATCGATCTGGCCGGCGTCATTCGCTGCGCCGCCGCCTTTCATCTGCGTAAGGCGCTCGATGAATGTCTTAATCTCGCTTTCGGGAAGCGCGCCCTGGAAACCGTCAACGGGCCGGCCCTGGAAAAATGCGTAAACAGTCGGGATCGACTGAATACGCAATTGCGAGGCGAGCATCTGGTTCTTGTCGATATCAATCTTGACGAGGCGCACCTTGCCGCCGGCGGCGAGAACCGCGCGCTCTAGGATCGGGCCCAGCTGTTTGCACGGCCCGCACCAGTCCGCCCAGAAATCGACAATGACCGGGACCTCCATGGAGGCCGCGATCACGTCCTGTTCGAATGTCTCGACATTCACGTCCTTGATGGCGTCGGCGGGCGGCGTCGCGTCGCCGCCAATCAGCGTTTCCATAGCGTCTTTCGTCTCCTGCAGGCGCGGGCGGTCATTTTCAGCGTCTTAGATGAGGCCGCGGGCGCGCGAACGCAAGGCGTCAGGCCGGCGCCGGCGCGGCGAGATCCATGATTTCCGGCGTAAACCCGCAGGATTCCGCAAACCGGACGAGGTCGCGGGGCCCGATCGCCGTCGAGGCGGTGTTTTCAAGCGGGTGAAACCACAAGGGGTCCTTGTCCATGAACGCCGCGTCCAGAACGAAGCCGGCGAGCGCATGAGCGCTCTCGTGAAAGAGGGCGAACGGCGTCACCGCGCCGGGGATGACGCCGAGGGTTTTCGACATCAACTCGGGCTTGCCGAAGGAAAAACGGCCCTTTGCGCCAAGCGCCTTGCCGAGGCCGACAAGATCGATCCGCGTCTCAGCCCAGGCCGAGATCAGATAAAGGGCGCCCTTCTTGTCCTTGACGAAGAGGTTTTTCGAATGCGCGCCCGGCATCGAGGCCTTGAGGTCGCGCCCCTCCTCGACGGTGAAAACCGCGGGGTGCTCAACGGTGCGATGGGCGATCTGA
The DNA here is from genome assembly GCA_039819305.1 of Pseudomonadota bacterium. Lineage (GTDB taxonomy): Bacteria > Pseudomonadota > Alphaproteobacteria > Caulobacterales > Parvularculaceae > Hyphococcus. The sequence goes on from JBCBSE010000025.1 coordinate 34,742, forward strand.
AGCGCGTCGAGGCGCGCCATCAAACCGGCCCGATCCGGGGCGACCGCCAATCCGTTTTCCGGGCCGTTTTCTGGACCGTTTTGCGGGCCCTTTTCGTCGTCCATCGCTGCTGCGCCTTCGCGCTCCATTGCGGTCTGATATCCGCTTGCATTCGCCAATCCGCTCGTGCATATAGCGCCCCCTGCCGGCGGGCAACGCCCCCGGCGACGCCAGTGAGCGGGCGTAGCTCAGGGGTAGAGCATCACCTTGCCAAGGTGAGGGTCGTGCGTTCGAATCGCATCGCCCGCTCCAATTTCCAAACAACACTTGTTGTCGCCGCCGCCGTTCGCAGGGGGTCGCGTGGAGCATGGGGCGCACGGCGAGCCCTGGCGAATGTTAGAACAGGCTGCGCACAATACCGCCATCGACGCGTTGCGCTGCGCCAGTCACCGCTGACGCCCGTTCAGAACACAGAAACGCAATTTGCGCGGCGATTTCCTTGGTATCGGCAAAACGCTCAATCAGCGAAGACACGCCGTCACCCTCTGTAAAAAAGGCGCTGCGCATTTCCGGTACAGTCTTGCCGGCGTCATGCGCCATGCGCTCCAGAAAAACTTCGACACCTTCTGACCAGGTTGGCGCGACCAGCACGGAATTACTTGTCACGCCTTTGCCTCTGCCGAGCTCAGCAAAGCTCCGCGCAATTGAAACCTGCGCAGTCTTAGTCATGGCGTAATGCATCATCTCAGGGTTGGGTTTCAGGCTTTGTTCGGACGCAACGAAAACAATGCGGCCCCATCCCTTTTCAATCATATGCGGGAACAACGCCTTGGTCATGCGCACTCCGCTCATGACGTTGATATTGAACATTGAATACCAATCCGCGTCGGTCAGCTCATCGATGGGTTTGACTTCGAAAAAACCTACATTGTTGACCAGAATATCGGGAAAGCCAGTATTCTGGAGCTGATCGACAAGCGCCTGCGCCCCTTCTTCCGTAGACAGATCGCCTGCCGCGATTTCTATATGATCGGCAGGCTTGTTCGTACTGTCTATCAATCGTTTGCGCGCGTCTTCAGCGCGCTGCGCCGTGCGACTGGTTATGATCACCTTAGCGCCCTCCGACAGCAGCTCCTCAGCCGCTGCGAAACCGATCCCGGCTGTTGAACCTGTTACAAGGGCGCGGCGGTCATTCAATCCAAGATCCATTTTTTTCTCCGGTCTTTAGCGCGGGCGCGGCCTTCGAGCCGGGCGCGCGCGCAAACAAAAACGCCATTTCGGTCCAGCGTTGCGTCGTTTTCTGTTCTTTGGCGATTTATGGAATCGCGCAGCGCCGTGGCTCAAAACCTATTCAGCGGCGGCGCGGGCGACTTCTAGCGCTTTGATCACGTAGCTGACCGTCAGCGCCGCAGACGCTGGGTTCTGTCCTGTGACGAGATTTCCATCCCGCACGGCAAAGGCTTCAAAGTCAGGTCCCGATTGATAATCCGCGCCCAGCTCGCGCAGTCGCGTTTCAAGAAGAAACGGCACTGTCTTGCTGAAACCAGCCGCGTCTTCTTCAGTGTCCGTGAAGCCCGCAACCCGCTTGCCGTCGACGACGGATGTTCCGTCTTCATACTTTGCCGAGACGAGGCCGGCCGGGCCGTGGCAGACGGCGCCGACAACTTTATTGCTTTCAAGCGCGCCGGAAACGAGTTCGGCGAGAGTCTTATTTTGCGGATAGTCCCACATTGTCCCATGACCGCCCGGCAGGAAAATGGCGTCATACCGTCCAAGCTCGACGTCTGTTACGGGCCGGGTCTCGTCAAACGCGTCGCGCGCCCGTTGATCGTCGAGGTATCGCTCAACGCTGTCCTCATTCTCGCCTTTGGCTTTAAGACTGCGCGGATCGACAGGGATTTCGCCGCCGGCGATCGAGAAAACGTCGACGGTCGCGCCGCGATCGACAAAGGCGTAATAGGGCGTCGTAATTTCTTCCATCCAGACGCCCGTCGGCTCGCCTGAGCCTCCCATGACGGCGTTCGACGTAGCAATGATAGCGATTTTGAGACCGGTTTCCATGATTTACTCCTTTTCTGCGTAGGAGGATTGGCAAGGAATCGATGAAAAGTCGAATAAGCTAAGTGTACATTATCGATAAATTTTTTTATGAGTACGGGAATGTATGATCGCTTGCGCACCTTCCTTGAAGTTTACAGGCACCAGTCCATGGGACGTGCGGCGAAAGCGCTGTCATTGACGCAACCGGCGGTCAGCAATCAGATCGCGGCTTTGGAGCAACAGTTTTCCGCGCCCCTGTTTGAACGATCGCGCATGGGCGTGAGCCCGACTGCGAACGCCGATAGTCTTGCGATGGAGCTCGCGCCGCTCCTGGATGGACTTGAGGCGGTGATCCGCGGCCGGCTTGCGCGCGCGTCCGGCGTGAGCGGCCTTATTCACATTGGTGCGCCGCCCGAGTTCTTTAGCGCTTTCGGCGGCCGAATGATGGCGGCGTTTTCAGGCACAAAGCTGCGCGCGCAAATCCATCTCGGCGGCCAAGCCTTCCTCTATGACGGCCTGGAAGAGGGCAGTCTCGACATTTGCGTCCTCGCCTCCGCGCCGCGCGACCGAACGTTGCTCGTGACGAAAATCGGGGAAGAGACACTGCAGATTTTTGCGCACCCGCAGATCGCTGAGGCCGCTCGCGGGCGCACGATTGACGCAGCATGGCTGCAAGAACGAGAGTTCATCGCCTATGACCACGAGCTTTCGCTCATTCGCCAGTTCTTTGTCGAGGCCTTTGGCGAACCTTGCGACAGCAAGCCGACGATGCTTGTGCCCGATTTGAGATCTGTCGCCGCTATCTGTTCTCAATTTCCGAGTTGGGCCGTGTTGCCAAGTTATTTGGCGAAACCCCTCGTCGACGCTGGCCGGCTAAAAGTGCTGCTTCAGGGCAGATCCGTGAGGAATGATTTCAATTTGGCGCTTAAACGCGCCTCGCTGCGCACAGCCCGTATCGCATTTGCACGCAAGGAGCTTGAGGCTTTCTGGTCGGCGCTTGATTTCGGGAGTTAACAATAAAACGGCGGCCGCCTCGGTGCGGCTAGGCTGCAACTTTACGCGCCTGCGCTTCAGGAAAGGTGATGACGAAGCGGTTGCCGTCGGCGAGCGGCGCGTGATCAATCGAGCCGCCGATGATTGAAACGGCGCGCGCAAGCGTGCGCAGCGCCATCGCCATCTCTGAGCCGGTGTGGCCGAGATATTCGGTGATCTCGGTCAGGGGCTTTGTCATTTCCTCGAACTGCGCGGCGGAAAGGATGCGCGCATCATCGCGGAAGACGAGCGCGGGCGCGCCGTCGACCCGGTCCGCGCTGAGCGTGACCTCGCTAGCGTCGCCGGCCTCCTCTTTGTAATGCTCGACAAACGCGGCCAGCGCCGTGCGCAAGAGCGCCGGATCAACGAGCACGGCGGCGTCGCCGATCTTGCCTTTCTTGAAGGCGATTTTTTCTGGCAGCAATTCTTCAAAATCCCCGGCGATGACTGACAGGCGCGTCGGCTCCGGTGCGGCGTTCGCCTCCGCCTCGTCGAGACGGTGATAGACGAGAAGGCCGTTGACGCTTTTGGTGAGATTGCTCGTCGCCTGCTTGATGTATTGCGCATTCTCGCTCGCCCCGTCAGGGTTCTCGCTCGTCGCCGACTGGACGAGAATGTCGGAGAAACCAGAGATCTGATGCAGCGGCGTTTTCACGAAATGCACAAGCAGATTGAGCGCGGCGATTTTGCGCTCATTGTCTTCCTCTGCGCGCTCGAGGAGCGTGCTGAGCTGCGCATTCTGCTCTTCGATGATCAGCACTTTCTGAAAATCGAAACGCCGGAAGCGCTGCAACAAATAAGCGCCGATCGTACAGACCCCGACCATAGACCCCAGCGTAACCGTCTGAATGCTCGCCGCTTCGCCGGCGCCAGCCTTTCCTGAAATGGCGAGTACGAAACCGGCGAAAAAGCTTACGATGGTGGCCGCCGATTTCAGGAAGCTCATGCGCAAAAGAAAACAGACGAAGACGCAGCCTTGAACAAGACCCACATAATAGGCGTCCTGCAGATCCGTATAGCGATAAATGATAATGTTAACCGCGTGCGCGACGATCAGCGCAATCACAAGGGTCAGCCATTCATGCTGGCGTCCGGCGATCGTTGGGCGAAAGCAAACGAGCAAGGAATAGCAAAGTGCAAAGGCGCCCAGCCGGATCGCAATCGCTGTTTGCGGCTGTTCAAGCGAAAAAACGTCGAGGACAATATAGGCGGCGTAAATCGGCAGAGCGAAGATGAGAACCCGCAAATTGCTCTTGCGGTCATCCTCGGAGATGAACGCCTGATACGCCGCCTCTGTTTCAGGGCTGGCGAATGTCGCTTTGAGCCTGCTGAGGCGCGTATCCATTTCGAACCCGAATTATTCCGTCTGCGCCCTTCGCACGCGAAGGATCGGCAGGTTCCGTCATACAAAGCGTCGGTTAATAAGTTCCGTGCGTTTAAGTGCTTTTCGCAGCTCGATTAACCATTTTGCGATTGCGTGGTGTCAAAAAATTAAATAACGTTACTAAATCGTTAATGCGGCAAAGAAATTCCGCCGAGAACCGGCGGTGAAAGCGTTGACGGACCAATTTGGGGGTAATTTTGCAGACGGAGAGTGCAGGTTGATTGGTCCCCTGAAGGATAAATTTGAGCCGATACTGACTGAATTTCTTCAGACCCGGCCCGTTCAGGCGGTGCTCGGCGGCGATATGACGGTGGCGCAGTACCGCTCGATCATGCGGCAGGTCTTCCACCACACCCGCGAAAACCCTCAACTACAGGCCCTGGCGACAGTCTATTTTCGCGGTCGCGATCGCGACATGGTGCGCCCGTTTTTCAAACACGCCGCTTCTGAAATCGGCCACGATCAGCTCGCCTTGAACGATTTCACCACGCTTGGCGGCGACCCGACGACGGTTCCCTATGAGAACCCCCTGCCGGCGACGACGGCGCTCTTGGCCTATGGCTTTTATCAGATCTACAACCTGAACCCGCTCGGCTATCTTGGTTATCTATTCTTCCTTGAATTCACGCCGGTTCAAACCGGCGAAGGCATGATGGCGCGCCTGCGGGATCTTGGCGTGCCCGACAACGCCATGACGTTCCTGCGCGATCACACCGAAATCGATGTCGGCCATACCAAGTTGATGGAGAAATACGCCGCGACCCTGATCAAAGACGATCGCGATGTTGATTGCGTCGCCTACGCCATTAAGACGACCGGCCATCTTTATGCCGAGATGATGTCTTCGGCGATGGACGCCGCTGACAAGGCGATCGACACCGGCTGGAACTGGGAAGAGCTGAACGCCGACGGCGTTTCCTCGCCCGACGAGTTGACGCGTGCGTCGACAGTGGCGTCGACGGCGAGCAGCGCATGATCGACATCCGGTATTATTGGGGGCGCGATTGCCCGGACGCGGTCTTTTCGTTCCGTTATGAAGTCTATGTGGCCGAGCTGCAGCGTCCCCAGCGCTACGCCTGCCACGCAACCCGCACAATCCGCGATCCGCTGGACGCGACCGCCCATCACGGCGTCGCTTATCGCGGCGAGGAAATCGTCGCCGTTGTGCGCCTCAACTTCATTCGCGACGGAAATCTCGGCGAATACCGGGCGCTATATGACGTCGACGCTTTGAGCCCGCAAGAGAAAATGACGTCGGCGATCTGTACACGCATCATGACGGCGCGGCGCTATCGGCACACGCCGCTCGGCTATCGCATGATTGAATCGGCCTTCCGATTTTCAGCCGATCACGACGTCACGATCTGCCTGATCGACGTCAACGCGCCGCGCGAACAGTTGTTTGAAAAGCTAGGGTTCCGGCTGATCGGCCGCGTAGAACACCCCGACTATGGCGAGGTCTCCTTGATGCGCCTCAATGGGCTCGACATTCAGTATTTGCGAGCCATCCGCTCGCCATTCACGCCTTTGAGCGAGGCTTATTTGGCGGAACGGGACTTGCGCCCGGACTCGCGCGGCAATCTCGCCCTCGCGCCGGTCAGGTAAAAACCGATCAGTGTACTGATCTTCGGGCGTGTCAATTAGACAAGAGGGTTTGGCGAACGCGTCTTAAGCGGCCTGACGCTGCGGCGCCGGGTCGTCGTCGCGTGTTGCTACGTGCGCTGTGTAGCCGCGGAAATGCTCGAGATATTTTTCCGGCGCCGGTGCGCCCAATGCTTTGCGCGCGTCAGCGACGGGACGGGGGAAATAATCGCGCCAGTCAATGTCGGGGATCCAGGTGGCGGCCCTCGCATTGCGCCGCGCTTCGGCCGCCATGGCGAGGATCGGGCGCCGCGGGAATCGCGCCTGTTCGCGCAAGACGAGACCATGGCCGATCAGCCCGACCCCTTTCAGACGGAACTGCTCGGCGGTGAAGGCGAGCAGGCAAGCCTCGCCCACCGGGTCGCGGCCGTAGCCGGTCACGATATGCAGGATGTCATGCAGCGCGATGCCGTTGCGGATATAGATGCGGCGAGTTTCATCAACATTGAGATTGGCCGCTTCGGCCTCGCGCTCGGCGTTCATCAGCATGTCCATGGCGAGGTCTTCGACATTGAGAAAGTCGAGATAGGCGCGCGCCAGACTGTTCGCCGGCTGCGCTTCCAAATAAGCGGTGTCGGCGAGGACGACTGAAAAATCGACCCGCTCCGCATTCAGCCGCGAGCCTACCGGCGAGTTGATGTAGCGCTGGAAATTATTCTCATATTGACGACCGTCAATCGCGTCGGTGACGCGAAAGAACTGCGCGGTGTCTTCTATATTGCTCAAGAAGCGGGCGCCCGCGGCGAGCGCCGTCAGCGGTCGCGAGGTGAATGCGAAGGCCTGGCTGGACGGCGGAGCGGTTTCGATGTTGCGCACGCGGCATATCCTGTTCGGGCCGACGGCTGCCGACCCCTTTCCCGCGTCACTCTAGGCGGGAGGCGTTGCCCGTTGGCGAATGGCGGCGCGCGCATTTGTCTAAAATTTTATCTATCAGGCGCAGTTCGGCCCGGCGGCGCAAGGGCGCTCAAGCGGCGTCCTCGCCGACAAGGATGTCGCGTTTGCCGGCATGGTTCGCAGCCGAAATGATCCCCTCTTCCTCCATCCGCTCAATCAGCGTGGCGGCCCGGTTATACCCGATTCGCAAGGCTTCGACTTCCTACGTGCAGCGGCGCTTGCAAATCGGGT
>JBCBSE010000026.1:0-41658 GCA_039819305.1 Pseudomonadota bacterium
TCACCGAGCCGTCCTCGTGCCGGGTGCAGCCCTGCTTGTCGCCGGCGTGGTTGATCGGATGAAGCACATTTGCGGCAAGCTTTCCGCCTTCTTCAAGAATTGCCTCAAGAACACCGTCAGAAAGGTCTGAAAAGCCTGCAAGATTTGAGTATTTCGAAATCTGCAGAACGTTGTTCAGCACGAATTTCATATCGTCGAGGGGCGCGGTGTATGTGGTCATGGTCGTTGTCCTCTGCTGGCGGTCTGGCCGCGGCGCTGAGATGAGCTAGGCGCGGTCCAGCGATTTCCTTGAGTTTAGCCGGCGTTTTTTGAAAGCGCATCCAAACGGCGCCGCCCCGTGATACCGCGCGATTTCGCCCGTCGGCAAGAGCGCGCGCTGCGGTTCGAGCGCACGCCCCCCGAGACGATTTATCACCAGCACGGCCGCAAAACGGGACGGGGCCCGCCGAATCGCCGTTAACCTTTTCATTGGCGCAAAACGTCGCGCTCGAGATGGGTCGGCGCGGTTCCGTCAAAGGTCTTTGTGGTTTGCGCGAAGCAGCTTAACGCCGATGACAGGGGCAGGTCGTGATTCAGACGCCAAAAAAACACTGGGCGAACAACGTCCTCGCGAGACACGGATGACAGCAATGAAGTCGAATGCGCCCTGGAGCGTCAAAGGCATCGAACGGGACGCGCGAGAAACCGCAAAAGAGGCGGCCAAACGCGAAGGCATGACAGTCGGCGAGTGGCTCAATCAGATGATCTACACCGCCGGCGATCCGGAAGCCTCAGACGGCGAAATTGAAGGGCTGAAACTGCGCGACATCGTGACCGCGGTCGAGGCGTTGCATAAGCGTCTTTCCGATAGCGCCACGGAAAGCGCCGCGGAAACGCGCGAAGTCACCCGAAAAGTCGGCGATCTTGTCGAACGCGTTCAGCGCCTCGAGCGTGAAAATCCGGATGACGCGGCGAGCGCCGATTTCGAGGCGCGGCTGCGGCGCGTTGAACAGGGCGGCGGCGACCGCGAACGCGTCGACGCATTAAAAGCCCTTGAAAAAGCGGTGGCGCAAGTCGCGGTCCAGTTCAGCTCCGCGCAGAAGACGACCGTTGAACGGCTCGACGCAACAGAGTCGCAAATTCAAAATCTTGCCGCGCGGATCGATACCGCCGGCGTCAGCGATGACGACACATCCGGCGTTGTCTATCTGAAAAATGCCGTCGACGCCTTGCAGAGCCGCATTGCGAGGACGGAAAAACTGGCCGGCGAAACCGCACGCGGCGAGGGCTTCGATCCGGCGTTTGTCGAAAGTACTGACAATCGACTGCGCGTCTTAGGCGATGAAATCAAACGCGGCGGCGATCAGATCCGCGCGCTTGAACAGACCATCGGCAAGCTCTCGCAACAGATTGAAGGGGCTGAGCGACGCAGCGCGGAGGGCGTTCAAAAAACAGCCGAAACGCTCGCTGATATTCGAACGAAACTCGGCGCCGGGGAACTCGACACGCCAAGCCGCGACGATATCGCAGCGCTCGTCTCTGACCAGACGCGCGACACTGTGGAGCGCGTGGATCGCCTTCAGTCCTCGTTCGAAGACATGATGGCGCGCCTCGAAGAACTGCTTGATGACGGCGATGCGTCAAACGCGGATTGGGAAACCGCGAAGGCTCCATCTGTCAGCACGACCGCCTCGGATGACCAAGACGAGCCAGCAATCGATGAGCCGGCCAGTCTCGATGCGCAGATGGATGTCGCCTCCAAGTCTGCCTTAGAGGAGGTGGAGGATGACGCAGACGATGACGACTTCTTTTCTTTTGCTGACGAGATCGACGCCGATACCGACGGCGGCGCCGATGACGACGACTTCGGTTTTGAACTTGATGACGACGACAAAAGCGATGAGCCAGGCGCCGAGACAACCGCAAGCGATGACTTTTTAGAAGACGAAACGCTGACGGCGAGAAGTGAGCCGGCAGCCGATACGGAGGTCGACCCTAAGGCGGCAGATAAAAGCGATACCGACGCAGACGACGCCGATGAGGATAACTTCGACGAGGGCGCGGCGCTTCTGTCTGAGGTGCAAGAGGCGCTCGGCGTTGGTCCCGCCGTCAGCAAAGCCGACACCGACGATCGCGATGACTTGGACAGCCTCCTGTCCGACCTTGACGACTTCGATGAGCCGTCATCGGCGGACGCGCTGAATACTGACAACGATCTCTCCACCGACGAGGCGCCGCCGATCGTCGACCCGCAGGGCAGGCTTGATAAGACGATCGGCGACTCGACAGTCGCCAGCGCGAACGTCGCAGATAGCGATAATGACGGCCTCCGGGCGCCTGGACGAGAGGCGAAAGACGATGCGCCTGCTGCGGCGTCGACCGACGTCGGGGCGCGGACAAAACGCAGTTCGTTGACGCCGAAGCAGAGAGCGATCCTCGCTGCGCGCGCGCGCCGCAAGCGCCTCGCCGCCGCCGGCGGCGCGGGTGACGCTGATAGTGAACATCGCGAAGCGACGAAAAAAGCGCTTCACGCCGCAACGGAAGATGTAACGGAAGCCTCGCGCGGCGATTTTGACAGCGACGCAGAGGACAAAGAGGCAGGCGCCGGTCTGGGCGCGCGTCTTTCCGCTCTTAAAAGCAAAATTCCGTTTCTCTCCAAAGATAAGGCGGGTAACGCCGATGAAGACAGCAGCGCGGACGCGCAAAACGGCGAAACCCTCGATCTCGACGGTGATCGCGCGGCCCTTGAAACGCTGAAGGGCGCGGTCTCGGCGCGTCCGGTCACGCTGGCTCTCGGCGTCGGGCTCTTCCTTGCGGCTGGTCTTCTGTTTTTCATGATCAAGGATTTCATATTCGCGCCGCGGGGTGAATCGGCCGCTATTCCGCAGACGGCTGAAAATCTGTCGGCGAGCGATTTGTCCGCAGGCGTCGAAATTCCGGCGCCGCCGGCGATTGATCCGCGACAGCTTTATCAGGATGCGAGCCTCGGTTTGAGCACGGCGCAGACCGACGGCGAAATCGCGGTCGCGATCGACAAGCTGGAACAGGCCGCACTCCTCGGCCATCCGCCGGCGCAGCTTCAATTGGGCGAGCTTTACAAGTCTGGCCAGGGCGTTGAACAAGATCTGAGCGACGCGCGCATGTGGTATCGGCGCGCCGCCAATGGCGGGAACGTCCTTGCGATGCATCGCGTCGGCGTCATGACAGCGCGCGGCGACGGCGGCGAGGCCAACACGCCCGAAGCCATTGGATGGTTCGAGCAGGCCGCCAATCGCGGGCTCGTCGATTCGCAATACAATCTCGGCGCGATCTACCACCCAAGCGGCGAAGGCGACGCGAGCGGCCTTCAGGACGCCGGCAAGGCCTATTACTGGTATGCGCTTGCGGCGCGAAATGGCGACGCGCAAGCGGCGCCGCTGGCGACCGGCGTCGGCGCCGCGCTCTCCGCAGACGCGCGCGCGGAGATCGACGAGCAGGTCGCAGCGTGGGAAGCGTTGCCGTCCGACGCGGAGGCCAATCAACTCGCCGCGACTGGGTAAACGCGCGCCCGCGCTTGCGCGTTTTCGCCGGCGGCGCCTATAACCATAGGCCTCAGCCCTTTTTCTTGAACCGGCCGCGCGCATGCAGATTTATCTCCCGATCGCGGAGATTTCCGTCGACCCCTTCGTCGTCATGTTTCTTGGCGCGGCCGTCGGCTTTTTGTCAGGCATGTTCGGCGTTGGCGGCGGCTTCCTGATGACGCCGCTCCTGATTTTCTACGGCATTCCGCCCGCTGTCGCAGTTGGAACGGAAGCCTCCCAGATTGTCGCTTCCTCCGTATCCGGCGTATTGGCGCATATAAGGCGGCGCACCGTCGACTTCGCCATGGGCGGATTTCTTGTCGCCGGCGGCAGCGTCGGCGCGGTTATCGGCATTCTCATCTTCCGCTATTTCCGCGACATCGGGCAGATCGAAACCTTCATCTCGATCTCTTACGTGATTTTTCTCGGCGTGATCGGCGCGCTAATGTTGATGGAGTCCGTGCGCACGCTCTTTCGGTCGACGCAAGCGCCGCGCACGCGGCGCAAGCATCGCAGCGCGCCGTGGATGGCGGCGATGCCCTTCGCCATGCGCTTTCGCACCTCGCAGCTTTACATCAGTCCGATCCCGCCGATCTTTTTAGGGTTTTGCGTCGGCATCCTCGCCTCGATCATGGGCGTCGGCGGCGGCTTCATCATGGTCCCGGCGATGCTCTACATCCTCAATATGCCGACCAATGTCGTCGTCGGCACCTCGCTCTTCCAGATCATCTTTGTCACAGCCATCGCCACAGTTCTCCACGCCGCCGCGAACCAAACCGTCGACATTATTCTCGCGCTTCTGCTGCTGACCGGCGGCGTTATCGGCGCCCAGTTCGGCGCCCGCGCGGGCCGGCGTCTCAAGGGCGAACAATTGCGCGCGCTCTTGGCGCTGATCGTTCTCGCCGTCTGCGCGCGGCTGCTCTTTGATCTCGCCCTGCCGCCGGTCACGCCCTTTGTCGTGGAGCCGGCCTGATGCGAGGTCTGTTGGTCATCCTTGCAATTATGATTGCGGCGGCCACAGCCCGCGCCAACGACATCGCCGTCGCGCTCGCCGATGACATAATTGAGATCGACGCTGACTTCGCCGGCGCCGATGTCTTCTTGTTTGGCGCCATCGAGGGCGCTGAGGATCCCGAAAGCTTTGACATCATTGCTGTCATCTCAGGCCCGGCGGGCGATTTCGCCGTGCGAAAGCGCGAGCGGCGCGGTCTGATCTGGATTCCCGGCGCGCCGGTCGTGATCGCTGACGCGCCGCGGCTGCATCTCAGCGTCGCGACGCGAGCCGTCGGAGACATAGCGCCGCTGCCCGATCTTGCGACGAACCGGATCGGCGCTGACCGCGCGTTCAAAGCCGATGCGGGCGACGCGACGGCGCCGCCTGACTACCGGTCCGCCTTTCTCGCCGCACAACGCGAGCGCGGCCTCTATCGGGATGAAGCGAACGGCGTTGAATTCCCCAAGGGCGCGCTTTTTACGATCGAAACGTCGCTGCCGGCCGAGACGCCCATCGGCGATTACACAATCGCGGTCTTTCTTTACAAGGACGGAGCGCTTATCGCCGACGATGCGGCGACACTGCGGGTCAATAAGGTCGGGCTGGAGCGCCAGATATACGCGCTCGCTCACGGCCAGCCGCTTCTTTACGGATTACTCTGCGTCGGCTTGTCGCTGCTCGCGGGCTGGATTGCGGGCGCAGCGTTTCGCAAATCATAGACGTGGGGTAGGTTCGACCCCGCGACAGAGGGAGGCGACCCATGACCAATTCCGTCAAACCGAGTGAAACCGGCGCGCAAGGCTTGCCTCAAGCCGCGGCGGTTCTTGCCTATGCCGGCGCTCTGCCGCCAATCGTCGCTGCGCTCATGGTCTGGATGCGGCCGGCCGATCTCGGACCCGCCACAACCGAACTGATGCTGATTTATGGCGGTGCGCTGATCGCCTTTTTTGGCGGCGTCAGATGGGGCGTCGCAGTCATGCGCGCGGGCGGGCCGAGTTTCGCAAGCCTACTCGGCGGGGTTATCCCGCTGGCGATGGCGTTTCCTGTATTCTTTCTTGAAGACGCTTTCACGCGCTTTCTGATCATCATCGTCGCCTTGCCGATCCTATTGTGGGACGACTTGCGCGCGACGCGGCGCGGCTCCGGCGCGCCGGATTGGTATCTTGGCGTGCGCACCCCGCTGACAATCCTGATGACAGCTTCTTTTGCCCTCGCCTTCTTGAAGACGCTCCTTTCGTGAGCGTCGAAAACCCGAAAGAACGGCGCGAACGCCTCGAAATGACGGCGCTCGGCTTGGCCGGGCTCATCCCCTTCGCCGCGAGCGCGTTCGTGGTCTGGATTCCCGCCACCTTACTCGCGCCGTTTACAAGCGCAGCCCCGGTTTTTGCGCTCGCCTACGCCGCCGTCATCGCCGCCTATCTGACCGGCGCCGGGGCAGGCGCAATCCTGGCTCAGCCGTCGGGACCGCGGCGATGGTTTGCGCCTGGACAAATCCTGCTGCTCATTGTCTTCTTCGCCGCCCTGCCCGACGGCGTACTTTATGATCTTGCTCATTCAATCCGTTTCCCCATTGTGATCGCCGCCTTCCTGGCCATTCTGGCCATGGACCTTGGGAGCGCGCGCGAGCAGCGTTTTCCGCCCTGGTATGGCAAGCTACGGATTGCGCTGACCGCCGGCGTCGTCGCCTCGCTCGCCGCGGTACTCGCTCATCCTTCTGTCTGGGGCGCGCGCTGAGCCCGGAGACGCTCGATCAGCTGACGATCGCGCTGTCCCCGACTGCGCGCTCGCTCCTCGCGGCGGCGATCGTGATCATGATGTTCGCCATCGCCCTCGGGCTGAAGCTTGAGCATTTCAGGTTTCTCGCCCGCGAACGCGTTCTCTATGCGGGCGGACTGTTCGCGCAGTTCGTAGCGCTGCCGCTCGTCTCCCTGATCCTTGTCGTGATCCTGTCGCCGCCGCCGTCAGTCGCCCTTGGCATGATTGTCGTCGCCGCTTGTCCCGGCGGCAATGTCTCGAATTTCATGAGCTGGGCCGCGCGCGGCGACGTCGCCTATTCGGTCTCGCTCACCGCCGGCGCCAGCGTTATCGCGGCGCTGTGGACGCCGGCGGCGATCCTCCTCTGGTCCGACCTTTATCCGCCGACGGCCGCGCTCCTCGACACGATTGATTTCAGCCGGGCCTCGTTCCTGGCGCAAACGACGCTGATGCTCGCCGCTCCTCTTGGCGCGGGCATGATCGCTGCTCACTTTGCACCGAAAGCAGCCGAGAAAGTGCGCCAGCCGCTTGCGATGTTCGGCGCCGGCGTCCTCGCCTGGGTGGTGATCACCGGCGTCATTGAGTTCATGCCGGTGCTCCTTCCTGCCTGGGCGCTGATCCTGATCCCGGTCATTCTCCATAACGCCGTAGCATTCGCCTGCGGCGCCGGCGCGGGCCGTCTCCTCGGCGCCGGCGCCGCCCGGCGTCGTTCGCTCACATTCGAGGTCGGCATCCAAAACGCGGGTCTCGCTGTTGTCCTCTTGCTTGCGCAGATGCAAGGCGTTGGCGGCGCCGCGGCGATCGCCGCCTTGTGGGGCGTTTGGCACTTCATCTCAGGGGCGGCTATGATCCTATTCTTTCGGCAGATCGACAAAGCGGGAAAAACAAATGGCCTTTGATTTTAAAATCACCGATGGCGAGATTTTTGATGGCGATGGCGGCGCGCCACGCCGCGCAGACATAGCGGTCAAAGACGGGCGCATCGCCGAGATCGGCGACGGCCTTGGCCCCGCCGACCGCACGATCAGCGCCGAAGGCGCAATCGTCTCGCCAGGCTTTATTGATCTCCACACCCACTATGACGGGCAAGTCTCGTGGGATCAGGAATTGCGCCCGTCGGTCAATCACGGCGTCACCACGATTCTGATGGGCAATTGCGGCATCGGTTTCGCGCCGGTGCGCAACTCAGATCACGATCGCCTGGTGCGCCTGATGGAGGGTGTTGAGGATATTCCCGGCACGGCGTTGCACGAGGGATTGACCTGGGACTGGGAGAGCTTTCCCGACTATATGGACGCCATCGATCAGGTCCCGCATACGCTCGATTTCGGCGTCATGATCGGACACGACCCGGTGCGCGTTTACGTGATGGGCGAGCGCGCGAGCGCTTTTGAAGACGCAAGCGATGACGACATCGCCGCCATGCGATCGATCGTCCATGACGCGCTGAAAGCCGGCGCAGCCGGCTTTTCCATCGGCCGAACTGACGTTCACCGCACCGCCGACGGCGACTGGACGCCGAGCGCGGAAGCGAGCGTCAAGGAGCTTGCCGGCATCGCGCGCGCCTTTGACGGCGTCGATCACGGCGTCATCCAGATCGTCAATGATTTCAATCTTGAGCGTGAAGGCGATCAATTCGACGCCGAGCTCGACATTGTCGAGCAATTTGTCCGCGCCGGCGGCAAGCCGGCCTCGATCTCGCTTATGCAGCGCGACATGGCGCCGGATGACTGGATGCGCATCCTGGAAGCGACCGAGCGGTTAAATGCCGACGGTCTTGATTTCCGCGTGCAGGCCGCGCCGCGCGCGATCGGCGTCTTTCAGGGCCTTCAGTGTACGTTCCATCCCGTGATGGCACAGCCGAGCTATATCGAGATCAAAGATAAGCCGTTGGACGAGCGCGTCGCGATCATGCGCGATCCGGCGTTCAAGAAAAAATGCCTTGCTGAAAAGCCGGTCAAGCTTGCCGGCGAAGGCTCCTCCGTGCCGCCGATCGCCGACACCATGATCGCGGCGATTGAGCTTGTGGCGAACAAGTTTTTCCGTCTAGGCGCGGAGCCCGACTATGAGCAATCGATGGACCAGTCGCTCGGCGCTGAAGCGCGGCGCGACGGCGTCACCGCAATGGAAAAGCTTTATGATACGCTGCTTGAGCTCGACGGGCGCCAGTTTATCTATTTCCCGATCTATAACTACACGGATTTCAACTACGACAATGTACATCGCATGCTGACGCACCCGAACGCGCTTTTGGGCCTGTCGGACGGCGGCGCCCATGTCGGCACGATTTGTGACGCCAGCTTTCCGACCTATCTCCTGACTCACTGGACGCGCGACCGCGAACGGGACCGCCTGCCGCTTGCCCGCGCGCTGCAGATGCTGACCGCAGACCCGGCCGATTATCTGGGCCTCAAAGACCGTGGCCGGCTTAAGCCCGGCATGCGCGCGGACATCAATGTCTTTGACCATGACGCCTTGCGCCTTGGCGCGCCGAAAATGGTCCAGGATCTCCCCGCCGGCGGGCAACGCCTGTTGCAGCCTGTCTCCGGTTACCGCGGCACCTTTGTCGCCGGCCAGCAGGTCGTCGAAAACGATCAGGTCACGGACGCACGGCCCGGAAGACTGGTGCGGTTCCAGTAGACGAAAGCCTGGCCGGCCGCTTCGCAATACTGGGAAGCGGGCTCCACAGACATCCTCGCGTCCCTTCACAAACGCGGTAGCTCACAGAGGCGTTGATTGTTCGTGATGGCGCGCCCCGCGCATAGCTGTGTACACGCAAACGCAACGGGAGACGCCATCATGAAAATTCTAACCCTCGCCGCTTCATCCTTCGTCCTTGCTTCGGCCGCTTTCGCGCAGCCGACCGCCAGCGACATTTCATTTCAGTCGATCGAGGAACGTGTTGAAAAAGATATCGAGAGCGCGCGTGAGGCCCTTGACGACGGCCAGTTCAGCGAAGCCGCGCAGCTCTTGCGCACCGCCGGCGCAAACGCAAATCGCTTGTCCTTGCAATCGCTGACGCAGAAGCTCGCCACGGACGCCCCCTCTTTCCGGCCGGAGGACGCGAATTTCGTTTTGGCGCGCTCGTCGACGGTCGCTTTTGACGGGCTTTTCAGCGGCCGCGACACCGTTGAGCGCCGGTTCAAGGATGATCAGGGCCGCATTGTTACGGTCCGCGTCTTCGGCGAACCCCGCGATTTTTCCGACTTCATGTTCATCAAGGACGATGTCGCCATGCTCGAAAAAGGCAAGCTCGAAGTCGCGGAGATGCGCGGCGAGCCCGCTATCAAGCGTCGCGGCGAAGACGGCGAATTGTCTGTCCTGATGATGTCCGGAGAAGACAAAGCGATCGTCGAAGTTGAAGGCGACGACGCCGACGCGGTGATGGCGTTTATCGGCGATCTGGAAAATAACGACCAGTAAGCCCCTCGATATTCGCGCGCGCTTGCCTCATGGGCCAGCGCGCGTACAGTCTAGCGTTCCAAAAGCCTTTGGAGCGCCGAACGTGAACTTCACCTTTCATACGACGCCGGCCATCATCTTTCGCGACGGCGCGCTCGCCGAGATCGGCGACGCGCTCGATGCGCGTTTCAAACGGCCTGTCCTGATCACTGATAAGGGCCTCGTCGCCGCCGGTATTTGCGCGCCCGCCCTCGCCTCTCTTAAAGAAAAAGGACGCGACGCCTTCGTCTTTGACGACGTGGCTGCGGATCCGCCCGCGGCCAAGGTCAAGGATGCAGTCGCCGCCGCGCGCGCACACCGGGCCGATAGCGTCATCGCAATCGGCGGCGGATCATCCATGGACACCGCCAAGGTTGTCGCCGTTCTTTTAAACAGCGATGCGACGCTTGAAGAGATTTACGGAACCGGCATGGTGAAGACGGCGCGCGCGCCGCTGGCGCTGGCGCCGACGACGGCCGGCACTGGCTCGGAAGTCACTTCCATTTCGGTGATCACCGCCGAGGACGACACGAAGATCGCTGTCGTCGACGACGCGCTTTACCCCGACATTGCGATCTTGGACTCAAGCGTCACTCACGGCTTGCCTCGCGCCGCCACCGCGGCGACCGGCATTGACGCCATGGTTCACGCGATTGAAGCGTATACGAATATTCATCGCAAGAACCCGGTCTCCGATGCGCTCGCGCGCGAGGCGTTGATGCTGCTTTACGGCAATATCGTGCGCGCCTGCGAGGCCCCGCATGACGCCGGCGCCCGCCGCGCGATGATGCTGGGCGCGATGCTGGCCGGCCAGGCCTTTGCGAATTCGCCGGTCGGGGCCGTTCACGCCATGGCCTATCCCCTCGGCGGCATTTTTCACATCCCCCACGGGCTTTCCAATTCGCTGATGCTTGAACCGGTTCTGCGGTTCAACGCGCCGAACGCGGCTCAACATTATGCGGAACTTGCGCCTTGCGTCGGCGCCCAAGCTTCGGGCGACGCAACAAGCGATTGCGACGCGTTCATCGCGCGCGTAATAGAAATCGTCGAGGCGACGGGCGTTGAACGCCGGCTGTCGCAGCTCGGTATTTCTCACAACGACCTACCCCGCATGGCCGAAGACGCATTGAAGGGCCAGCGCATCCTGCAGAACAATCCTCGCGTCGTCTCTTATGACGATGCGCTACGGATGTATCAGGAGGTGCTGTAGCCGGTCAGCCGCGAATGCCGCGAGACCGAATGTCTGCGTAAATTGCAGATTCTCTGGCGACCCGTTGCTGATCTCGGTCAGTCACATGCAGCGCGGCCTTGATCATGGCGATGTAATCCGCAGGCAGGGCGTGTTCTTCGGCGCCTTTCAAAACATGTTGCTTGTACCAGCAGAACGGGCGTCCGTTCGGATCGATGTCCAAGGCGCAATAGGTGAAAGCCTTAACGGCGGCGCCGTCAGCTGCAACGACGCGAACATCGATTTTTTCATAGCCGGTCCCAAGGCTTTCGGCCCGATCAAGCGCCGCGACTTCATACGCCGCCAGGCGATAGACGACGCCCCAAATATGATCGCCGTCACTTCCCGTCGCGAAGGCGTCGGCTTTGCCTGAGCCATCAAGCCCGCGTTTGTGAAATGCGAGGCGATGCCTTGGAAGGCACGCTGCGCCAACCGGCCGTGCTGACGGCGTGCGGGCGATCAGGCGCGCGCTCGACATATTGGAGCCATAGGCGAAGTATTGCATGATCTCATGATGACAAACCCGCGCCGGCCGATCAAACGGCGCCCTGAAGGCCCATTGCGAACCCATGCCCGCTACGTCAACCCGCGCCGACTATCCGCATATCGCGCCGATTGGTACGCGTTGGGCCGATAACGATGTTTATGGGCATGTGAACAACGTCGCCTATTACGGCTATTTCGACACCATTGTGAATGCGTTCCTCATTGAAGCCGGCGTGCTCGACATTCATGAGGGCGCTGTCATCGGTCTCGTCGTTGAAACGGGTTGCCGCTATTTTGCGCCGCTTGCCTTTCCCGAACCGCTCGACGGCGGGCTCCGCGCCGCACACATCGGCAATTCGTCGGTGCGCTACGAATTGGCGATCTTCAAGCACGGCGAAAACGCGCCGGCGGCGGAGGGCCATTTCGTGCATGTCTATGTCGATCGCGAAACGCGGCGGCCGGCGGCGTTGTCATCTGGAATGCGCAAAGCGCTCGAAGCGCTGACCTGATCGAAGCAAAGGTCAAGCCCCGGGAGAGACGCGATGGATATCTACGCTTTTAGCGAACGCATGATGTCGATGGATGACGACGCGTGGGCCCGCCATGCGCACCCCTTCAGTGTCTGGACGCGCGTCTTACTCGGTCTGCCTGTCATCGTCCTGGCGATCTGGTCGCGGGCATGGATCGGCTGGTGGGCGCTGCCGGCGTTCGCTGGCGCCGCATTTTTCGTCTGGATCAATCCGCGTCTTACGCCAAAACCGAAACGCACCGATCGATGGAGCTCAAAAGTGACCTTTGGCGAGCGCGTTTTCCTTAACCGAAAACGCATCGCTATCCCCGACGGGCACCGGCGCGCGGCGAACATCCTCACCGGCGTTTCGCTCTTTGGCGCGCCGTTTCTGATTTACGGTCTTTTGTTCCTGAACGTCTGGCCGACGCTTTTCGGTTCAGCCCTCATCTATCTCGGCAAGCTCTGGTTCTGTGATCGCATGGTCTGGCTATATGACGATATGCGGGAGAAGAACGAAGAATATGCGAGCTGGCTGAAAACAGGCTGACGCTGCGGCCGAAGCTGTTTCCTTCGAAACAAGCCTTTGATAGACGGTTCAAAACAATAAGGGAAACGCCCGCGCCCATGCCCGTCCTCCAATCGAAGATCGATCCGCGCTCCGAAGCTTTCGCCGCGAACGCTGCTGCGATGCGAAAAGCCGTGGAGGAGATGCGCGCACGCGCTGACATTATCGCGGCGGGCGGCGGCGAACGTTATAACGAACGCCACAAGAAGCGCGGAAAACTGTTGGCGCGCGAGCGGATTGCGCGGCTGCTTGATCAGGGCGCGCCCTTTCTGGAGATCGGACAGTTTGCGGCCTGGGAGATGTATTCGGGCGACGTGCACGCCGCAGGCGTTGTCGCCGGCCTCGGTCGCATCGCGGGCGTTGAATGCATGATCGTCGCCAACGATCCGACAGTGAAGGGCGGTACCTATCATCCGATCACGGTCAAAAAACACTTGCGGGCCCAGGAAATCGCCCTCGAAAACCGGCTGCCTTGCGTTTATCTTGTCGAATCGGGCGGCGCCTTCCTGCCGATGCAGGATGAAGTCTTTCCTGACAAGGATGATTTCGGACGCATCTTCTTTAACCAGGCGCAGATGTCGTCGCTCGGTATTCCGCAAATCGCGGTCGTTCACGGGAGCTGCACGGCGGGCGGCGCCTATGTTCCGGCCATGTCTGACGAGGCGGTGATCGTAAAAAAGCAGGGGACGATCTTTTTGGGCGGGCCCCCGCTGGTCAAGGCGGCGACCGGAGAGATCGTAACAGCGGAAGACCTTGGCGGCGGCGACGTTCACACGCGCGAATCCGGCGTCGCCGATCATCTCGCCGAGGACGATGATCACGCGCTGGGCCTCGCTCGCAACATTGTCTCGCGGCTGAATTGGCGCAAGCTCGGCGTTCTTGATGTCGCCGAACCGGCCCCGCCTGCGCACCCGGTCGAGGATGTATACGGCGTCGTCGAAGCCGACCCGCGCAAACCTTACGACGCGCGGGAAATCATTGCGCGCCTTGTCGATCTGTCCGACTTCGATGAATTCAAGCCGCTCTACGGCTCGACGCTGGTGACGGGCTTTGCGCGCCTCCATGGGTTTCCGGTCGGCATTCTCGCTAATAACGGCATTTTGTTTTCCGAGAGCGCGAAAAAGGGCGCGCATTTCATCGAGCTTTGCTGCCAGCGCGGCGTCCCCCTCATCTTTCTGCAAAACATCACCGGCTTTATGGTCGGCAAGTCCGCCGAGGCCGGCGGCATCGCCAAGGACGGCGCCAAGCTCGTCACAGCGGTTGCGACTGCTGGCGTCCCGAAATTCACTGTTGTCGTCGGCGGCTCTTACGGCGCTGGGAACTACGGCATGTGCGGTCGCGCATACGGGCCGCGTTTCATGTTCATGTGGCCGAATGCGCGCATCTCCGTCATGGGCGGCGAACAGGCGGCGAATGTGCTTGCGACGGTTCGGCGAGACGGTCTGCGCGAAGGCGAAAGCTGGAGCGAGGACCACGAGACTGCTTTCAAAAACGAGATCCGCGATCAGTATGAAAAGCAGGGTTCTCCCTATTACTCTTCGGCGCGGTTATGGGACGACGGGGTCATCGATCCGGCGCAGACCCGCGACGTTCTCGGCCTTTGCATTTCCGCCGCGCTCAATGCGCCGATAGAGAAAACGCGCTTCGGCGTTTTCCGGATGTGACGATGAACGACGAGCGCAAGAACAACCGTCATCCAACCTCAATAGGCGGCTCGTCATGAGCATGCAGCCCGGCGTCGTTGTCAGAAAAGTCAAAGTCGAAGATCAGCCGGCGATCCTCGCCTTGATCGAGGCGGCATTCGGCCAGAAAGACGAAGCGCAGCTCGTTGAAGACTTGTGGAAGGTTGACGGCGTCACGATTGAGCGGCTCGCGGAAGTGAGCGGCGAGATCGAGGGATACGTCGCTTATAGCCGGGTAAAGGGCGAACCGGCGCTTGAGGGGTTGCTGCTTGGCCTCGCGCCGCTCGCCGTCGCGCCGAAAATCCAAAGGCGCGGCATCGGATCAGCGCTCGTTCAACAGTCGCTGGATGTCTGCCGCGAAAACAAGGCGCGGCTCGTGACTGTCGTCGGCGATCCGAAATACTATGCCCGCTTTGGATTTAAGCCAGGGTCGGACTACGCCATGCGGTATGGCGACGGCGATGTCGGCGATGCTTTTCAGGTCATCGTCGATGATCAGTCGGGCTCCACGGCGCAACGCGCAATTCACTATCATCCTGCATTTCAAGACTTGAGCTAGGCGCGCCATGTTCAAAAAAATCCTCATTGCTAATCGCGGTGAAATCGCCATTCGCGTTGCGCGCACGGCGCGCCGCCTCGGCGTGCGCACGGTCGCTGTCTATTCCGACGCTGACGCGGGCGCGCCGCATGTTCGCGCATGCGACGAGGCGATTGCGATCGGACCCGCTGCGGCCGCAGAGAGTTATCTCCGGATCGACAAGATCATCGAAGCCTGCCGACGGACCGGAGCAGAGGCGGTGCATCCGGGATATGGCTTTCTCTCTGAGAACGCGGAATTCGCCGATGCGCTGAGCGAGGCTGGATTGGTTTTTATCGGCCCGACCGCAAAAACCATTCGCGCCATGGGTTCAAAGTCCGCGGCGAAAGACCTGATGGAAGCGGCCGGCGTGCTGACGACGCCCGGCTATCAAGGCGCCGATCAATCTCCGGAGACTTTCCGCAAGGAAGCCGATCGGATCGGCTATCCGGTCCTTTTGAAAGCGACAGCCGGCGGCGGCGGCAAGGGCATGCGCCTTGTCGAAAAGGAAAAGGATCTGGAGGGCGCCCTCGCTTCGGCGCGGCGCGAGG
Source organism: Pseudomonadota bacterium (assembly GCA_039819305.1). Taxonomy (GTDB): domain Bacteria; phylum Pseudomonadota; class Alphaproteobacteria; order Caulobacterales; family Parvularculaceae; genus Hyphococcus. The sequence goes on from JBCBSE010000026.1 coordinate 15,330, forward strand.
CAAAGTCCGCTTTCGGCGACGACCGCTTTCTGATTGAGAAATACATCGCGCGTGCACGCCATGTCGAAGTGCAGATCTTCGGCGATGGCGCGGGCGAGGTTGTTCACATGTTCGAGCGAGATTGCTCCGTGCAACGGCGCCATCAAAAGATCATAGAGGAGGCGCCGGCTCCAACTATGCCGTCGGCGGTTCGCGAAAAACTCTTGCAGGCCGGCGTTGATGCAGGGAAGGCCGTCGACTATCGCGGCGCCGGCACAGTTGAGTTTCTCTATGACGGCGCCGAAAGCGTCTTCTTTATGGAGATGAATACGCGCCTGCAGGTCGAGCATCCCGTCTCAGAAATGATCACCGGCCTCGATTTTGTCGAATGGCAAATGCGGATTGCCGCGGGCGAAGGCTTGCCGCTTCGTCAGGCTGACATTCATGAATGCGGACACGCGTTCGAATCGCGTCTTTACGCGGAGAACCCGGCCAAGGGCTTTGCGCCCTCCATCGGCGACCTGACGACGCTGCGCCTGCCCGAAGCGATCGCGCGAATTGATTCCGGCGTCGAGGAAGGCCAGTCGATCACGCCTTATTACGACCCGATGATTGCAAAGATCATCACCCATGGCGCCACCCGCAAAGAAGCGCTGGGGCGCATGCGCGCGGCGTTGGAGGAAACGCGCGTCGCCGGGCTCGAAACCAATGCCGGTTTCCTGCACGCGCTCGCCGACCATGATGATTTCATTAAAGGCGATGTTTCGACCCGCTTTATCGACGATCACGGGGATGCGTTGTTTGCGACCCAAACAGCTGGCCCGCAAGTTTGGGCGGCGGCGATCCTGTCGCAGCATTTCTCAAGGATCGGCGCCGGAACGGATCCGTGGGACGGGCTGATCGGATTTCGGCTCAATCGGCCGGCGCGCGAGGTCTACTGGATCGAGATCGACGGCAAAGCCGGCCTCGCGACGCTAAACATAGGCGCCGACCACATTGACGTGACGATTGAGCCAAACGCTTCAGCGGCGGCGCGCCGCGAAGGCGAAGTCCCGGGCGAGACGATCCGTTTCACGATTGCAGAAGCGCGGCCGCAGACCAGCGCCATCCGACTTTCGGTTGACGGCGAGACATTCGAGACCGTCGTAGCGCCCCATCACGATGCGCTTCGCGTCTGGATTGGCGCTTCGCATTGGGACATCGCCTTTCCGAATCCGCTCGCAGGCATGTCGGAACACCATTCCTCGGAGGGCTCGTTGACGGCGCCGATGCCCGGCGTCGTCACCCTGCTCAGCGCCGCGCCAGGCGCGCGCATCGAGGCCGGCGCGCCGCTGCTCGTCATGGAAGCGATGAAAATGGAGCACGCGATCAAGGCGCCTTTTGACGGCGTTATCAAGAGCTACAAGTTTCAGGCGGGCGAACAGGTCAAAGAAGGAGACCTGCTCGTTGAATTCGACGAAGCGGAATGAACGACAAGTTGGTTAACGTTGAACCCGGAACGGCGCCCTCGCGCCAGTCCGTTTGGTCGGACCGAATAGCCGCATTGCGTTGCGCGATTTGCCTGCTTTAATCACCCAATAGCTATCGTTCGCACCGGAAAGATATGTCGCAGCCAGATATCACGGTAATTGTTGTTTCAGATTTCGAAGCCGGCGAAAAAACCTGGTCCGATGAAATAAAAATGATGCGCGCGTTCGCTGAACAGGATATCGATGCGCCCTTCAAGACGGTTATTGTAGAGAATGAAGCCAATCGCGCGGCGACGCCGCCGCAAGCGCTTTTCGACGCCATTCCCGACTTGGAAATCGTTTATTACCCGTCGGATAAATCGTCTGTACTCAAGGACTTTGGCGTTTCACAGTGCGAGACGGAATGGGTTGCAGTTTTTGAGGCCGACGCCGTGCCCGAACCCGGTTGGTTGCGCCTTGCCTACGACGCCGCAAGGGCGAATACATGGTGTGATATCGTCAGCGGCCGCACGTGGTACGGCGACGAGACCGCGTGGAAGCGGGCGTCAAATCTTCTCCACCGCAGCTATGACGATCCGGGAAAATCGCAAAAATCGCTGCACGTTTCAAACAACGCTGCGCTTTATCGAACGGCCGTTATCAGGAAGTTTCCCTATCCGGACGCCGCCACCCCCTTCGCCAGCGGCTATCCCAGAACGCGAGCAATGCGCGAATCGGGCGTTATGTTTTACGCTTGCCGAGAGGCGCGCACGCGCCATGCAATCAGCGGGTGGGACTTTTTTTGGGATGTTCATCGCAATGTCGGCTTTACCGACATGTCGTTGCCCCTTGAGCGCGGCTATCACCTTATCCCCAGCCTCGTCTTCAGGCGCTTGCGCAACCAGATCGGCAATGCGCTGCGGGTTGGACGAGAATATCTCAAGCCGCTGGACTGGCCATTATGGGCTTTTCTCCTGGTCGCCTCGCGCGCGCCCGAGATTCGTGGGATGCATGAAGCGCTCAGCGAGCCCGACAGTCTGAAACGGTCTGCCTACCGCTAAGCGAAGGATTGCGTCAGCGGCGCCGATCAAAGCGCGTCATCATAGATTGGCTGAATATCCACCGGCAACGTGTCGAGGGACGCAATCGCGGCCTCCGCATGAGCGTCGATGACGCCGTACTCATCGAGAAACGCTTTGGCCGCATCGTAATCGCCGTCGCCCTGAACCAATACGACTTTCGCGGTGAGATCGCTAATGGCTTGAGCCAGGCGGTCGAAGTCAAGCCTGAACCGGCCCGAAGCTTCGTCCCATTCAAATGCGCCCGCCTCCTTGTAAAAGGAATACTGAAAAGCGGCGCCGCGGGCGTGCGCCGCGTTGAGCCCGAATCGCATGGAACGGAAGAGGCCGACAAAATAAGTCGCGAGAAAGTTCTCGACTTCCTCGGCGGGCAATTCGCCGCGCTCCATCATGTAGAGGATGTTGTAAGCGCCCGTCACATCCGCTTTGCCCTCTTCAATGGGCGAATAAAGCTCTTGCAGTTCGACATTTACAGTCGTCTCGCGGCCGTCCTTCATGATCGTGCCGGGGCCAAGGCTGTGCGACAACTCGTGAAAGAGCGTGCCGTTCGCCATGTATTTTTTCATCAGAAGCGCGGCCTGGTCGGCGACGAGAATCTCTTCAGCCATGGGCTCGAGGATGCGATCGAACTTTGCGCCAAGGACGTTATTGAGGATGACTTTCTTCGCGCCCTTGGCTTCACGCACGCGCTCGTCGTTGGGGAGATTGAAGGCGATCGTCTGAACGCCTGGGACATTGTCGCCGCCGCCATGCACCTGGTAGGCCGCGACAATCGGCGATTCAAAACCGCGCTTGAAGTTTTTGTAACTCTCCGGAACCGGCAGATTGGCCTCCATGTCCCGCAAATAATTCTTGTACTTGGCAAGGGCTGCTGATTCATCGGGATTCTTGACTGTGATGAACGCTTCGAACGCAGTCTTCGCGCCAAACAGATTATCCGTATAGACCTCATAAGGACCAATGGCGGCTTCGATCGCCCCGTCGAGATCCATCCAGGCGAGTTCAGATTCGTAATAATCATCCGACAGGAAGGAATCTGCCCGAAGCGATAAAAACCGTTTCAGCGACGCGTTCGACGTCATATCCGCGGCCTCGCGCATCAACGCCGCCGCCGGCTCCAGCCATTCACGGTAATGCTCCGAATAGGGAATCGCCAGAAGGCGATCGCCGTCCCGGCGGATCACCGTATAGCCGCTGCGGAAGGCGTCCTCGTCTTCCGGGTGCTCCTCTATCCAAGCCTCAAACTCTTCCTTGGTGATGTCGGCGGGATAGAACGCCGCCCCCGCAGGCATCGGCGTCGAGCCGTAAAACGGCCTATTCTCATTCAGCGTATCCCATGGGCCGAAATGCAGATCGAACAAATCGAGCAGAAGGTCCTTGCGGTCGATCTCGCTGCCCGCGATTTCAGCCCGCCAGGCCGGATTCATCTCGCTGCGCTGGCGCAAATAGATTTCCGACATCAAGTCGCCGACGTCGTTAAGCTTATTAACGACGGCGCGTTCTTCGTCGGTCAGGAAAGAGGTGTCGGGGGCCATTTCAACGATCGCGAACTGCTCGCGCATCGTCTCAAGCTCTTCGCGGGAGGCGATCTCGGTCACAGCAGAGGCACCTGCCGTCGCTTGCGACGCGCCGCCTTCAGGCGCAGACGGCGCAGGCCCGGCGTTCTCGCCGCCGCAGGCCGCAGCCAAAAAAAACCCCAATACCGTCAATCTTTTCATGACCCTGACCCTTCCGCCGTATTTTCTATTATTGCGTCCCGCCCAAACGCAGATCGGAAACCTTACCGCGCGCAGCATAAAGCGGGAAGGCGCCATATTCCCGCCTTGTCCGCGCAGCAGGCTTCTCATAAGGATATCGTGTTGCATTGGCAAAGGACGAGACGCACCGATGACGATTCGCGGTTTGTTGACGACGATTGCACTCGTCATCTGCGCGCCGGCGCAGGCGCAGGATATCGGATTTGAAGCCTGGCTGGACGCGTTTCGCGCCGAAGCCGCCGCCGCCGGGATCGGCAGCGATATCATCGACGACGCCTTCGCTGATCTCTCGATCAATGAACGCGTCTATGAACTCAACGACAACCAACCGGAATTCTCCCGCGCGATCTGGGACTATCTCGACACCGCCCTTTCCGAGCGCAGGATCGCCGATGGACGCGCCGCGCTTTCTGAAAACCGGATCATCCTTTCCCTGATTGAAGACGCCTATGGCGTCGATGCGGAGATAATCGTCGCGATCTGGGGAATGGAGTCCGCATACGGAGCCATTCTTGGTAACTACGATGCGATCGAGGCTTTGGCGACGCTCGGCTATGAAGGCCGGCGAACCGGTTACGGTCGCTCGCAATTGATTGGCGCTCTTAAGATTCTGCAAAACGGTTATGCAACGCGCAAAGAGCTGACGGGATCCTGGGCCGGCGCCATGGGCCACACGCAGTTCATTCCAACGACCTATCTCGCCTACGCTGTCGATCACGACAAGGACGGACGGCGCGATATCTGGTCCAATTTGGGCGACGTTTTCGCATCGACAGCGAACTATCTCGCGGCGTCTGGATATGGCGCCAATGCGCCATGGGGCGTCGAGGTGCGTTTGCCCGGCGGCTTTGACTACGCGCTGGCGGATGCGTCGAGGAAAAAGCCTGTCGCCGAATGGGCCTCCTTGGGCGTTAAAGGAGTGAGGGGCGAGCTTTTCCAGATCGCCGATCCAAATCTGCGCGGGCGTCTGATCGTGCCAGCAGGCGCGCGCGGGCCAGCCTTTCTGGTCTTCGCCAATTTTGAGGCGATCCTGAAATATAACCGCTCGACCGCTTACGCTCTCGCCGTTGCGCTCCTTTCCGACGCTGTGGCCGATCGCGGCGGGCAAGTCGTCACCCTGTGGCCGCGCGAAGACCGGCCGTTGTCCCTGGAAGAGCGCAAGTCCCTTCAACAGGCGCTCGCCGAGCGCGGCTATGATCCGGGGCCCGTTGACGGCATCATAGGGGCCGGCACCAAGCGCGCCCTTCGGGCCTGGCAGCGGGCTGCCGGCAGGCCGGCGGACGGCTATGCGTCGGCGGCGATCCTGGAAGCGCTTCGGCCTTGAAATCTGGCGTTTCTGAGGTTGCTGCACTGCAGAAAATACGGTAAGGCCGAGCCTCATGCTGCGCCGCAGCATCGCAGCCAACCTGATACATAGCCTCATCGGAGATTATTATGGCCACCACCGCCAAAGCAGCCGTCAAACGGCCCGCGAAAGCCGCCGAAAAAACAGCCGAAACGACGCCCGCCGCTGACTTCATGAAACCGGCGGAGGATTTCACCGCCACGGCGAAAGCCCAGTTCGAGGACGCCACGGCGCAGTTCAGCGAGTCCGCCGAGGAGTGGCGCGAACAGGCCGAAGACATGGCCGCCGACATGCGCGCGCGTTTCGAGAAGCAGCAACAACTCGCCGCTGACGTAAATGGCGAGCTGATGGAAGCGGCAAAAACGGAAGTCGCAGACGCCGTTCAATTCGCGAACGACCTTGGCAAGGCGAAAACCTTCGCTGACGCGCTTGAAGTCCAGCAAGCGTATTTCACAAACCTTTTTGAAACGCGCGTAGCGCGCGCTCAGGACATGACGTCGAAAACGGTCGAATTGGCGAAAGACGCCATGCGTCCGGCGGCGACTGATTTCGGCGCCTTCTTTGACCCCGCGGCATATCAAAAATTCTTCCGTTTCCCGACGAAAGCCTAAAGAGGCGACACGGAAGCAGCGCTGCGATAGGCTCGCGCTGTGACGGATCGCAAGATTGACGATGCAGAACTAGACTGGGGCGCGGGCGCGCCCCGGTCCGTTTTTTTTGACGACATCTATTTCTCCGGCGACGGGCCGGCCGAAACCGCGCACGTTTTCATCGACGGGAATAACCTGCGCCAACGATTTGCGACCGCAGAGCGCTTCGTTATCGGCGAACTTGGTTTCGGGTCAGGATTGAATTTTCTGGTCGCATGGGATCTTTGGCGGCGGCTGCGCGTCTCGCCGAACGCGCGACTACACTTCCTGTCCTTCGAAAAATATCCGTTTTCGATGGCTGATCTAGAGCGCGCACACGCCGCCTGGCCGCAATTCAGCGAGCTGAGCGCGCGCCTGCGCGACGCGTTGCCACCGCCGCAGCCAGGTTTCCACCAATTCGACCTCGACGAAAGCGCGAGCCTGACGCTCTATTATGGCGACGTGCGCGAGGGGTTGACGCAGACAAACGCGCGCGCTGACGCCTGGTTTCTCGACGGTTTCTCGCCCGCCAAGAATCCGGAAATGTGGGCGCGGGAGGTCATGGATGAGGCCGCGCGCCTGTCGGCGCCTGACGCCACCTTCGCGACATTCACCGTCGCTGGCGCCGTGCGCCGCACTCTTGAAGCCGCTGGCTTCGCGACCGAGAAACGCACCGGATACGGACGAAAGCGCGAGATGCTTTCGGGGCGATTGACAACCGCGCCAACGGTCAAAGAACCGGCGCCCTGGTTTGCGACGCATGGTAAAACCGTGCTCGCCCCCGGCGCGCGCATCGCCGTCGTCGGCGCCGGAATCGCGGGCGCGAGCCTCGCCGCCGCGCTCCGCGCGCAAGGGTTTTTACCGACCGCTTATGATGCGAACGGCCCCGCCGCCGGCGCATCCGGCAACGCGGCCGGCCTCATCATGCCGCGCCTCGACGTCGGAGATACGCCTGCGGCGGCGTTCTTCACGCAGAGTTATCTGACCGCGATCGCAACATATGCCCGTCTCGATGCAGAGGCGTTCAATCGCTGCGGCGTTCTCCACCATGCAACGACACGGGCCGACCGCGAGCGTTTTGAAAAACTGCTCGCCGCGCAGGCGCTGCCCCATGGCTGGATCGAGGCGCATCAAGACGGGCTTTTCTTCCCGCAGGGCGGTGTCGCCGACCCGCGCATGCTTGTTGCAGCGCTCCTTGGCGAAACCGAAATTCGCAATACCGCCGTGCGTCGCCTGAAGCTCGATGACGGTCGATGGCGCGTTGAATCCGCCGATGGCGAGGATCGCTTTGACGCGGTCATCGTCGCCAATGCGCTTGACGCGCTGAAATTTTCGCAGTCGCGCGGCTTGCCGCTCGCAGGCTCCGCCGGGCAGATCGATCTCTTTCCCGGCGCCGCCGCCCCTGATGTCGCTCACGCCTTCGGGCCCTATGCCGCCCCGGCGCCCGGCGGCGGCCTTGTCATCGGCGCGACCTACGCGCCCGTCGCCATCGGCGCAGCGCCGCGATTTTCCCCGGAAGCGACCCAATCCAATCTTGAAGCGGTGCGCCGCGTGCTGCCCGATCTCGTTGCTGATCTTGACCCGTCCGCGGCGATCCCCCGCGTCGCTATACGCTGCACGACGCCAGACCGGCTGCCGATCGTCGGGCCTGCGCCCGACTGGGGCTATTATAGCGGCGCCTATGACGATTTGCGGGTCGGCGCCCGGCGAGCCTATCCGGCGGGCGAAACCTATCACGGGCTTTTCTTTCTGACCGGGCTCGGCTCTCGCGGCCTCGTCACCGCGCCGCTTTGCGCAGCGGCGATCGCAGCGGCGCTCGCCGACGCGCCGGCGCCATTCGCGCGGAGCTTCGCTGACGCGCTGCATCCGGCCCGGTTTTTTATTCGTGACTTGAAACGCGGCCGCGAGCCTGTCGGCGGCGTGGTTGCCCGATAGCGCAAGTCTGGGCTAAGCCGGCGTTGCGCGCCCAGATGAGAGGGAATCCCATGAAGGAAACGCCCCACGGCCCCGTCTATGAAAACGTGCTCGAAGGGATCGGCAAAACGCCGATGGTGCGCGTTTCCAATATCGACACGGGGCCTTGCGAACTATTTCTGAAGCTCGACGCCAACAATCCAGGCGGATCGATCAAGGACCGCATCGGCGTCGCTATGATCGAGGCCGCCGAACGCGACGGCAAGCTGAAACCAGGCGGCACGCTCGTCGAGGCGACGGCCGGCAACACCGGGCTCGCGCTTGCGCTGGTCGCCGCTCAGAAGGGCTATCACTGCATCATCGTCGTCCCCGACAAAATGGCGCAGGAGAAGATTTTTCACCTGAAAGCGCTGGGCGCCGATGTCCGCCTCACCCGCTCAGACGTCGGCAAGGGCCATCCTGAATATTATCAGGATCTCGCTGAACGCATCGCGAAAGAGGAAGGCGCGTTTTACGTCAATCAGTTCGGCAATCCCGCCAATCCGGAAGCTCATGTCAAAACCACCGGTCCAGAAATCCTTGGCCAGATGGACGGCGATGTCGACGCGATCGTCTGCGGCGTCGGCTCGGCTGGCACCATCACCGGTCTCTCCCGGTTCTACAAAGACAATTCTCCCGATACGGAGATAATCCTCGCCGACCCGGAAGGCTCGATCCTCGCTGAATATGTAAACACCGGCCATCTGTCCAACGATGTCGGCTCGTGGCTCGTTGAAGGCATCGGCGAGGACTTCATTCCGGATATCGCCGATTTCACTTTTTGCAAGAAGGCCTACACCGTCACTGACAAAGAGAGCTTCGAGGCGGCGCGCGATCTCTTGCGCAAGGAAGGCATTCTCGCCGGCTCGTCCTCGGGCACCATTCTTGCTGCGGCGCTACGCTATTGCTGCGAGCAAACCAAGAAGAAACGCGTCGTCGCTTTCGTCTGCGATCGCGGCGATAAATATCTCTCCAAGATGTTCAACGACTATTGGATGTATGATCAGGGTTTTCTGAAGCGCGCGCCGAGGGGCGATCTCACCGATCTTATTTCGCGCCGGCATTCCGAACGCGCCACTGTCACCGTCAAACCTGACGATACGCTGATGCAGGCCTATGGCAGAATGAAGCTCTACGACATCTCGCAACTGCCGGTGCTCGATGATGACGGCGCCGTCACCGGGCTCCTCGACGAGGAAGATCTCCTCTTCGCCGTCGTGCGCAATCGCGACAAGTTCCAGGATCCGGTGAAATCAGCCATGACCTATCGCGTCGAGACTGTCGATGCTGATCATCCGATTGAGGATCTTCTGCCGATTTTCGCGAAAGGTCATGTGGCGGTGGTGGTCGAGGACGGCAAGTTCGAGGGCCTGATCACGCGTTCGGATTTGTTGAATTATCTGCGGCTGCAGGTGGCGTAAGCCGTCGACAGGCGGGAGAGTTATGGAATTGATCGTCCGAATTTGTTGGCTTCTCGTCGCGCTTGTGCATTCGCCGCCGGCGGCCGTCCTGTTTGCGCCACAATTGGTTGAACAGCTCTATGGCGTATCCGCGGTCGGCGAAACAGGAGTGCTGATCGTTCACCGAGGCGCGCTTTTCTTGGCGATATTGACGGCTGCATTATTTGCAACTTTCGACATACATTCGCGCCGGCTTGCGAGCATCGTCGCCGCAGTCAGCATGATCGGTTTCCTGTTCGTGTATTTAAGGGCCGGCTCGCCAGCTGGCCCATTAAGAACGATCGCGCTAATGGACGCCATCGCCCTCCTGCCGCTAACATTCGCCGGGTGGCGGGCCTGGACGCCGTCAAGAGGACAACGGATCAATTGACCGCCTGGCTCTCCCTCCTCCTCGCCATCGGCTTCGAGATTGTCGGCACAGCGCTGCTCAAGCTTTCAAATGGCTTTGAGAACCTGCTTTGGGGCGGGCTGGCCCTCACCGCCTATTGGGCCTCGCTGTGGTTTCTAGCGCCGGCGATCAAGACAATCCCCATAGGCGTCGCCTACGCGATCTGGGCCGGCGTCGGAATCTTGGCGGTCGCGATCATCGGGCTCGTTTTCTTTGGCCAGCGTCTTGCGCTCATTCAATATGCATTCATTGCAATGATCCTTATCGGCGCGTTCGGACTGCGCTTAACAACGGAAGCGTCATGAACCTCTACGGCCTTAAGAACTGCGATACGTGCCGCAACGCGAAGAAGGCGCTAGACGGCGCGCATATTGACTACACCTTCCATGACGTGCGCGAAGACGGCGTTACGAAGGCGCAGATCAAGCGCTGGGCGAGCGCGGTCGGGACGGCAAAGCTTCTCAATAAGTCCTCGACCACCTGGCGAAACCTTCCCGATGCGGAGAAAGACGATCTCTCGGACGCCAAGGCTATCGCGCTGTTGGCCGCGAACCCGACGCTGATCAAGCGCCCGATCATTGAGAACGGCCCGACGCAGGTATTTGCGGGCTGGTCGAAAGACGTCCAGGACGCCGTTCTCAAGTGACGCTCCGCATTCTCGTCGACGCCGACGCCTGCCCGGTGAAGGAAGAAATCTACAAGGTCGCCTTCCGCACCGAAACGCCAGTTGTCGTCATCGCCAACCAGCCGATCCGCGTTCCCCGCCACGATTTGATCTCGCGAGTGACGGTCGGCGACGCCATGGACGCCGCCGACGACTGGATCGCCGACAATGCGAACGAAGCATCGATCGTCATCACCGCCGACATACTCCTCGCCGACCGCGCGCTGAAAAAGGGCGCCGCCGTCATTGCGCCAAATGGCAAACCGTTCACCGAAGACGCCATCGGCGGCGCCATTGCGTCCCGCGCGATCATGGCGGATTTACGCGCCGGCGCAGAGATGACAAATATCGGCGGGCCTGCGCCTTTTCGCAAAGAAGACCGCTCGCGTTTCTTGCAGGCGCTCGATGAGGCCATTGTGAAATTGCGTCGCAGGATCGATTAGCAAACGCGTTTTCGCCGCACTTGAAACGCAACCGGCCGCAACTATTTCTCATGCGTCAGCGGGTTTGCACCATCGTTGGCGCCCCGCCTGACATTGTTTCGATAACTCTTGGGAAGGAGGCAATGTCATGTTTCGACCGCTCAGCGTTTTCAACCGCAACCGTCATGCGCCGGCGCCCCGTCAAGCCGGCGAGGGCGATCCCTTCGCGCAATTCCATAATGATATGAACCGGCTGTTGGACGATTTCATTTCTGATTTCGGCGCACCGGCCTGGTTCACCGGCGACAGAGGCGATGCGCGTCCAATTCATGTTGACTTCAAAGACCGCGGCACGGCGATCGAAGTCGAGGCGGAACTGCCCGGCGTCGACGAAGACGACATTGACGTCGAGCTTGCGGATAATCTCCTCACCATTTCCGGCGAGAAAAAAGTCGAGGAGGAAGACGAGGAGAAGGGTTACGCGACCCGCAGCTATTCATCGTTCCGGCGCTCCCTCTCTCTGCCCTTCGACGTCGATCCCGACGCCATCGAGGCGCGGTTCAAGAACGGCGTTCTGAAACTAACCCTGCCGAAACCGCCGGAGCTCGAAGCGAAAACACGCAAGATTGAACTGCGCCGCGACTAACGCCGCATCCCCTCGCGCCGCCCGCTGCTGGCCTTTCCACAGCGGGCGCGCTATGGCCGTCGGCGAGAGATAAGGATTGCCCGCCGATGAGCCAGAACAAGAACAGACCCGCTTTCGCAACCCGCGTCATCCACGCCGGCCAGACCCACGATCCGACCACCGGCGCGGTGATGCAGCCGATTTACCAGACATCGACTTACGCCCAGGAAAGCCCGGGCGTGCATAAAGGTTTTGTCTATGCGCGCGGCGCGAACCCGACGCGATTCGCCTATGAGCGCTGCATCGCCGATCTCGAAAACGGAACGCGGGGCTTTGCATTTGCGTCAGGCATGGCCGCGATCTCAACGATGCTCGAATTGCTTCCCGCGGGCTCCCACATCATCGCTATGGACGACGTCTATGGCGGCACCTTCCGCCTGTTTGAGCGCGTGCGCCGCGACTCAGCGAACCTTTCCTTTTCTTACGTCGATCTCACTGATCCGAAAAACCTAGAAGACGCAATCACGCCGGAAACAAAAATGGTGTGGATCGAAACCCCGACCAATCCGCTCTTAAAAATTGTCGATATCGAAGCGGTGTCGGCCGTTGCGCGCAAACACGATCTGCTTGTCGGATGCGACAACACTTTTGCATCGCCTTATTGCCAAAGGCCGCTCGATCACGGCGCCGACATCATCATGCATTCGGCGACAAAATATCTTGGCGGACATTCCGATGTCATCGGCGGCGTACTCGTCGTCAAGGACAAGGATCTTGGAGACCGGCTCGCATTCCTGCAGAACTCTGTCGGCGCCATTCAGGGCCCGTTTGATTCCTTTCTCGCCTTGCGCGGTCTAAAAACGCTCGCGCTGCGCCTAGAGCGCTCAAGCGAGAACGCCGCCGCGCTTAGCGAATGGCTGCAATCCCATCCGGCAATTGAGCGAGTGAATTATCCGGGCCTCAAAAGCCATCCCGGCCACGAGAGCGCCGCGCGCCAGATGAGCGCCTATGGCGGTATGGCGACGATCTTCCTGAAAGGCGGGCTCGATGCGGCGAAGACAATGTTAGAGCGCGTTGAACTTTTCACGCTCGCTGAGTCCCTTGGCGGGGTGGAAAGCCTGATCGAGCATCCCGGCATCATGACTCACGCCTCGATCCCGCCGGAGCGCCGGGCCGAACTCGGCGTTGACGACTCTCTCGTCCGGCTCTCGGTGGGCGTTGAAGCGCTCGACGACCTGCGCGCCGACCTTGAGCAAGCGTTGGCCGGGCTCTAGGAGCCAAACTCCTCAATTCACTCACGACGCGGGCTTAACTCGTACGCGCTGGTGTGATCATGGTGAGCGCAACGCCCGCCAAGATAATCACTGACGACGCCGCGAGTTTTAGCGTTAGCGGCTCCGCCAATAACGCCGCGCCGCCAAGCGCCGTCACCGGCGGCACGAGGAGCTGCGATACCCCTGCGCTGATGCGGCTGAGTGACGGCAACACCGCATACCAGATCGCGTAACCCATCGCAGACGTCACAACACCAGACGCAACGGCCAGCCAAAACGCGCTGGATGTCAGATGGAAGTCACCGAGCAATAGCGCGACAAAGGCCGCGAGCGGCGTCGCGCCGATGAAATTGCGAGCGGTGCGCCCAAGCGGATCACCCGCGCCGCGCCCCAATAAGGTATAGACCCCCCAGCCGACACCGGCCGCCGCCATCATCAGCACTGGCGGCGCCGAAGCAGGGTTCGCACGGTCGCCAACCAGCAACACTAAGCCGCCAAAGGCGATGATCATGCCGGAGATTTCAAATAGCCGGGGCCGGTCGCCGCGCATGACGCCGACAGCAAGAACCGTCATTTGCACAAGTCCGAATAACAACAGCGCGCCTGTCGCCGCGTCGAGCTCACTATAAGCGAGAGAGAACCCAGCCATGTAAACGAACAGCGCAATGACGCCGCCAATGTCCGCCTTTCCCGGTCGAACACTCTGGCCGCGCCACAGGGCGAATATGCATAACGCCGCTGCGCCGGACGCAAGCCGCATTGCTGCGAAGCTCGTCGCATCCATTGCGCCGTCCGCCAAGGCGGCGCGCGTCAGCAGTGAATTCCCGGCAAACGCCGCAATCGCAAGAGCAACAAGCGCGAAGACCCGGAACCGCCATCTCTTGAGGAGGCTGGCTTCATCCACGTCGGGCATTTCAGAGAGTCTCTCCATAAATGCGCTAGAGCGGCCAAGCAGACCCTGGTGATAACAGGCTTCGGCGAAATGCTCCCGTTGAACTTGCCATTCTCACGGGGCATTGATTGAGGCGACGTCCTTAATCTCAAGCCGAATCAGTGACATGGGCGCGCGACTTGCTATGCTGCCTGCCTTCAGTGCGAGGCCTGCGCCGGCCCGGATAAGGATCTATTCATGGCCGCCGCCCCTGAGACCATGTCCCTCGCCGATCGCATTAATAATGCGCTGACACCGGTCGCAGACTGGGTCTCGTCGATCATCTTCTATTCCATCGACGTCTTCGGCGTGTCGCTGCCGCTGGTGGTGATCTGGCTCATGGTCGCCGCCGTCACGCTCACCTTAGCCAATCGCTTCGTCAACATTCGCGGCTTCCGCCATGGCTGGCGACTGATCTTCAACCCGCAAGAGCATTTCGATTCCCCCGGCGAGATCTCTCATTTCCAGGCGCTCTCCGCCGCGCTCTCCGGCACGGTCGGGCTTGGCAACATCGCGTCAGTTCCCGTCGCCGTCGCGCTTGGCGGGCCCGGCGCCATCTTCTGGATGATCCTCGCCGGGTTTTTCGGCATGTCCGCAAAGTTCGCCGAATGCGCACTGGCGGTAAAATACAGGAAGGTTCTGCCGAACGGGCGGGTCCTCGGCGGACCGATGTTTTACATCGAGGAAGTCTTTTCGCGCATCGGCCTTAAGACGCTTGGCAAGGCGGCAGCCATTTTCTTCGCCGTGATGGCGCTCGGCGCGTCTGTAAGCGTTTTCCAAGTCAACCAGTCCCACGCGCAGTTCGCGAATGTCACCGGCATATCGGCGCCGCTCACCTATGGCGTCATCATGTCAGCGGGCGTCGCCTTTATCATTCTCGGCGGCATTAAGCGCATCGGCGCATCGGCGCGTCTCATCGTGCCGGCCATGGGCGCGCTTTATGTCGGCGCCGCGATCATCATCCTGGCCCTGAACATTCCGGCGATCCCGGCGGCCATAGAAACGATTTTCCAAAGCGCCTTCGGCCTTGACGCAGCCGGGGGCGGGCTCGTCGGCGCGCTCATCAACGGCATGAAACGCGCGACTTATTCAAGCGAAGCGGGCGTCGGCTCGGCGGCGATCGCCCACGCCTCGGTACGCACGAAAGAGCCGATGACCGAAGGCTATGTCGCGCTCTTGGAGCCCTTTATCGACACCGTCGTCGTTTGCACGCTGACCGGCCTCGTTGTTGTCGTCACCGGTGTTTACGAGCCCTATCTCTTCAATCCGGATGTTGTCGGCATCGAAATCACCTCGGCCGCTTTTGAAAGCGCCTTCGGCTGGTTCCCCTATGTGTTGATGATCGCATCCATCCTCTTCGCCTTTTCAACCCTTGTCTCCTGGGCTTTTTACGGGGCGCAGGCCGCCGCCTATCTCTTCGGCCCGTCGCGCCGTACAGACGTCATCTTCAAACTGACTCTGTGTTTTCTTCTGTCGAGCGGCGCGGCGGTGTCGCTCTCGGCAATCATCGACTTCATCGACTCCATGCTGTTCGGCATGGCGATCCCCAACATCATCGCGCTTTACCTTCTCCTGCCCGAGCTGCGGCGGGACGTGAAAGCCTATGAGGCAAAGGTCGGGCTGAAGTAGGCGCATTGCGGCCTATTCAGATAAAGCGGCTAATTCGGCGCGCAACGCCGGGATGCCGTCTCCGGTCTGCGCCGACGTCGCCATGATAACGGGGTGCGCGGCGGGCCTCTTTCTTATCGCGGCCGCTGTCTTCTCCGTCACGCTGGCAAGCGCCGTGGGCTTGATCTTGTCAGTCTTGGTGAGGACGATCTGATAATTGACAGCGGCTAGATCGAGGAGGTCGAGGATCTCAAGGTCCGATGCTTTGAGGCCGTGACGGGAATCGATGAGGACGCAAACCCGTCGCAAGGTCGTGCGCCCTTTGAGGAAATCGCGCGTCAGTTGCGTCCAGGCCTCGACATCCTTGCGCGAGACTTTTGCATAGCCATAGCCCGGCAAATCGACGAGCCGCAGGCGGGCCGCAAGGTCGAAGAAGTTGATCTCGCGCGTGCGCCCCGGCGTGTTTGAAGCGCGGGCCAACCCGTTCTGGCCAGTCAGCGCGTTCAACAGCGTCGACTTGCCGACATTGGACCGGCCGGCGAACGCGATTTCCGGCGGTCCTTCATCGGGGAGCCCTTCAAGATCGACGACGCCCAGCATGAAATCAGCCGTCTGTGCGAACAGCTTTCGGCCAGTTTCGATTGCTTCTTCTGAAAGCTCTTCGCCGTCTGTCATTGCGCCCAATCAACCGAAAGTCCCGGCGAGGCGGAACAAGAGAGAGTCTCGCGCACGCCCGCTCCGAACTACTCGCCCGGCGCCGGCGTTTCCTTTTTCTTTGCGCCGAGGAATGGCAAGCGCTCGGCGAGATTCACCTCAACGCCGTTGCGTTTCATGATCAGCCATTGCTGCAGAATGCCAAGGAACGTGTTCCAGAACCAGTAGAGAACAAGGCCGGCGGCGAAAGGCGCAAAGATGAAAACGAAGATGAAGGGCAACATAGCAAAGACCTGCGCCTGCACCGGATCGGCCGGCGGCGGGTTCAGCTTTGTCTGGAACCACATGGAGATGCCCATCAGGATCGGCAGAACGCCGATGCCGAGAAAGGCGCCAACAACAGGGATCGCGGTCGGGTCATAAGGCAGGAGACCAAAGAGATTGAAAATGGTCGTCGGATCAGGCGCCGAAAGGTCCTTGATCCACAACATGAACGGCGCGTGGCGCATTTCGAGAGTGACAAAAAGGGTCTTGTAGAGCGCATAGAAGATCGGCATCTGGATCAGGATCGGCAAACAGCCCGCGAGCGGATTCATCTTCTCCGTCTTGTAGAGCGCCATCATCTCCTGTTGCATCTTCATGCGATCGTCGGCGTAGTTTTTGCGGATCTCCTCAACGCGCGGCTGCAGCTTTTTCATCTTCGCCATGGTCTCAAAGCCCTTGTTCGCCACCGGGAACAAGATCGCCTTGACGATCAGCACAAGGATGAGAATGGCGATGCCGAAATTGCCCGTAAGATCGCCGAAGAAATTGAGGGTGTAAAAAATCGGACGGGTCAGAATGAAAAGATTGCCCCAGTCGACGGCCTTGTCGAAGTCATAGATGCCGAGGCCGCCATTTTCCGGTTTCGCCTCATAGGATTGGAGCAGATCGACGTCCTTCGGGCCGCCGAAAATGTGCGAGGTCAGGGTCAGCGTTTCGCCGCCGGCAAGACTGCGCTGCGGCAGCGCGTAAGTGGCGCGGAACACGGGCTCGGAAGGCGTGCCGATATTGTCGAGCGTCGCCTGCATCTCCTCGTCCTGGGGCGGGATCGCGGCCGCCAGCCAATATTTGTTGGTGATGCCGACCCAGCCTTCGGCGCCGGATTCCTTCACCGCCTTTTCAGGGTTCTTGGCGAGGTTTTTGTATTTGCGTTCGTAAAGCGCCTTGCCGATGACGCCGAGCGGGCCTTCATGCAGGATCATCCAGCCGGTGAAATCCTCCGGGATGCCGCGCTGGATGACGAGAGCGTAAGGCGTTAGCGCCGCTGCTTCGCCGCCTTCGTTGCGAACCGTCTGGTCGACCCTGAACATGTATTGGTCGTCAATTGAAATCGTCTTTTCAAAGACGATATCGCCCTGACGCCGCGTCATCGTCACCGGCGTTTGCGGGGTCAAAACGGCGTCTGCGGGCGCCGACCATTCCGCAGATTGGGCCGCATCGGCCCCCGCGATCCAGCCAAGCTGAACATAATGACCATGCTCCGCCGCGCGCGGATTGAGCAAGCGGATCGGCACTTCCTCATCAAGCGTCTCGAAATACTGCGTTAGCGTCAGATCATCGATCCGCCCGCCGGTGAGATTGATCGAGCCGTCCAAGGTCGCGGTGCGAATCGGCACGCGGCGACTTGCGCTCGCCAATGCTTCTTCTACGGAGACCACGTCTTCCGGCTGCGCTCCGGCGGGCGAGGCGATCCCTGCAACATCAGCGGCGCCAGGCGCTGGCGCTTCTGTTTCTGACGCAGCGGCGGCCTGCGCCGCTTCCTGCGCCACTTCCTGCGCTTCCAGAAAGGCGTCGCGTTGCGGCTTGGCGACGAAGATATCCCATATCAGAAGGACGCCCACGGAAAGGGTGATGGCGAGGATCAGATTGCGGTCCATGAGCTCTCTCAAAGTCGGAATGGCCGGCGCCCGTCGGGGGCCGTCTGCGGCCTTATTTAAGGGCGCGGGCGAGCCTTAAAAGGCCCCGCTTCATATCGTCAAGGAGCGCGGCGTAATTCCTTGTTTGCGCCGGCCCGCGGGCGATGATCACATAGTCAGCGCCCGGCGCCGCATGATGCGGAAAAACCTCGCGAACCGCGGCCCTGAGCCGCCTGCGAATGCGGTTCCTAACAACCGCCCCGCCGAGCCGTCGCGTCACCGTGATCCCGACCCGGGCCCCGTCAATATCCGGGTTTTTGCGGGCAAGTAAGAGAAATGAAGGCGCATGCGCCTTCATACCCTGGCGCAGGGCGAGAAAGTCTTTGCGTTTTTTCAGCGTTTCCACGGTGATCGGCGCGCCGCGCGGCGCAGCGGCCGGCATCAGGCCCTACCCGCCAGCGTTAAGCGGAGAGCTTTTTGCGGCCCTTGGCCCGGCGCGCAGCCAGAACTTTGCGCCCGCCCTTGGTCGCTTTGCGGGCGCGGAACCCGTGACGGCGCTTGCGTTTCAGCCGGCTGGGTTGAAATGTCCGTTTCATCGTCGCGTCCTCAAATCTCTGGGCGAAGTTAGTCGTTTTTGGTGCGAGCGCGCGGAAATAGACGCTGTAACCCGCGGCGTCAACCGGTTTCGCCCGGTTTTGCGCCCCTCTCGCCTGCGACCTCGTCTCGCCTTTGTGAGCAAATGCGCCCAGAAATTGAGTTCAGTCGGCGTGGGGGCCGCGTTACCTAGCCGCTGAACAAAAGCGGGCCGCGCCAGACGGGGACCGGTCGCCGCAATAATGCGGCCGTGCGCGCGAAAAAGGAAACAAAAGACCCATGACCGATCCAACACCGGATAACGCCGCCTCGCGGGGGCTGATCAAGCGCATTGCGCCTTTGGCGCTGATTGCGCTCGCCCTCATCGTCTTCTTCTCCCTTGGTTTGCAACGATATTTTACGTTGGACGCCTTACGAGAGAACCGACTTGCGCTCGAAGCCTGGGTCGAGGCGGGTCCGGTGAGAGCCGTACTAATCTTTGTCGTCGTCTATGCGGCGGCCGTGGCGATCTCCTTTCCCGGCGCTTCGATTCTGACCGTCTTTGGCGGCTATCTCTTTGGTCTTGCGCTCGGAACGCCGGCGATTGTCGTCGCCGCAACGCTCGGCGCGACCATTGTCTTCCTGGCGGCGCGCACAGCCCTTGGCGATCTCCTCGCCAAGCGCGCCAGCGGCTTCATCAAGTCAATGGAAGAAGGGTTTAAGAAGGACGAGCTGAATTACATGTTCATTCTGCGCCTGGTGCCGGTGTTTCCATTCTGGGGCATCAACATCGCCGCCGGCGTACTCGGCGTTTCGCTGCGCAACTTCGTCATCGGCACCTTCTTCGGCATTATTCCCGGCACCTTCGTTTACGCCAGCATCGGCAATGCGGCCGGCGCGGCATTCGACGCAGGCGAAGACGTCACCCTTTCGGGCATCCTTTTCAAACCGGAGACGCTCTTGCCTATCGCCGGACTTGCAATCCTCGCGCTAATCCCCGTCATTCTGAAACGCGTGAGCAAGCAGGCGGCGCGACTGGAGAAGGCGGGGAAATGACGAACAAAACAATCAAGGCAGATCTTTGCATCATCGGGGCCGGCTCAGGCGGTCTTTCCGTCGCCGCCGGCGCGTCCCAGCTCGGGCGCAAGGTCGTCCTGTTTGAAGAAGGCGAAATGGGCGGGGACTGCCTGAACACGGGCTGCGTGCCGTCGAAGGCCCTCATCGCCGCGGCCTCGCGCGCTCACGCCATGCGCAACGCCGCAAAGTTCGGCGTCGCCGCTGTAGATCCTCAGATCGATTTCCCCGCGGTCATGGGCCATGTGCACAGCGTCATAGCGACCATCGCCCCGATCGACAGCCAGGAGCGGTTTGAAGGCCTTGGCGTAACCGTCATCCGCGCCCATGCAGCTTTCACCGGTCCTCGAACGCTTGAAGGCGGAGGCGTCACGGTGAAGGCGAAACACATTATCGTCGCCACAGGGTCGCGCCCTTTCGTCCCGCCGATTCCCGGGCTGCAGGACGTTCCCTTTCTGACCAACGAATCGATTTTCGAAAATCGGACGCGTCCGGATCATCTGCTGGTGATCGGCGGCGGTCCGATCGGCGTCGAGATGGCGCAGGCCCATCGCCGGCTTGGATCGGCTGTGACCCTGATCGAGGCCGGCGACCAGATATTGAGCAAGGACGATCCCGAACTCGTCAAAGTCGTGCGCGAACAACTGGAAGCGGACGGCGTTCGCATCGTAACCAATGCAAAGGTTAGCAAAGCCGGCGGAGAAACCGGCGCCATTACGCTGCGCGCAGGCGATGAAGACATCAAGGGCTCGCATCTTCTTGTGGCAGTCGGCAGGGCCCCGACCGTCGACGGTCTCAACCTCGAAGCTGCGGGCGTTGAGTATGACAAGACCGGCATCAAGGTCGATGACGCCCTGCGCACGACGAATTCACGCGTCTACGCCATGGGCGATGTAGCGGGCGGGCGCCAGTTCACCCATGTCGCCGGCTATCATGCGACGGTGCTGATTACGAAAATCCTGTTCAAATCGCCATTTGCATCGAACAAGGAGCATCTGGCGCCCTGGGTTACTTATTGCGATCCGGAACTCGCCCATGTGGGCCTAACCGAGCAGCAAGCGCGCGAACAGCATAGCGATGCAAAAGTCGTGCGGTGGTCGGCCGATGAAAATGACCGCGCCCAGTCCGAACGCGACACGCGCGGTTTCGCAAAAATCATCACCGACAAAAAAGGCAAGGTCCTGGGCGCGTCGATTGTCGGCGCCCAAGCCGGCGAACTCATTCAGGTATGGGCGCTGGCGATCGCTAACGGCGAGAAAATCCGCGCCTTCACGAACATGATCGCGCCCTACCCGACGCGCGGCGAGATCAACAAACGAGCAGCCGGCCAGTATTACACGCCGACCCTGTTTTCGGCTAAAACGAAGCGTCTTGTTTCAGTTCTCGCCATGTTTGACTGACGCCTGAAGAAAATGAACGCGCCGCCGCCCCTTCCCGTCCGATCGCTGACAGCGCGATTGATCTCCTTGACGGTCATTTTCGTCTTGTTGGCGGAAGTGGTGGTGATGATCCCCTCGATCTCAAAGCAACGCCTGGACTGGATCGACGCCCGCATGGAGGCCGCCTACCTCGTCAGCGCGGCGCTGGAGGGGCCGCGCGGGCGCATGATTTCCGAGGAGGACGCACGGCTTCTGTTCCGCACGGCGGGGATTCGCGGCGTCACCGTGAAGCGCGGCGACGTGCGTTCGCTGATCCTGGCGCCGGAGATCGATCCGCATGGATCCACGAAAATCTACCGCGTCGATTCAATGGACCGCATGCCGCTAACGCTTATCGCCAACGCATGGGCGACGATGTTTTCTTCGGGCGACGCGCTGATCCAGATTTCCGGGCCGAGCCGCGCCAATGACGCCCAGTCTCTCGATATCATCGTCGCGCAAGCCGATTTGCGGCGGGACTTGCGAATTTACGCCCGCAACATTCTTGGGCTATCACTGGTGATCTCGACCCTGACGGGGCTCCTTCTATTTTACGCCTTCAATCGGTTGATCGTCGCGCCTGTGAAACGACTCACCAACGACATGGCTGCATTTGAAGCCGACCCCGATCATGCGGCGAACATTCACGTGCCAAGCGGACGCATCGATGAAATCGGCGCAGCGGAACGCTCGCTCGCCATGATGCAGCGACGTATCAACGAGCTTTTGGGCGAACGGCGGCGTCTCGCCGCATTGGGCGCAGGGATCTCAAAAATCAGCCATGATCTGCGCAATATTCTCGCCTCGGCGCAACTGATGTCCGACCGTCTGGCGAAATCTGAGGACCCGGCCGTGCGCAAATTGTCGCCGCGCCTCATCAATGCGCTCGATCGCGCCATCACCCTCAGCCGCGACACCCTCGCCTTCGGCGCCATGGAGCCATCGAAACTCGACCGCAACGCTTTCGCATTAAACGAGCTTGCAACCGAGGTCTTGGAAGACACGGCGGCCCGATATCTGGCCGGCGAAAATTTGGTTCCCGCCGATCTCATCGTCTTTGCCGACCGGACCCATCTCTATCGCAGCCTGTTCAATCTGGCGCGCAACGCAGCCGAGGCGATGGCGCCCGCCGACAGCGATGAGACCGATATCAATGCGGGCGCGGAGCGGAATATCGTCCGGATCAGAGCGCGCCAGGACGGCGAGGACGTTGTCATCTGGTTGGAGGACACCGGCCCGGGCCTGCCCGAACATGCGCGCGCCGATCTCTTCGAGCCTTTCAAGGGATCGCAAAAGCCCGGCGGCTCAGGGCTCGGCGTCGCGATTTCGGCGGAAATCATCAACGCCCATGGCGGCGAGATCGTCCTTGAGCGGAGCGATGAAAGCGGCGCTGTATTTCGCATTCGCCTGCCGGACGCCGTACATCAGCGCCCGCCTGATTCGGACCCTGTCGAAGCGGCCGCAGAATAGAACCATGATATCCGATTGCGTAACGCTTCATGATGTCCGAGCAGCAGATGTCCGCCAGTGTCAAACAGCGTTACGTCGGAGCCGTCGATCCCTTGCGAAAGCGCAAGACTGACAGCGACCGGATTGAGGCGATCATCTCGCGCATGAGCGACAAACACCGGCGCGGTGATCGCATCAAGTTTGTATGTAGTCGCCGGATCAACAGCGGCTCCCTCATTTAAAACGCCCCTGACCCGTCGCGACGCAGGCAAAAAAGTATCGACAAGCGCATCAACGAATGCGGCTTCGCGCGCTGAAAGATTATCCCGTAATTCAGCCCGGGCATCGAACGCATTCAATAAAGAAGCGCGCGCCAATTTTGACAGAACCCAATAGACGGCGTCATTTCCGAACAGCGCCGAGTAGACCCAGCTTGGGATCGGCCGGTCCTCAACGTCCGGCCCAAAAGGCGTGAACGGTGCTGGCGACAAGATCGCCATCGACACCAAACGGTCCGGATAACGTTCTGCAAATTGCAGCGCCGGCGGCGCGCCGCCGGAAAACGCCAATACATGAACGCGGCTCAATGAGAGCTCTTCGAGCAGCGCGGCGAATGCATCCGCTTGCGCTGGCGTCGAGGCGTCGTCCGGTAAATCGCTCCCCAGGTAGCCGAAACGCGATACGGCGATGATTTGAAAGCCGTCGCCAGTTAGCTCCCGCCCGATCAACAAGCCCTGGTCGAACCCGCCGCCGGCCCCATGGATGACAAGAACCGGCGGCCCTGCGCCCTCGACCGCGTATTCAATTTGCTGGCCGTCGCGAACAAACGTGCGGGCATCAGCGCTGATCATTTCGAGACGATGACGGATCGCATTGCCCGAGATGATTGTTGAAGCAATCAATAGGGAGGCGACAATGACGACCAGCCCGATAGCGATCTTCAGCATTTGTATCGCCGCTCCGACAAACGATGACGCAGCGCTTGAGCGTTTTCAGTCCATCGCCTCAACCACGCCGGTCAACGCCACGCCTTCGCGGCGCGGATCGGCCGCGCCCTCATAGGACCCGTCTGCATTGACGCGAACGGCATGGACGCCGCTCGTCAGTGACCGAACAGTAGGCTCGTGACCGCGCGCGTTAAGCGCCTCGAGCATGGCGTCGTCGAACCCGCCCTCTTCAAGCAAGGCCTGCCCGCGGGGATAAACCGCGTTTGGCGCGTCCACAGCGTCCTGAAGCCCCATATTCCAGTCTATCAGCGCAATCAGCGTCTTGACGACATAGCCAATGATGGCCGGGCCGCCGGGCGAGCCGAGCGCGCTGTAAAAATCGCCGTCTTCATCGAAAACAACGACCGGGCTCATGGAGCTGCGCGGTCGCTTGCCCGGCCCAACGGCGTTGGCGACAGGCGAGCCATCGCGAGTCGGCACAAAGGAAAAATCCGTCAGCTGATTGTTGAGGATCATCCCCCCAGCCATCAGATGACTGCCAAAGGCGAACTCGACCGTCGCTGTCATCGAGACAACGCGCCCCTCGCCGTCGACAATCACGAAGTGGCTGGTCGAGGGCGGTTCCGGCGATCCGTCGGCGCCGAATCGCGCCCATTCGCCCTCGCCGGCGTAAGCGGAAGGATCGCCCGCTTCGACGCTCGCCGCGGCCCGCGCCGGATCGATCAGGGCCGACCGATTGGCAAGGTAATCAGGATGCAGGAGACCTGAAATCACCTGCTCGGGAGTCGGCCCGCCTTCGGCAGCGAGATTGCGATTGTCCGCGAGATATTCATTTCGGTCAGCATAGGCGAGACGGCTGGCTTCAAAGAGAAGGTGCAGCGCATCGGCCGACATGGCGCCGGCGTCCTGCAGATTGAACCGCTCGAGAAGAGAGAGAATCTGCAAGGTCGTCACCCCGCCGCTGCTGGGCGGCGCCATGGAACAAATCCGATAGCCGCGATAACCGGAGCAAACCGGCTCCAGGGTTTCGACACCGTAGCTGCGCAAATCCTCAAGCGTCATGCCGCCGGGATTGGGCGCCGAATTGACAGCGTCAACGATCGCTCCGGCGATTGGTCCTTCATAGAAGGCGTCAGCCCCACCCTCGGCGATCGCGCGCAGTGTTTCGGCATAATCGGGATTTTTCAGGACATGCCCGACCGGACGCGGCGCACCGTTTTCGCCATAGAAATAGGCCGCCGCCTCGGGCAATTGTTTCAGACGGGGAATCCGCACGAGAAGACCGTTGAGCCGGGGCGAGACCGAAAAGCCCTCTTCGGAAAGCGCGATCGCGCGGTCAAAAAGCCCGGACCAGGCCAGCGACCCATAGTCTTCATGGGCCATCTCTAACATGCGCACGGCGCCCGGAACGCCGACCGAGAGCCCGCCGACAACAGCGTCCATGAACGCCATCGGTTCGCCGCTTCCCGTTAGGAACCGTTCCGGCGTCGCGCTCGCCGGCGCCGTCTCGCGGCCATTATACGTCACGAGCGAGCCGGTCGCCGGGTCGTAATGCATGAGAAAGGCGCCGCCGCCGAGACCCGATGATTGCGGCTCGACGAGACCAAGCGTCGCCTGCGTGGCGACCGCTGCGTCAACGGCTGAACCGCCGCGGCGCAGAATTTCTGCGCCCGCCTCCGCCGCGTAAGGGTTGGCCGCAGCGATAAACCATCGCTTAGGCTCAGACGCCGCGCCCATCTGATCCGCCGAGGCGCCTCGTTGCTCCGGCGCGCCGCACGCGACAGCCAACAGCGTCGCCAATACCCAAATCAATCGCATCATCGGCCCCTCGTCATTTCGTCTTTGTTGGAGCCTTAGGATGAACTGGGCCACGCGGCCAGACAAGGCGCGGCCTCAGGACGTTCTTTTGGGGCATTTTTTTGGCGGCGCTCCGGAGCGTCTTTTTTCAGCCGCCCATATCAGGCCCTATATAAAGCCGGCTTGAGGGCCGCTACGCAGGGGGTCCAGTCGCTTGGCCCCCTTTGATGACCGCGCCGCCGGCCTTGCATTTCGAAGCCGGTTGCGGTTTAACCCGCCGCTCCCCGGCTATGCTGGGGCACATACGCGCCCGTAGCTCAGTTGGATAGAGCACCAGACTACGAATCTGGGGGTCAGAGGTTCGAATCCTTTCGGGCGCGCCACGTTCCTGGCTAACTTACAGATATGGCGATCCCAGCGAACAGTGTCTTGCGCGAGGATTGCTCAAAGCAACGTCGGCTTCATCCTCATTGCGGACGTTAGCTCTGCGCAAAGCAAACGACCGAATTTCGCCAGAGGCGGACATCTGCCTCAAATTTCTGAACGTCAGATTTGGAGCGTAGTTTCGCCGTAACCCTTAGCGATCTAACTTGGGCAGGGCTTTGAGACTTTCGCCATTGATAGAGACACGCCCTCTGAGACGCTTGTAACGCAAGTAAAGGACTAATTACGCGCGCGAACTTGTCATAGGCCGCGCTTTGTAATGCGTCGAATAGCGCCAATAGGCTCAGCCAGCATGCAGCGCTTTTCCTAACGCATGTCCTTTTGTCGACGCTAGTTTATGGGCTTCGTTTTTTGATTCCTCGTGCCGTTGGTCGCCGAACTCTTGATATTCAATCCTAATCAAGTCGATAGTTTCGACACCGAGATACTTTGAGATTGTCTGAAGGTGGGGGATTAGGTGATCGCTCGAATGCCGAATGCCTCCAGGATCAAAACCGAACTCTCCGCTTGACG
>JBCBSE010000027.1:0-40827 GCA_039819305.1 Pseudomonadota bacterium
ACCGAATTGTCGGTTTTCGTATACGTCTTCGTATCGTTGTCCTGAGAATTCGGTCACAGATTCGTCAAATGGCGGCCGCGACTCCGCTAACAATGGCTCGAAGATTGACGCGTCCGCGGACGACAACGACGTTCTGGACATCGACAATCTGCAAGTCGACAAGTCAGATAATTCGATTGCTGACTCGTCAAATGGCGGCCGCGACTCCGCTAACAATGGCGGCACCGTCGATGCGTCAGCCGACCACAATGGCGGCGAAGCCGTCTATGGAAACGGCAATGTCAACGACAATGACAACAACAGCGGTGAAATCGCCACGGATAACGCTACGCTGAACGACAACGACCACAATGGCGGCGAAGCTGTTTATGGCAACGGCAATGTCAACGACAATGACGACAACAGCGGCGAACTCGCCACTGACAACGCCACGCTGAACGACAACGACGTTGACGTGTACGGCAACAGCGGCGAAGTCGCTACCGGCGGCTCGACGCTCAACGACAACGACGACAACGACCTTATCGACATCGATAACCTGCAGGTCGATAAGTCCGACAGCTCGATGCAAGATCAGGCGAGCGGCGGCGAAAATGCGGCCAATAATGGCGGCAGCGTCGATCAAAACACCGCTGACAATGGCGCCATCGTCGCCAATGATGACAGCGATGTCGACGTCGATCAGTCCGATCATTCGGACAATGCGTCTGCCGACAATGGCGGCATCATCGCCAATGACGACAGCGACGTGACGGTCGATCAAGATAATGACGTGACAAACACGACGACGACCACGACGACCAACACGACCAAGACCTACACGAAGAACTACACCGACAACTCGCAAGACATCGATACGAAAACGTACACGCTGTCGATTGACGAGGTGATCCTGTCCGAGACAAACCTTAAGGGCAAAGTCTCCGGTTCGGGCATTTCGGCGAGCGTTGTTCCGGGTCTTGGTTTTGTGGCCTGGGAAGACGATGGCGAAGACGGTCACAAGTCCAGCAACAGCTCGCGTGTTGTGACCGGCGACATCCGTAATCAGAATGTCGCTAGCAACAGCGGCTTGAATGTCACCAACGCCAACACCGGCGTCGCGAACATTCAAACCTCGCAGTCTGTGACGGTTGGCACCGTCAATATGGGCAACTAAGCCCGCTTGGCGATCAGTCCGCCGCCTGAATCAGAAGCGGGCGGCGGACATCCCCCGGCAGCGATCGGCGCCACGCAGCGTCGGTCGCGCGTCGGGATCCTCAGAAAGCGCCGGCGAGGCGCCTTCACGCTTCGTCGGACAACGTTAAAAGCAGTGGTTCTTTTCAGATGACACCCTGGAGTATTCTTCTCTCCCCCTTAGTGGCGGCGGCCGCGGCTGACGGTGCTGTTGACGGGATGGAGATGCAGTTCACGGGCGATGAATTTCCCGCCCTTGAAGCAAGCGTCGATGATATTTTTTCCGGCCTTCTGGCGCTTGACGAGCAGATGATGAGCGCAGCGTCGGGCGGCTCGGAAACCGCAATCGACATCGGGAATTACGGCTCAAACTATGCCTATTCCGAAGGCGTCGTCACCGACGTTGACACCGTGAATTCCGATACGGGCAACATCGCGAACAACGTCGTCTCCGACAACAGCGGCATCACGACGATTTTCAACAACACCGGCAACGGCGTTGTTATGCAGAGCACCGTCAACGTGAATGTGTTTATGGACGGCAATGTGCCGAACTGAATTCCCTAGGGGAGGGTTTGCGTCTTGAATGCGGACGCGCGCATAAATCAATCCATTAGAACGCTTGCTGCGTCGGCGATCTTCGCCGCATCGGCGTTTCTGGCCTCGGCTGCAACGGCGCCGGCCTTCGCTGGCGATATCTTTATCGCCGCTGGCGGCGCCGAGCCGCGCATCGACGTCAAAAGCATGGCCGAACGAAAGTTCTCGACGGTCGTTCGCCAGGAATATGATTTCAGCTGCGGATCAGCCGCGCTCGCGACGCTTCTGACCTACCATTACGACATTCCGACGGCGGAGACCGACGCCTTTCAGGCGATGTGGGAGGTCGGCGACCAGGACCGGATCCGCGAGCTTGGCTTTTCGCTCTTGGAGATGAAACGCTATCTTGACGAGCGTCTCGGCCTTGTCGCTGACGGTTTCCAGCTGTCGCTAAGCCGCGTTGCGGAGATCGGAGTCCCGGGCATCGCGTTGATTGACGTGCGCGGTTACAAGCACTTCGTCGTCGTAAAGGGCGCTACCGAAGAAATGGTGCTGCTTGGCGATCCGTCCACCGGAATTGTCTCGATGCCGCATCACGTTTTTGAGGATCGATGGGACGGCGTTATCCTGTTCATTCGATCCGACGTTGAAAAAGGCAAAGCCAATTTCAACAAAGTCGCCGACTGGCGTCTCGCGCCGACCGCGCCCCATGACCGCGCGATGGATGGCGAAACGCTGCAGTCGGTTTCTATCAACCAGACCCGTCCGTCCTTTTCCGGTTTCACCATCGGAACCATTCTGGAGAATCGGTGATGCGATCACTTTCGCCCTGGCTTGGTTGCGTAAGCTTAATGGCGCTCATGGCGCCCTATCCGGCGGTCGCCGCAATCATAGCTGACGCCGAGACGCCCGCCGGCGACGAATTATGGCTTCCCGAAGCGCCGATGGACGAAAAGGCGCTTTCCGAAGCTCGCGGCGGCTTCACCTGGGGCGGTGTTGAATACAACATCATTGTTCACGTTCCACAGGTTGAAATTGCCCCGGTCTTCCCGAGTGGCCCGCCGTCATCCCAAAGCATGTTCGGCGAACACGGCATGTTTGGCGAAGACGGTATTTTCGGCGATGGCGGCGTCTTTGGCGAGAGCGGCGGACCTGCAGCTCCGCCTGCTGTTCCTGCGCCGCAGCCGGCAGCGCCGATCGCGCCCACTGGCTCCGCGCTCGCTGTCGCCGCTGTGCCGGCGCCAACGCCTGCGCCGACGCCCTCGGCGGTGGCGACGCCTCCACCGGCGCTACAGGGGACGGGCAGTGCAAGCGGCAGTGCAAGCGTAAGTGCGCCGCCGCCGCCGCCGCCGACTTCACAAAATTTGGACACGCCCACGCCCACGCCCATAATTCTTGACGTGTCCTCACAGAGCGGGCCTAGCGCGCCGAACAATAGCAATATTGCCAGCAATCAGTCTGGCGGCGCGACGACAGCCGCTCTCGGCGCTGGGGCGGACACGTCATCGACGGCATCCCAAACGACGTCTCCGAATGCTAGCCCTAGCGTTTCGGACCCCGGCGTCACAACGGTGGCGGGCGGTACGGTTGCCGCGCCTGCCGAGGCTGCCGGTGGCAATACCGCTTCAGCGTCGACGAGCACTGACTATACACAATTGGCCTCTGCGGCGCCGGCCCCGGCGCCAAATTCGCCTGCGCCCCAGTCAGCGCCGGCCACAACAAAGGTCGCCCCGCCGCCTCAAAATGGCGGCGCCCAGCAAACGGGCAATACAAACGGTGTTCCCGAAACAGCGTCTCAATCCGGCGGCGGACAAAGCGCCAATGCGGGCCTGACTCAGCCGCCTCCGTCGCCGCCTCCGTCGCCGCCACCGGCGGCAACGCCGCAAATGGAGACGCCGTCTCCGACGCGCATCGTGATCGACAATATGATGGACAACATCGTCATTTCACGGACCACGCAGATCGATGTTCACACGAAGAACCTCGACTTCCAGATGGGCCTGCGCTCGGCGGCGACGCTTACAAACGGTGTCATGCGCAACCACAACTTCCTGCGCCCGTTCAATTAAGTGCAAAAGCCACCGGCGGGCCGCAAAGGCTAGGCGCCGCTCGGTTCGATTTCAAAGATTACTGCGTCGCGATCGACCTGGTCGCCCGGCGCGAAACGAACGGCGCTGACGACGCCGGCGACGCCCGCTTTCAAGGGGTGTTGCATCTTCATCGCTTCGAGAACGCCAAGCCTGTCGCCGGCGCTGACCTCGGCGCCGACGCTTGCGGCGACTTCGACCAAAGCGCCATGCATGGGCGCGGTAACGGCGCCGGCTGTCGCGCCCGCGCCAGCGGCGCCAGCGGCTTTGCGGGCGCCATTGACAAAATGAAAATCAACGCCGTCGGTGAAGATCGATATCGCCGACCGTGCTCCAGGCTCGCCCCCTATATGGAAATCGCAGGAGATCCGCGCGCCATTGACTTCGAGTATCACCCGCGGCGGCGCAAATTTCAGCACGCGGACTGCGTAAACCTCGCCGTCGTCATCATGGACGCGATAAGCGCCTTTTCCTGTCGCTGTGACCGAAATCTCCCGTGCGCCGTACTCCGCCTCGATCACATAGGGGAAGCCGATTGGGGACGCGCTTGACCAGTCCACAAGGCCGCTCGGATTGGCCCGCGCCTCAATGGCGGCGTCGGCGCGCTCCTGCAGGAAAAGCGTCATGCTCGCGGCGCGTGAAGCGGCCTCCAGGCCGGTTACCCGTCTCGCTGTGAAAGCTTCGAAAAAAGCATCATCCAGCATCGCCGTCGTCGCTTCGCCTGCGGCGAAGTTTTCATCTTCGAGCGTCGCGATCAGGAAAGCGCGATTGGTGACGACGCCGTGTACAGCCAATTCCCGCAATGAGGCGATCAGCCGCCGGCGCGCCTCGTCCCGCGTGCCCCCATGCGCGATCAGCTTCGCGATCATCGGGTCGTAATAGGACGAAACGCTTGAGCCTTCGCCGACGCCTGCATCAATGCGCACAGTATGGGCCGGCGGCGACCAGACGTCGATCTTGCCGGAGGAGGGCATGAAGTTATTAGCCGCGTCTTCAGCGTAAAGTCGCGCTTCGATCGCGTGGCCGGCGAAGGCGACATCTTTCTGGTCAATGGCGAGCGGCGCTCCTTTAGCGATGCGGATTTGTTCCGCAACGAGATCAAATCCCGTCGCCAATTCCGTCACCGGGTGTTCAACCTGGAGGCGGGTGTTCATTTCGAGAAAGTAGAAGGCTCCGTCGGCGTCGAGCAGGAATTCGACAGTGCCTGCGCCTTCGTAATCGACATCGCGCGCGGCCTTGACCGCGGACTCGCCCATCTTCGCACGCAGCGCTTCGTCGAATCTTGGGGCCGGGCATTCCTCGATGATTTTCTGGTGGCGGCGTTGAACCGAGCAATCGCGCTCGCCGAGATGAATGACGCCGCCATGACAGTCGGCCAGCACCTGAATTTCGACATGGCGGGCGCCTTGAAGCGCGCGCTCCAGGATGAGATGTCCTGAACCGAAGGCGCTTTGCGCTTCGTCGCGGGCGAGCTTTATGGCCGCTGACAACTCGGCCTGTTCGTGCACCAGGCGCATGCCGCGCCCACCGCCACCGGCCGCCGCTTTCACCATTAAGGGGAAGCCGATCTCTGCGCCCGCCGCAATGAGGGCGGCGTCGCTCTGGTCCTCTTCATTGTAACCTGGAATGCATGGCACGCCGGCCTTGATCATGCGCGCCTTTGAGAGCGCCTTATCGCCCATGATGCGGATCGCTTCCGCCGGCGGGCCGATAAAGACAAGCCCTGCCTCGGCGCAGGCCTCTGCAAACTTTGCGTTCTCCGAAAGAAAGCCGTAGCCCGGATGGATCGCGTCGGCGCCCTCGGCGCGCGCCGCCTCGATAGTCTTGTCGATCGCCAAATAGGACTCTGCGGCAAGCGCTGGTCCGATATGAACGGCGTCGTCGGCGAGCCTCACATGCACGGCGTCAGCGTCTGCATCTGAAAAAACCACGACAGCGCGCATCCCCATCGACTTCACAGTGCGGATGATCCGGCAGGCGATCTCGCCGCGATTGGCGATGAGGACGCTTTCAAAAGGCGTCATTCGGTCAGTCATCCTTCGGCGCCCAGTACGGTTTTCGTTTCATGGCGAAGGCGGCGACGCCTTCGCGCCCTTCGTCGCTCAAAAGGCAATCGGCGAAAACGCCGGCCGCATGGTCGGCGAAGGCTTCGCCGGAGAGGTTTTGCGTTTTCATGACAAGCGCCTTGGTCGCCGCATTGGCGCCGGGCGCGCAATTCAGTACGGCGCGCCGGATCTCGCTCTCTTCAGCGTCGAGCCCCGCCGCATCGTCGACAATCCGATCGACGAGCCCAAGCGCGACAGCGTTGGCGCCGTCAAAGCGCGCCGCGGTCAGCATCAATCGTTTCGCCGCAACGCGTCCGATGCGTTCGACGACATAGGGAGCGATCTGCGCTGGCGTGATGCCGAGTTGCGTTTCAGTGAGTGCAAATTTCGCGGATCTCGTCGCGACCGCAATGTCGGCGCAACACATCAGGCCGAGACCGCCGGCGACGGCGGCGCCCTCTACGAGCGCAATCACCGTTTGCGGCGCCTGCGCGACCGTTCGGAAGAGTTTTGCCCCGGCGAGGTTCATCGCCGCCACGTCCTCGCGCGGGATGCCGCCGGAAAGGCTGAGCGCAAAGGCTTTCAGATCGCCGCCAGCGCAGAAGACGCCGCCTTCGCCGCGAAGCGTGACGCCGCGAACGGTTCGATCCTCTTTTATTGCGCTGAAAGTCTGGAGGAGTTCGCGCACGGTGTCCTCGGACAACGCGTTTCGGTTCTCCGGCGTGTTGAGCGCGATCGTCAACCATCCGCCCGAAAGAGAAAGAACGGTATTCTTCGTATCTGGCAGCGTAACCATGAGCGCCTCCCTCACATCCGCGCGACGCCGAAATCATTCGGCCGCACGGTTCGTCCGCGCGCCTCTGAAACGGTCGCCAACAGAAATCCAAGGGCGCGGCGCGTATCGCGCGGGTCGATCATGCCATCGTCCTGCAGACGGCCCGACATATAAAAGGCGCTAGATTGGCGGTTGAACATATGCGCGAGCATCTTTTCCTGCATCGCAAGCTGCTCTGCGTTCACCGGCGTTCCCGTCTTGGCTGCTTTCTCTTCGGCGACGATGCTCATGACCTGGGCCGCTTGTTCGCCGCCCATCACGCCGGCCGATGCGTTCGGCCAGCTGATGCAGAAATCGGGATCGAACCCTCGCCCGCACATGCCGTAATTGCCGGCGCCGTAGCTTGCGCCCATCATCACGGTTAGTCGCGGCACGGACGTATTCGTAATCGCCTGGATCATCTTCGATCCGTGCTTGATCATGCCGCCTTGTTCATATTGCTTGCCGACGAGATAGCCCGTGGTGTTCTGCAAGAAAATAAGGGGCGTATCGGATTGCTGGCAAAGCTGGACAAATTGCGCCGCCTTGCAGGCGCCGTCGGGATCGATCGGCCCGTTATTGCCGATGAGCCCGCAGGGAAAGCCGAAAATCTCAGACTGCAGACAGATGGTCGATGCGCCGAAGCCTGGCTTGAAATCGGTGAAGTCCGACCCATCGACAATGCGCGCGACGACCTCGCGAACATCATAGGGCTGGCGATAGTCAACGGGAACGATGCCGAGGATTTCGTCCGGATCGTAAGCCGGCGGGCGCGCATCGCGCGCCGTCATGGCGGCCGCGCGCCGGTTCCAGTCGAGCCGTGCGACAACTTCGCGGGCGATGGTGATCGCCTCGCTGTCGTCCTCCGCGAGATATTCGACAAGTCCCGAGACATTGGCGTGCATCGTCGCGCCGCCGAGCTCTTCGTCGGTGGTGATCTCGCCGGTTGCGGCTTTGAGGAGAGGCGGGCCGGCAAGGAACGCTTTTCCCCGGTCGCGCACGGCGATTACATAATCGGAAAGTCCCGGCATGTAAGCGCCGCCCGCCGTCGATGACCCGTGCAGAACAGCGATCACCGGCAGGCCTGCGGCGCTGAGACGCGCGAGATTGGCGAAGAGGGAGCCGCCCTGCAAAAAGCCCTCGACCGTGTAGTTCATCAAATCGCCGCCGGCGCTTTCAACGAGATGAATAAAGGGCAGCTTTTGTTGAAGCGCGATCTCCTGGGCGCGGCGCAACCGATAGCCGCCGGCCATGGTCATGGCGCCGGCCTTAATACCGCTGTCGTCGACGACGACAGCGCAGCGCGCGCCGCGGATAAAGCCGAGCCCGGACATGATCGTCGAGCCGGGAATCGACTTCTCCTCATCTTCCGTATCAAGAAGAAATCCGGCAATGTTGCCGATCTCGAAATACGGACTGCCCGGATCAAGCAGCCGGGCGAGGCGCGCGCGCGGCAGAAGTTGCCCGCGTTCGTCAAAACGCGACTTGCGCTTTGCTGAGATTTCGCCCGCGCGCGCGTTAAGGCGCTGAAGCTTCTCGACAAGCGCCATCATGTCGGCGCGGTTTTTCTGGAAGTCAGGCGATGTTGGTACGATTGAGGAGCGAAAACGGGTCATGCGAGGGCCTCTGCGATCGACGCCGGGACCGGGATCGGGCAGGCGAGGAGGAGTTGCGCATAGCCTTTTCCTTGCGGATCGTTGCGCAGGGACGCAACCCCGCCGCCGCCCAGCACCTCGTCGATGACAATGTTCAGCGCCAGCGGGCCGGGCCAGAAATAGCGTGTTACTTTCGACGGATCGGCGCCGCCCTTGATGAAATGACCGAAACGTTTGGCGATCACGTCCTCCGACAGGGCATGATAGATGTAAGGCAGAAAAGCGGGCTCGCGCGCAATCACGCCGATATTGGCCTTATCGCCCTTGTCGCCGGAGCGCGCCCAGGCGAGCTTGATGAGCGGGACTTCCGTGTCGCAATCGGTCGGCGCCGGCGGCGGGGCGGGACTTTCGATTTCGCTCTCCAACGCGCCGCCGACTTGCGGTTCCTCAATTGCCGTTTCGCCGCCGTCCATGTGGATCGCAGGCTGAATATCCGACTTAGCCGTCATGGTTGTGAACAGCCTCACAACGGGCGAAGGCTTCGGCCGGGCGCCGGCGTAGCTTGAGATGCCCGGCGGCGCGGCAAGCCCGAACCCGGCTGCTTCTTTTAAGATGAGACCGGCGCCGAGCGCATCGGGATGTTTGACGGCGAGTTTGAGAATGACTTCGCGTGAAGCGCTTTGTTCCTTGAAGTCGCCATACTGACTTTCTGCGCCGAGGATCTCGACGCTGACTTCCGAGAAATCTGCGGCGTTAAAGGACCTTAAGCGCGAACGCGCGCGTTCGAGGATTGCGTCCGCGGCATGGGCCGCTTTCTCGCTCGCATCGAAACCATAAAACGTCAGGTAAAGACCGGTGCGAAACCCGTCCCGGTAGGTGACGCAGGTCTTGTAGTGCGATGGCGCGGCGCGGCCGCGCGCGCCTGAGACGCGGACGCGTCCCGGCGCTTCTTCGATGATCGCGACGTCGGAGAAGTCGCAGCTGACGTCCGGAAGGCGATAGGCCTGCGGGTCGCCGATTTCATAGACGAGTTGTTCAGCCACGGTCCCGCGGCTGACAAGCCCGCCTGAACGAGCCGGCTTATACACGGTGAAAGCGCCGGATTTCTCGATCTCGGCGATGGGGTAGCCGATCTCGGCGGCGTTTTCGACGGCGCGCCAGTCGGTGAAATTGCCGCCCGTCGCCTGGGCCCCGCATTCAAGGATATGTCCGGCGAGCGAACCCGAAGCCAGCGCATCGAAATCGCTCCGCGCCCAGCCGAATTCATGGATCAACGGCCCGAGCGCCAAAGCGCTGTCAACGCATCGGCCGGTGATGACGATATCGGCGCCGTTGGCGAGGGCTTCGGCGATCGGAAAGGCGCCGAGATAGGCGTTGGCGGAAAGAATGTCGTCCTTGGGCGGGAAGGGCGCACCTGAATATTCGTCGGTCGGTTCCGTCGAGGCGATATCATCGAGGCGCGCCATCAAATCGTCACCGGTGACGGCGGCGACCTTCAACGAAAGCCCGGCGCGCCCGACGGCTGCCTCGGCCGCCTTGGCGCAAGCCAGCGGATTGAGCCCGCCCGCATTGGCGATGATCTTAACGCCCTGCTTCGCGATGTCGCCGATATGCGGGCTGAGGACTGTTGAGACGAAGTCGGCGGCGTAGCCCGCATTCGGATCCTTCGCCTTGGCCCGGGCGAGGATCGACATCGTTATTTCAGCGAGATAATCGAAGATTATATAATCAACGCCGCCCTCGCGCAGGAATTGCGGCGTCGCCATGGCGCTGTCGCCCCAATAACCGGCGGCGCCTCCAATGCGGACCGATGTCGTTTCTTTGGCGATAATGATGTCTCGTTGACGATGGTAGATGACGACGCAGAACGCGAATTGCATCAGCCCCAGGACCGTCTTGAAGCCTATTGCCGCCCGGATCGAGAAGGCAAGACGGATCAGCATAAAGCGGGCGCCGACTGGCTTGGCGCGGCAGCGATTTCGGTGATAGGAATCGTCGATTGAAGCGGTCGAAAATCACTATTGCGCGGCGTGACAAGGCGATCCAAAACCGCTAGACACCCGTAGACGCTTCGGGATTTACGAAAATTTTTTGGAGGAACGACGTGCAGAGTTTTGGAAACACTACATTATCTGTCGCCCTGCCTGGCGCTCTTGCGCTGTTGTTGGCGGCTTGCGGCGGGTCTGAAAGCGACTCTGGCGCCGCCTCTTCGCAGTCAACTGCCTCAACTAGCGCATCGGCTTCCACCGACACGGCGCCCGCGGAGACAGCTGCTGCGGAAGCCGAAGACGCAGTTGAAGAAGCCGTCGACGAAGCCGAAGGCGCCATGGAAGAGACCGAAACGAAGGTCGCCAATGTCGTCGACAACGCCGCGAACAACGCCCAAGCCGCCGTTGAGAAAACGGCGAATGACGCCAGCGCCATGGTCGATAAAGCTGCGGCGAGCGCGAGCGACGCCGTCGAGACTGTTCAGGTTGCCGCGAATGACGCTGGTGAGTCGATGATGGGCGGTCTGACAGGCGATGAAGGCGCTGGCCGGCGCGTCTTTGTGAAATGCCTCGCCTGCCACGCGGTTCAGGAAGGCGTCAACAAAGTCGGCCCGTCGCTCTACGGCATCGTCGGCCGCGAAGCCGGGACCGTTGACGGGTTCAACTATTCTGAGGCCAATGCAAATTCTGGCATCGTTTGGACCGAAGACGTTCTCTTCGCCTATCTCGAAGACCCACAAGGATACATTCCGGGCACGAAGATGATCTTCCCGGGCCTGCCGAACGCGCAAGACCGCGCTGACGTCATCGCCTATCTCAAGGCTTCCGCGGAATAATCACCGCCGCGTTTTAAGCGTTTCGATGAGCCGCCGGCGACCTGCCGGCGGCTTTCTTTTTTCAACGAATGCAATAGGTTGCTCGCAAACAGGAAACCAGCGTGTCGATCTTTCCCTTTTCAGCCATCGTCGGACAGGAAGAGCTTAAACGCGCGCTCATATTGACCGCGATCGATCCGTTGATCGGCGGCGTTCTCGCTTTTGGCGATCGCGGCGCGGGAAAATCGACCGCGATCCGCGCGCTGGCCGCGCTCCTGCCGCAAGTGGAGACCATTCGCGATTGTCCTTATCGCCGCGATCCCGCTGATGTTGAAAATCTGTGCGCAGATTGTCGGGCCTTGCAGAAAAAGGGCGACTTGCCAACACGGAAAGAACCCGCGCCCGTCGTCGATTTGCCCCTTGGGGCGACCGAAGACAGGGTTATCGGCGCGCTCGATCTGGAAAGCGCGCTGGTGCGCGGCGAAAAGCGGTTCGAGCCCGGGCTGCTGGCGCGCGCCCATCGCGGGTATCTCTATATCGACGAGGTAAATCTCCTGGACGATCATCTTGTCGATGTGTTGCTGGACGTTGCGGCGTCGGGCGAAAACGTTGTTGAGCGCGAAGGGCTTAGCGTTCGCCACCCGGCGCGCTTCGTACTTGTCGGCAGCGGCAACCCGGAAGAGGGCGAGTTGCGCCCGCAGCTTCTCGACCGCTTTGGGCTGTCGGTGGATGTTCGTACGCCGACGGATCTCGCTGAACGCATCGAGGTGGTGCGCCGCCGCGATGCGTTCGAGCGCGACCCGGATGAATTCCTGAGCCGGTGGAAACGCAAGGACGCGGCGACGCGGCGCAAGATTGAAAAGGCGCGCGCAACTCTTGACGAGGTGGAAACCTCCGATGACGCGTTGCGGCTTGCCTCTTCCTTATGCATCGCCCTTGGCGCAGACGGGTTGCGCGGCGAATTGACGATGATGCGCGCGGCCCGCGCGCTCGCCGCGTTTGACGGAAAAGAAACTGTCGAGAAGGCGCAGTTGAGCGTCGTCGCGCCGTCGGCTTTGCGCCACCGCTTGCGAAAGGACCCGCTCGATGACGCCGACGCCGGGGTTCGCGTCGAGCGTGCGATCGAAGAGGTGTTCGGGCCGTGACGGGTCTGTCGGTTTACGGCGACAAGACGCCGGGCGAACCGGCTGCGCCGTCTTTTGCGCGCGGCGCCGATCTATGGGACGACGCCGTGTTGGCCGCACAGCTGCTCAGCATCGATCCTTTTGGATTGCGCGGCGCCTGCCTACGCGCTTTTCCAGGCCCGCCGCGTGATCAATGGTTCGCGCTGTTTCGCGCCGGCGCCAAACTCGCTCCGGTGGTCAAGCTGCCATTGGGCGCCGACGACGCCCGCATTATCGGCGGGCTCGATCTCGCCGCGACACTGCGCGCCGGCAAGCCGGTGATGCAGCGCGGCCTGCTTGCAGAAGCAAATGGCGGCGTGTTGCTCGTCTCCATGGCTGAACGCTTGCGGCCGTCCGTGAGCGGATTGATCGCATCGGCGGTGGATCTTGGCGCTGTCGTTGTCGAGCGCGACGGGTTTTCAACCCGCATGCCGGCGCGGTTTTGTACGATCCTTTATGACGAAGGGGCCGACGCTGGCGAGGCCGCGCCCCAGGCGCTTCTCGACCGGGTCGCGTTTCATCTCAATCTAGACGGCGTCAGCCTAGCCGACATGGCGCATGGATTTAACGAACCTTCAGTAAACGCGCATTGGGACTGGCGCGATGTCGTTTGCAGCGATGAGATCGCCGAGGCTATCAACGCCGCTTCTTTACGCCTTGGCGTGCGCTCGCTCTCCGCCTTGCATTTTGCAGTGCGTGCGGCCATCGCCCATGCCGCGCTATATGGGCGTGCGAGCGTCAGCGACGAAGACGCTGCCATCGCATGTCGTTTGGTCATCGGCCCGCGCATGGCGCCGGCGATAGAACTGACGCAAGAAACGGCGCCGCCCGAACGATCGCAGCAAAGCGATGCCGATACAGATAATGACGACGCTGCTCAGCAGAAGCAGGACGACATCTCCCTTGAGGATGTTCTTGTCGCAGCGGCGCAGGCCGGCGCCATTGCGCTGATGCAGCGCTCGGGCGGTATGATGCGTCGACGCGACCGCGCAGCTGGCGGGGGCGGGCGCTCCGGCGCTGTCGTCGCGTCGAGGGATAAGGGCCGGCCGGTTGGTTCGCGGAAAGACGCGCCCCGGGCCGGACGGATCGACATTGCGGCGACTTTGCGCGCAGCCGCGCCTTGGCAGGGCGTGCGGCGCAAGGGCGACCAGAACCGGTATGTCGTTCTTGATACGGAGGATGTGCAGATCAAGCGCTATCAGGCGCGCGCGGAGTCCCTCGTCATTTTCTGTGTTGACGCTTCGGGTTCCTCTGCGATTCGCCGCATGGGCGAGGCGAAGGGCGCCGTCGAGCGCTTGCTCGCGGATTGTTATTCGCGGCGCGATTACGTCGCGCTGATCGCTTTCGGCGGCGAGCGGGCTGACCTGATCCTGCCGCCGACGCGTTCGCTCGTGCGCGCGCGGCGCGCTTTGATTGCGCTACCCGGCGGCGGCGGCACGCCGCTGGCGGCCGGCGTCGCGGCGTCAACGGCGCTCGCCGATCTCGAAGCGCGAAAGGGCAAGACGCCGATTGTCGTCGTTCTTTCCGACGGACGCGGCAATATCGCCTTCGACGGCGGAACGGACCGGGATGCGGCGGAGAATGACGCACAGACCGCGGCGAGAAAACTGCGTGCACTCGGGGTGCAAACGCTCTTCTTTGATACATCGACACGGCCGAGCCCGCGCGCGCGCGCCATCGCCGAGAGCATGGGCGCTGACTATCGGCCGTTGCCCTTCGCCGCCAGCGAAACGATTTCGAAAGCGGTTCGCAGCGCCGTCGAACAATCATGACAGCCGCGACGACGCCATGATGTCCTTTTACAAAACGCCGGACTGGAATGTGCTCGGCGCCGACTGGCCGCATCGCGATCACAGCGATTTCGTCGAGGCCGGCGACTATTGCTGGCACGTCCAGCGCTTCGGCGCCGGCCCCTTGCTACTCATGCTGCATGGAACCGGCGCGTCGGCGCATTCATGGGCGCCGCTCGCATCGCGCCTCCATGACCAATTTGAGATCTTCGCCGTTGATCTGCCCGGGCATGGCTTCACCGCAGGCCATCGACGCCTCACGCCGACCTTGCCCTATGTGGCGGGTGAGGTTGATACATTGCTTGAGACCCTCGGCATTGAGCCTGCGATCATTGCCGGCCATTCGGCGGGCGCCGCGATCGCTGTTGAAATGGTTCGCCGGGGAAGAGTTCGCCCGCGGGGCCTCGTCTGTATCAACGGCGCGTTTGAGCCGTTTGAAGGCGCGGCGGGATTTCTCTTCCCCGTGATCGCGAAGCTTTTGTATTTCAATCCGCTGACGGCCTACGCGATCGCTCGCTCGGCCGGCGATCGCAAGCGCGTTTTAAAGCTGATTGAACAGACGGGATCATCTGTTCCCGAACAAATGACGGATTGCTACGCGGCGCTGCTCAGACAGCCGGCGCATGTCGCCGGCGCGCTCGGGCTGATGGCGCACTGGGACTTGTCGGACATGGGCGCCGCGCTCGCCGCCCTCGACATGCCCGCGCTTTTCCTCGCTGGCGAGAAGGACGGCGCGGTGCCGGCGCGGACCTCCGAGATGGCGGCGGAGCTGGCGCCGCAAGCAACGCTGAAGACGCTTGAATCGCTGGGCCATCTTCTTCACGAGGAGGCGCCCGCCGAGACGGCCGAGATCATCGCAGACTTCGCGCGAAAAATTGGCGTTATCTGATCGGCCCTAAGAGGCCCGCTGAATGGGCGCTTGCGAGACATCCTCAAGCATGTCGCCGACAATCTTCGCAGACGACAAAACGCCGGGCAGGCCCGCGCCCGGATGCGTGCCGGCGCCGGTCAGGTAAAGACCTTTGACTTCCTCGCTGCGATTGTGCGGCCGGAACCAGGCGCTTTGAAAGAGATTGGGCTCCAGCGCGAAACCAGCGCCGAGATAGGACGAAAGCCGTTCCTTGAAATCGATCGGCGACAAATAATGAGAGACGGTTATCGCCTCGCTAAGGCCCGGCATCATCGTTTCCTCAAGTCGCTGTTGAATTTTTTGGCGATAGGCCTCGGCATGCTCGCTCCAGTCAACGCCGGAGGCGAGATTTGGAACAGGGCTTAAGACATAAAACGCGTCGCACCCTTCGGGCGCCAACGATGGATCATTCGCCGTCGGTCGATGGAGATATAGGCTGAAGTCGTCCGCCAGCGAATAATTCTTGAAGATGTCGTCAAGGAGGCCCTTGTAACGCGGCCCAAGAACGATCGTGTGGTGACCGACATCCTCAAACCGCCGCGACGTTCCGAAATACCAGACAAACAGGCTCATGGAATACTTGCTGTTGCGGATCTTGCCGTCGGTCCAGCGCCGCCGCTTCTTGTGGCCCAGAAGCGAGCCATAGGTGATGGCGGGATCGGCGTTAGAAATCACGATATCGGCGGCGATGGTCTCGCCGTTCTCGAGTTCGACCCCGCTGACCCGGTCGCCTGACGTCAGGATTCGTTTGACGCCGGCGTTAACGCGCACCGATCCGCCCTGCTGCTCGATCAAATTTACGATGCCGCGCACCAAGGCGCCGGTGCCGCCGACGGCGTAGTGAACGCCGAACTTCGTTTCGAGATGCGAGATCAGGCAGTAATAGGCCGTCGTTGCGAACGGATTGCCGCCGATCAGGAGCGGGTGAAAGCTGAAGACAATGCGCAAACGTGGATCCTGGAAATAATCGGAGACCTTGTCATAAACCGTGCGGTATCCACCGAGCTTGACGAGATCAAAGAGCGTGCGCGCAGTGAACAAAAGGCTGTGAAACGGCTTGTCGGCGAGCTCTGCGAAGGCGACGTCGTAGATCTCGCCGCTGCCTTCCATGAAGCGGTCAAAATTGTCGAGATCGTCCGGATTGAATTTTGCGATTTGCGCGCGCATCGCGTCACGGTCGGCTGAATATTCGAAGACGGCGCCGTCGTCGAAGCGAATGCGATAAAAGGGATCGCACGGGCGCAGATCGATATCGTTTTTGAACTCGCGTCCGCAGGTGCGCCACAGATCCTCGAACACAAAGGGCGCGGTGATGATGGTCGGCCCCGCATCGAAGGTGTAGCCGTCCTTGTTATAGACATAGGCGCGCCCGCCCGGCGCATCGAGTTTCTCAAGGACGGTGACGCGGTAGCCTTTGGCGGCGGCGCGAGCCGCCGAGGCGAGGCCGCCGAAACCGCTGCCAATGACGACGGCGTGAGGTGCGGAATTATTCGCCATGGGCGTTTCTTTGTCTGGTTGTCACGATCTCTTCATCAGGCGCGCGGCGGAAAGTGTCAAGTTGAATTGACATCGCGCACTTTACACCAGATTGTAATGACAGGAGAACAGCAGCGCCCATGGGCAAGACAATTCTGCTCACGCTTGGCCGGCTGCCGAAAGCGCTCGAGCTCGCCCGCGCGCTGGCGGGGGCTGGAAACCGCGTGCTCATCGCCGAACCCTTCGCATCCCATCTTTCAAA
Organism: Pseudomonadota bacterium; assembly: GCA_039819305.1. GTDB lineage: Bacteria > Pseudomonadota > Alphaproteobacteria > Caulobacterales > Parvularculaceae > Hyphococcus. The sequence goes on from JBCBSE010000027.1 coordinate 16,656, forward strand.
GCCGTCGCGATCGGTCGAGAAGAGTTTTCACGTGTCGGCGCCCAATGACGATCTCAACGCCTATCTCGATGAGATGCGCGTCATTATCGAGGCGGAGCGCGTTGATATCGTAGCGCCGGTCTCAGAAGAGGTGCTCTATGCGGTGCTCTTGCGCGACCGCTTGCCGGACAGCGCCGCCATCTGGGCCCCGCCTTTTGAGTCGCTGCGCCGTCTCCATGATAAATTCGCCTTTGCTCGCCACATTGAAAGCTTAGGTCTTCGATGCCCGGCGACGGAGCGTGCGGACGATGCGGCGGCGGCTGCGATCATGGACGAAGGCGCCTTCGTCATGAAGCCCGCTCTCGGCTGTAGCGGCGCGGGGCTCAGATTTTTTGAAGAAGGCGCGCGCCCGGAAAATGGCGCGGATCTCGCGGGCGCAATCGTTCAACAGCGGATTACAGGGCGCGAGGTCAGCTCCTTTTCCATCGCTCATGAGGGACGGGTCATCGGTTCGGTCATCTACGAGGCGGTGATTCGCTCCGGTACGGTGGCGACGAATTTTCAACGCGTCGATGATGCGCACTCGGCGCTGAGTTGGATCGATGAGTTTGTCAGGCGGGAGAAATACTCCGGATACGTTGCGTTTGATTTCATTGTCGACGATGCGGGCGAGGCGTGGCCGATCGAGTGCAATCCGCGCCTGACCAGCGGCATTCACTTCATGGACCACGCAGATCTCGCCGCGGCGCTCATTACGCCGGAAGCCGCGCGTGAAATCGATTTCAGAAAGCAGCGACGGTTCCAGGAAGGGCACACTTCGCTCCTTGAGGCTTACGGCGCCATCCTGCAGCCGAAAGAATTTGTCCGACGTCTGGGCGCCGTCTTTACGACCCGCGACGTCCTATGGTCATGGGACGATCCGGCGCCGTTCGTCCTGATGACGCCGATGTCCTGGCGCGTCCTGTCACAGGTTCTGTTCAAGGGCATGAGCTTCGGCGAAGCCGCGACAAGGGATATCGAGTGGCGCGAAGCTGCGCTGATCGCGGCGCCGCGTGCGACGCCGGGCGCATCAGATACGCCGATCAATTTCACACAGCCGACGCAGGTTCTTGATGACGGCGCACGCTGACAAAGACTTCCCTGGCGGGGCGCGTGGTCATGCGCGCGGCCGGTCGCGCCGGCGCATCGCCTTGCGCCTTGAAGGAAAACCGGCGCATCAGGCGCGCGATAATCAATACCGCTTCAACCAGCGCAAAACCGGCGCCGACGCATGTATGAGGCCCCGCGCCGAAGGGAATATAGGCGCCGGGCGTTATCTCTCTTTCGCGCTCGGGCGAGAAGCGGTCGGGATCGAACCGGTTGGGATCGGTCCAGTATTTGCGGTGGCGATGCAACGTCCACGGAGAAATCATGACAAGCGCGCCGCGACGCAGTTTGTATCGCCCGACGGCGCCGCTGCGCATGGCGACGCGGGGCAGGAAGGTGAGGGGCGGGTAAAGCCGCATGGTCTCGCGAAAGACACTGCGCGTGAAGGCGAGCTTTTTCACCGCATCAAAGCTGATCGGCCCGTCGCCGGCGACCTCGTGCACCTCCGCGCGCAGACGCGCGGCGATTTCGGGGCGCTCGGACAGAATGTAAAATGCCCAAGTCAGCGCGCTGGCGGTGGTCTCGTGACCGGCGAGGAAAAAGACGCCAAGCTGGTCGATCAGTTCGTCCCGACTGAAAGGCTCGCCGGTCGTTTCGTCGCGCGCGGCGATGACGGCGCTGGCGATATCGTTATACCGAGAAACGCCGTCGCCGCGATGGGTGTCAATCAGAGACCCGATATGGTTGCGGATGCGCGCGCAGGCCGCGAGAACAGCGTCGTCCTGGCGAATGGACTTCCATGCGGGATCGACAATCAGCCGCCAGACTTTGACCTGGCCGACCCCGCGTTCAAAGACGGTGAAGTCTTCAAAGACTTCCTTGGCGATGTCCGACGCGAGCGAGACGGAGAAGACCGCCCGGCAGATGACATCTGCCGTCAAATGGCTCATCGCAAGATCAAGCGAGATCGGCGCGCCCGCCGCAACCGCCGCATCGAGGCGCGTTTCATAGTCATCGACAGCGGCGCCCATGGCGGCGAAGGCGATGTTGAGGCGCATCATCGAAAAGGCCGGGTCAATCATGGCGCGCTGGCGGCGCCATTTCGGCCCGTCGGTCACGAACATCGATTGTCCGATCAGGGGCTCCAATGCGCCGACCATGAGATCGCTTTTCGGAAACATCGATCCGTCGTCGCCGAGGATTTCGCGAACGAGCGCCGGATCGTTGAAAAGTTTAATGGAGCGGCGGCTGTAACCGAGCTCGCAAGCCTCTGCGCGATAGGCTTCAGCCGGCAGCAGGCTCAACAAATCGCCGTCGCCGAGCCAGATCGTTCGCGCAAGCGCGGCAAGCGGCGGCAGAAGCGCCGGATGCGGCGGCTCGTAAGCGGCGCTCGCGTCGGCATGCGAATTTTCAAAGGGAAGGCTCATGACGACGCATCATTTGTTTGAGACGCTGATCGCGCTTCATATTATCGGCGGCGTTCCGGGTCTTATCAGCTTTTGGGCGCCGATTGCGACCAAAAAAGGCGGCCAGCGGCATCGCTTCTGGGGCGGCGTCTTCACCGCAAGCATGCTCTTTACCGGCGCGATGGCGATCGGCATGTCGTCCTTGACGCTCTTGGCGCCGATTGCGACCCATCCCAAACTTGTATCGCATCCGGAGTTTTCCGATCCCGCGCTCATACGCGGCATCTTCGGCTGGATGATGCTCTATCTTGCGATCTTGACGATCAATCTCGCGTGGTATGGCTGGCGCGCAACGCGCAACAAGGCGAATCACTCCCTTAATCGCGGGCCCTTCAACATGGCGCTGCAGGCGATCCTTGGCGTGGCCGCGCTCAATTGCGCAATACAGGGCATTTTGATCGGCCAGCCGATGATGATCGGGATCTCCTTTGTCGGTTTTGCAACGGTCGGCACCAATCTCTGGTTCATCTTGCGCGACGCGCCGCGTCCTTACGAATGGCTGCTCGAACACATTAAGGGCATCGTCGGCGCCGGGATCTCGGTTTACACTGCATTCTTCGCCTTTGGCGCAGTCCGTCTCGTTCCGGAGCTGGCGCTCGCGCCGGCCCTTTGGGCGGCGCCGCTCATCACCGGGCTCGCCATAATCATCGGTTATCAGCGCTCGGTCCGCCGCCGTTTTTCTGCGCGGCCGCGGTCAAGCTTGCCGGGCGCGCCGCAAAACGCGTAAGAGTCATGAACACTCCGGGCGATTTAAAAAGAACAAGCGCCAAGCGCTGCAGAGGAGGTAAGTAACGACCGTGTCGGAGATCCCAGTCAGTCCCGCTCTCAAAGAGTGCGCAGCCATCATCCGCGACGGCTCGAAGAGTTTTCACGCCGCCTCCTTGCTTCTCCCGCGTCGCATTCGATATGGCGCATACGGCCTTTACGCATTTTGCCGCGTTTCCGACGACGTCGTCGATATCGACGGCGCATCTGAAGCATCGGTAAAGGCGCTGAATGATCGCCTCGACGCAATTTATGATGGTCGGCGGTCCGGCGATCCTGTCGACAAGGCCTTCGCCGAGGTCGTCAACCATTATGACATACCCAAAGCGTTGCCGGCCGCGCTGATAGACGGCTTTTTATGGGATGTTGACGGGCGCCAGTATCAGACGATTGTCGAGCTTTATGATTACGCCGCGCGAGTCGCCGGCTCGGTCGGCGCCATGATGGCGGTGTTGATGGGCGCGCGCAGCACCCACGCTATCGCGCGCGCCTGCGATCTCGGCGTCGCCATGCAGCTCACCAATATCGCGCGCGACATCGGCGAAGACGCGCGCAATGGTCGGATTTATCTGCCGTTGGACTGGTTCGCGGAATTGGAGCTTGATCCGGAGGACTGGCTCAAAAATCCGATCATCAATGACGAGATCAAGGCAATGACGCGCCGACTGCTCGAGGTCGCGGAGTATTTCTATGAAACCGGTCTTGCGGGTGTTGAATTTCTCCCCGCGGATTGCCGGCCGGGTATCAAGGCGGCGGCTGAGATTTATGCGGCGATCGGCAAGGTGATCGCGCGCAACGATTATGATTCTGTTTCAACGCGCGCCGTGGTGTCGACCCGGCGCAAACTCTATTGCGTCGCGAAGTCCATCGCCTGGCCGCACTTCCCCGATGCGGCTGAAAAATCCCCGCCTCTGGAGGCGAACGCCTTTCTCGTTAACGCGGCCGGTAGCGAGCCGCGCAGCGACTGGGCGGGCGACGGCGTCATGGAGTTGATCCATCGCCTTGAACGACGCGACAGGTCATCCGAATTGGCTCATTGGGCGTAACGAATGTGTTATGACCATGACGCTCGGCTTCATTATTTTCAAAGCGATCGCCTTTGGCGGCGTCGTTGTCGCGTTTTGCGTTTATGAAATCGTGAAGACCGATCGCGCGCTTAAACAGTCGCAAAGCGATGAGGAGAGCACTGGCGAGAACGTCTCTAGTGCGCCCGGCGTGGCATCCTGAAGGTCAACATCGCTTTGACGATTGATCGCTGCAGGCGGTCGCCGTCAAAGGCTTCATGCACGCCGGGCAGGCGTTTGCCTTCAACCGTATTTTCGATCTCCGAGCGCGCGTAAAAGGGCGTGTCTTCCAACGTTCTGACAATGCGAGGCTGCGTTCCGGCATCCGCCGGCGTTTCACGCGCAATGCGCCAGATCCGCGTTGGCGGAAGCTTCGTCGAGGGCGGCGATGCAATACGGTCAACGCCGGCTTTCGAAAAATTGAGCGCCAACGACGTCGGCGCGCCCACGCGCGGCGCGCAGTTGTAGAGGATCGTTGCGCGATCATCCTCGGAGGTCAGCCGCGCCCAGTCCCAATTCGCGAATCCGTCTTCGAGCGCTTCCGCGCCGGCGTTTGAATCAAGATAGCCGCGGCCCTCCCAGTTGAGATCAGGCACAGAGAACGACGCCTCGACATCTGCGACCGGCGCAATCAGCCGCCAGAAATGGCGTTTCTGGTTGTCGATGTGAAATCCTTCGTCGTTCAGGAAGAGGGGGCGGATGCGCACAACGCCTTTCACGGCGCGCGGGATCAGCGTCGCCGTCTCATCGATCCGGATTTCAAGACAATCGTCTTTCCATTGAAGCGCGCTGCGCCCGATCTGGAAATGATCTTTCGACGCCTCGCAATTGGCGCGTCCGCGCTCCGTCATCGCCCAGACATTGCCGACGCCTTTTGGCCGATAGAGCGCAACATTAAGCGCGCAGTGATTGAACGGGTCCTTGCGGCCGGACCAGGCGTAATAGGGCGAGAACACGCTGCCGATAAAAGCGATGATGGTGAGCGCGTTCGCGCCGTCATCGCTGATTGCATCGACATACCACCAGGCGTAGCCGCCGGGGGAAACCTTTATGTCAAACCGCGGTCTCGTTTGATCGCCTCCGCCGCCGCCATGCCCGATAACGCCGCCATCGGCACGCCGGGTCCGGGATGCACGCTGCCGCCGGCGGCGTAAAGACCGGGCGCGCGCGTTTTAACGCCGGGCCGCTGGAATGACGCCTGCCAGCCATGGGTCGCCATGCCGTAGAGCGCGCCGCCGGTGCCCGGAAACATGGCCCCGAAATCGCTGGGGGATGTCGCAACGCGTCTTTCGGGCGCGCCATCGATCTCAAGACCGCATGTCTTAAGATGCGCGCGTGTTCGCCGCCAGCACGCCTCCATCATGTCCTTATCATAGGCTTTCGGATCATCGCTCGCCGGCGCATTTATCAGAATGAACAGTCGTTCGTTTTCGCCTTGCGGACCCGGCGCATGGTCGCGATCCGGCGCGAAAATATAGGTTGTCGGCTGTTCCGGCGGGCGGCTCTCGTCAAAGACAGAGGTGAACTCGCGCTCATAGTCGTCGGAGAAAAAGACGCTGTGGGTCGCGAGGTCAAAGCCGCGCGTTTTGGCGACGGCGCTCCATGTAATCGCCGATTGTGAGCGCTTGCCCTTCTCATAGCCGGGGACCGCCGCGCCGATTTCAGCGCCCATCAACCCGCCCGCAAGCGCGGCGCGATCGCCGTTGAAGACGACGCTATCAGCTTTTATCGCGTCTCCCCCTGCAATTTCGATTTCAAAACCGCCGCCCCTTATCTTCGAGATCTTGCTCGCCGGCGCACCATAATGAATCCGCCCGCCATTCTCCGCAATGATATCGGCGAGCGCCTGCGCGAGGGCGTGCATGCCGCCCTCCAGCGACCAAACGCCTGCCTGTTCGACATGAGCGATAAGCATCAACGTCCCCGGCGCGCGAAAGGGAGAAGAACCGCAATAGGTTGAATAGCGACCGAAGAGCTGGCGCAAGCGCGGGTCGTGAAACTGTCCGCCAAGCGTGTTCCAAAGCGTCGAAAAAGGCGCCGTTGCGAGCACGTCAAACGGATTGGCGCGGGTCATCAACGATGCGAAAGATGGTTTCGGCGCCCGCAAGAAACTGTCTTTCAGCGCTCGGTACGCTTTTTCCGTACGCCGACAAAAGGCGCGATAGTTCTCGCCATCTTCGGTTCCGGCAAATTCGGCGATCGCTTCAGCGCTGCGATCAATATCGGCGTATAGATCGAGCTGCGAGCCGTCGCGCCAGCCATGGCGTGCGAGGATTTCAAGCTGGTTCAGCGTGAGACAGTCTTCGAACGAGGCGCCGGCGCGGCGAAACAGATCTTCAAACACCCATTTCATCGTGAAGACGGTCGGGCCTGAGTCGATTCGGGCGTCGTCAATTTCGATCTGGCGCATTTTTCCGCCGGGGCGGTCGCGCGCCTCGACAATATCGACGGCGAAATCGCGCGACAGGATCGCGCCCGCGGCAAGCCCGCCGATACCGGCCCCAATTATGACAACGCGGCCAGGCTGTTTCATCTGCGAGGGGCGATCCGATTCATTCTGTCAACATAGATTGACACACGTAAAAGACAACGTAGAGTGACACTTCTAAGGAGCGCCAATGCACGTTGACGCATTGATAGAGCGGACGATTGAGCGGGCGGTCGCTGAATCAGAAGCCAAGGATGGGCCCGCGCGGCTCGCCGGCGCTATCCGCCACGCCCTCTTTCCTGGCGGCGCACGGGTTCGCCCGCAACTCTGCCTCGCTGTCGCTTACGCCTGTTCGGGCGGGCGCGCGCCGGAACGCGCAGCCGGCGCCGGCGCCGCAATCGAATTGTTGCACTGCGCCTCTCTCGTTCACGACGACCTACCCTGTTTCGATGCGGCGGACATCCGGCGCGGCAAGCCGTCGGTGCATGTCGCTTACGGTGAGCCGCTGGCGGTGTTGGCGGGAGACGCCTTGATCGTGATGGCGTTTGAAACGCTGGCGCGCGAATCAGACGAGCGAACCCTGGCGCGCCTTGTCGGCATTGTCGGCCGCGCGGTCGGCGCCCGCGACGGCATCGTCGCCGGCCAGGCCTGGGAAAGCGAAGACGAAATCAATCTCAGCGCCTATCATCGCTCGAAAACCGGTGCGCTTTTTGTCGCCGCGGCGACAGCGGGCGCGGCGGCGGTCGGCGGCGATGAAGAAGCGTGGCGATCGCTTGGCGATCGGCTTGGCGAGGCTTATCAGATCGCTGACGACATTCGCGATGCGGTTATGGATGCAGAAGCGATGGGCAAGCCTGCCGGTCAGGATGCAGCGAATGCCCGGCCAAACGCCGTCAGCACGCTGGGACTGCCGGGCGCGCTGGAGCAACTTGCTGATCTCGTCGAGGACGCCGCCCAGTCGGTGCCCGATTGCGCCGGCGGTGAGGAGTTGCGCGCGCTCGTCTACGCCCAGGCGCGGCGCCTGACGCCGAAGCATCTGCACGCGCATCTGCAAAAGCATCTGGCGATCTGACAACCGGGCAGGCCGGTTGCCGGGCGGGCGGGCGCGCAGTTTCAGAGGGTTGAATGCCGCTTCCCACGCGTTTCCTGCAATGGCGAAACCGGCTTGTCGCAAATCCGAAATTCCAGAACTGGGCGGCCTCGATGCCGATCATTCGCCGCATTGCGGATGCGCGCGCCAGGGGCTCGTTCGATCTCGCGGCCGGTTTTGTATACACGCAGATCCTGAGGTCTTGTGTCGAGCTTGATCTATTGCCCTTCCTGGCGTCAGCGCCAAAAAGTGTCGACGAAATCGCGGCGCATGTTGATTTGCCTCGGGCCTCCGCCGACAGGCTTGCAAAAGCGGCCGCCGCCATTGATCTCTTCGAAAAGACAAATGACGGCGCTTATGTTCTTGGCCTGACCGGCGCAGCGTTTTTGGGCAATCCATCTGTCTTTGCAATGGTCCGCCATCACGATCTTCTCTATCGCGATCTCGTCGATCCTGTGGCGGCGCTGCGCGAGCGACGTCATGACACCGCGCTCGCATCCTTCTGGAAATATGCGGGCGCTGAAGACAATGCGTCGGTCGCGTCGCAAGACGTGGCGGACTATTCGCAATTGATGGCGGAAACGCAGAGCTTTATCGCGCGCGATGTCTTTGCAGCCTATCCGCTCAATGATGTGAAGATGTTGATGGATGTTGGCGGCGGGCAGGGGGCTTTTCTCGCCGCGGCGCTTGAAACCTATCCGTCGTTGAAAGGCGTCCTTTGCGATTTGCCGCCGGTCGCCGATCGCGCGCGCATGGCATTTGAGGCGAAAGGTCTCGCCGATCGCGCTGAAACTGTCGGCTGCGATTTCCTCTCAGACGCTTTGCCCGACGGCGCGGATGTGATCTCGCTGATTCGCATTTTGCATGATCATGATGATGCGCCGGCGCGCCGTCTTCTGTCTGCGGCCCACGCGGCGTTGGCCCCGGGCGGTCGGATTTTGATCGCGGAGCCGCTAGCCGGCGTGTCCGGAGCGGAGCCGGCGGGCGACGCTTATTTCGGGATGTATCTTTGGGCGATGGGCTCAGGGCGGCCGCGCACGCGCGCGGAAATCGCCGCCATGCTGACCGGCGCGGGCTTTGTGCATTGCAAAACGCACCGCACGCGAAGGCCGCTTTTGTGCAGCGTATTAACCGCGCAACGTCTCTAAAAAAACGTCAATTTTGTTTGACACCATAAAATGTCAACTTACAATGACACTCTATGGACCATATCGAGACTGACTCGCCAATTCCCATAAACGCGGCCGAACCGGGATCGTTCCCGCATTCCCTTTCTCTGGATATTGAGCCCATTGCGACAGCGATTGTTTTCGAAGGCGAAAGCCGCGTCGCCTTACGAGAACTGCCCTTAACTACGCCGGGTGCGGACGATGTCGTCGTCGACGTCGAATGGAGCGGGGTCAGCACCGGCACCGAAAAATTGCTCTTTACCAGCAAGATGCCGGCCTTTCCGGGCCTGTCTTATCCGCTTGTGCCTGGATATGAAGCGGTCGGGCGAATCGTTCAGTGCGACGGCGATCGCGCGCGCGTTGGCGAGCAGGTTTTCGTTCCCGGCGCGCGGTGCTTTGAAGACGCGGCCGGTCTTTTTGGCGGCGCCGCGTCGCGATTGGTCGTGCCGGCGGAAAAAGCGGTCAGGATCGAATTTGATAATCCGCAACAAGCGACATTGCTTGCGCTTGCGGCAACGGCGCATCACGCGATCGCAGTCGGCGGCGCGCCGGATCTCGTCATCGGGCACGGCGTTCTCGGGCGTCTCATCGTTCGCACGGTGATGGCCATGGGCGGAGCGCCGCCCAATGTCTGGGAGCTGGCGCCGGAACGCTCGCTCGCCAACAAATATGTGGTCATGGACCCGGAATTTGACGGTCGCGATGATTACGGAGCGATCTGCGACGCCAGCGGTGATCCGAATATTCTGGACGAAGCTGTGCCGCGCATGCGCCCCGGCGGCGTTGTGACGCTGGCCGGCTTTTACACTGAGCGGCTTTCCTTCGCCTTTCCGCCGGCCTTTATGAAAGAGGCGCAGTTTCGGATCGCGGCGGAGTGGAATGCGGGCGATCTCGACGCCGTGCTCGCGCTCATCGCCGACGGAAAATTATCCCTCGACGGATTGATCACCCACGAGGCGGACCCGCGCTGCGCGGACGACGCCTACAGGACCGCGTTCGACGATCCTGAATGCCTGAAAATGATCCTAGACTGGAGGCGCATAGATGGCCCCGCCATTTGACGACAAGGACAAGGGTGCTGACACGTCCGCACAGGCTGCGATGGCGCAGTCCCTGCGCAAGGAGGCGAGCGCTGAACCAGATGCGCCGGCGAGCGGGCCCGTGACCAAAGAAACGCAGATCATCGCGATCTATGGAAAGGGCGGCATCGGCAAGAGTTTCACCCTTGCGAACCTCTCTTACATGATGGCCCAGCAGGGCAAGAAGGTCTTGCTGATCGGATGCGACCCGAAGAGCGACACGACTTCGCTACTCTTTAACGGGCGCGCCTGTCCGACCATCATCGAAACGTCGACCAAGAAAAAGATCGCCGGCGAAGACGTTGCGATTGGCGATGTTTGCTTCAAGCGCGACGGCGTTTTCGCCATGGAGCTTGGCGGTCCGGAAGTCGGGCGCGGCTGCGGCGGTCGCGGCATCATTCACGGCTTCGAGTTGCTCGAGAAGCTCGGCTTCCATGACTGGGACTTCGACTACGTGCTGCTCGATTTTCTCGGCGACGTTGTCTGCGGCGGCTTTGGTCTGCCGATTGCGCGCGACATGTGCCAGAAAGTCATTGTCGTCGGCTCGAACGATCTTCAATCGCTTTACGTCGCCAACAATGTCTGCTCGGCGGTCGAATATTTCCGCAAGCTCGGGGGCAATGTCGGCGTCGCCGGTATGGTGATCAACAAGGACGACGGCACCGGCGAGGCGCAAGCCTTCGCGGACGCCGCCGGCATCCCGGTGCTTTCAGCAATACCTGCAGATGAAGATATTCGCCGCAAGAGCGCGAATTACCAGATCGTCGGCAAGCCGGGCGGCCAGTGGGCGCCAATGTTCGAAGCGCTCGCCTCGAATGTCGCCGAGGCGCCGCCGGTGCATCCGACGCCGCTCAGCCAGGACGATCTTCTCGGTCTTTTTGCGGCGGAAGAAACCGGCGCCGGCTTTCAACTGGAGCCTGCGACTATCGCCGACATGTGCGGCAAGAACGTCGTCGAAAAAGAGTCCCTTGAAGTGATTTACGAAGAGATCTGACGAAGCCCCGTGACCGAACTGATCAATATCATTGACGACCGGCGCCCCTCGAACGAGGCGGCCTATGATGACGCGTCATCAACGCCGGTCGACCAAGGCGCGCCAATTGAAAGCGACGCCTCGGCGACGGATTCGTCTCCGGCGCCGTCCAGCGGCGATGGCATGGGGTGTCACGCCGGCGCCGATGAAATGCGGCGTGCGGCGGAAGCGGCCGGCAAAAGCGAAATCCTCGATCAATATGCAAAGGACTATCCGACCGGTCCCCACGATCAGCCGCAATCGATGTGCCCCGCTTTCGGCTCGCTTCGAGTGGGCTTACGCATGCGGCGCACAGCGACCATTCTTTCCGGCTCGGCCTGCTGCGTTTACGGGCTTTCCTTTACGTCCCACTTCTACGGCGCCAAGCGCAGTGTCGGCTATGTGCCCTTCAACTCTGAAACGCTTGTCACCGGCAAGCTCTTTGAAGACATCAAGGAAGCAGTGGAGCAGACCGCCGACCCAGAGAAATATGACGCCATCGTCGTAACCAATCTCTGCGTGCCGACGGCCTCGGGTGTACCGTTGCGGTTGCTGCCCGACGAGATCAATGGCGTGCGGATTATCGGCATCGACGTGCCGGGTTTCGGCGTGCCGACGCATGCCGAAGCGAAGGACGTTCTCGCCGGCGCCATGCTGAAATTTGCGCGCGAAGAGGTCGAGGTCGGGCCGGTGCAACGCCCGGCCAATGATCGCGGCGATCGGCCCAAGGTGACGCTCCTTGGCGAAATGTTCCCGGCTGATCCTGTCATCATCGACAGGATGCTGGCGCCAATGGGCCTTGGCGCGGGCTCCGTCGTGCCGACGCGTGAATGGCGCGAGCTTTACGCCGCCTTTGACTGCGCCGCTGTCGCCGCCATTCATCCCTTTTACACCGCATCGATCCGCGAATTCGACAAGGCGGGCCGCTCGGTTGTCGGCTCGGCCCCCGTCGGCGTCGACGGAACCGCTGCATGGCTCGAGGCGATCGGCGAGGCCTGCGGTGTGCCGGCGGACAAGATCAGCGCGGCGAAAAATGCAATCCTACCGGCGATATCGGGCGCGTTGTCGGGCGCGCGAATCAAAGGGCGCATCACGCTTTCCGGCTATGAGGGCTCCGAGCTTTTGGTCGCGCGCCTCCTCGTCGAGACCGGCGCGGATGTGCGTTATGTCGGCTCGGCCTGTCCGCGCACGCCCTGGTCGGATCCCGATCGCGAGTGGCTGGAAGCCAAGGGCGTCGAGGTCCGCTTCCGCGCATCGCTTGAACAGGACCTCGCGGCGATGGAGGAGTTCAAGCCCGACCTTGCCATCGGCACGACGCCGGTCGTGCAAGCGGCGAAGCAAAAAGCAACGCCCGGCCTATACTTCACCAATCTTATTTCGGCGCGGCCTCTGATGGGCCCGGCCGGCGCGGGCTCGCTCGCGCAAGTCGTCAATGCGGCGATCGAAAGCAAAGCGCGGTTCGACGACATGCGCGCGTTTTTCGAAGGCGTCGGCGCTGGCGATACGGCGGGTGTCTGGGAGACGACGCCGGTTATTCACGACGACTTCCGGAAAAAACAACGGCGCAAGCTTGAAATCAAAGCCAAGCGCGATGCGGATCTGGAGGCGCCTGTCGGATGCTGATCCAGGATCATGACAGCATGGTTTTTGTTTTGCGCGGCCCGTTCGCGGGCGGAGGCGCGCGATGCTGATTCAAGATCATGACCGCGCGGGCGGCTATTGGGGCTCGGTCTACGTTTTCACCGCGGTGAAGGGCCTTCAGGTCGTTATCGACGGGCCTGTGGGCTGTGAAAATCTGCCCGTTACTTCCGTCCTTCATTATACGGACGCATTGCCGCCGCATGAGCTCCCCATCGTCGTCACCGGCCTTGGCGAAGAAGAGCTCGGCCAGCACGGCACCGAAGAGGCGATGCGCCGCGCGCGCTCCGTCCTCGACCCGGAATTGCCGGCGGTCGTCGTCACCGGCTCGATCGCGGAAATGATCGGCGGCGGGGTGACGCCCGAAGGCGCAAACATTCAACGCTTCCTCCCCAGAACCATTGATGAAGACCAGTGGCAGAGCGCCGACCGCGCCTTACTGTGGCTGTGGACCGAATTCGGCCAGACCAAGGGCCGCGATCCGAAGCCGCGAAAGAAGCCGGAGGGCGCGCGGCAGAGCGTCAACATCATCGGCCCCTCATATGGCATGTTCAATATGCCGTCCGACCTCGCGGAAATCCGCCGCCTCGTTGAGGGCGTCGGCGCCGAGGTCAATATGGTCTTCCCGCTCGGCAGCCATATCGCAGAGACGCGCCGGCTCATCGACGCTGACGTCAACATCTGCATGTATCGCGAATTCGGCCGCTCCTTGTGCGAGGCGCTGGGCCGGCCTTATCTGCAGGCGCCGATCGGTCTGCATTCGACGACGAAATTCCTGCGCAAACTCGGCGAACTTCTCGATCTCGATCCGGAACCCTTCATCGAGCAGGAAAAACACTCGACAATCAAACCCGTCTGGGATCTGTGGCGCTCGGTCACGCAGGATTTCTTCGGAACAGCCAATTTCGGGGTGGTCGCCAACGAGACTTACGCGCGCGGGCTACGCCATTTCCTCGAAACCGATCTCGGTCTGCCTTGCGCCTTCGCCTTTGCGCGCGTCGCCGGGCGCAAGCCCGACAATGACGCTGTGCGCGCGGCGCTCGCAGACAATGCGCCCTTCGTCGTTTTCGGCAGTTTCAACGAGCGCATGTATTTGCAGGAAGTCAATGCGCGCTCGGTCTATATCCCTGCGTCCTTCCCTGGCGCGGTCATCCGGCGTCACACAGGCACGCCGTTCATGGGCTACGCCGGCGCGACCTATGTCCTTCAGGAATATTGCAACGGTCTGTTCGACGCGCTCTTTCACATCCTGCCGCTCGGCGCCGATCTCGACAAAGCCGAGGCGACGCCGGCGCGCCATGCGCGCGCAATCGCCTGGGACGACGATGCGAGCCAGCTGCTCGATCAGCATGTTGAGAAATATCCGGTCCTAACGCGCATCTCGGCGGCGAAAAAGTTGCGCGACCATGCAGAAAGCGCCGCGCGCGCGGCCGGAGAGACCAGCGTTTCGGCGACGCGCATCAATCTCAGTTTTAGCCAATTGCACCGCGGAGAGGCGGCGTAACGAAAGGGGCGGAGGAACCAATGGCGAATATCGCAATCCAGGAACATCAAAGCGAACAGGCCCATGACCGGTTCGAATACCGGCTTTATCTGGCGATCGCCTTGCCGCTTTGTTTCGCCTTCGCGGTGCTGCGGCGGCTGACGCCCGGCGCAAAGGCGAATGGCGGCGTGTTTCAAGAAGCGACCGGGAATGCACGGAGCATCATTCCGTGGATTTTCTCAGGGCGCTGACAAGTTACGCCGCGCAAGAGGCGCGCGGCGGAAAAGTTTTGGCGGGTCCACACCGCTGAATGCCCGCGTCGCAGGGTGCGCTATGCGGCGATAACCGATGGTCAAACAGAGGAGATACATGTATGACCACCGAGGCTCACGAAAGGTCTGATTCTCTGTCAGGTTTGACAGCGAATGAGGCGAAGGCCTTCCATAAAATCTTTATGGGAAGCTTTTTACTCTTCACCTTTTGGGCGTTCATCGTTCACATGCTCGTTTGGTTCAACAAGCCTTGGCTTGGCGTGATCCAGTAGAGCGGAAAAAGGAGCGTTCATTATGTGGAGACTTTGGATGATCTTCGACCCTCGGCGCGTTCTCGTCGCGTTGACGGTCTTTCTTTTCACCCTTGCTCTGCTGATTCATTTTATTCTGCTGAGCACGCCAGAATACAACTGGCTCGATCTGGGTGAGTCGAATTCATCCGCCTTTCAAATTGAAGAGGCAGATCGACTGGCTTAGCGCCAGTCAATCACTGGACGGCGCCGTCCTTCGCGGCGGCGTCGTCCAAATAAAGGTACGTAAGCGTAGTAAGTCATTTGATATGCAATGCGAATTTAAGTCCGGGAACGGACACGGCGACGCGCAAATGGCGCGGATGATGGTCCTGAGAACGGAAGGAGAGACCGATGGCGTTGCTCAGTTTTGAGAGAAAATATCGCGTTCGCGGCGGAACGCTGATCGGCGGCGACCTTTTCGATTTCTGGGTCGGCCCGTTTTATGTCGGGTTTTTCGGGGTCACCGCGGCGTTCTTCGCCATCCTCGGCACGGCGCTGATCTTTTATGGCGCCTCGATGGGCGACACCTGGAACCCGTGGCTGATCAGCATTGATCCGCCCGATGTAAGCTATGGCCTCGCCATGGCGCCGATGGCGGAAGGCGGCCTTTGGCAGATCATTACGTTCTGCGCGACCGCGGCGTTTGGATCGTGGATCCTGCGGGAAGTGGAGATCAGCCGAAAGCTCGGGATCGGGTTGCATGTGCCAATCGCCTTCAGCTTTGCGGTGCTTGCTTATGTGACGCTAGTGATCTTCCGGCCGATGCTTATGGGCGCCTGGGGCTACGGCTTTCCTTACGGGATCATGAGCCATTTGGACTGGGTCTCGAACACCGGCTATATGTATGGGAACTTCCATTACAACCCGGCGCACATGATCGCGATCACGTTCTTCTTTACGACGACGCTCGCGCTTGCCTTGCACGGCGCGCTTGTTCTTTCCGCGGTTAACCCCGGCGGCAAAAAGGTCGTCAAAACGCCGGAACATGAAAATGCGTTTTTCCGCGATTTCATCGGCTATTCGATTGGCACGATCGGCATTCACCGCCTCGGTCTTTTCCTGGCGTTGTCGGCCGGGTTCTGGAGCGCGGTCTGCATCGTCATCAGCGGCCCTCTCTATGAAGGGTCTTGGATAGATTGGTGGGATTTCTGGAGAAATCTGCCGATCTGGAACTACGAATACGGAGGATAAGCGGCAATGCCCGACTATCAGAATATCTTCACGCAAGTGCAGGTGCGCGGACATGTCGACTATGGCGTTCCGCTTCCCAGCTCCGACGACTCCCGCGACAAGGTCGTCGGCTTCAACTATTGGCTTGGCAAACTTGGCGACGCGCAGATCGGCCCGATCTATCTTGGTTGGACTGGCATCGCATCGCTCTTCTGCGGTTTCATTGCGATCGAGATCATCGGCCTCAATATGTGGGCGAGCGTCAATTGGGACCCGATCAAGTTTGTCGGTCTGTTGCCATGGCTCTCGCTCGATGCGCCGTTGCCTGAACATGGGCTCAGCGTTTTTCCGCCGCTAAATGAAGGCGGGTGGTGGTTGCTCGCCGGCTTCTTCCTGACCGCGGCGATCATCTTGTGGTGGATCCGTTCCTACAGGCGCGCGATACAACTCGGAATGGGAACGCATGTCTGCTGGGCGTTTGCGGCGGCGATCTGGCTCTATCTCGTCTGCGGTTTTTTGCGCCCCGTCGCCATGGGCAGCTGGAGCGAAGCGGTTCCCTTTGGCATCTTCTCGCATCTTGATTGGACGAATAATTTCTCGCTGATCTACGGCAACCTCTTCTACAATCCGTTCCACATGCTCTCGATCGTCTTCCTCTATGGGTCGGCGCTGCTCTTTGCGATGCACGCCGGCACCATTCTCGCCGTCGGCCGTTACGGCGGCGAGCGCGAGATCGAGCAGATCTACGACCGCGGCACCGCATCGGAGCGCGCAGCGCTCTTCTGGCGCTGGACGATGGGTTTCAATGCGTCAATGGAATCCATTCACCGCTGGGCCTGGTGGTTCGCGATCCTGTGCCCGATCACCGGCGGCATCGGCATCCTTCTGACAGGAACCGTCGTCGACAACTGGTACCTTTGGGGATCGGAAAACGGCTTCGCGCGCTTCTAGCCGCGCGGCGCCAAACGCATAAAACAAAAAAACGCCCCGCATTTTTCATGCGGGGCGTTTTTGCTTGCGCCAATACTTAAGAGGTCAAATCGAGGCCGAGCATGCGCTGCGCGAGCGCCACGATATCGCGGCGGAGAAGATGTGCGTGATAATCTGAAAGCTCGAGCGAAGCATCGCCGGCAACGGCGTCATCGAGGGCGCGGATTGCGGCGCTGCGGTCTGCTTTGTTTTTCGCCAGCGCATCCTCAACGCGATGCAATCGTTCAGGGCGCCGGCCTTCGCCGATCAGCGCGAGACGAAGGCCGCCGTCAGCGTGCTGCGCGAGCATGATGGCGAGATCCGCGTAACCAGCCGCGGGATGGACGTGTTTGATGAATTCGGCGCGCGCGGGGATGGCGAAATCGATGGCGACAAGAATGTCGCCGCTCGGAAGATCGGGCCTTGCGTCGATCTTATCCGCGTCGATCGTGGCGCCCGCGGTGATAAGTTGCGCGTCGAGCGCCAGAAGCGCCGCCCGGTAATCGCTGTTGAGGACGCCTGACATGACGGCGCCGCCGATGGTGCCCCGATTGCGCACCTGAAGATCGCCGATGTCGCCGGCGAGTTCGGCGAGGGCGGGGATCGCATCTTTCACGACGGCGTCGCGCGAGATGGCGCCATGGGTTTCTGCGGCCCCGATGCGAAGTCGGGATGCGGCGCGACTGACCCCGCGCAGGTCTTGCAGGCCTTCTATGTTGATCAGCGCCGGCGTCTTTTCCGCATATTCGTCAAGGCGCGGAACGAGATGTTGTCCGCCTGCGATGAGGAGAGCGCCTTGATGCTCGCGCAACAAGCGAAGCGCGTCTTCGAGCGTGGTCGGCTTAAAGAATGCGGGATCACGCATCATCGCATTCCTTAAGCGCCCGCCAGATCTTCGCCGGCGTCGCCGGCATGTCGATACGTCGCCCGATGGCGTCGGCGATCCCGTTCATGACCGCCGCCGGCGCTGCAATCGCGCCGGCTTCGCCGCAACCTTTTACGCCCAGCGGATTGTGCCCGCACTGCGTCGGGCTCGACGCGACATCGATGTCGGGGATGTCCGCGGCTCTCGGCAGGCGATAGGCCCGGAGCGAATCCGTCATCAGCGCGCCTGTCGCCTCGTCGTAGCGCGCCTCTTCAAAGAGCGCCTGGCCGACGCCTTGCGCGACCCCGCCATGCACCTGGCCGGCGACGATCATGGGGTGGACGATCTCGCCAAAATCATCGACCGCCGTGTAGCGCTCGATTGCAACGGCGCCGGTTTCAGGATCGATCTCGACTTCGCAGACATGGGTTCCGGACGGGAACGTGAAGTTGTCCGGATCGTAAAAGGCTGTCGCCTCCAGACCCGGCTCCAGCTCTGGCGGCAAATCATGGGCGCGATAGGCGGCCTCGGCGATATCTTGAAGCATGAGGCCAGCATTGGCCCCGGCTTTGAAAAAACGCCCCTCCTCAAAGGTTATGTCTTCCGGTTCGATATCGAGTAGATAAGCAGCGATAATCTTCGCCTTGTCGATGATCTTGTCGGCGGCCTTGGCGATCGCGCCGCCGCCGACGCTGATCGATCGCGAGCCATAGGTGCCCATGCCCGTCGGCGTTTTATCCGTATCCCCATGAATGATGCGGATGTCATTGAAGGGCACGCCCAAACGGTCATGAACGATCTGCGCAAAACTCGTTTCATGGCCCTGTCCATGGCTATGCGAGCCTGTCAGAACATCGAGCGCGCCCGTCGGCGAGAAACGCAAACTTGCCGACTCCCACAAGCCGACGTCGCCGCCAGCCGCGCCGGCGAGAGCGGAGGGGCCGATGCCCGCCGCTTCAACGAAGCAGGCGACGCCAATCCCGCGGCGCTTGCCGTTCCGCTGCGAGGCCTCGCGCCTCTCCGCGAAAGAAGCATATTCGGACTGCTCAAGCGCAGCGGTTAGATGCGCTTCGTAATCGCCGTCGTCATATTCAACGGCGACAGGCGTCTGATAAGGGAAGTCCTCCTTTCGAATGAGATTGCGCCGTCTGAGCTCCGCCGGATCAAGGCTGAGCGCGCGCGCGCCCTCATCGAGCAGCGTTTCAATCACATATGTCGCCTCGGGGCGCCCGGCGCCGCGATAGGCGTCGACCGGCGCGGTCGTCGTATAGGCGCCCGTCACCGCGCAGCGGATGATCGGCGTTTTGTAAGGGCCGGCGAGCATCGTTCCGTAAATGAAGCTCGGCACGAAGGTTGCGAAACCGGAAAGATAGGCGCCGAGATTCGCCCGGGTGCGCACCGTCAGCGCGGTGATGCGCCCGTCGGCGTCAAAGCCCATCTGCGCCGTCGTCTGATGATCGCGTCCGTGCGCGTCGGCAAGGAAACTCTCGCGCCTCGACGCAACCCATTTTACAGGTCGACCGAATTTGCGCGCCGCCCAAACACACACGCATTCCTCGGGATAGACGAAAATCTTCGAGCCGAAGCCGCCGCCGACATCGGGGGAGATAACGCGCAAACGATTTTCCGACCGAAGCCCTACAATGTCCGCGATGACGCGGCGGGCCATGTGCGGGTTCTGGCTCGTGACATAAAGCGTCGCGCGGTCTTCCGACGGATCATAGCGGGCGTTGGCCGCCCGCGGCTCCAGCGCATTCGGGACGAGGCGATTATTTCGCAAGTCAAGGGAAACGACATGCTCAGCGTCGTCCATAGCGCGCGCCGCGGCAGCCTCGTCGCCGATCGCCCAGCGGAAGCAGACATTGTCTGGGGCGCCCTGATGAAGCGCTTCGTCCGCCGGCGAATCGCCGCCGCCGAGATGCGGGGCGAGGGGCGTGAAATCCGCGCGGATAAGACCGGCGGCATGCCTCGCTGCGTCCGGCGTTTCGGCGATGACGGCCGCGATCGCCTCGCCGTGAAAGCGCACCTTGCCGCGGGCGAGGACGGGCCGGGCCGTATCGGCCATGGCGCTGCCGTCTTCGTTGGCGACTTTCCAGCCGCAACGCAAAGCGCCGATCCCGTCGGCTTCGAGATCTTCGCCGGTCAGCACGCCGATCACGCCCGGCGCCGCGCCGGCCTTGCTCGCGTCAATCAAATTGATGCGTCCGTGTGAGACTTCGGACCGCGCAAAGGCGACATAGGTCTGGCCTGGGAACGAAACGTCCGCCGTATACCGACCATTGCCGGTCAGGAACCGGGCGTCCTCCCGGCGCAAGGGCGCGTCGCCGATCCGGGAGTCTTCAGGCGCATCGGGCGCGGGCCTATCAGAAGGCGAATGCAAATAGGCTTCAACGGCGTCGACAATATGTTGATAGCCCGTGCAGCGGCAGAGGTTGCCTTTCAATGCGGCGCGAATTTGGGGCCGCGACAGATGCGCTTTGTCCGCGGTTGCGTCGAGAATGCTCATGACGAGCCCCGGCGTGCAGAAACCGCATTGCAGCCCGTGGCGTTCCGAGAGGGCGCGCTGCAATGGGTGCAGTTCGCCGTTCGTTGCGACAGACTCAATCGTTTCCACGGCGCCGCCATCGGCCTGCGCGGCGAGCACCGTGCACGCTTTCACGGAGACGCCGTTGAGCCGCACAACGCACGCCCCGCATTGCGCGGTGTCGCAGCCGACATGGGTCCCGGTCAGACCCTGATCATCGCGCAGGAAATCGACAAGACGGGTGAGCGCGCTGACACGCGCCGACACGCGCCGCCCATTGACATGGAGCTCAATTTCGCCCGCGCGGCGCGTTGCTTCGCTCATTGGGTGCGCTGCGGATTATTCATTGCCGCGCTTCGCGAGACGGCAATCGCGGGATCAGCATCGGCACTCGCCGGCGATAGTCTTCATAAGCCCCGCCGTAACGTTTCAGAAGTTCGCGCTCCTCCATCTTGGTGATGACGATCAATACGAACGTGAAGAGAAGCGAGACGATGTAGGCGCCAGCGTAATTCGTTGCGAGCGCCCAGCCGACGACGCCGATCAGCACGGCGAGATAGCGCGGATGACGAACGACAGCGAAGGGTCCGGTGTCGATCAACGCGTTTTGCGTATCTGTGATCTCCGCGAGGCCGGAAAACGTCCTGAAGTCGAGTTCGCGGTGGATCGCCCGATAAGGAATGATGCTGGCGACATAGATAACGGCGCCGGCGAGAAAAAGCGCAATATGAAATCCGAGATCAGCGCCGATAAGGGCGCGCACATTTGGCGCGGCGATCAGGAGCACGACGAGAATGCCGGCGAAGGCCGCGAAATAGGCGTTGCGCGGGGCTTGCGTCTTCCAAAACGGGGCGAAGCCATGGATGATCAGCCAGAACACGGCGACGATTGGCAGAACAAGCACCAGAAAAACGGCCATGCCCATCCGAATGCTTTCCATCACTGACGCCTCTTCTCTATACGCAACATTAGTCGCATTCCCTTAACAAGACAAAGTGCGGCGGCGAGTGTCGCGCCAGGCCAAAACGAGTTAACGTGCCCTTATGAGCGCAGGAACGATTGACGCACTTTTTGAGGCGATGCCTGAACGCCTCGATGTTCGCGCGGCGCGCGGTCTCGATGCGGTGATTCAATTTGAAATCACCGGCCCCGACGCCGGCGTTTATGTCGTGTCGGTTCGAAACGGGGCGGCGTCGGTGGCAAAAGGCGCTCATCGCGCGCCAAACGTAAAGCTGAAGATGTCGGCGGACACCTATCTCGACCTGGTGATGGGCCGAATCTCCGGGCCACAGGCGCTGTTCAAACGCCGGCTGCGCGTGAAGGGCGATATTAATTGCGCTATGCGCCTTCACGCGTTGTTTCCGCCGGTCAATGACAAGGCGGAGATTGACGCCTATCTACGCAACCGCGCGTGAAAGCGCGCATTGCGACCACACCTCTGACAGCGCCGCAACAAGCCGTCGAACGTCATGATCGGTGTGCACCGGCGAGGGCGTGATGCGCAGACGCTCGGTTCCTTTCGGCACCGTCGGATAGTTGATCGGCTGCACGTAAATGCCGTGATGGGCCATCAGCCAGTCCGAGATCCATTTGCACTTTACTGGGTCCTTCACCATCACCGGCACGATATGGCTCGGATTGTCGAGCGTCGGGATGCCGAGTTTGGCAAGCTCGCTGCGCACTTGCGCAACGCGCGACTGATGGGCTTCGCGCTCGGCGTTGCTGGTTTTGAGATGCTTGATCGAAGCGAGGGCGCCGGCGGCGACCGCGGGCGGCAACGCCGTCGTAAAGATAAAGCCTGAGGCGAAGCTGCGGATGTAATCGCAAACCGCTTTGGAGCCGGCGACATAACCGCCGAGAACGCCAAAGGCTTTGCCGAGCGTTCCCTCGATGATGTCGAGCCGATCCATCAGCCCTTCGCGTTCGGCGATGCCGCCGCCGCGCGACCCGTAAAGGCCGACCGCGTGAACCTCGTCGATATACTTAAAGGCGCCGAATTCATCGGCGACGTCGCAAAGCGCTTCGATTGGCGCGATGTCGCCGTCCATGGAATAGACGGACTCAAAAGCGACAAGCTTCGGCGCCGAAGGATCGTCTGCAGCGAGGAGCCGGCGCAAATCTTCGGGGTCATTGTGCTTGAAGATGCGCTTTTGCGCTTTCGAGTGACGAATGCCTTCGATCATGGAGGCGTGATTGAGACCGTCAGAGTAAACGATGCAGCCCGGCACGCGCGAGGCGAGGGTGCCGAGCGCCGCCCAGTTTGAAACATAGCCCGACGTAAAGATAAGCGCGGCTTCCTTGCCGTGGAGGTCGGCGAGCTCGCGCTCCAGCAATACATGATAATGGTTCGTGCCCGATATGTTGCGGGTGCCGCCGGCGCCGGCGCCGCATTGATCGATCGCGGTGTGCATCGCCTCAGTCACCGCCGGGTGTTGGCCCATGCCGAGATAGTCGTTGGAGCACCAGACCGTTACTTCGTCCGGCCCGATCTCCCCGTGATTGGCCGCTCTCGGGAAATTCCCGGCGCGCCGTTTGATGTCGGCGAAGACACGATAGTTGCCCTCTTCGCGAAGCTGGTCGAGCTCCGTCTCAAAGAATTGTTCAAAACTCATGGGTGTCCTCCATCCGACAGTGATTTTGTGTTTTTGGCGAGCGGCGCATCGCCGATCGCCCAGTCCCAGAGCGCGTCGTCCGGGACCGGCGCGACGAGCGCCAGATGTTCGATGACGGCGAGCGCCGCCAGGGATGCGACGAGCGAGAGACCGGCCGCTGCAAAGCTGCCGCCGGGGGCGACCGCCGCCTGATGAATCAAGATGCCCGCCGTCAGCGTGACCGCGATCATGGCGAGCGGGGTGAAAATAAAGTTCGTCCGCCGCGCGAAATAGGTATGCAGATAGCTAAGGCGCGCCGGCAGGAAGCGCTCGTTTACATTTGGCGCGCCGAAAAAGACGATCAGCTTGGCGCTGAGCCGCATCCCCCAAAGCAGGAGGAACGTCCACGCAGCGACCTGGTTCGCGCCGCCCCAGCTCAGCCAGACGAGGAGCCCCGCATGCAATGCGATGGCGATCTCGTGATGGATGATCGTGTTCGCCGACGCTGCGAAACGCCGCCATGGCTTCAAGTTTGGCGGACACGCAGACCGGTTGGGGCCGGTGATGTAGCCCATGAGGAACATCAGCTCATGCCAGCCCCATAGCACGACGCCGGCCGCGAAGCCGCCATAGGCCGCCGCAATCGTGTCGACGTCTTTCAGCAAGACCGCTGTCGCCATCGCCCCGAGCATTGCAGCCGTCGCGATGATGATGGCCGCGCGCCGCCGTGCGTCCGGCAGTCTGACGAGCCACAGGATCGCGCAGGTGCCGAGCCACCAGATCAGCGCGGCGGCGACAATGGGAAGGGCGACGTCTGCGATCATGCGTCGATCTCTCCTACCAGACCGGCTGCAAGCGAACGGTTTCAGGAATTTCGTTCGTCTTCGCTTTGAAGAAATAGAGACGAACGAAGGTCATGGCGGTCGCCGCGTTGTGATAAACGCGCGAAAGTGCGCCTGAAACGCCGCCGCGCGCCCTGGCGTCTTCGGCGGCGTCAGCATGCTCGCGTAGCGTCGTCATCAGCTCGCGGAAAGCCGGATTGTTGATGTCGAGCTCGACAGGGAAAACCTGGCGCGAGATCTCGTTGCAGACATTGAAGACCTTGTAGTCATATCCGCGATCACCGGCGCCCCGCTTTCCACGCAGCGCTTGGCCTTGATCCGACGGAGTATGACTACAAGGTCTTCAATGTCTGCAACGAGATCTCGCGCCAGGTTTTCCCTGTCGAG
>JBCBSE010000028.1:0-40014 GCA_039819305.1 Pseudomonadota bacterium
CCGCCAATGCTTTCTCCTGTGTCTGGCCCCTAATTTTAGGGCTTCTTGTTAATGACATCCTTTAGGTGCCGACCCGTTAGCAGATTTGGCGGCAAAGCTTAAGGAGCGGAATGGCTCAAATTTTAATTGTTTGCGAAAATGGTGAAGAGGGAGGGGACTTGCGCCTTGACCGGCCAGAGTCTTTGCCTATGATCCCGCCACCGGTTCGACGGGTTGGTATGTCGTGCGCTAGAGCGTTTAAAATAACCACCAACCTTTCTTAAAAGATGCCCCTCTGGCGGAACTGGTAGACGCGCGGGATTCAAAATCC
Organism: Pseudomonadota bacterium; assembly: GCA_039819305.1. Taxonomy (GTDB): domain Bacteria; phylum Pseudomonadota; class Alphaproteobacteria; order Caulobacterales; family Parvularculaceae; genus Hyphococcus. The sequence continues at coordinate 311 of JBCBSE010000028.1, forward strand.
CGTTCCTTTACGGAGTGCCGGTTCGATTCCGGCGGGGGGCACCATTTTGCCGACGCTTTAAATTGCGGCGGCGAGATGGCGGCCGACGCAACAAAACGGCCACAATTCAACCCCAAACGCTAACCGTCGACCTCTGCTGGGGCGCGAGATCCGAATGGCTGCGGGGGCCAGGGAGCACTCGATGCAAGCTGGCGAAAAAGCATGGGCGGCCGCTATTTTTGGCGCGGTGATGTTCTTCACAGCACAAGCGGCGGCGGCGGACCGTCCGCCTTACTGCCCGCGCGATCACGACCATCGCACTCACCATGCGGATTATTATGACTATTACGCCGCAGACAGATATTCGCGCGGCGGCGATCGCTATGGCCATAAGCGATATCGCGGCGACCGCTATGGCCGATATGGACGGTATGGCAGGGCGCGAAGCGAAGTCGTTTTTCGGCGCCATTTTGATCTGCGCCAGTACAACGCTTACATAACGGTGGTCGAGGAAAACTACTGGACGCGATCAGGCCGCGTGCAACGCGTCTGCTCCGTGCTGGTTCGCGGACCGGATGCTTACTACGTGCCGCAACGCCGTCTTGAGCGGGCGGCCAATCGCAACTGTTCGCGCTATGCGCGGATCCAGTTTCTCTCGTGAGAGCCGGCCCGGACCCCAAAAATGCAAAACCCCGCCAGCGGCGGGGTTTTGTTTACCTGGACAACAGGCCCGATTAGCAGCGGCCTTTGCGCCGATCGCGTTTAGAGCAGCTGTCGCCTGTGTTGTTCTTGATTGTGTTGTTCGTGATTTTCGGCTCAAGGCCGTCGCGCACGAAGATGGAAAGGCCCGTGTTGCCGACGATGTCGTTGTCTTCGATGACGCCATTGACGCCGAAGGGAATGGCGACGCCGTCGCCTGAGTTCTGGACAATCTCATTATAGCGAACGAGCGAGAGCTTGGCGTATTTGTCGAGAATGACGCCCGAGCCCTTGTTGTTGCGGATCTTGTTGCCGATCAGTTTGGCTGATCCGAAGCCTGATGATTTTACGCCGGAGTCGAGATTGTCGAAAATCTCGTTGCCGGCGACGACGACGTCAGCGCGGCTTCCCGACGCGATATCGACGCCAACCTTGTTCTGCAAAATCTTGTTATCGATGATAAAGCTCTGCGACAGCGAATGAGCCTGCTGGACCATGATGCCTTCCGAGCCCGCAGAAATGCGATTCTTCTCAAGCATGACGGTGCCGCCGGAAATCTTGACGGCCGGGCGAACGCCGGAGCCGAGGACGTCGCTTTCCTTCAATGTAAAGACGCCCTGGTGAACGTCGACGCAGGCGGCCGCGCCGGAATTGATCTTTGAGGCGAACTGAACATTTGCGACGACTGCATGCGCGGTCGGCTGGCCTGGCTTAAAAGTGAGGCAGTTCTCATTCATTGGCGCGGAGATCTCAACGCCGGAGCCCGGACCGCGATCGCCCTGAATGAAAACGGATTTCGTCAGTTCGATCGATTCATTATAGACGCCGTGCATGACGTAAACGACGCCGCCCTCGCCGACATCCCTGATGGCGCTGGAGATGGTTTTGTAAGGGCCCCGACCATTGGCGTCGACGATGATCTGAAGCGGGCCGTCTTTATCTGATTTCGCGCCGCCGGATCCCGAGGAGGCGCTGCCCGCGCCCGGCTCGCGGATGGGAAATCCGCCAAGTGATTGCGCTTTCGCCGCATCCGCCATGATCATGGCGCCGGCGGCGACGATCGCAGCGGGGACGATCTTGTTTGAGTAAAGGCGTTTCATTGTCATCCCCTCCGACTACTGAATGTCGCGCGTATATTCGAAGCTGAGGCGCCGCAGCGCGTCATTGGCGGGCTCATAACCCAAGGCGCCGGCGCGCGCGCAGTGATAAGCGGCCTTGCGCTCATCCGGCGAGACCTCGTTGAGGCCCGTCGTACCGTCGCGGAAGACAACGCACAGCGCGTAATGGGCGATGGCGAGGTCGTGATCGGCGGCTTTTTCGAGCCAGGAAACGGCTTGCTGGCCGTTCTGCTCAACGCCGATCCCGCGCACATGCATGATCCCGTAAACATATTCCGACATCGGATGCTCAGCGACGGCCGCATCATTGAAGAGCGTCACGGTCTGGCGCGGCGTCAACACGCCGGTGACGACCGCCTGCTTGTCGTCTTCGGAAAGCTGCGTGTCGCGAGCGACCGTTGAATATTGGAAGCGCCGGATCGCAGAGCGGGTCGACGGACCCAGTTTGTTGTCGATCGATCCCGGGCGGAAGCCGAGCGCCGCTAGGGCGCGCTGGATGAGTTCGACGTCGATGTCCGAAACCGCTTTCAGCGCCTCAGCCATCTTGATTTCCTGAAGCTCGCGCTTCAGCCGTTCCATCTCAAGCTGCTGCGGGGTCTTGCCGCGATATTCCGGCGGCAATGGCGGTTGCCACCCCTCGACTTGCTCAATCGCATTGTCGATTTCGTTCTTAGTCATCAAGGGCGCCAGGAATTCATAGGCGGCGGAAGCTTCGCCGACGCCGCGCGCCTGGGCGAGTGAATACATCTGAAGCGCTTTGACGTTGTCTTTCTCAAGGCCGGCGCCCTTCTGGTACATTTCGCCGAGCCGATAGAGATCGTAGGCGCTGCCCGATTCGAAGGTCTGGGCGACATAATTTTCCGCTTTGTTGACGTTGGCGGTCGACATCCGCGCCCGGATTTCCGGCAGGCGCTGCTCAGCCAGTATGCGCGCATTTACTTCGTGCGCGGACGGCGTCTGATAGGCCGTGAAATCGTGATAGGCCGCAAGGGTGTACCAGACGAGCGCCTGCACATTATCGACCGGAATTTCCTCAAGCGGCGAGGCGGCGCTGCGCGCGCCTTCAAGCGGCTTGCCGGAATAAACATCGCCAAGAATTTTCTTGGAGCGCACATCGCCGGCTACGGCGAACCGCGTCCATATATCGAGCGCCTGATTGTACTGGCCGTTCATGTAGGCCTGCACGCCCGCATCATAATCCGCATGGGCCGGAGCCGCGAGGGCGAGCGCCGACGCCGCTGCCAACGCGCCGATCGCCCGGCGCGCAGATTTCGAAAACGTCATTGGATTCCTCGTCATTCCCAGCATCCCCTCATCAACTCACCCCAAGCCCGCCAGCCGGCTGAGAGCCCAGCCGGAGCGGCGCTTTTACGGTTAACCTACATTAACCTTCGCAATTTCGGAAGGCAAAAGCCGGGGAGTGAAAAGCCGGTTCAGGGCGGCGGTTTCGGGCCCCGCGTGACCAGAAAGACGCAAGTCCCGCCCTCATCGGGCAGGCGCTCAACGCCGTGTCCGGCTTCCCGGCAGCTATGGGGAATGTCGATGGCGGCGATGGGATCATCAGCGAAAACAGTGACTTGGCGGCCTTCAGCCATTCGCCGAAGCGCCGATTCAAGACGAATAACAGGCACCGGGCACCGATAGCCGGTGAGATCAAGGGTTTCGGGCGCGCTCATGGGCCGTCTTTCAAGCCGGGCCGGCCGGGCGAGACAAGACCCCGCGCCAGCAAAAAGCCCCGCCGGCGGAGCGCCGGCGGGGCCAGATAGACGCAGTTTGCTGGTCTTTAGAACTCCAGGTCGAGACCAAAGTAGATCAGCGCGCCGCGCGGATCGTGGACCTTGGAGTCGAAGCCGCCATTGGTGAACACCTGGGGCGGCCGCTCGTTCGTGATGTTGCGCCCGCCGATGATGATCCGGGCGAGCTTGTCTCGGCCCATATATTCGTTGATCGCCAGCGCGTATTGGAGATCGACGCGGGTGTCGGATTCGATCGGGAAGCCAGTCGGCGCCCCGCCGGCGCAGCCCGTCACGGGGAACACGTCCGTGTTCGGCAAAGTGCCGTCGGCGCAGTTCTGGTCGTCGATATAGCTGTCGATATGGCGCACGAAGGCGTTGAAGGAATGCGCGCCCTTCGACCATTGCAGTCCGGCGTTGAGGCGGAGTTCCGGCGCGGATGTCGCGAAGTTTTCAAAGTTCCGCCGCCCTTCGCCGTCGACCGCGCCGGCTTGCGGATCGACAACGTCATAGTTGAGCAAATAGGTGCCGGTGATGCTTGGAACCAATTGGCCCAAATCGCCCATGTCGATCTCCCATCGCGCCGCGAAATCAAGTCCGGCCGTTTCGACAGACGACGCGTTGACGAAGTCGTTGTTGATTTGAAGGACCGTGCCAGCCGGCGAGCGAATAACGGCTGCGATTGCGTCCGCATCGCCATCGTTAGCCGCATTGAGAATGGCCTGCGGATTGGTGGCGATGATCACATTCGAGAAATCGAAATTGAAGTAATCGACATCGAATATCAGCCCGTCTAGCGGCTCCCAGGTGGCGCCGACATTGAAGGCTTCTGACTCTTCCGGCAGGACCGGGCGGGCCATGATGTTGCCGCTGCCGTCTTCCGGCGCCAGCGTTCTGACCGCCACGAAGGCCGTTGCGCCGGCGTCAGAGACTTGCTCAAGCGTCGTTGACTCGCCGAACTGCTGGAACACGGACGGCGCGCGGAACGATGTTGAGAACGATCCGCGCATCGAGAATCGATCGTTCGGGCGCGCCAAGAGAGCGATCTTCGGGTCGGTCGTCGAGCCGCCCTCATCCTCGCCATAGCGTTCATGGCGCACTGCGGCCTGCAGATCGAGCCAGGACGCGATGGGTACGGAGAATTCGCCGAACACCGCATAAACGTCCTGCGAACCATCAAAGGGCCGGCCGCCGACCAAGAAGCCAAACTCGTCATTTAGCGAGAAATCGTCGACGGTTTGCGACAGATCATTATCCCTGTACTGACCGCCGATGGCGACCGAGACCGGGCCGGCGGGGAGCTGAAACAACTCCTGCGTAACGTAGCCTTCAACGACCATCAGATCGGAGTTGTAGGTGCGCACCTGCGTTCCGATGAAGTAATCGAAGAAAGCCGGATCGTTTGGCGTGCCGGTAAGCGCTGTACCGAACGGATTGAAGAAGCTGCCGACCGCGGGGATCGTCGCCCCGCCGCGCGTCAGCGCCTCATTCGCCGCGGAGCAATCCGTGCCCGCCGTCAAGCCTGGAATTGTCGGTACATCGTTAAAGCCGGAAAGCGAACACTGGAATCGATCCGACAATGTGTCCTCCGTTGCGACGACAAATTCGTTGTCCGCGCGGGTGAAGGAGACTTCCCAGGAGCCGGAGCCAATGTCGCCGCCCAGGCTGGTTGAGATCCGCCAGGTTTCCGTCGTCGTCATGTTTGGCGAGACAGTGCCGCCATTGCCGCTGGCCCGACCCAGGAAGACAGCCGTCGGCGCGCCCGCCATGGGTTCAAACGGATCGACCAGCATATTGAATGGGTTCGGCACCACTCCGAGGGCGCCAGCGGGAAACGGTCCGACCCTTTCGCCCGGGACGACAGCGCTGCCGAGCGTGAGGAAGGGGAAGGTCGGCGAGTTGCCGCGGATCGCTTCATTGTCGGCGTAGCTGAATTCAGCGTTCCAATAGACCGTGTCGGTGAGATCGAATTCGACGCGGGCCATGCCGACGAAACGCTCTTCTTCGGGTACGAGATTGAAGAAGTCGCCGAAATCAAACCCGCAAAAGCCGACATTGGCGGCGAGGAGGGGCGCCGCCGCAACGCTCGCCGGGCCAGGGAATCCGCCCGCCGCCGCGCAGCTAGGGTCGATAAAGGGCAACGCGGCTGCGTCGCCGTCAGGTTCTGGCGGAAGGCCGAAATCATCGCCGTCGACGACGCCGAAAAAGGCGCCCGGATTGCCGAGGACCGAGGTGTCGTCCTGCGGGCGCGACAGTCGCCGTTCGGCCGTCGTCAGCGCCGTCCGCTCCGTATAGCTCGCCGCGACCATGACCGAGCCGCGGCCGAAGTCCTTGCCGATCAGGCCCTGAATGTTGAATTCGTTGTAATCGCCCTGGCTCTGGTGGGAGAGATAGTTCCCCGACAGGAGGATGCCGTCATAATTCTCGCGGGTGATGAAGTTCACAACGCCCGCGACGGCGTCCGAGCCGTAAAGGGCCGAGGCGCCATCTTTGAGGATTTCTATGCGGTCAATGGCGATCATCGGCACCAGCGACGAGGTGTCGACGAAGTTAACGCCATCATTGTTCGGCCCGCCGGAAAGAACCTGGCGCTTGCCGTTCAGAAGCACGAGGGTCGAGCCGACGCCGAGACCGCGCAGGTTGATATTGGACGTGCCGGTAGTGGCGTTTTGCGTAAACGCGTCAGGGTTGTTTTCCGCGCCGGTGTTGATGGTCAGCGTCTGGGTGATGTCTGCAATGTTCACCGCGCCGATATCGCCAATATCCTCCGCGCCCACGGTCTGCAGCGGTGATGGAAGATCGGCCTGGTTTTTCTTTTTGATAAAGGAACCCGTGACGACGATGACGTCGTCTTGCGCCTGCGCCATTTGCGGCGCGGCGATAGCGCAGCTGAGCGCCACGATTGAGGCCCTTAGGGCCAGCCCCTTACGCATAGTCACCTCCCTGTCAGCGGCTCCGATCGTGCGCCGGCGCCGGAAATTTTAAATTTATGTGACAAGAATGCCGTAAAACGGAGCACACGCCAATCGCTGCGGGCAGCGATTAAGGGCATTGACGCTCAGTGTTCGGCTTTTCTTGATATAATGTTGCGCGGACTCAACAATGCGACAGCGTTCGCGCATCGAAAAGGCGGGCCCCCGCCTACGCGCATGCGTAGCAGATGTTAGCGGCGGCTAGCGACGATCGGCTGAAGGCCCGTCTCGCGCGTTAATAATCCCCTTCGCGGCGGATCATCTTCGCGGCCTGTTCCAGCGAGAAGGGGAACACGATCGTATTGGTCCGATCGCCGGCGATCTCCTGCAGCGAATTTAGATAGCGCAGCTCCATAGCGCCGGCCGACGTCGCAAGGATTTCAGCCGCCTCGGAGAGCTTCGCCGCCGCCTGCTGTTCGCCCTCGGCGAGAATGACCTTGGCGCGCCGCTCGCGCTCGGCCTCGGCCTGTTTGGCGATAGCCCGGATCATGGAGGGATCGACGTCGACATGCTTGATCTCGACATTGGAGACCTTGATGCCCCAGGCTTCTGTCTGGTTGTCGAGGATTTCCTGGATATCCTTGTTGAGCTTGTCGCGTTCCTGCAGCATTTCGTCGAGATCGTGCTTGCCGAGGACGGAACGCAGGGTGGTCTGCGCGAGCTGGCTGGTCGCGGCCATGAAGTTTTCAACCTGCACGATGGCGCGCACCGCATCGACGACGCGATAGTAGATGACGGCGTTCACCTTCACCGACACGTTGTCCTGGCTGATTACGTCCTGCGTTGGCACGTCATGAACGAGCGTGCGCATGTCGACTTTGCGCATCTGCTGAACGATGGGGATGAGGATAACGAGGCCCGGCCCCGACGCTTTGCGGCCGACGCGGCCAAGCGTGAAGATCACGGCGCGCTCATATTCGCGCAAGACCTTGATGACGGCCGGAATGAGGCCGAACAGGAGGATCAGGATAGGAAGTAGAATTCCGACGCCGCCAAACATGTGGAGCTCCTTCGTGTCAGCGCGAGTTCGCGAGGTTCGTCTGGGTCCGTCGCAAGTTTAAAAGAGTGATCATCAGGCTTCTTTAGGCTGTAACGCCGACAGAAGGCCGCCGGCCTTCGCCTGTTTGACGACAAGGACAAGTCCGTCGACCTCAATAACCTTGATCCGGTCACCCGGCGCAAGCGGTTTGTCAGACCGGGCCCGCCAGCGTTCGCCCTCGACAATCACCCAGCCTTCGCGCCCGTCCCAATCATCGACAACGCCTTCACGCTTGCGGATCGCCTCCGCGCCGATGAGCGGCCCGTGGCTGCGCGAGCCGACGACGGCGAATAAAACGAGCGCCAGGAAGCCGCCCGCGATTGCGACGATCGATGCGATCACCGTCGGCGAGACGCGAAAGCCCTCGGGGAAGACGACGAAAAGCCCGAAACCGAAAATCAGAAGCCCGGCGAGCCCGGCCAATCCAAAAGTGGGCGTAAAAGCCTCTAACAACATCAACACTGCGCCCGCCATCATCAAGGCGACGCCGAGCCAGTTAAAGGGCAGCACCTGAAACGCGTAAAAGCCGAGGATCAGGCAGACGACGCCGACTGCGCCTGGGAAGATCGAACCCGGATTCCACATCTCGATAATGATGCCGGTGGTTGCGAGCGACATCAGGATCACCGCGACATTGGGATCGGCGATGAAAGCGAGGATCCGCTCCACAAATTGCGGGGCGATCCGCTCAAGCCGAATACCGTCCGTGTCGATTGTTTTCTCACCTGACGCGACCTTGACCGTGCGTCCGTCGATCGCCGCCAGAAGCTCGTCGATATCCTCGGCGACAAGATCGATCACGCCAAGCTCAAGCGCCTCATTGGCGGTCACCGACGCGGCCTCGCGGACGGCCGATTCCGCCCAGTCGGCGTTACGTCCGCGTTCTTCGGCGAGGGCGCGGATATAGGCGACGGAATCGTTGATAACTTTCGCACGCAATGCGTCACTTGACGAAAGGGGGCTCTCCTCGCGCGCCGTGTCATCAGCCTCGTTCGCAGTTTCAGACGATGCTGTTTCCGCCGCTTCGTCAGGCCCAGCGTCGGCCTCGCCGTCGGCGGGAGCGGCCTCCGCGTTTTCCTCCGGCGTCGGCTCCTGGTTTTCCTCGAATGGATTATCACCCAGCGGCGAGCGATCGTCAGAGGGGGATCCGCCGACTTCCACCGGCGTCGCGGCGCCCGTGTTCGTCGCCGGCGCCATGGCGGAAACATGCGCGCTATACATAATGTAAAGCCCCGCCGACGCAGAACGCGCGCCTTGGGGGGAGACATATGTCGCGACCGGCGTATCGGAGGCGAGGATCGCCTTGATGATCGTTTTCATGGAGTCGACAAGCCCGCCGGGCGTGTCGATTTCGACAATGACAAGGCCCTTACCCGCATCGGATGCAACGCCGATTTCGCGAGCGAGATAGGCGGCGACCGGCGGCGACACTGCGCCGTCAAGCGTCAAGATAACGCCTTCCTTGGCGGGATCGCCCGGCGCCGTTTGCGCTGTTGCAGAAAAAAGAAGCGAGGCGGCGCCAATCACGAAAACCGCCCAGAGGGCGCCGAGCCGCATTTTTTGAAAAGTCTTCATATCACGCGCCCCGCCGTTCACGAACGCTCCTAAGATAAGCCGATAACGGCGTAATTCAACGCGTTTGTGACAGCGGCGCGAGCGCGCAGGCGCTGAGGGCTAAGGCCTTAATAGGCGGCGATTTCCACCGGGTAGCCGCTGTCGCGCAACGCTTCTATGATCCGGTCCAGATGGTCCTGGCCCTGCGTGTCCAGCGTCACGTCCATGCAGGTCATTTTCGCCGGCAGGTCCGAATAGGTGCGATGGTGGCCGACATCGATCACATTTCCGTCGTTCTCTGCGATAATCGTCGATACGGCGACGAGCTGGCCGGGCTTGTCCAGAAGCTGGACGCGCAACCGCGCGAGGCGCCCCGCGCGTGCAAGATCGCGCATCAAGATCATCGAGAGAAGCCGCGCATCGATATTGCCGCCGCATAGAATGAGGCCGATTGTTTTGCCGGCGTAACGCGCCGGGTCGGAGAGTACCGCGGCGAGGCCGGCGGCGCCGGCGCCTTCAACAAGCAGCTTTTGTTCGTTCATCAAGATGCTGAGCGCGCGCTCCAGGACGCGCTCATCAACAAGAACGATGTCGTCGACACTGGTTCTGACGATCTCTCGCGTCAGGGCGCCCGCTTCCCTGACCGCGATGCCCTCGGCGAGGGTGTTGCCGCCGATCGAGCGGTTCTCGCCGTCAAGGGCGTTCGCCATTGACGGAAACAAATCGGTCTGTATGCCAATCACTTGCGTTTGCGGGGCGCGGTCCTTGATCGCGAGCGCCATCCCGGCGATTAGTCCGCCGCCGCCGATGGGGACGAGAATGGCGTCGAAGGCCGGTCCGTCTTCAACCATTTCAAGGCCGGCGGTGCCTTGCCCTGCGATCACATGCGGATCATCGAAAGGGTGGATGAAGACAAGACCGCGCTCATCGCGGAGCGCGCGCGCCGACGCGCTGGCTTCATCAAAATCCTCGCCGGCGAGCACGACTTCGGCGCCGAGCTCGCGGGTCTGGCGAACTTTAACATCGGGCGTTGTCTTCGGCATCACGATCGTCGCCGCGACGCCGAGCGCGCGGGCATTGTAGGCGACGCCCTGCGCGTGGTTGCCGGCGGACGCTGCAATGACGCCCTTGGCTTTGTCTGCGGCCGACAGCATCATCAGCTTGTTGAGCGCGCCGCGCTCCTTAAATGCGCCCGTATACTGAAGGTTTTCCAGCTTCAGCCAGATCTCGGCGCCGGTCAGCGCAGAGAGCTTTTCCGCGCGGATCAGCGGGGTTCTGACGACGCGGCCCTTGATGCGCGCCGCCGCCGCGGCGACATCGCCGGCGGTCGGAACGCTTAAAGGTCTCATGGCCTCGGCCCGCATAACGCGCTACCTCTTCATCTCCTCGCCGCTTCGCATATGCAGCGAATTCCGGCTTTTGGCGCATTTTCGTTTAAAGGTCTACAAACGTGGCCGAAAATTATTCTCCGGAGCCGGTTTTTGACCGACTAAGCCAAGACGGCGGCGCGCCCTTCTATGACAGGGTCGAGGCGGCGTCGTTTCCAAAGCATATCCTGCGTTACCGCAACCAGCGCTGGGCGGAAAAGGTGGGTCTCGGCGACCTTGCGCCCGACGCGTGGGCCAGCCATTTCGGGCGTTTCGAGCCGCTCCCCGATAATCTCCAGGCGCCGCTGGCGTTGCGCTATCACGGCCACCAGTTCCGGACCTACAATCCGGATATCGGGGATGGCCGCGGATTTCTGTTCGCCCAGCTTCGCGACGATAAGGGCCGCCTCCTCGATCTCGGGACCAAGGGCTCAGGCCAGACGCCCTATTCGCGTCTCGGGGACGGCCGGCTGACGCTGAAAGGCGGCGTGCGCGAGATCCTGGCAACCGAGATGCTCGAGGCGCTCGGGGTTTACACCTCCAAAAGCTTCAGCCTGATCGAGACTGGCGAAGCGCTTGAGCGCAATGACGAACCCTCGCCGACGCGGTCGTCGGTGCTGGTCCGGCTGTCTCACTCCCATGTCCGTTTCGGCGTCTTTCAGCGCCTCGCCTTCGAGGGCGACAATGAGGCGATCGAAGCGCTTGTCGATTACAGCATAAGGCATTTTTATCCGTCGCTCGCGGATGAGACCGGGGAGGCGCGCATTGTCGCTTTCTACCGAGCGGTCGTTGAGCGCACGGCTTCGCTCGCGGCGCAGTGGATGGCGGCGGGGTTCGTCCATGGCGTTCTCAATACGGACAATATGAATGTGACGGGAGAAAGCTTCGACTACGGACCATGGCGGTTCGCGCCGGTGGCGGACCCGAATTTCACCGCCGCTTATTTCGATCAGACAGGCCTTTACGCCTTCGCCCGGCAAGCCGAGGCCTGCGCCTGGAACCTTGCGCAATTTGGCGGCGCGCTGGCGCGCCTCGCCAGCGCCGATGATCTGACCGCGGCCCTAAATCGCTTCGGCGATGACTATCAAACAGCGATGGCCGATGAATTCCTGCGCCGGCTGGGCTTGAAGCGCGCTGGCGCCGCCGACTTCGCCCTCGTTGAAGACTTTCTGAAATGGATGACGCAGACCGGCGCGCCCTTCGAGCAGGTGTTCTTTGACTGGTTCTGCGGCGCCGCCTCGCGCGACCGGGCGCAGCAAAGTCCGGCGGCCCCGCTCTATGAAGCCGACGCGTTTGCGCCGGTGCGCAAAAAGCTTGAGGCCGCCGCGCCGGATCGGCCCGAGCGCCTCTCCCACGCCTATTTCGCGCAAGCCGCGCCCTGCACCATGCTGATTGATGAAGTAGAGGCGTTGTGGGGTATGATCGCCGAAGATGACGACTGGAGCGGTTTCGCCGACAAGCTTGCCGCGGTTGCAGTCATGCGGGAGGCCTATGGCTTCGCCGACGACCCGGCGATTGCCTATCGCGAATTAATCCGCCTTTGATTTCACCAGTTTTGCGACGCCGCGATTGATGATGAACGCGCCGGTGAGCAGAACATTCGTCGCCACGAAGGCGTATAACGTCATTTCCGTTGCGCTGAGGGACAGAGCTGCTTCAGGTATCATCATGGTGACCTCCGCCTGTTGAGCCGGAATGGCGTCTTCAATCGCAAGAATGCGACCAGTCGATTTAAAATTTCTTCTAATTTTACAGCCTGTTAGTTAATTCAGCGGCAACCCTCCAAAACCCTGGCCGGATTGTGGTTTTTAAGCCGCTCCGGCGCGCCCGCGCGCCGCCGCGCCCTGCGAAATTGTTCCCAAGGGCCGGTTTTCCCGTTAACATCGCCCTCACGTCTGTTTCAGCGCAGGACGGTTTTGCGCGGGATCAGCGATGCGCGCCCGCATGCGGGCACGCTTGGGGTCTGGAAGTCGTGAGGGGTCGATGACATCCGAAGTTGTCTTGATGAACCGCCAGGCGGTGGCGATGGCGGCGGACAGCGCCGTCACCATTTCCGGCGACCGCTATCTCAAGACGTATCAATCCGTTGACAAACTATTCCCGCTCGTCGACGGCCAGCCCGTCGCGGTGATGATTTATAACAACGCTGAGATCATGTCGACGCCATGGGAGACGGTGATCTCGCTTTACCGGGAGCACTCAAGGGGCCGCCCGCTCGACACCGTGGCCGCCTACGCCGAAGACTTCATGGAGTTCCTTTCCGGCAACCCGGACCTTTTCCCAGCTGATCATCAGGACACAGAGTTCTTCAAGGTTGTGGCGGTCGTCTATACGGTCATCGCCGAAGAGTTCGACTACCAGGTCGAACAGTTCAAGAATTCCAATGCCGGCCGGGCGACAGATCATGTCAGCGCGATCTTCGAATATGTCGTCGGTCAAATTCACGCCGACTATCAGCGCTATCCGGATGACAGCCCGCGCGGCGAGTTGCCGTGTTTCCCGGGCGGCATGGCCGAACAGGTTCGCCGGCGCTATGGCGGCGAGGTCGACCAGCTGATGGAAAGCCTCGTTGCGTCCCTGCGCAATGAATATCCGGGCCTTTCCGTATCCGACGCGACGAAGGGCAAACTGCGCGAGATCGGCGTTTACGCCGTCACCAAGGACGCCTTCTTCGAGCATTATACGGGCGTCGTCTTCGCCGGCTTCGGCGCGCGCGAAAAATTCCCCGCCATGCGCTCTTATCTCACCTCAAGCGTCATTCTCGGCATCCTGAAACGCAAGCGCGACCGCGCCGCCGATATCAACGCTGACTCAGGGCCAGTGTTCCAGCCCTTCGCGCAGGATCGGATGATCCGCACCTTCCTCACCGGCATGGACCAGCACTTGCGGATGTTCATCTTCTCTGAGTCGCTGAAGCTCTCCATGGGCCTCGTCACCGACGTTGTCGGCCGCACGCCGAACCTCTCCGACGCCCAGCGCGACAAGATTTTCCGCGACTACTCGCAGAACAATCTTCAGCATGCGCTGCATGAGTTTTTCAAATCGATCGATAATTACCAATACGCCGTTCACACGCGCCCGATCCTGCGAGCGGTCAACTCCCTGCCCAAGAAAGAGCTGGGCGAGACCGCGGCCTCGCTGATCAAGCTCAATTCCTTCCAGCAGAAGGTTATGAATTCGGTTGAGACCGTTGGCGGGCCGATCGACGTCGCCGTAATCACGCGCAATGGCGGGTTGGAGCTGACAACCGAACGGGCGGAGCTTTAAGCCATGAACAATCGCCTGAAAGATATCTGGTCCGGTTTTTCGCAAATGACCGAACGCCGCCTGACAGGCAAGGGCGTTGATAATATCATCGTGCCGCACCGTGCTGATTACGACGCCGTCGACCGCCAGTTCCTGCCGGATGGTTATGAAAGCCCGGCTGAGAAAGCCTTTGCGGCTTTGCGCGCCGATTTGAAGGCGAAAGAGACAAAGTTCCGTAAGCCAATCAAAAAAGCCGTGTCAGCGGAAGCGCGCGGGCCTGCGCCTGGCGACGATGCGGATGAGAAGAAATGGGGCTCGGACGATCTCAATGTCGGCTTATGGTCGACGGCGATGCGCACCGAGCGCTCGGAGCTTGATTACGGCCGGTTCCTTTCTTCCGATGCGGGCAAGGCTGCGCTGAAGCGTTCCAAGAAGAAAAAGCGCTTTGGCCTTTTTTAGCGCCAGGCCTTAAAACCGTCCCCCTTTAAACTGCAGCATCACCGCGCCGAAGCGGTCGCGCTCTTCCTGACCCATAAATTCCTTCGTTCGAATGACGTGTGTGTAGCCGAGCTGAAAGCGGCCGATCTGAATCACCCCGCCCGCCTGCAGATCGCCGACGACATTGCGCTTTTCCACCGATAGCGAGTCGCGCCAGGTGTTGCCGTCGAGGAAGATGTTGCGCGCCACAGCGCGACCCTCAATTCCGGCGAACGCGTAAAAATTCACCCCGCCGAGAAGCGGCAGGTCGATGATCGATTCCCGGCCGCGCCGGAAATGCGCCGTGCCGGCGAGCGCCGGGCGAATGCGCGGCGCGCCATAGTCGTTGCGCAGGTTAAAGCCGAGCCGCGCGGTCACGCCGGCCGCGCCATGGGTGTGAACATTGCCGAGGCTGAGCCCAAGATGCGGCTCGATGGCGAAATAATCGCCGACGCCTTCGCCGAACACCTGCGAGATAAGGCAACGGCGACCCGGTTGCTCCCGGCATCGCCAACGGCGCTCAAGGATCAACGCAATGCCGGGTTCATCACGCAGCTGATTGTCCCAGCCTTGCGCCTCTTCGATATTCAGAACGAAATCGTGCCACTCGTTCTGAACGAATTCACCGAATGCGCTCGGCCCGACGACGCCGATATTCAGTTGCGCGGTGTCGAGGCGGCCCGGCCTTTCACGCACATACATCAGGTTCAGATAGAGCCATCCCGCATAGGGGCGCTGATCAGGGAGCGGTTCGGACGCCGACAAGTCGCGCGGCGTGAATATGCTTTGACCGATTCCAAAGCCGCAGCGCACCGCCTCGCCCTCGCGCGACAGGCGGATCGAATTGGTGATCGACCTCAAAAGGCACCGGGACGACTTGTCGCCGAACATGTAATTGGCCTGAAGGCCTTGGGTGTAGTGCCGGTCCGGCCCGTAGAAGAGATCGTTTTCCAGAATAAATGAAACGGTGCCGGCCTCGCCGCGCGTCTCTTCAGGCGACGACGCGCACGCCCCGTGACAAACGACGAGCGCTGCGATGGCGATGAGCATTGTCAGCGGTTTCACTTTGCTCCCCTTGTCGCCCGTCATGCACGGCGCGACGCTACCGACGCGATTCGTCCCATGCAATATTGAAGCGGCGAGAGAACCGGTCCAATGCCGTCAACGGGAAAACTGTAGGAGCCACGCAATGATGATCACTACGACCGACGCGCCACCGGGCCGCGAGCCGCGGGAGTCGCTCGGCGTTGTCGCCGGCGAAGCCATTCTCGGGGTGAATATCTTCCGCGATCTCTTCGCCGGCATTCGCGATATTATTGGCGGCCGGTCAGGCGGCTACCAGAAAGCGCTGCGCGAGGCGCGCGAGCACGCCATGGCCGACATGGAGGCTGAAGCGCAGGCGCTTGGCGCAGACGCGGTTGTCGGCGTCGATATCGACTATGAGGCCGTCGACACGAACAAGGGCGCGATGCTGCTCGTCTCGTGCAACGGCACGGCGGTGCGTTTTTAGCTTATTCGCTGTCCGCGGCGGCGGCGGAGGCTTCTTCGACGGGAGCTGGAATCGGGTCCGGATAGGCGACAGGATTGTTCGATAGCGAACCCAGATAGGCGAGAATTTCCGCTCGTTTGTTGTCGCGGGAGACGCGCTGGGCCATGGACGTGCCCGGTACATATTCCTGCGAATTCTCAAGATATTTGTCGAGCCGTTCATAGGTCCACGCGCCGCTAAGCGATGCAAGCGCGTTCGAATAATTGAACCCGGAAACGCTGGCGACATCGCGACCGACAATGTTCCAGAGATTGGGGCCGGTGCCGTTGGCGCCGCCCTGATCGAAGCTGTGGCAGGATGCGCACAAAGCCGAGCCGCGTTCGCCGGCGGCGACGCTGGCGTCGGCCAGCAATGCGCCGAGGTCGTAAACCGTTTCGCCCGCGTCGGCCGCAGCCGCTTCGCCAAAGTCAAGCTCGACGCAGCAATAAGCGAGATGCAGTTCGCCGTCGCCGCCATGATGACCGCCGCCGAAGAGCGCCTTGGAAAGCTGCGGCAGACCGAAAAAGAGAAGCGCCGCGGCCAGCACCGCGCCGAAAATCTTGTTAAGGAACAAGGGGTCTTTGCTGTTTTTGTCCGGCGTGTTGTCTGACATAGCGAAATTCTGGCTCTTTATAGCGCGTCCGGAAGGGCTGGAGGCGGCTCGTTTTCAAAGATTGGCCGGGGTTCTAGCGAGCTTGCGGCGCAAGGGCAATGTCAGGCCGGGCGCCGCCGGCGCGGCCTTTTCGCGCGGCGGTCCCAGGTTGCGAGCGCGCCTTCCCGGCATTTGCAATGGCGCGGCGCCTTCGGCATAAGCCGCGGCGCCTTTTTTGAAAGCCACTTCTCGATGACTGACGCCGAAACACAAAAATCGATCGCTTTCCAGGGCGAGCCAGGGGCCTTCTCCGAGCTCGCCTGCCGCAAGTTTGCGCCGGCGCTCGTCCCGCTCGCCTGCCCGACCTTCGAGGACGCTTTCGAGGCGGTGACGGCGGGCCGCGCGGCGCGCGCAATGCTGCCGATCGAGAACTCGCTGGCCGGTCGCGTCGCCGATATCCATCATCTCCTGCCGGGTGCCGATCTTCATATCGTGGCGGAGCACTTCCTGCCGATTGAGCACCATTTGCTTGTCGCGCCTGGCGTCGCGCTGGAAGACGTGGCGCTCGTTCGTTCCCACGCCATGGCGCTCGGCCAGGTCAGAAATTTCCTGAAGTCCAATAAGCTCCGCGCGGAAATGGCCGGCGATACGGCAGGCGCCGCCAAGCGCCTCTCTGAGACGCGCGCCAAGGACGAAGCGGTGGTCGCCTCAGAGCTTGCTGCGGAAATTTACGGGCTGACGATCCTTGCCCGGAATATCGAGGACGCAGGCCACAACACGACCCGCTTTCTTGAAATGGCGGCGGAGCCGGATGACGCCGAGCCGGATTCCGGACCCGTGGTGACGAGTTTCGTCTTCCAGGTGCGCAATATCCCCGCCGCGCTTTACAAGGCGCTTGGCGGTTTCGCCACCAACAATGTCAACATGACAAAGCTTGAAAGCTATCAGCTAGACGGCGCCTTCACAGCGACGATGTTCTATGCGGACATCGAGGGCCACCCGAGCGACACGCCGGTGCGTCTTGCTCTTGAGGAGCTCGGCTTCTTCTCAAGCTCGCTTAAAATTCTCGGCGTCTATCCGGCCGGCGCTGACCGGCGGTAGCGCCGCAAGCCTCAATCATCTTCGCTTCCCGCCCAGCGCTCGATCAATTGTCGCGCGATGGTGAATTTCGGCGGAATGAAAAAATCGGCCGGCTCGCCGCGCAGGATCGCCATGATGTCTTCGCGCTCGATCCAACGGCCCTCGACGATCTCTTGCTGGTCGAGCGTAAGCTCGCGGTTTTCGGCGTCGGCGATGAACCCCATCATCAAAGACGCGGAAAAGGGCCAGGGCTGCGAAAACTGGTAGCGGATATTGTCGAGATGCACGCCCGCCTCTTCGAATAGCTCGCGCTTGGCGGCTTCCTCAGGCGTTTCGCCCGCCTCGACGAAGCCGGCGAGGGCGGAGAGAAAGCCGGCCGGAAACTTCGCATTGCGCCCGAGCAGGCACGCGTCGTCGTGAATCGCCAGGACAATCGCGACCGGATCAGTGCGCGGGAAATGATCAGCGCCGCAAGCGGGGCAGGTCGACTTTGCGCCGCCTGCGTCGAGATTGGTTTCAGCGCCGCATCGCGCGCAATGGGTGTGCTGACGCCGCCATTCAAAGAGCCAGCGCGCATGGCCGGCGATAGCAAGATCCGCATTGGGAATCGCCGCCGCCGCAGCGCGCATGTTGAGATACTCGCCAATGTCGGCGAAGGGCGCGCCCTCCGCTTCCTCGCTGGCGCCGGACGCGTCAATGGCGAAATGCGCAACGCCGTCCATCTCGCCGAGGAGAATGAGCGGGGCGTCATTCGGAAATTCAGATCGCGCCGCCGCCGACAAAAACAGCGCGCGTCCGTCTTTGATGAGCGGATCGCCGCGCCATAGCGGCAGGAGGACGCTTTCCGGCTCGGCGAGGCGCGCCTCGACCAGCGCATCAAGCGAACGCTCGGTGTTCGGCCGGACAAGCGGGGAATTCGCGAACCAATTGGGGTTGTCTTTCAGGCGCATCGTCGCTTTCTCGCCTCTGCGCTTCATTTGCGCAATCGCGCATCTCAGTGGTTCATCCCCCGCGTCGATGTAAGTTATCTGGCCGCCCTTGCAATCGCGCTTTCAAGCGCAGATATTCCGCCCCGGAAGGCTGGCGGACGCGTCTCTCGCCAACCCGGTCAGGTCCGGAAGGAAGCAGCCGTAACGAGTTTCGGCGCGGGTCGTTTCAGCCTTCCACCTCTCGCAAATTTCGCTCTCCGCGGCCTGTTTTTCATGGAGCGCTTGCGCGCCGTCGCTTCGACGCGGTATCGAAACGGGTCCATGACCGAAACCGAAGGCCATCCTCAAAAAGACGCCGCCGCGCCCTATCAGGTGCTGGCGCGTAAATACCGCCCGCAGCGCTTTGAGGACCTGATCGGCCACGGGCCCATGATCCGCACCTTGAAGAACGCCTTCGCATCGGGCCGCATCGCCCACGCCTATATTCTGACCGGCGTGCGCGGGGTGGGGAAAACGACGACCGCGCGCATCCTCGCTCGCGCCCTCAACTATGTCGGACCCGATAACGGGAATGACGGAGAAGACGCCGGCCCGCAGCTTGAGCTCGCCGCAGAAGGCAAGCACTGCAAAGCCATCGCCGAGAGCCGGCATCCGGACGTGATGGAGATGGACGCAGCCTCGCGCACCGGCGTCGGCGATATTCGCGAGTTGATCGAGGGCGTGCGCTATGCGCCGGTCGAGGCGCGCTACAAGGTCTACATCATCGACGAAGTGCACATGCTGTCGACGGCGGCGTTCAATGCGCTGTTGAAGACGCTGGAAGAGCCGCCCCCCCATGTGAAGTTCATCTTCGCAACCACCGAAATCCGCAAAGTTCCGGTGACGGTCCTGTCGCGCTGCCAGCGGTTTGATCTGAAACGCATCGAGCCCGACGTTCTCGCTGATCACCTCGAAGCGATCGCCGGGAAAGAAGACGTCGCGGTGGCGCGCGAAGGCTTATGGATGATCGCCCGCGCGGCCGAAGGCTCCGTGCGCGACGCGCTGTCGATCCTCGATCAGGCGATTGTTCAGCACCGCGCGAGCGAGGGCGGCGATGAGATCAGCGCCGCTCTTGTGCGCGACATGCTGGGCCTCGCCGACCGCACGCAAGTCTGGGACCTCGTCTCGGCGTGCCTTGCCGGCGAGGCGAAAGACGCGCTTGACGGTTTCGCCGCGCAATATGACGCCGGCGCCGAGCCCGCCGCGATCCTGCGCGACATGCTCGACATCGTTCACTTGCTGACGCGAGTGAAAGCCGCCGGCGCCGAGGCCGCCGCCCACGGGCCCGCCGGCGAAGCTGACGCGGAACGCGCCCGGGCGCTCGCCGACAAGCTGCAGATGAACGCGCTGACCCGCGCCTGGTCCCTGCTGATGAAGGGTCTTTCGGAAACGAACATGGCGACGGACCCCGCCGCCGCCGGGGAGATGGCGCTCATTCGGCTTTGCTTCGCTGCTGACCTGCCGACGCCGGACGAAGCCCTCAAAGCCCTAAAAAAAAATAGTTACGACGGCGGCGCGCCCGTGAAAAGCTCTTCGCGGCGGAGCGAACCATCCCGGCAGGGAGCGCACGATCCTGCGCCAACGGTCGCTGCGGCGCGTAGCGAACCTGAGCGCCTTTCATCGCTCGAGGACGTAACACGCCTTGCCGGTCGCCATCGCGACGCCAAGCTCAGGACCGAGCTCGAAGCATTCGTACACGTCGTTTCCTTCAATTATGGCAGCATCGAGATGCGTCTCGCCGACGGCGCACCGGCGGACCTGCCGGGTCGGCTGACGCAGCGCCTCAAAGAATGGACGGGCCGGCAATGGCTGGTCTCGGTCACCGAAAAGGAAGGCGGCGCGCAGTCCCTGCGCGACAAGCGCATGGCCGAGGTGCTCGCCGACCCGCTGGTCAAGAAAACGCTCGAACTTTTTCCGGGCGCGGAAGTCACGGCGGTGCGTGAGACGGAAACCGCGATCGATCCGGCTCCGGACGATTTCGACGAGGAGCGTCCTGAAGACCCTGACCATCTTATCGCCGGCGATGCGCCGGCGGCCGCAGAAAAACAGAAAGGCTGAAACGCGACTATGGATATTGGCAAAATCATGAAACAGGCCGGCGAGATGCAGGCCAAGATGGCGGAAATGCAGGAAAAGCTCGCCGCTATGGAGATCACTGGAGAGGCCGGCGCCGGCATGGTGAAGATCACCATGAACGGCAAGGGCTATGCGTCGGCCGTCGCCATCGACCCGCAGCTTTTCTCCGATGATGATCGCGAGGTCCTGGAGGACCTCATTGCCGCGGCGATCAACGACGCCAAGGCGAAGCTTGAGACGCAGTCCGCCGAGCAGATGAAGGAAATGACCGCCGGCCTGCCGCTTCCGCCCGGCATGAAACTGCCGTTTTGACGGTGTTAGTGCGATACAGTTTTCTGAGTTTTTGAATTCATCATGCCCGCAGCCACCATCGGTCCAGAGTTACAGCGCCTCATCGATCTCCTTGCGAAAATGCCGGGGCTGGGCCCGCGGTCTGCAAAACGCGCGGCGCTCTATCTCCTCATGAAGCGCGAGCAGGTGATGGCGCCGCTGGCTTTCGCGCTTGATGATGCGGCGAAGAAAGTGACGGCTTGCTCGGTCTGCGGCAACTGGGATTCAATTGATCCGTGTGCGGTCTGCGCTGACGCCTCGCGTGACGCCTCGATCTTGTGCGTCGTCCAGGATGTGGGCGACCTTTGGGCGCTTGAGCGCGCCGGGGCCCACAAGGGGCGTTACCATGTTCTCGGCGGGCTCTTGTCGCCCCTCGACGGGATCGGCCCGCAGGAGCTCAGCATCGGCGCGCTTCTGGCGCGCGCGAAAGATGAGGCGGTGAAGGAAATCGTCGTCGCCCTGCCGACCACCGTCGATGGTCAAACCACGGCGCATTACATCACCGATCATCTGGAGCCGATTGGCGTGGCGGTGACGCGCCTGTCGCAGGGCGTGCCGGTTGGCGGCGAGCTTGATTATCTCGATGAGGGCACGCTGACAGCGGCGATGAAGGCGCGCCGCGGGGTCTAGCGGCCGGGGCCTCACCGGTTGCGCCTCATGCGTCCGCCCCTCATGCGCCCGCCCTTGCGTTGGCCGTCGGCGCTGGCCAGGGAAAGAGCGACGGCGATGCGGCGTGCGCGCGGCGCAGGACGAGCGCGACAGCGCAAAGCATCGCGAGGAACCCAGCCGAGACGCCGAAGCGGAAATCCGCAAAGAACGGGACAGAGGCGCTCAAGATCCAGGCGGCGGCGGTCAAAGATCTTTCATGCTTTAGCCAGCCGGTTTTGAGTGCGCGCATGACGATGATGGCGACGGGAAAACCGAGAACGATGAGCTCGTAGTAAAAGCCGTAAGGCGCTGCGAGAAAGACGCAGGCGATGAGCGCGCTGGCGCGGAGCTCTGCGTCCGCGCATTTGCGCCAGACGCGCCAGACAAAGGCCGCCGCGCTCAAGGCGAGAACGAGATGGATTGCGGCGGCTGCGATGGGCGACAGCCCGGCGAAAAGCGCCGCGCTGTAGGGCGTCGTCATTTTTGCAAGCGGCATCATGGCGGCGCCGACCTGTCCTGAGACTTCAAAGACTGCGTCCAGAAACGCGAACCACGGCGCAGCTCCATAGGCGATGAGGCTGATTGCGCCGAGCGTTAGCGCTGTCGCCGCTGCAACGAATGCAGCGCGCCAACACCCGGCGGCGAGATAAGCGACGGGGATCAACAGCCCAAGATGCGGTTTCATGGTGATGACGCCGGCGGCGACGCCGGCGATGATGGGCTGCGTTTTCGTGTTGCGCGCGGCGAGGATGAGGAGCGCCGCAAACAGAAATCCGTTCTGTCCGGTGGTTAGTGCAATGAACGCGGCAGGCGAGGCGATGATCGCAAAGAAGACAAGATCATCGGAGACCTGTTTACGGAGCAAAAACGCGAAGGCGCCGGCGCTGGCGCCGCTGAACAGCGCATAGCCGGCGAGATAGGGAAGGCCCGCAAAGAGTGCGATGGCGAGGAGATAGGTCGGCGGATATTGCCAGGTGAGGCCGAGATCGTTGCGGCCCGGAAAAGCCGCGTTGAGCTGCGCCTGGAACGCCCCTGCCTCATATAGCGCGGCGGCGTCGCCGGCGGCCGCGCCCTTCGCCGCGACGTGGAAGACGACGAAATCGCCGCCAACCATGATGCCGCTCGCGCCCATGAGCGCCATAGCGATCATCGTCGCGGCGCTGATGAGCGAGACCCCGGCCCAGCCGCCAAGCACCAGCCACAGCCGGTCGCGGGTCGGGGCCAGCACATCCCAACGGAGGCCGGGGGCGACGGAGAGTTCTGGGGGCGTTGCGCCGCTCGGTTTCATGGCCCCCATGATGCGGCGCCGCGCCTTTCCGATTGGTTTAGGCCGGTTTTAAGGGGCCGCCGGGGAAAGTTTTCACGGGACTCGAGGGCCCCGAATCGCATAAACGTTCTCGTTATGATCTCATCCGCTCTTACCGATGTCGGCCTCGCGCCCGGCGCGCCCGCCTTCTGGATCGCCCTCGTCCTCGCTCTCGCGGCCGCGGCGAGCGCCGGATTTTTGATCGCCGCGCGCCGGCGTCTCGACCGCCTCTCCCGGGCTCATGAGAATGTCCGCGTCCGCCTCGCCGCCGAGGAACAGAGGGCTGCGGAGGCCGGCGATCTGAAAGACGCTCTCGAGGCCGAGCGCGAGCGGCGGGTTGCGTTGGAAAGCGCGCGCGCCGCCGACAAGGCCCGGCTTCATGAGCGCGAGCGCGCGCATGATGAGATGAAGGCGCGTCTTGAGGCGGAGTTCAAAGCCATGAGCGCGGACTTGTTGAAAGGCGCCCACGCTTCGTTCCTGGAGCGGGCGAAAGAGACATTTGATCTCTATCGTCAGTCTGCGAGCGCCGAAGGCGACAAGCGGCGGAAAGCCCTCGACGATCTCTTGAAGCCGGTGAGCGAAACGCTCACCCGTTATGAAAAGGGGCTTGCCGAAATGCGCGAGGAGCAGGCGCGCTCGCGCGGGGCGCTCGCCAATCAGATCGGCCAGCTCGCCAAGGAAACCCACGATGTGCGCGCCGAGGCGCAAAAACTCGCCACCGCTTTGCGGGCCGGGCCGAAAACGCGCGGGCGCTGGGGCGAAGAGCAGTTGAAAAATGTCGTCGAGATCGCCGGCATGAGCGCCCATGTCGATTTCACCGAGCAGGCCTCGCACAATGACGGCGACAAACGCAAAATCCCGGACATGGTCGTCAGCCTGCCCGGCGGGCGTAAAATCGCTGTCGATTCTAAAGTCTCGCTTGGCGCCTATCTCGATGCGGTCGAAGCGGAGACCGAAGAGGCGCGCGCCGCCGCCCTTCATCAGCATGCTGACGCTCTTTGGGCGCATGTGAAATCGCTGTCAGCGAAAGACTATGCGGCGGCCTTCCGCGATTCCCTTGATTACACCGTCCTGTTCCTGCCGGGGGAGCATTTCTTCTCCGCCGCCCTCGATGTGCGCCCCGATCTTTATCAGAAAGCGTTCGAGCAGAAGATCCTGGTCGCGACGCCGACGATCCTGATCGCAGTGCTGAAATCCGCCGCGCTCAACTGGCGCCAGGAGAAAATGACCGAGCACGCGCATAAGGTCGCCGGCATGGCGAAAGACCTTTACGACAGCCTCGGCACCCTCGCCGGTCATGTGAAATCGCTCGGAAAATCGCTTGAAGGCGCGGTCCGGCATTACAACGCCGGCGTCGGCAGCCTTGAGGGCCGGGTGCTTTCGCGCGCGCGCAACTTCGCTGAATTACAGCTCCCCGGCATCGACAAGCCGATCCCGGAAACGGGCGAGATCGAGGGCGCTGTGCGCGAATTGCGGGCCGAGCCGGACCTTGCGCTCGATTTCCGCGGCGACGCTGAAAAAGACGACGCGGCTTAGGCCTTTTCTTTCTTCGCCAGGCGCCAGACGTCGCGCATTTTCGGCGGCGAAGCGACAAGGATCGCCTGACGGAAAATCCGGCCCATGGTCCGCATCAGGATGATCGCAAAAGCGAGCATCAACGCCGTCGCGCCGATAATCTCCCATAAGGGCGGATCGGCCGCGGCGCGCATCATTACCGCATAGGGCGTATAGATCGGAATCCAGGTGAGAACCGTCGCGACAAGGCCGTTCGGGTTCTGAAACACCAAAATCATGAAGGGCAGCGGCGCGAAGACGAGCAGCATAACGGGGCCCATATAGGACTGCGCGTCCTGCAGCGAATTGGAGATCGCCCCGATGGCGAGAAAGATCATCGCAAAAATGAGATAGGCGCAGATGAAATAGAAGAGATAGACCGCGAGCAGGTTGGACGAAAAGAGCGCCGCCATGATGACCGCGCCGACGCTTTGCTCCGCGCCCGTCTCAATCGTCGCGCTGAGGCCGATCCCGCCGGCAACGAAGATCGCCGGCATCGTCAGGCCGACCGCGCCGATGCCGAGAAGCTTGCCCATCATCAGCTGGTTCGCCGTCACGGAAGACAGGAGGATCTCGACGATCTTGTTGGAGCGTTCCTCGATTGTGTTGGTGAGAAGAAGATTGCCGGCGCCGAAAATAATGACGAGCAGCATATAGGTCATCGCCGCCGGCAGGCTCGTCTCGATCCGGTCCTGCAGATCAAGCTGCGCCTCCTCCGGTGCGCGGTCGGGACGGAAGGATTCCATCGGCGCGTCGATCGCCTCAACGCGTAAGATCTCGTCGTCGCCGACGCCAAGCGCTGCGTAGCGCTGGCGTTTCAGGGCGCTGTCGAGCGCCGAGGACACGCGGGACGCCAGTTCGTTGTCGGTGAGGTTCTTCGACCAATATTGCGCCGGCGCGCCGCCCTCCTCGCCGTTAAACGCTGCTGGGATGAGAATGGCGGCGAAGAGCGGCTTCTGTCCGCGCGCGGTCGGGATCAATCGATCTTGCTTGAGATAGGGGCGCAGCTCCTCTTCCGCCTCAGCAAGGCTCGTGACGTCGGCGAGGGCGTCGGTCGCGCCGATATGTTGGAAACTCCTGCGCGGCGGTGCAAAGGGCGGGGCGCCTGGCTTTAGCCGGGCCGCCGCCACAGTCGCCGCAGCATCGGCGCCGCCGGCCGCGATGAAGGCTTCAATCCGTTGCCGGTCGATCTCGCCAGGCGCGAAAGGCGCGGGCAAAGGCTCGCCCGCATCCGTCACAAAGCCCCGTGCATAAGCGTCCCAGGCGCTTAACAGCGCATAGCGCCAGCGGTCTTCGATTTCTTCGAGAATATCATCGGTATAAAGACCGGTTTCGTCGTAGATAACAAAATAGCGCGTCGGTTTGGAATTCTCTGCGACGGCCATCGCTGCAGAGACGCCGATAAAGCCGAGCGGAAACATGATCAGGAAAAGAAGAAATCCGCGCGAAAAGACATATTGGCGGTATTCGCGCCAGGCGATGAGGATGATCTGCTTCATTCCGCAGCCTCCGTCAGCTGCGGGCGGCGTTCTTCTGGCGCTTCATCGCCGGCGAGCGATACGAAGATATCGTGCAGCGTCGCGCCCGCCTGTTCGAACCGCGAGACGCGCACGCCCGACGCGACAAGGCGCTCTAGGAAGCCTTGCGGATCGGCCTCGTCGATGAGCTCGATCTCGAAGGTGGTTTCATCATCGCCCGTTTCTTCGACCCGGATGGACGCGACGCCGCCAACCGCGCGCAAAGCGTCAGCGCTCGCCGTCGTCCGGACGTGTATGCGCTGCGCGAAAGCGGCGCGCGCTTCCCGCATGGTGCCCTCAAAGCGCTTTTCGCCATGGGCCATGATCAGGAAGCGGTCGCACAGCCGTTCGGCGTGCTGCATCACATGGGTTGAGAAGATGATCGTCCGCCCCGCGTCGCGCTGGCTGCGAATGAGCCCTTCCAGCGTCTGCTGATTGATCGGATCAAGACCTGAAAACGGCTCATCAAGAATCAGAAGTTCAGGTTCGTGCGCGATCGTTGACAGGAGCTGAACCTTCTGCGCCATGCCCTTTGACAAGGCTTCGCATTTTGAACGCGCGAATTCCTCAAGACCGAATTGCGTCAAGAGCTCCATGGCGCGCTTGCGCGCCAGCGGTCGCGACAGACCGCGCAGTTGCGCGAAATAGGAGATCGCTTCCGCGGCTTTCATCTTTTTGTAGAGACCGCGCTCTTCGGGAAGGTAGCCGATGCGCCGGCGCACCGGGATCGCTGAAGCAGAGCCGAGAATGCGCAACGTCCCGCTTGTGGGCGCGATGATGTCGAGCATCATCCGCAGCGTCGTCGTCTTGCCTGCGCCGTTCGGCCCGAGGAAGCCGTAGATCTCGCCCGGATGAACATCGAAGGATACGCCATTAACAGCGGTGAACCCGCCATATCGCTTGAAAACGTTGTCGAGATGGACAACCGGTTCCGCCATCAATAACCCCGTTTTAGTGTTCGCCGACGTTTATCGCCGGTCTCGCGTTAACGAAGCGATAAGCCTTTTGCTTACCAGGTTCCTGAATTTTCCATGCTCGCCCAGGGCTCTTGCGGCGGCTTCGCCTCGCCCGCCTGCAAAAGCTCTATGGAAATCCCGTCGGGCGACCTGACAAACGCCATATGCCCGTCGCGCGGCGGCCGGTTGATCGTCACGCCTTTGTCGGCGAGGCGTTCGCATGTCGCGTAGATGTCGTCAACGCGGTAGGCGAGGTGGCCGAAATTCCGCCCGCCGGCATAGTCCTCCGTATCCCAATTGTAGGTCAACTCGACCAGCGGCGCCTTGTCGTCGCGCGCGCGATCAACATCGCCCGGCGCTGAAAGGAAAACCAGCGTGAAGCGGCCCTTTTCATTCTCCATGCGGTTGACCTCGACAAGCCCCAGCGCGTCGCAATAAAACCCCAGCGCCGCGTCCAAATCCTTCACACGCACCATTGTGTGCAGATATTGCATGAAATGTTCTCCTGTCGGTTTGCCGGTCAGCCCCGTCAGCGGGCGCGAATAATTTCGTCGCGAAGATAGCCGGGCCGGCGCGCGTGATAGCGGCGCATGAAGAATGCGACAATGATCAGCCAGCAGATAAGGACGCCGAAGAAATAATAAAAGCCGGCGAGATCGCGGATATAATAGAGCGCCGTCTGATAACGCGTTTCCTCATCAAGATTATTGCCAAGGATGGTGATCGTATCGCCTTCTAGGCTCATCTGGCGGGCGACTTCGATGGGTTCTGGAATGATGCCGGCGGCGCCAGCGAACCACTGTGCGCCGACGAGAAGCGCGAAAATAACCGGCAACGCGAGGAGGAACGTCGTCAGCGTCGCCAGCGCATAGCCGGGAAAACGGGAGTCGTTCACGCGTTTATAAATCGCCGTGAACGCCGCCTCATCTAGGCCCTCGATGAACGCCGGCTCGTTTTTCTGGAAATGGGCCCACTCAATGGCGGCGCCCTCCCCAAGCTCTTGCTCGATTTTTCGCCGCCACCGCCAGAAGGCCAGATGCATGCCGGCCAAGGCTAGAATGACGATCCCAAAAAACAGCAACATGCGCGCGACTTTTCCCGGCGGGTGCGCGGTCTTATCCTAAATACGCGTTTTGCCCAAGGCGTGGGCGAGCGCATCGGCGAATTGGCCGCGCTCTTTGGGGGAAAGGAACGCGCCGAGGACCAAAACCCCACCCTTGGAGGTCAGGCGGACCTGGCTTTCATGACGCACCGGTCGGTCAATGGAGACCCGCGTCCAGGCCGGTTGCAGCCGCCAGCGGGTCTCATGCCCCGACGGCAGAACCCGGCTGACCCAGATCTCGTCCTCGGTCACCCGCACCCGCTCGCGCAGGCGGCCCTGACGATAGGACAGTTTGAACGCGAGCCAGACGAGAAAGACGTCGAGGCCGCAAAAGCCGATCACCGGCCATGCGCCGATCGCGTAAAAATAGGTCCCGAAGAGAATATTGGCGGCGATGACGACGGCCATGACCGCGACGAAGCCCGCATTTGGCAAGGACCGGTTGGGGCGCAGCACCGCGTCGAACAGATAGCGGCTGTCGGCGCTCTCGCCGACCGGGGCCAGCTCCCGCGCCCGCCCCTTCATAACGGGCGCCATGGTTTCGATATCGCTCAAACTCGACATGAGCCCGAGACTAGGCGGGGTCCCGACATTCGACAATGCGGCGCCGCTACGCGCTTTACCGGCTGCGCGAGCGCGCTAATGTCCCGGCCACAGCATGAAACGCAGGGAAGAATGGCGAGAAAACTGACCCGGGCGAAAGCGGCGGACCTCTTCGCCCGGCTCGCCGAAATCGAGGCCGAGCCCGAGACCGAGCTTCATTATACGTCGCCTTACACGCTCGTCGTCGCCGTCGCCCTCTCCGCCCAGGCGACCGACGAGGGGGTCAACCGGGCGACGGGTCCTCTCTTTGCCGTCGCCGACACGCCGCAAAGAATGTTGGCGCTCGGCGAGAAAAAGCTGGGCGATTACATCAAGACCATCGGGCTCTGGCGCAACAAGGCGAAGAACGTGATTGCGCTCTCAAAGCGCCTTGTCGAGGAATATGGCGGCGAGGTGCCGCGCTCGCGCGAGGCGCTGGAAACGCTGCCCGGCGTTGGTCGCAAAACGGCGAATGTCGTCCTCAATGTCGCCTTTGGCGAGCCGACGATTGCGGTGGACACCCATATCTTCCGCGTCTCCAACCGCACCGGGCTTGCGCCCGGGAAGACGCCTCTGGCTGTCGAGGAAGGGCTTGAGAAAATCGCGCCGGACGAATTCCGTCAGCACGCCCATCACTGGTTGATTTTGCATGGGCGATATGTGTGCAAGGCGCGCAAGCCCGAATGCTGGCGCTGCGCTGTCGTCGATCTTTGTCTGTTCAAGGACAAAGTCATGGACCCGGGCGCAAAGGCGCCGGCGAAGAAAAAATCGGTGAAGAAAAAGGCCGCGAAGAAGCGCGCCAGCAAATCGGCGAAGAAAACGGCGGCAAAACGCGACGCGGCGCGCGGCGGCTGAAAGGCTCAACCCATGGACGCGAAAGACAAACTGATCATCGCTCTCGATCTTCCGGACCGGGCCTCGGCGACGACGCTGATCGAACAACTCGGCGCGCGCGCGCGCTTTTTCAAGATCGGCTATCAGCTGATGCCGGTGGGCGGGCTGGATCTTGCGCGCGCGCTGTCCGACGCCGGCAAAAAAGTCTTTCTCGATTTCAAGTATCACGACATCGGCGCGACAGTCGAAAAAGGCGTGCGCAGCGTCTGCGCGCTTGGCGGCGATTTTCTGACCGTGCATGCAGAACCGGACGTCATGAAGGGGGCGGTCGCCGGCCGCGGCGACGATCCGCGCCTAAAACTCCTCGCCGTCACGGTGCTCACGAGCCTCGACCAGGCGGCGCTGGCCCGGTCCGGGATCGAGATGCCCGTGCACGATCTCGTTTTGAAACGCGCCGAATTCGCGGCCGAGGCCGGCGTCGACGGCGTCGTCGCCTCGGCGCAAGAAGCACCCGCTATCCGGGAGCGGTTCGGCGATGCTCTCACGATTGTGACCCCGGGCATTCGCCCCGTCGGGGCTGGCGCTGACGATCAAAAGCGCATCGTCTCGCCCGCCGTTGCAATTGCGGCGGGCGCTGACTACCTCGTCATCGGGCGGCCGATCACGGCGGCGCCCGACCCGGCGGCCGCGGCCAGCGCCATCCTTGAGGAGATAAAAGCGGCTCTCTGATCGCCTTTGCGCCCGCCGAAACAATGGGATAGGTTCCCTCGCCAAGCGGTGGGGACGCGCCGCGATTATAGGGATGAGTGAAAATGAGCGAGCCGGCGAAACGGTCGGAGCGGCGCATTGAACGCCGCTCGCGGCGGACAATTTTCCAGGCCTTCCTTGAAAGCGCGCGAAGGAACGGCGCGGCCTCGGTCGCCCTGACGGACGGCGACGGCAAGGCGTATTCGTTCAAGGAATTGAGACGCGCGGCCTTCGCGCTTGGCGGCGCGCTCGGGCGCATGACGGCGGCGAAAGAGCGCGTCGGCGTTCTGCTTCCCACCGGCGCCGGGGCGATGATCGCCTTTTTTGCGCTGCTCTCGCGCGGGCGCGTGCCGGCAATGCTGAACTTTACGGCGGGTTCGCGAAATCTTCTCGCCGCTTGCAAGGCGGCGCAGGTGACGAAGATCGTCACCGCACATCGTTTTGTCGATATCGCCGGTCTTGAGACGCTGATGGAGGAGCTCTCCGCCGGCGCAGAGCTTGTCTATCTCGAAGATGTGCGCAAGGAGCTGACGTGGAAAGACAAGGCGCTCGCCATCCTCGGACCGCTGGTTCCGAGCCTGACGTCGGCGCAGCCGCATTATGACGATGTTGGCGTCGTTCTCTTTACGTCGGGTACGGAGGGCGTGCCCAAGGGCGTCGCCCTCTCCCACCGCAATATTTTGGCGAATACGGCGCAAATTTCCGAGCACGTCACCCTGCTGCCGACCGACATCTTCTTCAATCCGTTGCCGACATTCCACTGTTACGGGCTGACCGCCGGAGCCTTATGGCCGATCCTGAATGGCCACCCGGTGGTGCTGCACCCCTCGCCCTTGCAGGTGAAAATCATCCCGAAACGCATTTTCGAAAGCGGATCGACGGTCTTGTTCGCAACCGATACGTTCCTGTCGCAATATATGCGCGCGAGCGAAGACGGCGCCATGTCGTCGCTTCGGATCGCGGTTTGCGGCGCCGAACGGGTTCGCGATGAGACCCGCGCCGCCGCTGAAAAGCGCTTCGGCTTTGAAGTGCTTGAGGGTTACGGCGTCACCGAAGCGAGCCCTGTTCTCGCCGCCAACCAGCCAGGCGATATACGCGCCGGGACCGTCGGGCGCCTGCTGCCGGCGGTGGAGTCGCGGCTTGATCCGGTGGAAGGGCTGGAGAACGCAGGCCGCCTGCATGTGCGCGGGCCGAACATCATGCTCGGCTATCTCACCGCCGACGAGCCCGGCGTCATTCATCCGCCCAAGGACGGCTGGCATGACACGGGCGACGTCGTCGCCATTGACGAGCGCGGCTATGTCGCGATCCGCGGGCGCCTCAAACGCTTCGCCAAAATCGGCGGCGAAATGGTCTCGCTCGCCGTGGTCGAAAACTGCGCCTCGGCGGTTTGGCCGGACAACCTCCACGCGGCGGCGATTTTGCCTGACCCCAAAAAGGGCGAGCAGGTGGTCCTTGTCACCGACCGCCAGGAGGCGGCGCGCGGCTTGTTGCTGGCCTGGGCGCAATCACATGGCGTGCCGGAAATCGCCGTGCCAAAAAAGATTATCTCGGTCGACGAAGTTCCGGTCCTCGGCACAGGCAAGATCGATTTCCTGAAAGTGAAAACGCTCGCTGAAGACGCGCTCGCCGCGGCGGCTCTGGCGGCGGCTGAGGCTGCGGAAGCCGAGCAGACGGCGGAATTGAGCAAGAAGGAACAAAAGCAGCGCGAGGCGGAAGCCAAAGCGGAGCGCAAACGCGCGGCGAAAGAGGAAAAGGCGGCGCAAAAAGCGGCGAAAGACGAAACGCTCGCCCCGTCGCCGTCAAACGACAATGCCGATATCAAGAACGCGGCCGAGTAACCGTTAAGCGCTGCGCGCTTTTTCATCATTGGCGGGCCCGTCGATCTTTGGGCTTTCCGGCTCCGGCGCTTCCGCCGGTTTCGCCGGTCTCGCCTCCGTGTCCGCTTTTGACGGGCCGTTTTCGCCGTCCGCGGCGTCGGCTTTCGCCCCATCATCGCCGGACGCAGTATTACCGGACGCGGCTTCGGCCGGCGCGGGAGACTGGGCGCGGCCGGCTTCCGCGTCGGCGGGGCGTTCACCGGTCTCGGCGTCAGCTTCCGGCGCGGTCGGTTTGGGCGGGGGCGCGGTCAACAGCTTCAACTCTTCTTCGCTGATCCCGCCGTCGGCGTCTTCCAGCGGCGGCGGGGCCAGTCGTCCGTGCTCGGCATATTCACGCACCAGCCGGGCCCAGCCGGCGCGAGTGAAATGAAAGCGCCCGTCAGCGCCGGGGCGCGGATCGCGCGGCGCAGCCGCCGCTCGCTCCAGCCAGCCGCGCCCGACCTCTTCGCCGTGCATGCCGGACATGGCGTCCGCCATCAGACGCAAAACCGGCGCGTCGGCGTTTTCTGCGAGCATCGGCTCAAGCAGGTCTGATGCCGCTTTGTGATCGCCCTCGAGGATCGAGGCGCGCGCGCGCAGCATCTTCGCCTCGCGCGTGTCGGGGTTTTTCGCCGCCAGCTTGCGCAGCTTCTCGCCGTGCTTCATCGGATCGGCGTCCGCATAAAGATGATCGTAAAGGCGCAGCAGCGCCGGATGCGCATGATCGCTGAACGCCGTCTCAATGATGGAAGCGGCTTTGCCCTTTCGGCCTGCGTCTGCGTAGTGCGACGCCGCGAGGGCCGCCGCCGGCGTGAAGCCCTGCGCCAGTTTGAGCGCGCTTTCCGCTTCTTCAATCGCGGTTGACGCGTCGCCGGTGGCTGCGGCTGCATAGGCGGCCGCCGTGAGCAAGGCGGCGCTCGCCCGGTCGGCTTTGTCGGCGTCGATCAGTTTATTGCGTTTGCCTTGCGCAATCGCGTCGCGCGCGTCTCCCCAGGCGCCCCGTTCAAGGCTGAGATCAACAACCGACTGAAAGGCCCAGCCGGCGTTGGAGCGCAGCCTGAAAGCGCGTTCGGCATGCTTTCGCGCCGTGTCATGATCGCCGTTGGCGATCGCCTGCGCGTAGAGACCTTTAAGGCCAAGGAACTCTGTTTCCGGCGCCTCGAGCATCGCGGAAAAGCTCTCGCGCGCCATCGTCTCATCGCCGGAAAGCTGCGCGGCCTGCGCGCTCAGGAGCCGCGTCAGCGCGACCTCGTCGAGATGTTTGCGGGCGACCTTGGCGTGATGGGCCGCGTCCGCCGCGTCGCCGACCGCGACCGCTTCCAGCCCGCGGGTCAGCGCGGCGACGCCGCGATCGCGTTTGGCTTTTGCGTCGCGCGCCCGCAATTTCGCCGGCAGCGCCATGATGTCCTTGATCTTGTGCGTTGCGTAGATCGTCATCAGGAAGGAGACGGTCAGCCCGCCCATCAAGAGCCATGACGGGCTGTCGAATTTGACGCCGAACGCCTCGCCGCTGATGCGGCTGTCGAAGGTCATTAAAACCGTGACCGCGAAGGTGATGAGCACGGCCCACAGAATAAAGATCAAGATACGGATCATAATGCGTCTTTCGCCGCGCCAGATTCTTGCGCTATGCGCGCATTCAAAGACGCAACCGCGGCTTCAATGGCGATGCGCTGGCGTGCAAGCTGCGTCCAGTCGGCCATCGCCTCGCGCGCCGACGCGGGAAGCGCCTCCAGCTCCGCGATGGCCCATGCGAAATCGCCCTCCCCGACCGCATGTTCAACGCGCGACATGATCGCGCGCGGCGTCTCGCCCTCGCGCGGCGCGGCGGGTCGCACGCTGACGACGCTCGCCGCATGCGCGATAAAACGCTCCCAGTCATTGCCGGCGTTCGCCTGGCCGGCGACGGCGAGGCCTTCTCTCGCTGCAGGCGCAAAGGCGCGCTGCACCTCGAGGCGGGTCGGGGCGCCGCTCGCCGCGAAGGGGCGCAGCGCGCCGACGGCTTCCGCCTCCGGCGCGATCCGTCCGATGGCGGAGAGTTGCGCATCGAAAGGCGCGCCGGTTTCCAATGAGCGCGCGATTTCCGCGAGCGCGACGGCGCCTGCGGTCAAAGGCGAGTTCTCCGCGGTCTCGGCCAGAAACGCGTTTTCGCGCTCAAGCTCGCCGATCCGCGCGCGCAGCGCGCCAATCTCCGCGCGCAGGGCGTCAGCCTCATCGGCCGCATTCTGAATGGCGCGATTGGCGGCGGCGAGTTCATCGCGGGCCGTCGCCAGCTCAGCAGAGAGGGCGCCGTTCTCAGCGCGCGCTTGGGTGAGCGCATCAGACGTCTCCGCCGACGCGGATCCGGCGTCCGCAAGCGTGTTCGTCGCCGATGCATCGACTTCTGTGTCGGGTGGCGTCTCTGCCGCCGCTGCGTTCGGATCTGTCGGCTCCACGCCGGCTTCATCGAGCCCGGCGTCGGTTGATCCGGCGCCCGGTTCGCCCTCCCCCTCGCCTGTCGCGCCCTCCATGGCCGACGCATCGTCAACATCATTTTCGTCCGCCTGCGTTGCTTCGCGGACGCCTGTCTCGCCCTCCCCCTCCTCTGCGGCGTCGATTTCGAAGGAGAAAGCGTCCTCTTCCGCATCAGTCGAAAGGCCCGCCGGGTCAGTGCCAGCGTCAGCGTCAGCGTCCTTTACGCCGGTGTTGAACTCAGCATTGTCGATATTGCGGTCGATGTGGTCGCTCGCTTGCGTAATCGTTTCGATCGGAGCGGCGTCTTCGCCAGGCGCGGCGGCGATCCCGTCTTTGTCGGAGACGACCGATTCATTGCCGACTTTTTGGCCGGGCGGTTCAGACGTCGGGGCGGCAACGGATGGCGGGACAGGGCGCGAAGCCGTCGGCGGGGCCGCATCGTCGCTGGAAAGCTTTGTTGCAAACCAATAGGCGCCCGCGCCCAGCGCCACCAGGACGAGAATCAAGAACGCTGCGACGCCGGGGCTGATAAAGGATTTGCGCTTTGAGGAGGCCGCCGGTTCATCGTGCTCCGTATCCGCATCTTTGGGTGGCGGTTCAAAGGCGGCGGCAACGTCGTCGGCGTTGTCTGCGTCGTCGCCGACGATTTCGGCGTCGACCTCCGGGACGCTCGAAGCGGTTTTGGCGGCGTCGGTCTCGTCCGGGGCGGCGCCGGACGTTTCTTCATCCGTCGCCTCCTTCGCCTCTTTGTCTTTGTCGTCCGCCACGGCTGATCCTTTCCTCCCTTTCTTAGTTAGGCGCAGCCTCGGTCCCGCTCAAGCGCTCTTGGCGAGCGCCGCGACAAGGCTCGCCGCGTCGGGCGCCTTCGCGATGCGGACATCGGCCCAGCGCGCGCCTCGCGAAGCGTCGGCGACCGCATCGCTAAGGCAAGCGGCGACATGGTTTTTTAGCAGGGCCGCAAGGCCGGCATTCTCCGCTAGTTCAAGAAAGAGGCGCGCGGTGCGCGGAGAAAAGAGCGCGACCGCGGCCCCGGTTTGCGATCGGAGCGCTGCAATAGCGGCGTCAGACAGCGCGGTCGCCGCGACCGCTTCATAAGCGTCAATAGTGACGGCATTGATCCCGCGATCCGTTAGCGCCGCGACGAGGTCGCCAGCGCGATGGCGCCCGCCAATATGGCAAACCGCGCCGCTGACCTCGGAGCGGTGTTCGTCAATGCCTGCGGCGAGGGCCGCGACATCGCCGCCGGCGGTCGTTACCTGATCAAAGCCCGCCTCTCTCGCCGCGTCGCGCGTCGCGCGGCCTACGCAGAAGGCGCGCAAGGATCGATCCTCGACGAGCGCGGCAAAGGCGCGAACGCCGTTGGCGGATGTAAAGGCGAGGGCGCCGGCGCCTGCGGGAAGCGCAACATCGCGGTAGAGCCGGACCTCCATAAGCGGCGAGATGACCGGATCGAGACCATGCGCGCGGCATTGAGCAGCGAACCGGTCGGCGTCAGGCTGCGGCCGCGTGACGATGACTTTCATGGGCGAAAAGCCCGACTGCGACAGGCATGCGCCACAAATCGCGATGCTCGTTTCGCGCTAAAAACAAACGCCTGACGCGTCGCCCCGGGCCGGCGCCTATTGCGCGCCCGCGCCGATCTTCTATCTAAGCCCGTCACGACCAAATCGATCCAATCTGACGCAAGTGTTTTTGCGCGCCATGCAAACAGCAACCCTTCTCGGCATAGAAACCAGCTGCGACGACACCGCGGCGGCGGTGGTGCGCGTTGCGGCCGGCGGCGAACCGAAAATTCTATCCAATGTCGTGTGGACCGATTTCGCCGATCACGCCGCGTTTGGCGGGGTCGTACCAGAAATCGCCGCCCGCAGCCATGTCGAGCGTCTCGACCTCGTCATCGAGCGTGCGTTGAAAGAGGCGGGTCTCGGCGTCGCGGATTTGAGCGGCGTCGCCGCCACCGCCGGTCCCGGCCTCGTGGGCGGGGTCATGGTCGGTCTGACCGCTGGCAAGGCGATCGCCATTGCGGCGGACATTCCTCTCATTCCGGTCAACCATCTTGAGGGCCATGCGCTGTCGGCGAGGCTGACCGAGCCGGTCGACTTTCCCTACCTTCTGTTGCTGATATCGGGTGGTCATACCCAGCTCATTGAGGTTGAGGCCCTTGGGCGGTACCGGCGACTTGGATCGACGATCGATGACGCGGCCGGCGAGGCCTTCGACAAAACCGCAAAACTGCTGGACCTCGGCCAGCCCGGCGGGCCGAGGATTGAATCGGCCGCCGTCGGTGGGCGGTCTGACCGGTTTGACTTGCCTAAGCTATTGGCGAAGCAAGATAATTGTGATTTCTCGTTTTCAGGGCTGAAGACGGCCATACGGCTTGTCATCGAAGGGCTGACCGACAGCGGCGCCGGTATGACCGGTCAGGACGTCGCCGACATCGCCGCGTCATTCCAGGCGGCGGCGGCGCGTCATCTGGCCGACCGCACAGCCCGAGCCATGAAGGCGGTCGGACCCCGTTTCGCGAGCGGTAAGACCCTCGTTGTCGCTGGCGGGGTGGCCGCTAATTGCGCCATCAAGGCGGAGTTGAGTGCATTATGCGCACGTAACTCTTGGCGTCTCGTCGCGCCGCCCGCGAAATACTGCACCGACAATGCGGCGATGATAGCGCTCGCCGGCGGCGAACGCATGCTCGCCGGCCTAGCGCCGGCGAAGGCGGAAGCATTGTCTTTCGCCCCCCGCGCGCGCTGGCCGTTAGCGCCGGTTCCGGAAGGTATGGCCGTGGGCAGTGGGCGCAAAGGACCGCGGGCCTAACAAATGAAAAGCGCGGAAGCTTTTCAGCTTCCGCGCTTCGGGGTCCGCAATGGCTGGGGGGAGGGTCATGTCCTACAGGGGGGCGGACATTGCCATTGCGGCAGGGGTTGGTTTGGCCGCGTTACGCGATGACCCCGCGGGTGGCGAAGTCAGCCGCGAAATAGAACCCGGCGCCGACGATGGCGGCGAGAATCAACGTGGCGATTACTTGGACCGCGGCGTCCTTAGGTGAAGACATAGCGAACCTCATTCTGATCTAATCGTTTCTGTTTTTTGGCGGCTCGGTGGCTGGGCCACCTCGCTGCGAGGATGCAGATAGGACGCCGTTGAACGATTGTCAATGAACGAAACGCTAAACGTTCATTATTTATATTCACATCGACGTGAGTTCTTCTAAAAACAGAAATCCTATTAAAAACAATGCTATAGGCTTATTGAAGAATGCGAACAGGTTGAATCTCGTGCATCATTCCGGCATTTGAATGAAGCGATCAGTCAAACTGTTAGAGTATCACGCTACGTACGGGCGTGTTTTTGCTGGGTTCTGCACGCGAATGCATCGAGAATAAGATCAAGAACGCCGTCCAGCTCCTGCTTCAGGAAGTCCAGTTCCCCTTCATGGATGACGCCGGGTCCGGTGAAACGATACGCCGCATCCTGAAGGATGCGGGCGATGGCCGAAGGCGCGCCGCCAATCAGAAAATCGCCCCGCTCTTCCGCCTTGGCGAGAATGTCGGCGAGAATGGTCCCCTCATGGCGCTCCCACTCCACGGCGAATTTCGGCCGTTCGGCGATCAGCTCCTGGGACAGTTCATAGGCCTTCTGATTGTCGTGGAAGCGGTCATACGCCACTTTCAGCTTGTGGCGGAAAAACCGGCGCAGTTTCTCCTCAGACGGCAGGTTTTCGTCATCGGCGATGGCGCGAAGCGCGTCGCTCGTCTCCCGTCGCAAGACCCGCACGAAGGTTTCGGCGATATCCATCTTGGAGGGGAAATACCGGTAGAGATTGCCCGTGGACATGTTGCAGTCCTCGGCGATCTCCGACATGGTCGTCTTCCTGAAGCCGTAATGCAGAAACCGGCGACTGGCGGCCGAGAGGATCTGCTTGGCGGTATCGTCTAGAGTTTCCAGCGGCATAAGCCCTTTGCGTTCGCTGAACATTGTATAATTTGTTAAATCATCACTCCGCAAGCGGGCATGGTTGACGCATCTCCTTTTTCCTCGATTGCGGTCATCGGCGGGGGCGCCTGGGGCACGGCGCTCGCCAATCTTTGCGCCGGCAATGGCGCAGCGACGACGATCTGGGCGCGGGAGGGCGAGGTTGTCGAGGCAATCAACAAGCAGAATGAAAACACGGCTTTTCTGCCAGGCGTCTCCCTAAACAAGGGCGTTACCGCAACCGATAATCTTTCAGAGACCGGCGGCCATGACGCATTTTTGTTGGCAGCGCCGGTGCAACACAGCCGCGCCGTTATCAGTGAGCTCGCCCGTTTCGCCGGCGAAACCGCACCGATGGCGATTTGCTCAAAAGGCGTCGAAACCCGCACCGGCCTGTTGATGACGGAGATGGTCGCCGAGGTGGCGCCGCGGGCGCGCCTGGCGGTGTTGTCCGGGCCGAGTTTCGCCGATGATGTCGCGCGCGGCCTGCCGACAGCGGTGACCCTCGCTTGCGCCGACCGGGATCTCGGCGCGAAATGGGTGGCGAGCGTCGGGGCCGCGCATTTCCGGCCTTATCTGAGCGATGATCTGACCGGTGCTGCGCTCGGCGGCGCAGTCAAGAATGTGCTCGCCATCGCCGCCGGCGTCGTGGTCGGGCGAAAGCTGGGCGACAGCGCGCGCGCCGCGTTGATCGCGCGCGGCTTTGCCGAGTTTCAGCGTCTGGGCGTCGCGCTCGGCGCCGGCGCGGCGACGATGGCAGGTCTCTCCGGGCTCGGCGATCTCATTCTCACCGCCTCCTCGCCGACCTCGCGCAACATGTCGCTCGGCATGGCGCTGGGCGAGGGCAAGACGCTCAAGGCCATACTCGCCGAGCGCCGCTCTGTCGCAGAAGGGGTTCAGACTGCGCCGGCGGTGATGGCGCTGGCGAAAAAAGCCGGCGTCGAAATGCCGGTCTGCGGCGCTGTTACGGGTCTGGTCAGCGGGGACAAATCCGTCGACGAAGTGATTGCAGACTTGTTGTCGCGCCCGTTCACTTATGAGGGTTGAGGCGCTCGCGCGTTTAAGAGCGCCGGCGCTTATAGGCTTTGCAGCTCGCCTCATAGGGGCGGGAGTCCAGACGCGCGGTCCATCCAGCTGTCCAGGCGTCGCCGCCGTCGATGCCGGCGCGCGCGCGGCACTGCTCAAAGCCGGTGCGATATTCCGGCGACAGGACAGCGGCCTTCGAAGCGATGGAAAACGCCTTGTCATAGCATTCGCAGACAAGGTCGGAATCCTTCGTCGAGGTGAAGGTAATCTGTCCGAGCTCTTCCGAGGCTTTCACGGGCCCGAAAACGACTACGAACACCGTTCATGATGCCGTGCCCGTGAAAGCCTCGGAAGAGCTCGGACAGATTACCTTCACCTCGACGAAGGATTCC
>JBCBSE010000029.1:0-37695 GCA_039819305.1 Pseudomonadota bacterium
CGAGGGCCCGGCCGGCCTCGACGGCGACGCCGGCGAGCCCCGCCTCGCCCGCCTTGCGGATGGTCTGAGGTCCGATAACGGGGAGATCGACACGCAGCTCCTGACCCGGCTTCGGGCGCTCGTCATCGCCCGCGACGAGGCGCGCGCGCTGGCGGATGATCACGGTTTGTTTCTCTACGGATTGACGCGCGACGATCTGGCTGCGCAGTGAGTGAGCGCCTCAAGCTTCTCTTCAGCGCCGTCGAGCCTTCGGGCGATGCGTTGGGCGCGGCGTTGATTAGGGCGCTGAGGGCGCGCCAGCCCGAAATCGAGATCATCGGCTGCGGCGGCGAGGCGATGGCCGGCGAGGGCCTGCAAAGCATCTTCGATACGGCGCCGCTCGCCGTCATCGGCCCTGTCGCCGCCGCGCGCGCAATCCCCGCCGCGTTGGCCGGCGCGGGCGCCCTTGCGCAGCTCGCCGCGATGGAACGGCCCGCCGCCGCCATCTTCATCGACAGCTGGACGTTCTCCAAAATGGCCGCGAAGCGCCTGCGCGTCGCGTCGCCGGAAACAAAGCGCTACAAATTCGTCGCGCCGCAGGTCTGGGCCTCGCGCCCCAAGCGCACGGAGACGGCGGCGCGCCTGTTCGATGGCATGCTGACTTTATTCGATTTCGAGACGCCCTATTTCGAGGACGCGGGGCTCAAGACTTTCGCCGTCGGCCATCCGGGCTTCCAGGCGCTGTCGGGCGCGACGGAAAGCGGCGAGGCGTTTCGCACCGCCCATGGGATCGGCGATGGGCTGCTCATCATTGCGGCGCCGGGCAGTCGCGCCGGCGAGATCGCCCGCCACGCGCCCGTCTTTCGCGCGTGCCTTGATGCGCTGCGCGGCGAACATCCGAACCTCGCCGTCGCCATCCCCGTCGCGCCGGGCAGGCGCGCCATGGTCGAGGCCGCCTTCGCCGACTGGGATTCAAAACCGCTCTTCATTGAAGCGACCGAAAAGACCGCGGCCTTCCGCGCGGCGGACGCGGGCCTCGTCGCCTCCGGCACGATCTCGACAGAGCTCGCCATCGCCGGCGCGCCCATGGTCGTCGCCTACCGCGTCCACCCGTTGACCGCGATGTGGGCGCGGTCGGTGATCACGACGCCCCATGTCTGCCTCGTCAACATCGCGGCCGGGCGCGAGATTATTCCCGAACGCCTGCAGGAAGATTGCACGGCGGGCACGCTGGCTGAGGCTCTGCGCCCGTTGATCGCTGACGGGCCCGCCGCCCGCGCGCAGCGCGCCGGTTTTACCGAAGCGCTGCCGGCCCTCGGCGTCGGCGGTCCGCCGGCGGCCGAGCGGGCCGCGGAGACGCTTCTTGACTGGATCAGGGCCTGAAAACTTTCGGCCCCGCGGCCGCTTTCCCTTGCGAAGCCGCCCATTGCCCCTTAATTCGATGCTCCGGCCTAGGGGTGTAGCTCAGTTGGTAGAGCATCGGTCTCCAAAACCGAGGGCCGGGGGTTCGAGTCCCTCCGCCCCTGCCAGTTTTCTCGGTAAAAACAATGGATTGCAAATCTCCCAAAAAACGCGATGGGAATCCATTACCGCTGTGCTTTCCCACCGGTGGGAATCCTGTCCCGATCCTGTTCGCCGAATTGAGCCCTGAGGCATTGTCCAGCCGCCCGCTTATTAAGTGTCTGTTTCGCCTTCTCAAGCGTGACCGGGGCGTATGTCCGGTCAAGCGCGCTGTCGCTGTCGAGGTCGTTGGCCATCATTAAGGCGCGCTCTACTTTTGTTGCGGACCCGAGATCCATTTCCACACTAAACGTCCGGCGAATGTCCATGGCCCGACGCTTTTCGTCTTTCCCGAATTTCGCACCCGCACTTTGGAAACTCACCTAATATAATTCCAAAAGCTAAAAGCCTTTGGGGAAGCGAATTCATTGCGGCCAAGCTTCTTGATGTCCGCCTCTGCATGTGGCCCCAACTCTGTTATGGCGCAGCAGTACCCTAATCGACAAAACTGACTAGGCGCTGTTCCAATTCGTTAGGATAATATTAGTAGCGCCAAGCGATGTTCCGCCGAAAAGGCGTGATCTCATGGCGATCGTTCAAGCTCAAAATGGGCGCGGCGAGGGGCGGACGGCCTGGCCCGGTATGCTTGACCGATTTATCGGCCGCGGCTTTCATCTGGTAGAACGCAATCTGATCGCAATCAGCCTTTGCGGTGCGGTCGGGATGCCGCTCTACTACTTCATCTGGAACGATTTGTTTCCCCAGCCTTACGAAAACCTGACCCTTAGGCTGATTGGCGCCGCCCTGTGCCTGCCGCTAGTTTTCTGGAACACCTGGCCGCAAAGCCTCCGCCGCTTCGCGCCCTATTATTGGTATGCGACCGTTATTTATGTGCTGCCATTCTTCTTCACTTACATGACCCTGAAAAACGATTTCACGGCCGTTTGGCTTGCGTCCTTTATCTCTGCGCTGTTTCTATTGGTGATACTTGTGGACTGGCTTAATCTCATTTCTCTAACGGCGCTTGGCATGGCGCTTGGCTGGATCGCCTTTGCAGTTTCGGGAAATGAGGTCAGCGATCCGACGGTTTATCTGCAACTCATGCCGATTGTGTTCTTTGTACTGATTGTCGGTACCGTGTTCGGTTATCGAACCGAAATGCTGCGCCAGGAGCGCATGGACGCCATGCTGACTGCTGGGCGAAACTTGTCGCACGAGCTCCGGTCGCCGCTTCTCGGCATTCGGACGAGCACCATTAGCCTCAGTCAGTATCTGCCGCTGTTATTAAAGACATATGAGGCGGCGGAAGCGCGGGGCCTCGCGGTTGAGGATATTCCGCAAGCGCATCGCACTATTTTGCGCCATTGCCTTGACCGGCTGCAGGGCGAGACTTTGCAGGCCAACACGATTGTTGAAATGCTTTTGCGCAACTCCGGCGGGGTCGAGATCAACGAGGCCGAGTTCAGCGTCTTTTCTATGGCTGATTGCGTTCGCGCAGCGATTGCGCGTTACCCCTTTCTGTCAGAGAAAGAGCGAAAACTTGTGAAAGCGCAACTCACCAGTGACTTCAGTTTCTACGGGTCTGAAAGCGCCATGATTTACGTCGTCTTATCGCTTTTGAAAAACGCATTGCTGTCTATATCCCGTCACGGAAGAGGCGAGGTTTGCATAACACTGGCGCCAGGCCCGAAACGAAACGTTTTACTGATTGCCGAGACCAGCGGCGCAGCCTTCGTCAGCGATCGATCCGCGCGCTTTTTTGACGGCGAAGAGATCTTGAATGCTGAAAGCGGCACCGGGCCGGCGCTTCGTTATGTGCGCCGCGCAATCCAGTCCTTCAAAGGGGGCCTCTCGATCCGCGCCGCCAGCGGCCGGCAGACAGAGATCATGATAAGCTTGCCGCAACGAAAGACGTGAAGGTCGCGGCCTGATGCATTATCGGCGCTGGTCGGTTGAGCCGACGACAAGGAGCGCGCTCACGTCAAGCGGCGGTCGTCTCGCCAGTAAACCTCTCATCAACTTTATTTATCCAAGCCATTTTCGGCGTTTTCATTTTGGTCTGCGTCCATATTAACCAATTAGCGCCTTATCAATCGTGAGACTTATCAACATGTCGGCGCCGCAGTGAAGTAGGCGTTTCTTAATGAAGATTGCGCAATCTACCTTGAATTGACGCCAGGCCGGATCCACGCCGGCGACGGGGGACGGGCGCGGAGGCAGCTACGGGGCTTATGAATGGCGTTCGCGAATACGTTCGGAAGCGTGGGAGCCGCCCAGTCGCGCGAGCAGCTTGAACGCGTCGCCGACTTTTTACATCAAAATCGCGCCGCGCTTTTTCTTGAGCCGGTCGCCGCTCTCGTTGTCGCCGTCATACTCTGGCGGGAGGTCAGCGAGCAGAACATCCTGGCGTGGATGATGCTTGTCTCGACGTGCGCTTTCCTGCGCGGATTGTTGCAACTCTACGTCGTCCGCACGAAACCCTCAATCGACCGGTTCGGCGAATTGGGACTGGCGGCGAGCCTATTGTCAGGGCTCGCAGGCGGGTTATGGGCGAGCGGCTTGTGGTACATGTGGCCGGCCAGCGCCGGCGCAAACGCCATGATCCTCGTTTTCGCTATCAGCATCGTCGCCGCCGCCGGCGGCGCGTCGGCGGCCCGTTATGCGCCGGCGGCGATCCTTTACTTGACGCTCGCCTTCCTGGTTGGCGTTGTGAGCGTTTTGTTGCGCGCAGATGCGAACCCTGTCGTCGTGTTTACAATAGCCGGTATTTTTCTCTGGGGCGCAGTGCTCGCGGCCGCCGAACCGATGCGCCTTTATGCAGAGCGCGCGCGTCTCAACACAGACCTCGAAGCCGCACGCGAGGCCGCTGAAACGTCGAAGCTCACGCAGTCTGAGTTCGTCGCCAATATGAGTCATGAATTGCGGACGCCGCTTAACGCGATAAACGGCTTTTCACAAATCCTCGCAGATAACGACGAGGCGTTAGGCGCCGACGATCGTATCGCCTACGCCCGCAATATTCATCAGAGCGGCGCGCGACTCTTGGAGCTTGTTAACGACATTCTCGAAATGTCAAAGCTTGAAACAGGAGACGCAAGTCTTACCGAGGAGGTCGTCGAAATCGACGGCATCGTCCGGGCTGCGGTCCGCCTCGTCAGGGACAACGCCGAAAAGTCTGGCGTATCGGTAAGCTTTACGCAAACTCCGGATCGACCAGCTGAGATCATCGCGGATCGCAGTCATCTGAAACGCATTCTTTCGGGCCTGCTTTCAAACGCTGTCAAATTCACGCCGCTGGGCGGCGTCGTCACCGTCGATGTTAAGTATGCGATCAGTCGAGATGTCTTGTTCATTGTTCGCGACAACGGAATTGGGATGGCTCCGGAGGAGATTCCAACCGCCTTAGCGCCGTTTGGCCAATCGGACGCGTCCCTGGCGCGTCAAAGCGAGGGCGCCGGCCTCGGCCTGCCAATCGTGAAGGCGCTGGTGCAACTCCACGGCGGCGAGTTGCGCCTCGAAAGCGAACCAAGCATTGGCACGACGGCGGTAGTAACGCTTCCGGCCGGTCGCGTCCACGCATGAGCGACAGGGCCCTATCGATGGTACAAACAACGCCTGAAACAGTGTCGACCGCAGTGGCGCGCCCTCGCAGGCGGGGCGAGACGGCGTCGTTGACCCGGCGCATTGATGCGGC
The DNA here is from genome assembly GCA_039819305.1 of Pseudomonadota bacterium. Lineage (GTDB taxonomy): Bacteria > Pseudomonadota > Alphaproteobacteria > Caulobacterales > Parvularculaceae > Hyphococcus. The sequence goes on from JBCBSE010000029.1 coordinate 5,174, forward strand.
GCAGGGCGCGATCGCCGCTCTTCGCACGCCTTGCAGTGCGATAGAAGGCGAAGAAATTGACCTAAGCTGTACGGATTATTTGCGCCTGCGCGGACATGCAGCCATCGCTGACGCAGCGATAGGCGAATTGAAGGGTGATTGCGGCAACATCTATATGTCGGCTGCCTTTCTTACTGATTCTACGATGCAACGCGCCGTGGAGCGGAAATTCGCCGCCTTTCTGAGCGCGGAAGACGCCGTTTTGTGTCAGTCCGGATGGTGCGCGAATGTCGGATTGATGCAGGCGGTCACGGATGAGAAAACCCACGTCTATCTTGATGAACATGTTCACGCCGGCGTCTGGGACGGCGCAACAAGCGCGGGCGCGATTGTGCACGCCGTCCGCCACAATGATCCGTCCGATCTTGAGCGACTATTAAAGACGCACGGACCAGGGGTCGTCGTCGTTTCATCTGTCTATCCGGGTGACGGCTCAATCGCCCCGCTAGCCAGCCTCGCCCGTCTCGCGAAGTCGGAGGGCTGCGAAATGGCCGTCGATGAAACTCATTCGATTGGCGTCTTTGGCCGCCATGGCGAAGGATTGGTTTCAGCGCTTGGTCTCGCGGACAGAGTCAACTATCGGCTTTTCAGCCTGTCGAAAGCAATGGGAACGCGTGCGGGCATGGTCGCTGGCCCGGCGCGCATTGTCGATTTCTTCCGATATGAGTCGCGGCCTGCGATTTTTAGCTCCGCCGTCCTGCAATATGAAATCGCCGGGCTCGCCGCGGCGCTTGATGTCGTCCAGGAAGAGGACTGGCGCCGTGACCGGTTGCGCGGCAACACCAAAGCGCTGCGCGCGGGTCTGCGTGTGGCGGGCTTCGGAATTGATGCCGATGGCTCGCAGCTCATGCCGGTTTTCAATGGATCTCTCGCGGAGGCGGAAGCACTGCGCGCCGAACTTGCGCAACGCCAACTCAAGACATCTGTTATCGCGCCATCGCCGAATGCGCCGAATTCAGCGTATGTGCGCTTGGCGGCGAACTCAGCGATCAGCACCGACGAAATTCACCGCGTGGTCGCCATTTGTGGTGATGTGTTGTCGAAGCGGAGCGCTGCATCGTGATGTCGCTCAACAGGATAGTCGAGAGTTACGCGGAATGGATTTTGCGATACCGATGGTTTGTGATCATCGCCGCTGTCGCGATCTGCGCGGCGATCGGCGCCGGCGCCATGCACCTGCGGACAACGCCCGACAACCGCGTCTTCTTCGGGCCCGCCAATCCGGACCTGAAGGCGTTTGAGACCCTCGAGGCGACATATCGCGAAAACAATGACGTTCTGATTGCCGTCTCCGGCGATACCGGCGAGATGTTCACCGCCGAGCGGCTCGACTTGTTACGGCGCATGACCGATGAGTTGTGGACGAAACCTTACGTTTCACGAATTGATTCCCTTGCAAACTATCAATATTCCGAAGCCAATGGCGATGAGCTGATTGTCAGGGACCTGGTGGCGAGAAACGCGGTTCTCGACCGGGAGAATATTGATCGGATCCGCGATTTTTCGCTCTCGGAGCCTGCCCTGACCGGCCTGTTGGTTTCGCGCGATGGCGAAGTTGCTGGCATCGCGGCGAATTTCCAGCTGAATGCGGAAAACCCCGAGGCGATTCGCAGCCTTGTCGCCGCTTTGCGCGCATTTCGGGCGGAAGTTGAAGCTGAGAACCCGGACATCAACATCCACATGACCGGCAATATCATGCTGATGTCCGCCTTCGATGAGGCGAGCCAACAGGATCTCAAAACACTCGCGCCTCTGATGCTGGTCGCCATCGCCATTTTAATGACTGCGATGTTTCGATCGTTCGCAGCGGTCTCCGCGATCATACTGCTCGCGGCCTTGTCGTCAGGCGTCGCCATGGGCGCGGCTGGCTGGAACGGCGTCGTCATCAATGCCGGATCGTCGTCAGCGCCGCTCGTCATATTCACAATCGCGCTCGCCTACGGCGTGCATATGGCGACGAAATTTTTAAGTGATTACGGCGTTGGCTGGTCGAAAGAAGAGGCGATCGGCAACGCGCTTGAGTTCAATCTGGCGCCAATCGTGCTGACAAGCCTCACCAGCGCCATTGGCTTTCTGAGCATGAATGGCAGCGACGCGCCGCCTTTTCACGATCTCGGCAATATTGTCGCCACAGGCGTCACCGCCGCTTTGATCTTGTCTTTCACATTTTTGCCCGCCTATCTCAGCGTCGTTAAGATCAGCAAGCCGAAAAAACGTGTTCGCGGCCAGCGACTTCTCATGTGGCTCGGCAGCGTCGTCGTATCGCGGCGCAGAGCTGTCTTCTGGTCAATGCTGCTCGTGATCGTCGGGTTAGGCTCCGGCATATCGCGTATCGAACTCAATGACGATTGGATCGGATATTTCGACGAACGTTATGAGTTTAACCGCGATACGAATTTCATTCTCGAAAATCTGACCGGCATCGACATACTTGAGTATTCCGTTCCAAGCGAAGGCGAGGATGGCATTTTCGAGCCCTCCTATCTCGAACACCTTGAAGCCTTTACCGACTGGCTGCGCGGCCAACCCGACGTCGTCAACGTTCAGTCCCTGAGCGACGTCATGAAGCGGCTGAACCGCGATCTTAATGAAGGCGATGCAGCCGCTTACGCGTTGCCGGAGAACCGTGAGCTTGCGGCCCAGTATCTGCTCCTTTACGAGCTGTCGCTTCCCTTTGGCCTTGATTTGAACGACCGCATTGTCGTCGATCGATCGGCGACGCGGGTGACGGTCATCCTCAACCGCGATGGCAAGAACTTGCCGTCGAAAGAGTTACAGCCATTGGCCAAGCGCATTGATGGTTGGCTCGCCGAAAATAGCGTTTCCGAGCCGCCGGCGAAAGGAACCGGCCTGTCGCTCATGTTCGCCTATCTCTCAGAAAATAACATCCGTGCTATGATATTCAGCACTGGTCTCGCGCTCTTGCTGATCTCCGGTATTCTCGTCTTTGCGTTGCGCAGCATACCGATCGGCGTCGCAAGTCTCGTTCCCAATTTTGTGCCCGCAATTATGGGATTTGGCTTCTGGGGCTTTACGGTCGGCGAAGCCGGCGTGCCGGTTTCTGTCGTTGGCGCAATGACTTTCGGCATCGTCGTTGATGATACTATCCATTTCCTCTCAAAGTATCTCCGCGGTCGACGCGAGCTCGGCAAGACGCCACAGGAAGCAATCCTTTACGCGTTTCGTTCGGTCGGAACGGCGCTGACCGTGACGACGCTTGTTCTTGTCGTCGGTTTTTCCGTCCTCGCGATGTCAGGCTTCAAGGTGACGAGCACGCTCGGCATGCTGACTGCAATTGTGCTTGGTTTCGCGCTGATCGCAGACTTCCTCTTTCTGCCGAGCCTTCTGCTGCAGTTTGACCGCACCACGAAAGATGTCGCCGGCGATGTCAAAATTCTTCGCAACGCAACGCCCTTTACCGAACTGCCGGCGCTTACCGCGCGAGTCGATAAGTATCTGGAGCGCATTGAAAATGGCCATCCGTTACGCGGCAAACCGCCGGGCGACGGCGCCATCGAGCTTTGGAGTAATGATTATCTGTCTCTCGCCGGGCATCCGAAAATAGTCCGCTCACAAATTGACGCCCTGCAAGCGGGTCGCAATGCGGTCTGGGGCGCCTCCTCCACCTTCGATATTGAGGCCTTGCGCCGCGAAGTCGAAGACGATCTGGCCAATCTGATCGGGGTCCAAGATCTCGTTCTGTGTCAATCCGGCTGGTGTGCGAATGTCGATTTGTTGCGTTTGCTAGGGGATCCGCAGACGCCGATTTACCTCGACATTTCCGTGCACGCCTCTCTCTGGGACGGCGCGCGCGCATCAGGCGCGCCGATTCGCACCTTCCGGCACAACCGGCCCGAAAGCTTTGTAAAACAGGCGGAACGTTATGGTCCCGGAATTGTCGTCATGGACGCCGTTTACAGCGCCGACGGCACCGTCTGTCCGTTGCAAGAGATGATTGGGGCGGCGGAGCGCCATGAGTGCGTCACTGTGGTCGATGAGAGCCACTCCATCGGAGTTTACGGCGACCGCGGCGAAGGATTGATTGCGAGCCTCGGGCTCACTGAGCGGAGTCATTATTGCACAGCGAGCCTTTCCAAGGCGTTCGCGACCCGCGCGGGATTTGTCGGCGGCCCCGCGCGCGTGATGGAGCACTTCCGCAACCTCGCCCCCTCAATGACGCACAGCGCTCCGCTGATGCCGCAGGAAATTGCGTGCCTCTCCGCAACCCTCGAAGTCATCAAACGTGAAAAATGGCGGCGCGACCGAATGTGGAAAAACGCTAGGTTTCTCCGCCGGCGATTGAGCGAGCTCGGCTACAATGTCGATGACACAAATTCACAAGTTATTGCGCTTGAAGCCGGGCCGGAAAGCAGAAGCATGCAATTACGCGACGCGCTTGAAGATCGCGATATCTTCGGCGCCGTCTTCTGCGCGCCGGCGACGCCGCAGAATCGATCGCTGTTGCGGCTTTCCGTTAACTGCGCTCTGGACGACGAAGCGCTCGAGCGAATTGTCGAAACATGCCGCGACATTCGTGAAAGCGTCGAGCTCGATCAGTGGCCGTCGACAAAGCGCAAACGTATGCGCAATGCGAATCACGGACAGCATGCCAGCGAAAAACCGCTCCAGGCTGCTTCCTGAGCGTCGGCTTTTTCGGCAGAAGTCAGGCCCGCCGGCATTCCAAGACATCCATCTCGTCCTTGAGCACCCATTTTCGATCGCAAGACTGAATGTATGCGACGTCGTCGCCGTCCAATGTGCCTTCCAGTAAAAGCATGTCGGATGGATCGATCGGTTGGCCGTAACGAGCATGTGCGAATGGCTCAGGGGGGCAAAGATTTGCCGGGCGAAATCGCCGGGTGAGGCGTGTCGGAACCTATAAGAAATGACGCCCTTTGTTGTCCCTGCTTTTCGCGATTAATTTTGCGATGTTGCGCGGAAAAAATGGAAACAGGCGCTTGATTTTGTTTGGACTCCTGCTGGCCGCCACTGCCAGTATTCAGTCATTGGCGTCCGGAATGTAAACGTGCGCGATGGGCCGCATGTTGTCGATGCGCCAGTCGCTGCACACCATTTTCCCCGCAAAATCAGTCCCCAAGGGCCGGGTCGCCATTTGGCGCCGGTATGCGTTATAATGCAGTTCTCGCGGTTGCGTGTTGAGGGGTTTTACCATGGCTGACGAAAAATCGCTTCCCGATGGCGTTCCGGCGGACAACCGGTCGGCGTCGGCTCATCCGTCTGCTGACAAGACCCGCAGCGCCGACTATGTCGCGCCGGACACGGCGACGCCCTCATTCCAGCATCCCGGCCAGCGGGCGCAGCCGGGCGGCGATCCGCCGACCCTCGAACCCCCGCGGCGCTCTTTCAATGGCGAGGGCGGGCCGTCGCAGCGCCCTGACATGATGTCGCGCGAGCGCCAGAACCTTGTTCTCCTGATTGCGATCGTCGCGCTCGCCATGGCGCTGGCGGCGGTGTTCCGGATCTACAATCCCGGCGATCAGATGCAACCCTGTTCCGAACTGCCCGAATGGAACCAGTATAATTGCCGCGCGGATTGACGTGCGGGACTAGCCGCCGTCTTGCTTCGGTGCGGGCTCTGCGTTCGCCCACATGATGAGATAGCGAACGGGCAGCGCCCAGGCGATGCCGGCGATGATGTAATAGAAAACCTGCAGGATCGTGATCGCGGGCACCCGCTCGCCAAGCGCCGCGGCGGCGAAGAAATAGACGGTGATCGACGGCAACAGGACGATCATCGCGATCAGTTTTTTAAGGCGCGGCGACATGGATTAAGCGTTTCCGGGCGGCGCGACGCGGGGTCGCAAGGGCGAAAGGGCGTGGGATCGGCTAAGACCTCCCTCGCATTATGGCCATTACCAGCAACACAAGCATCGCGCAAAGCGCCGCACCGGCCTCCCTAAAGCCCGTCGCCATTTGGCTCTTCGCCATGTGCGCGCTTGTCGCGCTGATGGTGCTCGTCGGCGGCGCGACGCGGCTCACTGATTCCGGCCTTTCGATCACCGAATGGCGCCCCGTCACCGGCGCCGTGCCGCCGTTGAGCGAGGCCGGCTGGCTTTCGGAATTTGAAAAATACAAGACCATTCCCGAATACACGCAAGTCAACGCCGGGATGAGCCTCGCCGAGTTTAAGGTGATCTATTGGTGGGAATGGGGCCACCGGTTTCTGGGTCGGCTCATCGGCGTTGCGTTTCTGGTTCCGTTTGCGGCGTTCGCGCTGACGGGCCGCGTGCGCGGGCGCCTCGCCTGGAAACTCGGCGGATTGTTTATTCTGGGCGGAATGCAAGGCGCGCTCGGCTGGTGGATGGTCGCTTCCGGTCTCGTCGACCGCGTCGATGTCAGCCAGTACCGGCTGGCCGCGCATTTGGGCCTGGCGATCCTGCTCTTTGCGGCGATGTTCTGGCTCGCGCTTGATCTGTGGCCGGAGGAAAAACCGAAAGGCCCGCGCGCACTTCTTCCGGCTGCGCTGGGCTTAAGTCTTGCGATCTACGCCCAGATCATTCTCGGCGCATTTGTTGCGGGGCTGCGCGCAGGCGCTGACTTCAACAGCTGGCCGTTGATGGACGGACGATTTTTCCCTGAGGGCTATTTCGCCGGCGCGCCCCGGCTCAATGATCTCTTCGAGACGGCGGCCGCGGTGCAGTTCAATCACCGCATCGGCGCCTATCTCATAGCCGGCGCCGCTGTCTGGTTTTATTTCGCTGCGCGCAAGACCGCCTTACAGGACCGCGCGACGGCGATCCTTTTCGTCGTCGGCTTGCAAGTGCTGCTCGGGATCTGGACCGTCATCGCCGCCGCGCCCATCGGGCTCGGTCTGTTGCACCAGGGCGGGGCGGTGCTGCTGCTCGGCTGCGCGCTTTATGCGGCCCATGGCGCGACGGGGCCTAAGGCCCGCGGCTGAGCCTTCTATTCGCCGCTCTCATTCGGGGCCGGATCGGGCGAGACGCCAAGCGCCGGCGGGGCGATGATCAGCCCGTCGTCGATCGTGAGCGCTGGCCGCTCGCCGCGCGGATTGGCGGGCGCAAAGCCCTCCGCCGCCAGCGCATTCAGAACGCCGCTGAACGGGATCAACCGCACGGCGGAGGCTTCGCCGTCTTGGCCCTCAACCGCCAGCGCCACCGCGCCGTCGCGATAGAGCGAGCCGAGATTGGCCGCCGTCGCGCCCATGGCGCTCGCGATCGCGACCCCGTCGATATCGGCGGTGCCGGCGATCGTGACCGCGCCCAGAAGCGACCCGTCGCCAGCATCAAGAATGGAGACGACATTTTCGTCCGTATCGAGCGCGGCGACGAGACTGGCGCCGGTCTCGCCTGGCAATGCGGCGAGGGCGTCGCCGCCTGCGCGCCGCGTCGTCGCGAAGGGCGCGGAAATGTCGTTAGCGGCGTCGAGCTTGTAAATGTCCGGGGACGTCGCTTCGGCGATGAAAATCGCGCCGTCGGCGCCGATCGCGCAGGCGCTTGCATTCGCGCTCACTGAAAGGCGCGGGCCTTCCGCAACAGCGATGGCGGGGGAGGGCGCCGACATGTCGAAGTCGAGGGAATAGATGGCGAGTTCGCCGCCGCCCATCGTAACGAGTGTTGGCGCGGCGTCGCCGACGGCGCGCCCGAGACAGATCGTCCTGGCGTTGACGGCGAGTTCCGGTCCCCCTTCAAGCGCGATCAGCTGGCGCGTAGCGTTTTCAACGCCGAAGAAGCGGACGCGGTCGCCCGCCTCGGTCAACGCGGCGACAACGCCGGCCGCCTCCGGCCCGAAGCCGAAATAGGAAACCTCGATATTGGCGTAGGCGTCGCTGCTGTCGCGCGCGACTTCCGACAGATCTTCGATGTTATAGGCGGCGATCCCGTTCGCTCCCGCGGTGATCATCGTCGAGGCGAAAGCGACATTGGGGTGGATCCAGAAAGCAATGTCGTTGGGCCCCGAGGCGAGGTCCGCCAGCTCGTCGCTCGCAAAGACGCCGACCGCCTCAGGCGGCGGCGCCGGGGGTTCTGACGGCGCGCCGATGTCGCCGCAGGCGGCGAGGGCTAGAAGGGACGCGGCGGCGATGATCGCCTTGCGACCTGTCAATTTGCTGGCTGCCCCCATCGTCTTTGTCTCCCTCGTTTTGCGGCGATATTCGGCGGCCCTTGTCTAATGGCCGAGGGGCGGGGTCAACAGGCGTTCTGGCGACGCCGCGCTGAAAGGCAATATTGCGGTATTTTATTACCACACAAATATGCACCTGTTTTCAATAAGCTTTATCGAAAGCTGTTGACGCAAGGAGAAGGGCCCGGTACATCGCGCGCTCTTTCGAGCGGGCGCGCCTTTGCGCCCCTAAACGAGATGAAGGTTTGAAGATGAAGACCTACGCCATGAAACCGGCGGATGCGGAGAAGGGCTGGACCCTGATCGACGCCGAGGGCCTCGTTGTCGGCCGGCTCGCCTCGCTGATCGCGACGCGCCTGCGCGGCAAGCACCGGGCCGATTACACGCCCCATGTCGACATGGGCGACCATGTTGTCGTTGTGAACGCCGAGAAGGTCGTCTTCACCGGCAACAAGATGGCCGACAAGAAATTCTACTGGCACACCGGCTATCCCGGCGGGATCAAGGAACGCACGATGGAGAAAATCATCGGCGGCGCCCATCCCGAGCGCGTCTTGATGAAAGCGGTGGAGCGGATGATGCCGAAAGATTCCCCGCTTTCGCGCAAGCAAATGACGGGCCTTAAAATCTACGCCGGGCCGGAACATCCGCATGAGGCGCAAAGCCCCGTGAAGCTCGACGTCGCCGCCATGAATTCAAAGAATGTAAGGGAGCGCTGAACCCATGAGCGCAACATCGCTTGAAGACTTAAAAGACGTCGCCGCGGAAGCCGGCGTTGTCGACACGCCGGTTGAGGAAGAAACGCTGCGCGAGCCGAAGATCGACGGGCAGGGGCGTTCCTACGCCACCGGCAAACGCAAGACCGCCGTCGCGCGCGTGTGGATCAAGCCGGGCGCAGGCCGCATCACCGTCAATGGCAAGGACCACACGGAGTATTTCGGCCGTCCGGTTTTGCAGATGATCATCAAACAGCCGCTAGTCGCCGCCGAACGGAACGATCAGTTCGATGTCGTCTGCACCGTGACGGGTTCGGGTCCCTCCGGTCAGGCGGGCGCGGTGCGCCACGGCATTTCGCGCGCGCTCACCTTCTACGAGCCGGCGTTGCGGGGCGTTCTGAAAAAAGGCGGGTTCCTCACCCGCGACGCGCGCGTCGTCGAACGCAAGAAATACGGCCGCAAGAAAGCCCGCCGGTCGTTCCAGTTCTCGAAACGCTGATCGCGTATTGGGGCCAGTTCTCGAAACGCTTTCCTGCGTTACGGGGGCCGGATCTCGCGAGGGTTTGCTTACGTTTTTGCAACTGCGTTTCGCGCCTGCAACATCGATGACGCCGCCGCAAGGATCGCCTTGCGGCGGCGTTCTTTATGAAAACTTAATTTGCGTTTTCCCCATGAGTGGCATTTACTCAGCGGTCTGCAGTCTCTTCGAAACGGAAACCGTCCGCCTTCCCCCAAATCAAAAAGGCGGGCGGTTTTTCGTTGAGATGCGGTAATTCGATATATCAGGCTGGAGCGGCGCGCTCGATGATCGCGCGGGCCTTCGCTTCGTCGCGGATGGCGCCGCCAAGGCCGAGCGCGCGCGCGTCGCGGTCGAGCCGGCTTTCGCAAAAGGCGCTGAGGGTCGCGCCGGGCGCGGTCTTAGCCAGAGCCGCGCCGGCGAGCGCCAGCGCCGCCTCTTCGCAGAAACCCCGCGCGCTCGCCTCTGACAGCCGGCCCGGTTTGAACCAATCGTCGAGCGCCGCGATCTGACGGTCGAGACGCGGATCGGCGCCTTTTGCATTCGCGAGTTCGGCCCGCACCGCATCGACGGCCTCAGGCTCGCGGGCCATGGCGCGCAAGACGTCTAGCGCGATGACATTGCCCGAGCCCTCCCAGATTGCGTTCAAGGGCGAGGCGCGGAAGAGCTTCGCCATCGGGCCTTCCTCAATAAAGCCGGCGCCGCCGAGACATTCCAAGGCTTCGTAGACAACGCCGGGCTGGCGTTTGCAGACCCAGAATTTTGCGATCGGCGTGGCGAGCCTTGCAAAGGCCGCTTCCTGGGGATCATCCGCACGCGCATCGAAGCTGCGCGCAATGCGGAAGGCGAGCGCGGTCGCGGCTTCGGTCTCTATGGCGAGATCGGCGAGCACGCCTTGCATCGCCGGCTGGTCGATGAGTTTTTTCTGGAAGGCGGTCCGGTGCTGGGCGTGCCAGATCGCTTGGGCGAGGGCGGCGCGCATGCCGGCCGCGGAGCCGACGATGCAATCAAGGCGCGTGTGCATCACCATCTCGATGATGGTCTTGACGCCGCGACCTTCCTCGCCGACGCGCCGCGCCCAGGCGCCGTGATATTCGATTTCGGAAGACGCGTTTGACCGGTCGCCCATCTTGTCCTTGAGCCGCATGATATGAAACGCATTGCGCGTTCCGTCGGGGCGCCAGCGCGGAACGAGAAAACAGGTGATCCCGGAGTCAGTGCGCGCGAGCGTTAAGAAAGCGTCTGACATCGGCGCGGAGCAAAACCATTTGTGCCCCGTCAGCTCGAATTCGTCGCCGCCAATGGGGCGCGCCGTCGTCTGATTGGCGCGAATATCAGAGCCACCCTGTTTCTCCGTCATGGCCATGCCCATGGTGGCGGCGTTTTTCTCCGCGGGCGGAAGAAAACGCTGATCATAGCGAAGCGCCGTCACCCGCGGCTCCCATTCGGCCGCCACAGCCGGCTCGGCGCGCAGGGCCGGCGTCACCGCGTAAGTCATGGACATCGGGCAGCAGACCCCGCCGTCGGCTTCGCCCATCAGGTAGAGGAGCGCGGCGTGCAGGACGTGGCCCGCTTGGCTCTCGCGCCAGGCGGCGCCGGCGACCCCGGCCTCAAGGCCGAGCCGCATCAGCTCATGATAGGCGGGGTGGAATTCGACCTCGTCGAGGCGCTGGCCATAGCGGTCGAAGCTGACGAGCTGCGGCGGATTTTTATTGGCGAGGCGGCTCCAGTCGATTGTCTGCGCTGCGCCGACGTCCGCGCCGAATGCAGTGAGGTGCTTCGAATGAGCGCCTCCTCCATTCTTCGCAACGGCGTCCTGCAGGGCGCGGTCGCTCGAGAAGAGATTGACGTTCTCAAATGGCGGGGGCTGGTTGACGACCTCATGGGTCGCAAGCTCGGCGCGGGGTCTGAAATGGGCCATAGCCCATCATAGCGCCGCGCGGGGCGGCCCGAAACCGGTTTCACCAGCGCTCGCGCGCCCGCCTATTTTCGAACCGGGATATCGAAGCGATCGGCCAGCACCTTGTCGAGCATTCGCTTGGGCAGGAGCCGCGGCAGCGTCCACATCAACAACTTGTTGCGCAGGATCGCGTAGCGCACCTTGGGCTTGCCGGCGGACATGATCTTCCAGACAAGCGCGCCGATGTCTTCGGGCGGCAGGCCCTCTTCGCCGACTTCTTGAAATTTCGTCCGCATGCCGACGAGAATATCGTAATACTCGGTGCCCTTGTAATCCTCGGCGTCGATTTCATCGGCCTTCGCCCAGATCGGCGTCTTGATGGCGCCGGGCCCGACGACGATAACGTCGATCCCGTGGACGAGAAGCTCGCGGCGCAGACTTTCGGAGAACGCCTCCAGCGCGTGTTTGGACATTGCATAGGGCGCGAGGATCGGCGAGGCGATCTTGCCGGCGACCGAGCTCATATTGACGATGCGCCCTGGCTTGCCCTCAAGCGAGCGGTCGGCGCCGAGCAGCGGTCCGAAGGCTTGCGTGACGAAGAGCGGCCCGAAAATGTTGATCTCGAACTGACGGCGCACGATCTCCGGATCGATATAGAGAAGCGGGCCGCCAAGCGCGACGCCCGCATTATTGACAAGGCCGTTGAGCGTTCGCCCTTGAAGCGCCTCGCGCACCTCGTTCGCGGCTTGGTTGATGGCGTCGGGTTTCGTAACGTCAAAAATCAGCGGGCGGAAATTGTCGCCTAAAGCGCTTTGCAATTCCGCCGCGTCCGCTTCCTTGCGCACGCTGCCGAATACGGTCCACCCCTTCTTGGCGAATTTTTCCGCTATAGCGCGGCCGATGCCGGTCGAAACGCCGGTGATGACAATCGAAGAGCGGTTGCGGGCCATGTCGTCCTTTCGGGCCGATCAGCCCATTTTTGCTTTTTTGTACGCCCAGCCGAGCGCTTCGTCGGAGAATACGTCGCTCGTCGGGTTCAGATCACTTTGCTCGTCAAACGCGCCGACGAGTAGATGGGTCTCGCCGGGCCATTTGACGCCTGAATAGGCGAGCGGTGACCCGCATTCCGCGCAAAAAGACCGGGCCGCGCCTGCTGGACTGTTATAGACTTTGCGATCGCCCGTCCACTCGAGCTGCTGATCAGCGTAACCGACAAAAGTCGAGAAAGCCGCGCCGCTTGCGCGCCGACAATCCGCACAGTGACAATTGGAGATGAATTTCGGCGCGCCTCGCGCCCGGAAGCGAACGGCGCCGCATTGGCAGCCGCCTTCGCGCGCCCCGGTCATGACCCGGCGGCGGTCTTCTGAAAGGCCGGGCGCTCCATGATCCGATCAAGATAATCCGCAACCGCGCCTTCTCTAGGGATCGCACCGAACAGCGTTGCAAAACGTAAGGTCGACCCAAAGACAACGTCGGCGGCTGAATAATTTTCGCCGAGCAGCCACGGTCCGTCGCCGAGCGCCGAGTTGATCGCCGACATCACCCGCGCATAGTCGCCATGGCCGGCAGTCGTTGCGTTTGGACGATCATATCCCGACAGCTTGTCGAGCATCATCGGCTCGATCACGGACGGGGAGAAAAAGAGCCAGCGATAATAAGCGCCGCGCAATGGTTCGTCCGTCGCCGGCGCCAGTTCTTTTTCAGGAAACCAGTCGGCGAGCGCCGCGCAGATCGCCGCCGCCTCGGTTACGGTGACGCCGCGATAGGTCATCGACGGCACCTTGCCCATGGGATTGAGCGTGAGATAGCCGGGCGAGCGGCCTTCGCCGGCGCGCACGTCGATGGTTTGGTAGTCGCAAACCCCGCCAAGCTCCGCGTCCATCACCTGGACGGTGCCGCTGCGCGTTTGCGGCGTAACATAAAGAAGCGGTTTTTCGGCCATGATCTAATTCCTCTTCTGGTCCCGCCCGCGGGTCGCTTCGTAAAGCGCCACCGCACCGGCGGCGGACACGTTAAGACTTTCCATTGCCGGCGCAATTGCAATGCGTACGAGGCGCGTACAAGTCTGCGCGACGAGAGGGCGCAAGCCCGATCCTTCCGCGCCGAGCGCCAGGGCGAGGGGCCGTGCGTGGTCGATCGCCTCAATGGTCGCTTCGGCCTCGCCGGCGAGCCCGAGCACGTCATAACCGAGATCGCGCAAGGCTTCGAGACTGCGCGCGATATTGACCGCGCGCACGCAAAGGACGGTTTCAACGGCGCCGGCCGCGGCCTTGGCGAGCACGCCGGCGAGCGGCGGCGTGCGCCGATCCTGGACGATAACGGCTTTGACCCCGAAGGCGGCGGCCGAGCGGAAGAGGGCGCCAATATTCTGCGGGTCGGTGATCTGATCGAGGACGAGCACGGGACGCCCTGGCTCGGCGGGGGCGCAGGCCTCCTTAAGGCGCGCCCGCGGCAGATCCTCAACCTCTGCCGCTAGCCCCTGATGGACCGCGCCGGGCGGCAACAGCCTGTCGATGGCGTCCGGTTTGACCTCTTCCGATGGCGCGGCGCGCTCCGGCGCGGCGTGTTGCGCGCCGAGCCAATCGATAGCGTTCTTGGTGGCGACAACGCGTTTGATGCGGCGCGCCGGGTTTGCCAGCGCGGCGGCGACGGCGTGCCGGCCGTAAAGCCATAGGGTTTGCGCGCGCTCGGTTTTCGGTTTGTGGCGATGGGCGGTGTCGCCTTTTCGCCGGCCCTTGGCGGGCGAGGGTTGATTTCGGGTCACGCGCGCCGACCTAGCCGGAATTCGTCCGTGAGAAAAGCCGCGTCTTCCGGCGATGATGACGTTGCCTTCGGCGTGGCGCGTGAGACGGTTGCGAAGCCGGGGTCCCGCCGCTATAGACCCCGTTCCTTTCGCCGGGCGGCGCCGTTTCTTGCGCGGTTCGGCGGAGCGGAGTCGCGGGTCTGAACGTCCCTCAGCTTCGCCGCCTCATGGAGGGGTGGGAGAGTGGTTAAATCCAGCAGACTGTAAATCTGCCCGCTTCGGCGTACGCTGGTTCGAATCCAGCCCCCTCCACCATCCATTCCCGCATTACACGCTGTCCGGCGAACTCGGCGAGGATCATCGGTTTATCCGTCGCCGCAAACCATAGCCTCGCAAGAATCACGCAGCCGTCGCCCGCTGCATTTCAGAAAGTCTTAGAGACGGAGAAGAATCCGCGCCAATCACGGTCGTTTTGCGTGAAGGGAACGCGGTCCAGCGGGCGCGCGGCTTCGACCGTTACAAAAAGCGCGGCCGGAAAGGTTAGGCGAAGTCCAACTCCAGCCGATGACAAAGAGAGGCGGGAGAACTCGGGCGAGGCGTTGTCATTCCAGACAGTTCCGTAATCGTAAAAGCCGTAGATCTGATAGAAATCGAGGATCGATATGCCAGGATCTCGGCCATGGCGCAGTTCAACGAGCGTTGCAAAACCATCATCGCCGGTCAGTTCGGCGAAATCGTAAGCGCGACCGAATCGCGTCCCGCCGACGGCGAACTCTTCCGAAGCCAATAGCGGCTCAAAGGACACCTGACCGGCCGCGGCCGCATACACGCCGAACGTTTTACCGATATTCTGATATCGCGCGACTTGACCCTCTATTTTCGTGAAGCTCCCGTCCGCGTCAGGGCGGGACAAGGACGCATCGCCCGCCGATGCGCCGAACATATTCAAACCCCGGCTCGCTTCGGCTGATAGCGTTGTTACGCCATTCCAGTAATCGCGCCGGTAATTCGCCGCAGCGCTGACGATCCGCAGCTTGTCCTCAAATTGCGGCGCGCCAAGCTGTTCTTCCTCGATGTCTCGACCTTCAAATGCGATATCGCCCCAAAGCGATTGGTTGCGCGTGCGAATAAAGGGATAGGAGAGCCGCATCGCAATTTGCTTGGTCCGAATCTCCGTATCAAGGGCCGCCAATAATGCGCCAGCGTCAAATCGCGATACGAGGCCTGACAGCGTTACGTATGCGCCGGAGTCCGTAATCGGGAGCTGATAGCTGAGGTCACCCAGAATGAGCTCCCCGGGGGCTTCGGGAATTGTGAAGAACCCGGCTTTTAGTCGGTCGCCCGTCCGGACAATCGAATTGACCGAAGCGCTTGCGTAAGCTTGCAAGGGACCGGCATCCTCCGTACCCCGATTGTCGATGTAAACATCGGCTTCAAATTGATCGATGTCGACATCGACCGTCAACATATGCGCCGCAAGATCGAGAGGATCCGGGGTGATGCGCAAGTCCGAAACGGAAACGCCGCTGAGATCGCTCACCAGGAGAAGCGTGCGTTCAAGCGTTGAGAGGCGGAGCGGTTTCTCGTCTTTGAGGGCTTTGAGACGGCGGCGCGCCGCTTGCGGCGCATCTCCCTTGACGACGACCGCCTTCAGATACCCCTCCTGGATGTTGATGCGGAGAACGCCATCGTCGACAGATTGGGCTGGCGCGACAGCGCGGCTAAGAAAATATCCGTCCCGCCGATAGGTTTCCGTTATCGCCCCTGTTAACGACGCGACATCGTCCATGGTGACGGGGCGTGCGAGCAAATTCTCATAAAGCGGTGCGAATTCTTCTGGACGATAAGCGGTGGCGCCGTAGATCTCGACCGCCAATAAGACCAGCGACCCTGCGGGCCCTTCGCGAAGGGGCGGCGCCGGGGGCAGGACCGGGATCGCTGTTTCGACCGCTTCCTTTTCGGTTGCGCTCTCGGGCAGCCGGCGTTCAATTTCGGTGAGTTGGACGTTAGCGAGAACGAAACCATCGCGCAGCGAAGGACGTAGCAGCGGTCTATCGTCAGCACCGCCCGCCGGCTTCGTTTCGAGGATTGCTCCGTCGGCTCGCGCGTCGTCATATGAATGAGCGACCGCGTGGTTCGCCTGACCAACGACGTTAATCAAGATTAGTAATGCGATTGATGCGCTCACTGCACGAACCGCCGCCACGTTCATCCCCATTTCCTTGACGTATTTGCGTTGTTCGCAGTGAGTTTCTTATTTGACTCTGAACCCACAAAAGAAGCGTAGGCGTGCACGATAAATATCTCATTAATCGTATACGCACGATTAACCTATGATTATTGAATTTTAGAAAATTGGTAATCACCTGACGGCTATTTTCCAAGCAACCAGCGTCGCGCTATTAGCTTCCGCCGATATCGCGCCTTTGAGGAAGCCGAGGTCATGAGTATTCTGTTAAAGAAATTTTTCGCCGTTTTGAGTGCGTCCGCCGTCATTCTTACATTTGGGGCAGCGCTCGCCGGCGACTGGCAAGTCATCGAAACGGCCGGGACAGTCCGAACGACAAATCCGACGGCGACGGCGCAGCCGGTATCGACCGGACAGGCTCTCGGCGGCGGCGCGGTGTTGACCACCGGTTTTGACGGGCGCGCCGTTCTGCTCAACGGGCGGCAACAAATCGTCATCGGTCCGAACAGCCGGATGTCGCTGCCGGCCGCCGATGAGGCGGGGATGACGCGAATCCTCCAGGATCTCGGGACCTTGCTCTTCAAAGTCGATAAGCGCGAAGAACAGCACTTCCAGGTCGAAACGCCCATTATCGCCGCTGTCGTCAAGGGAACGACGTTCACAGTAACGGCCGGCGCGAACTCTCACGCCGTGCACGTCGCCGAAGGCGCTGTTGAGGTCGCGGTTCGCAGCGGCTCGGCGACTGAGCTTGTCACGGCCGGTCGCACTGTGCGGGTTTATCGAAACAATCCTTCCGCCATTCAATTCACCGACAAACCTATGGGCGACAGAGGTCGCAAAGGAGAGGGCAAGGGCGGATTCCAGGAGGGCCGTGACGACCGGGATGCGCGCGATTCAGATATATTGAACGGCAAGCGAGAAGCGTCGCTTGATCCGGCGGAAGGCGGCGCGGATCGGTTGCTGGTCCCGGCGGCGATCGGCGCCGAGCCGTTGGACTTCGCCACGTTGTCTGACGGACTCGTCCGGTCTTCCCTGGGCGATGAAGCCGTCGTTGGCGTGCGCGTCGTCAACGCTGTTCAGGGTGAGGTTGGCCTCCGGCTGGATGACGTCGCCAGCGCGCGTTTGAACGCCATAAACAACAACAATATCGCCCGTGCGATCGCTGACGCTGGAAACGGCGTTGGTTCAAACGTCAACGGAGTCGGGGTCGGCGCCGGCATCGGAATTGGTAAAGGCGACGGTCGAGGGATCGGCGTCGACATCGGGAATGGAAACGGAACCGGGATCGGCGTCGATGTCGGGAATGGCGCCGGGACGGGGATCGGCGTCGACATTGGAAACGGGAACGGCGCCGGCATTGGCGTCGACATCGGGAACGGGAACGGGATCGGTGTCGGGATCGGAAATGGCAATGGGAACGGGATCGATGTCGATATCGGGAACGGCAGCGGCATTGGTATCGGGCTTGGGCTCGGCAGCGGTGGAGATCAGCCTTAGGCCGGCATGAGAGGCGGCGGCGCTAAGACGGCGTCGTGCATCGCAGGGGACGAAAGCTGAAAAACGAGGGGAACAATCGTGAAACTGCCGCCCCGTCGCGACGCCTAACGGCCGCGACGGGATTGCTGTTTCCAGTCCTGCTTTTTGGCCTGGTGGCGCTCTGCGAAGTGCTCGGCGCGTTCGAGCCGCTGAACAGGACCTTGATGGACATGCGCTTTCGCTTGATTGAGCGGGAGCCGAGCCGCACCCTCGTCGTTGTCGAAATCGACCCTCACAGCCTGAATAAAGAGGCGAACTGGCCGTGGCCGCGCGATCGCTACGCCGAGGCTATCCTCAATCTCCAGGACGCCGGCGCGGCGCTAATCGCTTTTGACGTCGATTTTTCTTCCCGGTCGGACCTGGCCGGAGATGCGTCATTCGTGGACGCACTATCGCTTCGACCCGGGGAAGTCGCGTTGCCGGTCTTTTGGCAATGGTCGCACAGGTCTGGCGACGCCGGCGAAATTATTAGAACGACGCCGCACGCTGTCTTTCTTCAGGACGCAGTCGTGGCGAGCGTGACGATGACTCCTGAAAAAAACGGCGTCGTCAGACGAGGATGGAGCGGGTTTCAGGACGGCGACGAGTTTCGCCCGTCCATTGCAGCGACGTTGGCCGGAACGCCGGGTGCCGGCTCGGAAACATTTTATATTGATTACAGCATAGACGCATCGAAAATCCCTCGGTTGTCTTTTCACGACGTCATCAATGGCGACTTCGACGGCGCGGTCGTGAAGGGAAAGAATATCCTCATCGGCGCCACGGCGCTTGAACTCGGCGACGAGTTTGCAACGCCCGTAGACGGCGTCGTGCCGGGCGTTGATCTACACGCGCTGAGTTATGAAAGCCTTGTGCAGAACCGTGCGCTGACGCGGCCGCACAGCGCGCTTCCGCTTCTGTTTGCGTTTGTCGTCATAGTGGTTTTGAACCGCGGCGGAGCGCGTCGCGGACAATTTGCAGCGATCGCGACGCACCTGACCGTTTTTGCGATAGTGATTGTCGCCCCAGTGGCGTTGCAGGCGGCGGCGCCGGTGAGTTTTGACACTGGCGCCGTGCTCGCCGCCCAGGGCTTTTCGATCATCTGCGGCGTCGTTTTCGAATTGCGTCAACGCATGCGCCAGATACTGCAGCATCGCCTCGAGTCGGCGCGTTACCGCGCATTGGCGGGCATTGTGGTCACTGACAATCTTGACGGCGTAGTCGTCGCAAATGCGCAAGGGCGCGTGGAACTATGCAATGACCGGGCAAAAGAGTTTCTCGGCGTTTCTGAAGACGCGCAGGACGCCCTTTCGATCACGGAACTTGCGCCCGGCTTTCCGGTTCATCCCGCTGCGGCGCCGGCAGGACCGACATCGCCTGACAGCGTGGCCCCGGTCAGCACCGAATACCGCGTTCCCGGGCGAGACGATCTTGTCCTTGAGGTCGTCGTCAATTGCGTGCGCAATGACGAAGTCTATCGCCAGCTCGCTGCAGGAACGCCTGAGACTGAACTTTTTGTCTATACGCTTCGAAATATTTCTGTTCGTAAACGCATTGAAGCGGCCGAGCGGGACGCAAAGAACGCAGCCATTGCGGCGAACAAATTGAAGACGCAGCTCATCTCAAATATGAGCCACGAGCTGCGAACGCCGCTGAACGGCGTTATCGGGTTCGCCGGCATTCTACGAGAAGAATCGTTTGGCGCGCTTGGAGCGCCGGAATACAAGGAATATGCGGAGAACATCCACACGAGCGGAAAGAGACTGCTGGGCCTCGTAAATGACATGCTCACGATCGCAAAGCTGGACGCCAATGAGTTCAGTCTTGAAAAAGAGTTCTATTCGATTGCGGATGTCATCGACGGGTGCCTCTCAGCGTATGAAGCGCAGCTATTCGCCGAGAAAAAATCCGTCAGTGTGGACGTTCAGAAAGACTTGCCGCAAATCGAGTTCGACTTCCGCGTCTTGAGGGAAATGCTGTCGCACCTGATATCGAATGCGATCAAGTTCACGAAGGCCGGAGGGCGCATCGGTGTTTCCGCGTCGCGTGACGAGGCGGCCCTGATTATCGAAGTAACCGACGATGGTTGCGGCGTTGATGCGGCTGCTATGCCAAAACTCACCGAAGCTTTCTATCAAGCCGATGGCGACCTGGCGCGCGCCCACGAAGGCGCCGGACTGGGACTTTATATCGTTTCGAAATATGCGGCGCTGCATGGCGGCGCCGTTGAATTGGAAAGTCAAAAAGGCGAGGGGTTTGTCGCCCGCCTGCGCTTTGAAAACACTGTCATGAAAAGCCGGAGCCGCGCGGCCTGATCACTATCCATCCTCGGCGCGGGCCTATTCTTCCCAGTCATCTTTCAGCTTCTTCGCGGTCGATATGAAGACGACCGCGGCGATGAGGTAGAAGACCGCGCCGGAAAGGATCGCATAGCGCAGCGATTCCTCCGCAAAGCGCGCGGCGAGACCGTCCGATAGGGCGCCGATGATGAGATTGCCAAGCCCGATGCCAATGAGGTTGTTTATGAAGAGGAAAACGGCGGACGCGGTCGCTCGCATGTTCGGCTGCACGAGATGCTGGAAAGCGGACAGGACGGGGCCCAGCCAGACGAGGCTCAGGGCCTGAATCACGAGAAATGCGCAGAAGGTGACGATCAGCGACGATGACAAGACGCCGATGAAGAAAAATGGGAGCGTCGTGAGGAAGGCGACGGCGGGCACGAGCGCGTAGGCGCTCTTGTTCTTGGCGCCGAACTTGTCGCCGAGGGATCCGCCAAGCCATATCCCGGCGATGCCGCCGAAAAAAAGGATCGCGCCGTAAAAATAGGACGCATAGAGAACAGGTCCCGGATCAGGCGGGATCAGGAATTCCGGCATCCAGGCGAAAAAGGCGGGCAGCGCCTCGCCGAAACTGCGCACGAAGAATGAGGGCAGCCAGAAGATCAGCCCATAACCCATCATCGACGAGCTCGCCGCGCCGATGGACATCGCCCAGAAGCTTTTCTTGCGCATCAAGGTGCGCGCAACCTCGATCACCGGCGCAGGCTCGACCCTCGCCGTCGCCGCGTCGTGCTGGCCGCGGCGCGGCTCGCGCATGGTGAGGCGAAAGACCGGCGCGATGGCGAGGCCGGCAAGTCCTACAATGATGAAGGCGGCGCGCCAGTCGAGGTAGCTTGTAAGGACGCCGCCAAGGAGAATGCCGAGCGCGCTGCCGATGGGAATGCCGAAGGAATAGATGCTGAGCGCCCGCGCGCGCTGATGCGGGGGAAAATAATCGGAGATGAGGGAGTAGGCCGGCGCGACCCCGCCAGCCTCGCCGACGCCGACGCCGAGACGCGCAAGAAAAAGCTGCGCGAAGTTCTGTGCAAGGCCGCAGACAGCGGTCATGGCGCTCCAGACCGTCAGCGCGATGGTCATGATCCAGACGCGGCTTTTCCGGTCGGCGAGCCAGGCGATCGGTATGCCGAGGAATGTGTAGAAGAGCGCAAAGGCGAGCCCGCCCATGAGGCTCAACTGCGTATCGCTGAGGCCCAGATCGGCCTTGATCGGCACGGCGAGGATGCCGACGATCTGACGATCGATGAAGTTAAAAGTGTAGACGACGACGAGAATGAAAAGGACCCATGCGCGATAGAGCCCTGAGGTCTGCGGCGCCGCCGGGGAGGCGGGCTGCGCGCCGGCAGTCGTCATTCGCTCGCCTCGAGACCTGAAAGAAATGCGCGCGCGTCACCGAGCGTGAGCGCCGGGGCCTCTTCATGCGGGACGTGACCGACGCGGTCATAGACGATGAGCTCGGCGTTCGGCATCGCCGTCTCGAAACGCCGCCCATGGTCCGGCGGGATCAGCGCATCGAGCGCGCCCCACAGGAGCAGCGTCGGCGCGGTGACGCGGGCGAGGTCTGCTTCCGGATCGGGCAAGGTGAATTCGGCAATCGATTGAACGAACGCCTCGCCATTGCCGCGCCGGCGCATCATGTCGCGCGCCAAGGCCACACGCTCAGGGCTTGGTTGCGCGTCGCCATATACAGTCTCGAACATCGCGGAAACGCCGGCCTCGGGCGCTGTTTGCAGGAAAAGTTTCATGGCCGGCGGCAAGGGCGCCGGTTTGTCGGTGACGCCGTTCATCGAAAAGCCGCCCGACGCAACGAGAATGAGGGCGTCGACGCGGTCAGGGTTTTCGGCCGCGAACCGCCAGGCGGCGAGCCCGCCAAGGGAGCTGCCGGCGATAACGGCGCTGTCAATGTCGAGCGCGTCGAGAACCGAGCCGACAAAGGCTGCCCGTTCTTGCGGCGCGTAACGCTGTTGCGGGTCAGGACCGGTAAGACCGTGTCCCAAGAGATCGTAGCGGATGACGCGATGATCGTCAGACAGAGACGCCGCCCAGGCGTCCCAACTTTCAAGGCTGAAGGTGAACCCGTGGATGAGGAGAATTGGCGGCGCGTCGGCGGGACCTTCTTCGCGGACGCGCACCCTTGCGCCGTCAATCATCAAGAAGCGGTCGTCCGCGCTTGCATATTGCGTCTCAAGCGCCTCGGGGGCGAGCCCGCGCGACGCCTGCCACACAAAAAATGCAGCGCCCAAGCCAACGACGACAATCAGCGCCAGGGCGCCGCCAATAAACTTCTTCATGACCTATCCGTTAAACGGTTCCCCAGGGAACGTGAAGCGGCGATCGACGCCGCCGCTCCTCATCCGCGGGGGCCGATCAAAACTGAACGCCGACCGTGCCGAAGATCTGCCGCGGATTGCCGTAGAACGCGGTAAGCGTGCCTTCGAGACCAAGGAACGGCGGGATCGTGAAGAAATCATATCCCGCAACGATGTATTCCTTGTCAGTCAGGTTCTTGCCGTGGACGCCGACTTGCCAGCGGCCGTCATTCGACGTCCAGACAAGCGAGGCGTCGACGAGCACATATTCGGGCTGATCGAGCGGCGTCGCAACTTCGAAGTTTCGCGTCAGACTGCGATAGGAAAAACCGCTCGTTAAGGCGAGGTCGCCGTCATGGCGGCCGATGCCCACAGGCTGCGACCACGTCGCGAAGAGGCTGGCGGTCCATTCCGGCGTGTTCTGGAAGAAGCGCTCATCGGAAACATCCGAGCCGTCCGGCCCAATGAACTCCTGATACTCCGCATCGATCCAGCCGAGCGACCAGCGCGAGCTGAGCGCGCCGCCGTCCGCCGCCTCATAGAGAAGGGCGTTGCCCTCATATTCGACGCCGAAAATGCGCGCCTCGGCGGCGTTGGTGGTGACGCCGGCGAAATCCTCGGCGATGCCGTCGCCATCGGCGTCAACGCCGACCGAGCCTGGAATTTGGACATTGGTGTAATCGCTGTAGAAGAAAGCAAAATTAGACGTATACCGATTGTTCCAGAGGCTCTTCTTGACGCCGAACTCGTAGGTGTCGACTTCCTCCGGCTCGAACCCGATGAATTCGTCGATCTCCATATCGTCGATAACGCCGTCATTGTTGGCGTCCGGCACCTGGATCACGTCGCCGCGCGGGTCAAAGCCGCCGCCCTTGAAGCCCTGGCTGTAGCTTGCATAGAGCGTCAGGTCTTCATTCGGCTCCCAGGTGATGCTCGCGCGCGGCGAGAAGTCGGTGAAGGTCTCGTTGAAGGTGCGGTTGGTGTCGGTGCGGAGCAAGATGCCGGGCTCGCCAGTGAGGAGCCCCGTGCCTTCGCCGGCGAACAACTGGTCGACGACAAGGGCGGTGCGCTCGTCTTCCGTGTAACGCCCGCCGAACGAGATGGAGAGCTGATCGGTGAGCGAATATGTGAAGTCGCCGAAGACCGCCCAGGTCTTGGTGTCGACATCACCGATCCGAAGACCGGTCAGGGGCGGGGAATCGAGCGCCGTCAAGGTGCCGAGGATCGACTCGAAAATGTTGAACGCCCTTGCGTCCAGGTAATAGAAACCGACAAGGCCTTGCAGGCGGTCGCCTTCATAGATCACCTGAAACTCTTCTGAGAGCTGATCGTCTTCATAACGAACCGGCACGTCCAAGTCGGCGACGGGCAGGCTGTCGAAGTCGATCGGCGAATTCGACTCGCCGTCGCGATAGGCGAGAATGTTCTTGATGGTGATTTCATCGGTCACATACCATTCGGCGAGACCGGAAATGCCGCGGGTTTCGACTTCCTGGCGCGGCTCATTAAGCCCGGCGCGGGTGTCGAACACATCGTCGAGCACCGGAAATGCGCCCGGCGTGAACTGTCCTTCGATCAGGCGATGGCCCTGGCGCGGATCGGAGTCGTCATTCAGATAATCGCCCGCAATCCGGAAAAAGAAGTTTTCGTTTGGCTCGAACTCGACGCTGAACCGGCCGGCGAGAATCTCCTTGTTGTAGTTTTCAACGCCGTCGAGCACGAGATTGTCGCCGAAGCCGTTGCGATGGAAATAACCTACCGATCCGCCGACGCGCAGCGTGTCGGTAACGGGCAACGACACCGTTCCGATGACATCGGCCTGGGCGTAGGAGCCGCCGCGTGCGAGCAGTCTTAATTCCGGCTCGTCCGGGTTCAGCCGGCGGGTCACATATTTAATGGCGCCGCCGATGGTGTTGCGTCCGTAAAGCGTGCCTTGCGGCCCGCGCAAAACTTCGATGCGTTCGACGTCATAGATCTCGAGCACCGCGCCCTGCGGCCGGTTGAGATAAACATCGTCAATGTAAAGGCCGACGCCTTGTTCAAAACCGGCGACCGGGTCCTGCTGGCCGACGCCGCGAATGAACGGCGTGATCGTAGAGTTCGATCCGCGCGAGACCTCGAGCGTCGTGTTCGGCGTTGTCAGCTGCAGCGCCGTCAGATCAACCGCCCCCGCGGCTTGTAATTCATCGCCGCTATAGGCCGTGACCGCGATCGGCACGTCCTGCAGGGATTCCTCGCGCCGGCGCGCTGAAACGACGATCACGTCGCGCGAGGCGGCGTCTCCCGAAGCGGCGTCGCCGCCTTGGGCGAAGGCGGGCGCGGCGACTAAGAATGGCGAGAGCGCAACGCCCGCCGCCAAGGCTGCTTTCAATCTGAAGTTCGTTGCGGATTTACTCATGGGTAACCCCTCCCTATTTAACGGCCGTCTTTAGGGACGGACGCGGTTTGTTGAGCGCAGGCTCAAGACGTTGAATGAAATTCTGGAGTTCGGCCGCGAAGCGCTCGGGCTCCTCGAGATGTGGCGAGTGGCCGGACTTTTCGAAAATACTTAGCTCCGCATGCGGCGCTTCTGCGGCGATGAACTCGCCGGTTGCGGTCGGATAGAGTTGGCTGTTCGCGCCGTGAATCGCGCGCATCGGCGTTGTCATGTGCGGCAGCGTTTTGCGGAAATCCTGAACCGCCATCGACTCCCAGAGATCCGCCATCACCGCGCCGTCAAGATGGCGAGTGTCGTCACTGATCTCGTCGATGAGCGATTGAAGGCGGTCGATATTCTCAGGCGCGAAAATCCGCGGAACGAAACGTTCGGTCATTCGCCGCCAGTCGGACCGCATCTCTTCGATGGCGCGCAGCGCGGCGCCCGGGCGCCGGCCGTCGGCGAGGCCGAGCTTCCAGCTCGCGTCATTGGTGATGCGCGGGCTCATGTCGATGCAAACGAGACCGGCGACGCGGCTCGCGAAATCACGCCGGGACAGCGCTTCCCAGGCGACCATGGCGCCCATGGACCAGCCCACGCAGACCGCATCGCTGAGATCCAGTTGCTCGAAGACTTCGATGACATCGGCGCCGAGCTGCTCGATCGTCGGCGGTGAGGCGCATGATTTTGACCCGCCATGGCCGCGAAGATCAAAGCTGACGATTTGGAACTGGCCCTGAAGGTCGGCCTGCTGTTGCTCGAAGCACCGCCCCCGCATCGCCCATCCGTGGATGAAAACGATCGGCCTGCCGGCGCCTGAACGCTCAAGCGCTATCTCGGTTCCGTCTTTCAGTGTCAGCGTTTCCGTCACGCCTGGCCTTCCTCCCGGTCTCATCGCCCTTTTCAGGGCTTGCCTCTGCGGGCGAGTTCAGTTCAGTATGAGACATGAGCCAACTGTCATGTTGAAATATGAAACAGGTATCACATTTTGTCCAGTCCCTAACTGAAGGCGCGCCAAAAACGGCCCGCGGGCGCAGAACCTGGGAGAAATTGCTGGATGCGGCGGCCCGTGAATTCGGCGAGCGCGGCTTCCACGAGGCGGCGATCAACCGGATCACCGAAAGCGCTGGCGTCGCCATGGGCACGTTCTATGTGCATTTCGAGAGCAAGGAGGCGATCTATCGCGCGCTCGTCTCCCATATGGGCCATGTGACGCGGCGCTGGATCGCCGAGCGCGTGGCCGACGCGCCGGATCGTTTGGCCGCGGAACGCCTTGGCCTCAAGGCTTTCATCGAATTCGTGCGCGACCACCCTGATCTCTATCGGATCGTCAATGAGGCCCAGTTCGTGGCGCCGGACGCCTATCATCAGTATTATTCGGATTTCGCCGAGGCCTATAGCGGGCATTTGCGTAACGCCGCGGGCAAGGGCGAGATCAGTCACGGCAAAGACGAGGAGCGCGCCTGGGCGCTGATCGGCGCCAGCGTCTTTCTCGGCATGCGCTTCGGCGTTTGGGACAATGACAAGCCGGCCGCCGCCGTCGCCGAAGCCGTCGGCGATTTATTCGAGTTTGGCTTGCAGCCGGGAAACGCAAGTCCGAAAAGTAAATGAGCGCTTATCCGGATCTGATCGCCAAGCGGGCGGAGCTTTCGCCTGAGAGACGTGCAATGCGCGATCTCGCATCGGGCGACGCCGTCACCTATCGCGAATTGAACGCAAGAGCTGTGCAATGCGCCGGCGTCCTGCATGGTGCGGGTGTTTCGCAAGGCGATCGGGCGGCGATTTTATGCCGGAACCGGATTGAATTTTTTGAAGCGCTCTTCGCCTGCGCCAAGCTGGGCGCTGTGCTCGTTCCCCTGAACTGGCGCATGCCGTCAGCAGAGCTTTCCGGCATCATCGAGAACTGCGATCCCCGCCTTATCCTTGTCGGCGCAGAGGACCGGGAAACCTTGTCTCGCGCGGCGCGAGGCCGCCGCATCATCGATTTTGACGCGCAAGGACCGCAGGGCTATCGCGCGCGTTGCGCCGAGGCGTCCGCCGCGCCGCCCGCCGCATCGCAACGGGAATTCTGGCCGGCGAGCGACGCCTGGTATCTGCTCTACACCTCCGGCACGACCGGCGTTCCGAAGGCGGTTATCCAGACTTACGGCATGGCGGTCGCCAACTACGTCAATGTGCGTCAGGCGATCGGCCTCCAGGAAAAAGATCGTACGCTGAATTTTCTGCCATTGTTCCACACAGCCGGCATCAATCTCTACACGCTGCCCGCCCTGTTCGCCGGCGGCGAGGTGAGCGTGTTGCCGGGCTTCGACATTGAAAAAACGCTGCCGCTTCTGGCAGAGGGCGCGCTCGACGTCTTCTTCGCCGTACCAGCCGTCTACCAGGAACTCTCCCTCAGTCCGGCGTTCTCGGCGATGGATTTATCCCGCATTCGCAGCTGGGGCTGCGGCGGCGCGCCCTTGCCGGATGTCCTCGTTGAGAAATACGCCGAACGCGGCGCGCTTGTCTGCAACGGCTATGGCATGACGGAAACCGGCCCAACCGCCTATCTGATGCCGGAAGCCCGAGTGACCGAAAAGATCGGCTCTGTCGGCAAGGCGCAGCTTTTAACAGCGACGCGCATCGTCAAGGAAGGCGGGGGCGAAGCAGCCGCCGGCGAAACAGGCGAGCTACAATTGAAAGGCCCCGCCATCACGCCCGGCTACTGGAACGCAGAAAAAGCGACGAAAGATGCGTTTACGGAGGATGGCTGGCTAAAGACCGGCGATCTCGCTTACGCAGATGAAGACGGCTTCACCTATATCGTCGGCCGGTCGAAGGAGATGTATATCTCAGGCGGCGAGAATGTTTATCCGGCGGAAGTAGAGAATGTGCTGGCGCGCCACCCGGCGGTGCTCGAAGCCGCCGTCAAAGGGGTGCCCGACGAAAAGTGGGGCGAGGTCGGCAGGGCCTTTGTTCTCTTGCGGGAAAAGGAGAACGCCGACAGCGAAGAGTTGACGCGCTTCGCCCGCGAGAATCTCGCCGCTTACAAGGTTCCAAAGTCTTTTGTGTTTGTTTCAGAGTTTCCGCGCACGGCGGCCGGCAAGGTGCAAAAACATCTGTTGCCGGACGAGGCGGGCGTATGAGTGTGCAAGCGAAATCTGTTTCGATCGAGCGCACGCTGCGCCAAGCGGATTTCGACGCCTTTGCAAGGCTCAGCGGCGATGACAATCCGATCCATGTCGATCCCGAATTCTCCGCGCGCACCAGTTTCGGGCGGACCGTATCGCACGGCATGCTTTTGTATTCCATCCTGCGCGGGCTCGCCGAGCAGCTGGCGCCGGGCGCGCGGCAGGTTTCGCAGGAACTGATGTTTCCGGCGCCGGCCTTTGCCGACGAGCCGCTGCGGTTTGAGGCGCGCATCGCAAATGATGAAGCCGGCGATCGCCATCTGGAAATGCGCGCATCACGGATCGCCGATGATGCGGTTGTCTGCGAAGCGTCCGCCGTCTTCCGGGTGGAGGACGCTGATGCTTAATGTTGGTCACAAGGCTGGGATTTCGCGCAAATTTTCGGCGCGCGATGTCGAGGCCTATGTTGCGCTTGGCGGCGCGGCGCCCGCGCCCGGCGCGGTTCCAGAGCCGATGATCGCCGCGCTCTTTTCCTATCTTCTGGGCGTCAAATTGCCCGGACCGGGTACGAATTATCTGAAACAGTCTTTGGCGTTCGAGCGATACGCCAAGGTCGATCAGGCGCTGTCGGCGAGCGTTGAGATCACGCGGCTGCGGCCCGAAAAAGCGCTCGTCGATCTTAAAACTGTCTGTACTGATGATGCCGGCGCTTTGATCTGCACTGGTCGCGCGCTGGTGCGCATCAAGGACGTCAGTCAATAGGAGCGCGCGTGAGCGATGCATTGGCGACACTGGAGGCGAGTGACGGCGTTGCGCGCATTACGCTAAACCATCCGCAACGGCGCAACAGCCTGACGCCGGCTCTGCTTGAGGCCTTGAATGGGCGTCTCGACGTTATTGACCCGGAGGGCCTCACCGCAATTGTGATCGCGGGCGGGGGCGAGTCCTTCTCCTCCGGCGGCGATGTCGCCGAATTCGCCGCGCGGGAAGGCGATGCGCTGACTGACTACGCCGACCGGACGGTGTCGCTGTTGAACAGCGCTATCCTCAAACTTCTGGCGGCGCCCGTTCCTGTGATCGCGCGGCTTCAGGGTTTTGTCACCGGCGGCGCGGCGGGCTTTGTCTTCGCCGCCGACACTGTCGCGATGGCCGACGACGCCTATATCGCGCCCTATTACAGCGTTGTCGGATTTGCGCCCGACGGCGGCTGGACCGCCATATTGCCCGACCTTATCGGCTCTGCGCGCGCTTGCGAAATTCAGTTCTCAAACAGAAAAATTTCTGCGGACGAAGCAAAAGCGCTGGGAATAGCGATGCATGTTGTTCCGGCGGCTCGGCTTGACGATAAAATTGATGAGATCGTCGCAGATTTACACCGGAAATCTTCTGCGAGTCTCGCCCGCACGAAGCGGCTGATCTGGTCGGAGCAGCGACTGCAGCGCGTCAAAGCGGGTCTTGAGATGGAGCGCCGCACCTTTGTCGAGCAGATAACAACGCGCGATGCGCGAGAGCGGATGGCGGCGTTTTTGAGGCGTTAACGCAATAGCGAGGGACAACGAAAAACGGCGCGTCACGAATGACGCGCCGTTTCGCTGAAACCGTTTGATGTGATCAATCGATCTCTCTGTCTAGAAAGCCGAGGATCTCATCGGCGATGAACGCGCCGTGGCTTTCGAGAACGAAGTGGCCGCCGTCGAGCAGGTGGAACTCAACGTCATTGAGGTCGCGCTTGTAAGGGTGCGCGCCTGATTCCGGGAAGATGTAGTCATTCTTGCCCCAGACGATGAGGGTCGGCGGCTGGTGCTCGCGGAACAGCGCCTGCCATCCGGGATACTCATCGACATTGGTGCGGTAGTCGTAAAAGAGATCGAGCTGGATCTCCTTATTGCCTGGACGATCAAGCAGGTATTGATCGGTGTGCCATGTATCGGGACTGATCAGCTCTGGGCTCGGCTGGCCGTGGGTATATTGCCATTCCGTGGCTTCGACTTCGAGAAACTGGCGTAAGGCGTCGCGCTCCGGATCAGCCGCACTGGTCCAATAGGCCTTGATCGGATCCCAGAACTCTTTGAGGCCTTCGTCATAGGCGTTGCCATTCTGGATGATGAAGGCGTCAACACGTTCCGGGTTTTTCGCGAAAACGCGGTAGCCGACCGGCGCGCCGTAATCCATGAGATAAACGGTGAAGGTATCGACGCCTTTCGCGTCGACGAATTTCTCAACGATGTCGGCGTAATTCGCGAAGGTGTAATCGAATTTCGACCGATCGGGCATGTCAGAGGCGCCATAGCCCGGATAATCCGGCGCGATCACGTGATAGTCTTCCGCCAGAACCGGGATCAGGTTGCGGAACATCTGCGATGACGTCGGGAAGCCGTGCAGGAGCAGCACCGTAGGGCGCGTCGGGTCGCCGGCTTCGCGGTAGAAAACGTCAACGCCGTCTATCGCGATGGTGCGGTGGGCGATGCTCGCCGACGGCGCTGTCGCCTCGACGACGGTCGCCTCCGTTTCCGCCGCCACGGCGCTCGAGGTGTTGACGACGCCATTGGTTGCGGCCGCCGCGAAAACGAATGCGGCGGCTGCGGCGCGGAATTTTTCTTTTAGTTGTTTTGTCGAGAATGTGCGGGTCATGATGTGTCTCCTGTAATAGACCGAACGTTCGGTATAATACGACTTTACGAGGAAAGCACAAGGCGGCGGGCCATCACATGGCTGTGAGGGGCGCGCTCGTTGGCGGAAGCATTGGCTTTGAGGGGGGGCGTTGCAGCGGGCATCCGCAAAATCAGACGCGCAATGCGCGCGCAATCGGGCTCAGGCGCCCGTGAGAACGCCGGGCAGGCGCGCCAGCGCGCGCTGAAAAGGCGCGACGGCGCCTTTGGCGTGAGAGACGACGAGGGAGCCCTCGATTTCGATGAGCGCCTGCTCGGCGCGCAGCCGCGCTTCATCGCCGGCGAAGCCGGCCTCTTTCGCAATTGCCGTGAAGGCGTCTTCAACGCCGCGCGCCATGGCCTTCGCGGAACCGGGGACGAATTCGGTTGCGTCGCCGAAGGAGAACAGATTGACGAGACAGTTGGAGCGCCCGCCCTCATAGAACTTGCTTAGGCCGGCGGCGGCTTTCTTGACGCGGTCTGCCGGCGCGCCATCTGCGTTCAGCGCTCCGAGAACAAGCTCTTCAAACTGAGAATTGATGTGATCGACGGCGGCTTTCGCCATATCGTCCTTGCCGTTCGGAAAATGATGATAGAGGCTCGAGCGCCCGAGTCCGCTCGCTTCCGACAGGCGGCTGAGGCTCGCGCCGTCAAACCCATATTCGCGAAAGACGCGCGTGATGGCGTCAACGGCGTCGGCGCGGGGCGTTTTTGGCGCGGGCATAGCGTCATTCCTTGGACTAGACCGGTCGTTCAGTCCATTTAAGGAGGAGCGCCTGCGCGCGCAAGGCGCGCAACGGGGCCAGCCAACGCCGAACGCGAAGTAAAACGCCTACTTCCCCTTAAAATTCGCCGCGCGCTTCTGGAAAAAGGCGGTGACGCCCTCGACGAAATCCTGCGTGCGGCTCGCGTCGCGCTGCATCACGCGCTCGCGGTCGAGCTGTTCGTCGAGGGTTGAATCGAGCGCCGCCCAGGCCGATGCGCGGATCGCGCCGAGGGCCTTGGTCGGGCCGGCCGCCAGCCGGCGCGCCATGGCGAGCGCTTCTTCATCAAGCGCGTCATCGGCGACAAGGCGCGTGATCAGCCCGCCGGCGTGCGCATCGCTTGCCGGCAGGCGTTCGCCGAGCAGCATCATCTCCATCGCTTTGACGCGGCCGACCGCGCGCGCAAGGAGATAGGCCGAGCCGCCGTCCGGAACGAGCGCGATGTTTGCAAACGCCATCAGGAAATAGGCTGTCTCGCTCGCAATGATGATGTCGCCCATCAGCGCAAAGGCGCAGCCGATGCCGGCGCAGGGCCCGCGAACGGCCGAGACGATGGGGACAGGGCTGTCGCGCATGGCGCGGACAAGCGGATTGTAGGCCGTCTCCAGATGCGCGCCGAGATCGCGATTTTCGTCAGCGAGAAGGCCGGCGTCGCCGGCGAGATTGGCGCCGGAGGAAAAGCCGCGCCCCGCCGCTTCGAAAAGGATGGCGCGCGCCTCGGCGCCGGCGCGGATGAAGTGCTCGGTAAGCGCCTCGGCCATCTCCGGCGTGATTGCGTTCAACGTTTTCGGATCGTTGAGACGGATGATCGCAACATCGCCGTCGCGTAACGTTTCTATGAGATCGCTCGTCATGTCCCGGTCTCCATTTCTTTCGATGCTGCGCCCGGCGGTTCCAAGCATAGACCAACTGGCTCTATTGTGTGGCGAAAAGCGCAGCTCGGAGCAGCAGTAATGGCGGAAACGCAAGAAATCAGCGTATCGGAAGCGGTTGAACGGCGCATGTCGGTGCGCGCTTTTCGCCCCGATCCGGTGCCGGCTGAAACTGTGCGCGCGCTTCTTAACAAGGCGCGGCGCGCGCCCTCTGGCGGCAATGTGCAGCCCTGGAAAGTCGACGTGCTGCTTGGAGCCCGCCTCGACGATTTCAAGGCGCAGATACAAGAGAAGCTTGCGCGCGGCGAACTGGAAGAGCCGCAATATGACGTCTATCCAAAGGGCTTGT
>JBCBSE010000030.1:0-28397 GCA_039819305.1 Pseudomonadota bacterium
GGTAGAGATGCGCGGAGGTGATGTTCGCGCGCGTCGCGCTCGAGGATGGGGGACAGCTGCGCGCGCCGATCGTCATCTCTGCGCTCAGCGCGGAGCAGACATTCAGCGAATTGATCGGCGCCGAGGCGCTCGATCTCCGCTTTCAGTCCATGCTCGGCGCGCCGCGCGCGAACATCACCTCCGCGCATCTCTACCTCGCCGTTGATGGCGCGCCGCTTGACGAGGCGACACGCGAGGCGTTGCGCAAACGGATGGTTTTCGCCCCTGGCGAGGATGCGCTGCGCAAAGCCTTCGCCGCTGCGGCGCGCGGGGAAATCCCTGAAGACGGCGTGCTTGAAATCATTTGTCCGACGGCGCTGGATGCGGGCGGGTCCGCGGGTGACGCCCCCGCGCACGGCGCCTATGTGCTTTCTGTGATCGCCCATCCAGTGCCGCTCATCGACGAGGCAAGCGAAGAGGCGCGCGCGCAGATCCGCGATCGGATCATCGCGTCGCTGGATAAGGTTGCGCCTGGACTAAGCGATCGTATTAAAGAAGAGCGCCTATTCTTGGCGGACGATCTCGCGGCGATGGTGCGCTCTCCGGCCAGCGCCTTCGGCGCGCGGGCGGGCCTTGCCCGCCAGATCGCTTTGCGCGACGCCGCGCAGTCGGCGAGCGCGGTCTCGGGACTTTATTTTTGCGGGCCCGAGGCCCAGATCGGTTATGGCCTTTCCGGCGCCGCCGGCCGGCGGGCCGCGCTGGCGGCTTTGCATCGCGCCGTCCGGCCGGGAGCCGCGCCATGATTTTTCCCGCTGATGATATTCTTATCGACCGGCCGAAACCGACGCCGCTTTACGCGGCCTGCGCGGCGATGAGCGAGGCGAATGTCTGGACGTCGATCAACGGCTACGCTGCGGCGCGTCTTTATTCTTCGCTTGAGGGCGAGTATCGCGCCGCGAAAGAGGGCGCGGCGATGGCCGACTTCGGACCGTTAAGCCGTTACGCCGTGCGCGGAGAAAACGCCGCTCTCTTACTGTCGCGCGTGGCGACGGCGCCGGCGGCGACGCTCTCGCCCGGCGAAAGCGCGCGCGGCCTGATTCTTGACGATGACGGCGGCGTCATGGACTTCGCTGAAGTTGCACGGCTCACGGATGATCTATTCCTCTTGACGACGCCGTCGCCGCAAGCGCGCCGGGTGCAGCTTGCCGCGCGCGGCCTCGACGCCAAGGTTGAGACGATCTCGCGCGTCGTCGCCGCGATCGGCGTTCTCGGTCCGTCATCGGGCGATGCGCTGATGGCGTCCGGCATGAAGCTGCCCGGCGATCATGTGGCGGCGTCCGCCGTCATGCGCGGGGTTGAGACGGCGGCGCGGCCGGTACAGTTCGGCGCGGTTCCAGGGATTGAACTCATTTTTCCAGCCGAAGACGCGCTCACGATCTGGGAGCGTCTGACACGGCGGGCGAAGGTCAAACCGATCGGCGTTGACGCGATGGAGATCTTGCGTATCGAGAGCGGCGCCCCGCGGCCGGGCGCGGATTTCCGCAACAGCGCCTCGCGCCTCGACGCCGCCCGCGCGAGCCCGGAAGAAATTGGTCTGCCGCATCTGGCGCCGCTGGACAGCGGCTGGTTCACCGGCCGCCGGGCCTTGCGCTTTGCGCCGCCGCCGCCGCGCGATCGCCTCATCGCCTTGAGCGTCGATGCGGATCGGGTGCTGCCCGGCGCCGCGGTCTTCGACGGCGGGCGCGCCATCGGCCGCATCACCACCGCCGCCTGGTCGCCGGCCGCGCGCCGCGTCCTCGCTTTCGCCTCCATTCAGGCCGCAAGCTATGGAAAAACCCGAGAATTAACCGTCTCCGGCGAGAGCAGCGCAACTCTGCCCGCGCGTCCACTGGAAACGCCGGAAAACGAGCTTGCAAAAACCTTTCTCGAAAGCCGCGACGCGGCGACGGAAAAGACCCGCCCGCGCGTTTCATGATCGGCTGCTTAAGTTGATTGGAGACATCATGAAGACTTTTATCGTTAGCTCAGGCCTCGTCCTCGGGGCTAGCCTTATCGCAACGGCGGCGCTCGCTCTGCCGGGCGCGCGTCATTTCGAAAAACTTGACGCCAACAGCGACGGCAAGATCACCGCGGCGGAAATGAGCGCCCATCACCAGGAAATGATAGACGCCGCCGATTTCGACGGAGATGGCGCGCTCACGGAAGAAGAAATCGCCGCCCATCGCGAGAAAAAGCGCGCCGAATGGCGAGAAAATAACAATCCGGACATCAATGGCGACGGCGTTATTGATCGCATTGAGTTTCTTGACGCCGCCGAAGCGCGGTTCGATCGCATGGACAAAAACGCCGACGGCGTTCTTTCCGATGACGAAAAGCCTAAGCGGCGCGGGCGTTTCCGCCGCGGCGACTAGGTTTTCTTTAACGGCGGCGGCGCGGGCGTTACCATCGTCTTCGCCGCCGCGCCAATCCGGGGCGCGCAAAGGTTTTGCTACGGGAAGCGGAAAGCGATGAAGCGCTTGTCTTGCGCGCCGGCAAGGGCGACAGGCGTGCAGCCGAATTGTTGGTTGAGCGCCATACGGATAAAATCTTCGCGGTGTGTTTTCGCACGCTGCGCACGCGCCAGGGCGCGGAGGATGCAACGCAGGAGACGTTTTTGCGCTTCTGGCGCAACGCCGCCAAATGGCGCCCGCAAGGCGCAAAGTTTGAAACATGGTTATATCGTGTCGCGATGAACATTTGTCTTGACCAGCTGCGAAAGGCGAAGCGCGAAGCGCCCGAGGAGGCAGCGCCTGAACGCGCCGACGATGCGCCGCGCCAGGATGACCTTGTCTTCGCGGCCGAGAAGCGGCTCGCCGTCGATGCGGCGCTGGAAGCGTTGCCCGATCGCCAGCGCGCGGCGATCGCGCTCTGCCACTATCAGGAGCTTTCCAATATTGAGGCGGCGGAAATTATGGGGGTAAGCGTTGAGGCGCTTGAATCTCTTCTCGCGCGCGGTCGGCGCGGCTTGCGCGACAGACTCACGCCGATGCGCGCGCAACTGACGGGGCGAATGAACGATGACGGATGAAAAAGACAAGTTGACGCCCGAAGAGGCGCGCGAAATTGACGAGTGGCTCTCTTTGGCGAGCAAGCCGACGCCGCCGGCAGATCTTAAAACACGGATCATGGCCGCTTATGACGCCGAGCCGGCGATCCGGTCGGCGGGTCCGTCGCAAAAGGGCGCGGCCGGCGTTCTCGCGGGCCTCGCCGGACTTCTGGGCGTCAAGACAGCGTTGCCGGCCGGCGCGCTTGCGGGCGCCGCCGCCCTGGGGTTTCTCGTCAGCGCCGCGACCAATGACCGCGCGGCGCCGGAATATGAGGCATACGCCTTTCTTGACGAAAGCGCGTTTGGTTTGTCTGCAGATGATTGGGAGGGCGCATGGGACGGGGAGTGATGATTGCCTTGTTCGCCTCGCTGGCGGTAAATTTTTTCGCCGCCGGCTATCTCGTTCACTCGGTGACGACGCCGGCGCCTCCGCCATTAGGCCCGGCGGCGCGGGACTTCGGCGTTGATAATCCGCGCGAGTTGATGCGGTTCGCAGCCGAACTGTCGCCTGAGAGCCGGCGGGTGTTCCGCCGCACGGTGCGCGATGCGTTGCCGAGAATGCGTTCGCAGTTTGAGCAGATGCGCGACCATCAGGAAGAGCTCTACGCGCTGATGATCGCTGATGAATGGGACGGGGATGCGGTGGCGGCGAAGATGGCCGAGATCAGCGCCATGCGCACGCGTCAGCGCGATGCTTTTGATGCAGCGTTTGTAGAAGCGTTCGGCGCTATTCCTGATGCGGATCGTCAGGCGCTGATTGAACGCGCCCGAGAACGAAGAGGCGAGCGAGGAGGCGAGCATCGCCGGCGGTTTCGCGAGCGCGGTTGAAGGACTTACTCCGCGGCCTGCGCGCCCCCGAAGGAGGGCGGGGTCGGCTCTGGCCCGGTCATGACATAGGCGTCTTTGCGCATGAATTGCGGAAGGCGCACCTTCGCGTCCTTGCGGCGCGGGAAGGTGGCGCAGGCGACGGTGCCTTTGCCCGGCTGGCTCGCCAGCGCCAGAATGCCGCCCTGCATCTGCATCAGGGACTTTGAAAGCGCGAGGCCAAGTCCTGCGCCGGCCCCGTCTTTAGCGAGCGAGTTCTCCGCCAGCGAAAAGGGCTCGCCGAGCTTTTTCATCAACGCCCGGTCGATGCCGGCGCCGCTGTCGGCGACGATGACGGTGACGCCGTCAAGATCGGCCTGCGCGGTCAGCGTCACCTCGCCGCCCTCGGGCGTGAACTTGATGGCGTTGGATAGAAGGTTGAGGGCGACCTGTTTGACCGCGCGCGCATCGGCCCAGACCGAGGGCGCGTGACCGACCGACGCTGTCAATTCAACGCCGGCGTCGGCGGCGCGTTTGGCGACAAGGCGCACCGCCTCGTCGAGGACTTTTTCAAGCGGCGTTGATTTCGGCTCAAGGCGCAGCCGGCCCGCCTCGATCTTCGACATGTCGAGGATGTCGTCGATGAGCTCCAGGAGATGGCGCCCGCTCGCCAGAATGTCGCCGATATATTCCTGGTACTTTTGATCGCCGAGCGGTCCGTAAAGCTCCGACTGCATGATTTCGGAAAAGCCATTGATGGCGTTGAGCGGCGTTCTCAGCTCATGGCTCATATTGGCGAGAAACTCGCTCTTCGATCGATTGGCTTCCTCGGCGCGATACTTCTCATACTGATATTTCTGCATTGTCTCGGAGAGGTCGCGGCGCGAAGCTTCAAGATCAGCGACCGTGCGCTGCAATTCGCGCTCTTTTTTCTTTTGCGCGCCGGCCCGGCGTTTCAGGTCCGTGACGTCGGCGCCGATGGCGACGGCGCCGCCTTCAGCGGTGCGCCGGCGCGAGACATGGGCCCAGCGTCCGCGAGGCAGGGCGGCCTCGCCGGCGTCGGGCGCATCGCTCTCAAGCGGGCCGAACTGCGCGAGCAATACATCGCCCCCGGCCCCGGCAGCAGCGGCGAGGTCGCCGGCGGAGACGCCGGGCTTTACGAATTTCGCCGGGATCTGGAAGATCGCCGCGAAGCGTCGGTTGCACATGGCGAGGCGCCCTTGCGCGTCCCAAAGGACGAAGGCGTCGGGGATCGCTTCAATCGCGTCGCGCAAACGCGCCTCAGCGAGGCCTGAGCCCGGCGCGAGGCTTTTCGCGCCGGTGATATCGATGGCGACGCCGGACCGGTCCCAGCGCGTCGCTTCGCTTGAGGTGCGCAAATAGGTGCGCGACCAGGAGCCCGCCGGGTTGCGAAACCTGACCGCGCCCTCCGATACGCCGGAGGGCTCGCCGCACAGAACCGCCATGGCGAGGCGCAGATCTTCGGGGTGCACGACGGCGGAGATCTCGCGCAGCGTGAAGCGGCGGTCGCGCGCGCCAAGCCCCAACGGTTCCAGAAAGGTGCGCGAGAATGCGACCGCGCGTTCCTTGCCGTTGAAGAACCACGGACTGCAGCGCCCGCCCGCCAGCGCGGCCTTGAAGTCGGTCAGGGTCGTCAGCGCATGGGCGGCGGACTCCGCGGCCCGGCTCTGGCGCAAAAACGCCGCCATCAGCGAAATAACGACAACGCTGAGCGCCACGATCATTACCGCGATGGCGATCCAGGCCGGCGATCGGTCGAGGATATCGCGGGCCGGCGCGGCGGCGAGCAGGATTTCGCCATTATCAAGCGGGCGCCAGGCGACGGCGACCTTGCCGCCCTTCAGATCAAGGACGGTCTCGCCGCGCATATTCAAGGAGAGCGCGCGCATCGCGGCGGCCGGAATGACGATCAGGTCGGTGCGGCCCGCCGTTGTTAGAATGTCACCTGTGGCGGAAAGGTGATAAAGCGCGCCGAGCCCGGCCGGCAAAGACTGCTGCAAAGCCGCGCGAGCGGGCGCGCCGGTCATGATCGCGATGTTCATCGCATCCGCGCCGTCGCTCGCCGCTTTGTCGAGCCGCAAAGCGGTTTCCGTGGCGCGCAGGCTCGCCTTGTCGTTCATTTCGAAAACGAGAAGAACCGCTAAAACAGCGATAAAAGCGCCGGTGAGCAGCGTCAGCCGGCGCGGCGACAGCGCATCGATGCGGCGCTTCAAGTCGAGCCCAGGATTTTCTCGCGGGTCTTTCGCCATGGCTTCCGCTTTTCAAGCGCCTTTGCTTGCCTGCAAACCGCCGTCCATAGCAAACGGAGCGAGCCCGCGCCATGCGCCTTGTTTACGTTTCGTAAACTATTCTGGTTCGCGCCGGGCTGTCACCTCGGAATCAGTCGCCGCCGGGGAGGAGAGTCGCCTGAGCGATCGTTAACAATTCGGCGACTGGCGCGTGATTCATCCAAGGTTTTCCCCATATCTGGTTGGCGCCCGCCGGATCGCCCGCTAACGAAGCGCCATGAGACATTTTCTGAATACCGCTGACTGGTCCCGGCCCGAGCTTCAGGCGATGATTGACGAGGCGCGGCGGTTGAAGCGCGCGCCGATCGGCGATGATCTGAAAAACAAGACGATTGCGCTTTTGTTCCTCAACAATTCCTTGCGCACGCGGACCTCGTTCGATGTCGGCGCGAAGCAACTCGGCGCCCATGCGGTGGTGCTGTCGCCATCTGGGGGCATGTGGCCGCTCGAATTCGAGGACGGCGCGGTCATGGACGGCGAAGCTGAAGAGCATGTGAAGGAAGCGGCGAAAGTTCTCTCGCGCTATTGCGATCTTATCGGCATCCGCGCCTTTCCGAAATTCGTCGACTGGGAAGAAGACCGCAAGGACAAGATCCTCAACGCTTTCGCGAAATACGCGGACGTGCCCGTCGTCAACATGGAGACGATCACGCACCCCTGCCAGGAGATGGCCCATGTGATGGCGTTGCAGGAACGTTTCGAGGCGGACGATCTCGGGCCCCTCGACGGCAAGAAGTTTCTTCTCACCTGGACCTATCACCCGAAGCCACTGAACACCGCCGTCGCCAATTCAGCGCTGATGATCGCGGCGAAGTTCGGCATGCAGCCGACGCTGCTTTGTCCGACTAAGGATTATATTCTTGACGAGCGCTACATGGCGCAGGCGCAAAAAGATGCGGCCGCGAACGGGTTCGAGATCGCCGTCACCCATGATATCGATGAGGCTTATGCAGGCGCAGACGTCGTCTATGCGAAAAGCTGGGGCGCGCTTCCCTATTTCGGCAATTGGGAGCCGGAAAAGCCAGTCCGCGACGCCCACAAGCATTTTATCGTCGACGAAGAAAAGATGCGAAAGACCAACAATGCGCTCGTCTCCCACTGCCTGCCCATGCGCCGAAATGTGAAGATGACTGACGCGGTTTTCGACGGGCCGACCTGCATCGCCTATGAAGAAGCGGAGAACCGCTTGCATGTGCAAAAGGCGATCATGAAGGCGTTGATTGAGTAAGCACATGACCACCCAACCTTCCACTCGCGAGACGATCGTCCAGCTGCTCTCCAATATGGAGGACGGCAAGGAGATCCGCTCCTATCTCAACCGCTTCGCCGCGACCGATCGCTCGCGCTTTGCGGTGATCAAGATCGGCGGGGCGATCCTGCGCGACCAGATCGAGGAGACAGCCTCCGCGCTCGCCTTTCTACATACGGTGGGCTTGACCCCGATCGTCCTCCATGGCGGCGGGCCGCAGCTTGATCACGAGCTCAAGGCGCGCGGCGTCGAAACCCCGAAGATCGATGGTCTGCGCGTCACAAGCCCTGAAGCCATGGACGTTGCGCGCGATGTCTTCATCGGCGCCAATATCGGCCTTGTCGACGCGGTGCGCGCGCAAGGGGTCGAGGCTGACAGCGTCATCGCCGGCGTCGTTGAGGCCGATTATCTCGACAAGGAAAAGTATGGACTTGTCGGCGAGCCGACCAAGGTCCGTCTCGGCATCCTGAATTCGATCGTTCAGTCCGGCGCGATCCCGATCCTGACCTGCCTCGGCGTCGGACCGGGCGGGCAATTGCTTAATATCAATGGAGACTCTGCGACCCGGGCGCTGGTCGGCGCGCTGCAGCCGATGAAGATCATCTTCCTTTCCTCCGTAGGCGGTCTTCTCGCCAAGGACGGGGGTCTCATTCATTCGATCAACCTCGCCTCGGACTATGAGAAGCTAATGGCCGCCGACTGGGTCGACGGCGGGATGCGCTTGAAGCTCCAGGAGATCCACCGCTTGCTTGAATCCGCGCCGCTTTCCTCGTCCGTTTCCATCACGACGCCGGCGGGACTATTCCGCGAGCTCTTCACCCATGGCGGCTCGGGGACCCTTGTGCGCATGGGCGAGCGCGTGACGTCGACAACCTCCAAGGACGAGATCGACGGCGCGCGCCTCGCCGCGCTTGTTGAAAGTGCTTTTGACCGCAAACTGAAACCGGGCTGGTTCGACGGCCTTAATCTGAAAGAGGCGTTCATCTCGGAAAGCTACCGCGCCGGCGCGGTGCTGACGGCGCTCGACGACTTCGCCTATCTCGACAAATTCGCTGTCGTCGAAGACGCCCGCGGCGAAGGGCTCTCGCGCACGGTGTGGCGTCGTTTCGTCAAATCCCATCCCGTCTTCTACTGGCGCTCGCGCACGGAAAACGGGTTCAACGCCTTTTACCATGACACCGCCGACGGCTCCGTCAGGGCCGGGCCCTGGACCATATTCTGGATCGGCGAGACGGATTTCTCGAAGATCGCCAGGGCGACGCAAAGGATTGCGGCGCTGCCTGAAAGTTTCGAGGCGGCGTGAAGGATTTCTTCACACAGCCGCCGATAGCGTCTTTCACGATTTGCAAAAATCCTTCACCTCGCCGGTGAGGCTCGCTACCCTTGGCTTCGCCATGAAAGACGTCTGCGTATCGAAAAAACAAAGCGGACCGACGAGAGGGCCGTCATGAGCGAGCCTTTCCTTGTCGGTCTCGTCGGCGCGCGCGGTCACACCGGGCGCGAGTTGATCCGGCTCATCGCCGGCCATCCAGAACTGATGCTCGCTTACGCGGTGAGCCGCGAATTCGCCGGTCGCCGGGTGGCGACCGTGGCGCCGGAAGACAAGGACGAGTGCATCTTCGAGGCGCTGTCGCCTGACGAAGTCTCGCGCCGGCGCGCCGACGTCGTCATTCTCGCAACGCCCGACGGCGCCGCCGCCGACTATGTGAAGGCCATCGAACGCGACGCGTCACACCGCATCGTCATCGACTTGTCCGCCGACTATCGGTTTGACAACGCCTGGGCTTACGGCCTGCCAGAACTGAATCGGGCGTCGATCGAGGGCTCGCGGCGGATCGCCAATCCGGGCTGTTATGCAACCGCTGTCCAGCTCGCGCTCGCGCCGCTGGTCCCCCATTTCGCCGACGCGCCGTCCGTCTTCGGCGTTTCAGGCTATTCAGGCGCCGGCACAAAGCCCGGCCCGCGCAATGATATTGCGCGGTTGAAAGACAATCTCATTCCCTATGCGCTCACCGGGCACAAGCATGAGCGCGAGGCGACGCGCCATCTCGGCGCGCCGGTCCGCTTCACCCCGCATGTGCACCCCGCCTTCAGCGGTCTGCTCGTCACGGCGCATGTCTCTCTGAAGGAAGCGACGACGCCTGAAGCGCTGCGCGCCGCCTTTGAAGAGCGTTATCGCGGCGAGCGGCTGATCGCATTGCAAGACGAGGCGCCGGATCTGAAACAGGGAACGGACCGCGCCGGCGTCGTCATCGGCGGGTTTGGCCTCAGCGAAGACGGCCGCCGCGCCGTCATCGTCGCCGCAGAAGACAACCTTCTCAAAGGCGCCGCTATCCAGGCGATCCAGAACGCGAATATCGCGCTTGGTCTTGAAGAACTCACCGGTATTAAGCCGTAATGCGTCTTGGCTCAGCGCGCCTCGACCGATTGCGCGCGCCAT
Organism: Pseudomonadota bacterium; assembly: GCA_039819305.1. Taxonomy (GTDB): domain Bacteria; phylum Pseudomonadota; class Alphaproteobacteria; order Caulobacterales; family Parvularculaceae; genus Hyphococcus. The sequence continues at coordinate 9,867 of JBCBSE010000030.1, forward strand.
TTGAAATTCATCCGCCAATTCCCTGACGCCGGGCCTTTATTTATGCGGCGATTGCTGTACGTATCATCAAGTTCATGGCGACAGCGGATAATGAGTTTCTCATACAGGCGGCGACCTATCTTGGCGCCGCAGCCATATCCGTCCCCATCTTTCAGCGCTTCAAGCTTGGATCGATCCTCGGCTATCTCGCCGCCGGCGTCGTTGTCGGCCCGTTCGGGTTAAACCTCATCCATCAGGAAGAGGGTGTTTTTCATATCGCCGAGTTCGGCGTCGTCCTCTTTCTCTTCGTCATAGGACTTGAACTATCGCTGTCGCGGCTGTGGTCCATGCGCGGGCAGATCCTCGGCCTCGGCGCGGCGCAGATGTCGATCACCGGCGCGGTGATCGCGAGCATGTTCCTGATGGCCGGCGCCATGTCGACCGGCGCCGCGGTCATCGCCGGGCTTTCCTTCGCATTTTCCTCGACCGCGTTCGCCTTACAGCTTTTGAAGGACCGCGGCGAGATCAATACGAGTTACGGCAAGCGCGCATTCTCCATCCTGCTCTTTCAGGACATCGCCGTTATCCCGCTGCTCGCCGCCGTGCCCTTTATCGCCGGGGCCGGTGCGGAAGCGGCAAACGAAGCGGGCTGGGACGCGCTGTTGAAAGCGGCCGGCGTTCTCGCCGCCCTTATTCTGATTGGGCGCTTCGGCCTAAATCGCCTCTTACGCCTGGTCGCAAGTTCCGGCTCGCGCGAGGCGTTCGCGGCGACGGCGCTCCTCATCGTCGCTCTGACCGCGCTCGCCGTTAACTGGGCCGGTCTGTCGATGGCGCTCGGCGCGTTCCTCGCCGGCGTCCTCCTCGCCGAATCCGCCTATCGCCACCAGATCGAAACGGATATCGAGCCGTTTCGCGGGCTGCTGCTCGGGCTGTTCTTTATTTCCATCGGCATGCGCCTCGACTTCGGCGTCATCGCCAACAATTTGGTGCTCGTATTCTCAGGCGCGTTTGGTCTCGTGGCGCTTAAAGGCGCGCTTCTTTATCTTGTCACGCGGCTTGCGCGCGCTGGACACAATGATGCGCTCAAAACTTCCGCTGTTCTTTCCCAGGGCGGCGAGTTTGCTTTTGTCGTGATCAGCCTCGGCGTCGGATCGGCGCTGTTTACGAACGCGCAGGCGACATTGATGTCGGCGATCATCACCATTTCCATGGTGATGACCCCGCCGCTTGTCATGCTCGCGCACCGCATCAGCGGCGAGCCCGGCGAGGAGAGCGCCGACGACATGGAAGCGCCGGAATCGGCGAGCGGTCATGTCATTGTCGCCGGCTTCGGGCGGATGGGTCAGATCATCTCCCAGGTCTTGCAGAATTCCGGCGTCACCGTCACCGCGATCGACCGATCGCCGTCGCACATTCGCAATGCTGAGCGCTTCGGCTTTAAAGTCTATTATGGCGACGCTTCGCGTCTCGACATCCTCTTGACCGCCGGCGCGGCCGAAGCGCGGGCCATCATTTTGTGCATGGACGATCCTGAGGCTGTTAATCACGCGACGAAGGCGCTGCGCGAGAGCAATCCCAATGCGACGATCCTCGCCGTCGCCCATGACAGGATGCACGAAATCGAATTGCAGAAGCTCGGTCCCGACGTGATTATTCGCGAAACGCTGGAGTCCTCGGTTCGCGTTGCGCGCGAGGCGCTCGCCCTCATGGGGCGCGACGATTGGGAGATCGACGATTTCGTTGAACAGTTCCGCAAACGCGATCGCGAACGCCTGCTCCAGCAGCGCGATTACGGCCCGGACGCCGGCATGGAAATCCTGCACAAAGCCTATGAGCGCCCGAGTGAAAGGCGCAGCGGCTAGCTGTCTTCGCCGGCGAGTTCCTCGATGCGATGCATGTCAGCGTCGGAGAGCCCGAAATGATGGCCGATCTCATGCACCAATACATGGGTGACGAGCGCTTCAAGCGAGATATCGCCGCGCGTCCGCCACTCGTCTAGAATCGACCGTCGATAGAGATGCACATGGTTCGGCAAAGCGTAAGGGTCGCTGACGCCGCTCTCTGTGATCGCGACGCCTTCAAACAGTCCGGACAATTCCAATGGATCGCTGATGCCCATGGTGTCCAGAATATCCCGCTCCGCCTCGTCGGCGACATGGATGACCACATTGCCGGTGAGCTTGCGGAATTCCGCCGGCAAGGCGTCGAAGGCGCGCCGGGCGAGCGCATCAAATTCATCGAGCGACGGGGCAGGGGCGCGCCGCCAGCCCGCGCTCACGAGGCGGCCTCATAAAGCGCGGTGACAAATGGATCGAGGACCGGCGTCACGGCTCGCCCGCGGGTCATGCCGGTGCGCACGATGATCATATTTGAGCCAGGAATGATCATCACGAATTGTCCCTCATGGCCGGACATATAATAGGCGTTTGCGGGCAGGCCGGCAAAGGGCCGCTCGCCGGTTCGCGCATTTTCGAGATTGAGCCAGAAATGCGCGCCATACTGATTATCGGACGGCGGCGTCGGGCGCGCGACATAGTCGGCCCAGCCTTGGGGCAGGATGCGCGTTCCGTCGGCGACGCCGTCATTCAAGTAAAGCGCGCCGAGCCGCGCCCAGTCCCGCGCCGTCGCATAGGCGAAAGACGAACCGATAAAATGCCCGGAGGCGTCCGTCTCCAGAACAAAGCTTGATGCGCCGATGGGCGAGAAGAGTTTTTCCCGGGCGAAGCTGTAAAGATCAACGCCGTCTTCGCGAAGCGCTTGCCCCAAGCTTCGCGCGATCAGGTTCGAGGTGCCGCTCGAATAGGACCAGCGGCTGCCCGGGTCGCCGAGGCTCGGCTGCGATGCGGCGACGCCCGCCGCCTCGCGCGCATCCCACAGCATCCGGCTCGCGTCCGATGTCGGGTTGTAATAGGACTCATCGAAAGCGAGCGCGCTCGACATGCGCAGAAAATCTTCCCAGCTCGCCGGCGGGTGTTCTGTATCGCCCGTCCATTCGGGCGCCGGCATCGGCTCTCGGATATCGACATGGCCCGAAAGAACCGCAGCGCCGACCAGCGAGGCCGTGACGCTTTTCGCCATGGACCAGGAGAGAAATGGGGTGTCGGCGGAAAAACCGGGCGCATATCGCTCTGCGACGATAACCCCGTCGACGATGACCAGAACGGCGCGATGGGCGGCGTCATTATTGTCAAAAGCGTTGTCGACGATGTCCTGCATGGCGGATGCGTCAACGCTGTCGGGCAATTCGACGCCGTCGCCGGCGACGGGCCATTCATCGCCCGCTGCGATCGGCGGAAGCGGCGCGAGCGGCTCCGGCGCGCCGCCAGCGACCAGCGTGCAGCCATAGCCGTCTCGATGAACGGCGCGTCTTCTGGCGTAACCAAAAGGCGCGGCCGCGGTGACCGTTCGCGCAGTCTCGTTGTATTGAATAGCGAGCGCATCGACAGGGCCGGGCAGTCCGGCGAAGTCGGCGCCGAGAACCTCTTCCAGCGCGCGGCCGGCGACGAAGGTTTCCGAACAGACGATCTTCGCCTTATAGCCCGCTAACATGCGTAGGGCCGGCTGGAGTAGCGCGGCCCCGGTCAGGAAGACAACTAAGATGGCGGCGCCGACAGCGGCGATGGAGTTTTTCATCCGCTGAACGCTAGCAAAAGCCGAACGGCGCGGAAACGCCCTCGCCGCTATTCTTTACATGCCAACGAAAGGCTGGGCGATGCGGCCAAGCATCGTCGTAAAGCGCAGGGGCGCGCTTGTCGCGATCAGGCAGATGCAGGGCTCGTCGCCTATCGCTTCCGGCTGGTGGGTGTGCTCGCCGTCAAGATCGGCCAGATCGCCAACACCGAATTCGCCGATGTCGTCGCGATAGGCGCCGCGCAGGATGAGCGTCAGCTCATCGCCCTGGTGCGAGTGGGCCAGCATTTTAACGCCGGGCTCGATCTTCAGCAGACGCAGAACGCCCGGACGATAACCCTCGGCCTCGATCACGTGTTGGGAGATACCGGGCGCGACGGCGCGCCAATCAACGTCGTCGATTGACCCTTTTAGATAAGCGCTGACCGGCAGCCGATCCTCCGGCAAATCCGAGCGGGTATCGCTCGCCGGCTGATCCCGGAACACGACATTGGCGCTCGCGTCCGCGCGGGCGAGCACCCGCTCAAGAGCGTCATCGGCCATGGCGACCGGCTCGGCGGTCTCCATGACCGCACCACCAATCGCTTCAAACTCATCGATTTGCGCCGCACATTGTTCGCAGAAAGCGGCATGGGTCGCAATCACGACCGCGCGCGCCTCATCAAGCCGGCCAGCGGCGAAATCGGCCAGGGTTTCAATCTTCGGGTGGTGGCGCGCGTCTTTCATTCTTCGTCTTCCAATTCTCTACGCATCTTCTCAAACGCCAGTCTGAGGCGCGATTTTACTGTTCCGAGAGGCAAGCCTAACCGTTCTGCGATCGCCGAATGCGGCTCGTCCTCAAAAAAATGCATCTTCATGACCTCCAGCTGATCGGCTGGCAACTTTCCCAATGCATTCCGAATACGCTCGTCCCGCTCGCGCAGTTCACAAGAAACGTCTGCGCGGGGCGATTCTTCTGGAACCAGCATCGGCTCATTGGGGTCAAGATCAGGTTTTGACGCCCGCCGGATGGCGTCAATGCGGGCGTTCCGGGCGATAGCGAAGATCCAGGTCGCCGCGGAAGCCTTTGAAGAGTCAAACAATTTCGCCTTTCGCAGGACCTTAACCATGACTTCCTGCGAAAGGTCCTCGGCTTCGGCCTCGCCGGCCCCGCCGCGCATCAGAAATCCCTTCACGCGAGGTCCAAAATGGGCAAATATCTCGGCGAAAGCCCGGCGGTCTCCCTGCTCGGCGACCAGTTGGAGATACGTTTCCATTGACGGCGCATTATGCTCCTCCGTCGCCGGTGTCTCGGACGCGGTCAACACTTCATCTCCTGCTTCGCCAACCGCGCTTCCCGGCGCGGCCGGCCGCTCCCTCTTCCCCAGATGGGGTTTTAGGGGACTGCGCCGCTTTGATCTAGACTGTTCGGCGGCGCGTAACAGCTCCATTCCTAAACGGGTGTTAAATGCCTTTTGACGCTTCCCGGTCGCCGCAGGCGGCTCCCAAGAAAATCGCAATTGTCGGCTCCGGCATTTCCGGGCTGTCGGCGGCATGGCTGTTGTCCAGCCGCCACGACGTCGTTCTCTACGAACGCGAGGCGCGGCTCGGCGGCCATTCCAACACCGTGGACGTTGAGACGAGCGCCGGTGCCATTCCCGTCGACACCGGCTTTATCGTCTTCAACGAGCCAAGCTATCCGAACTTCACCGCATTGCTCGATCATATCGGGGTGGCGCCGGCTGAGTCGTGCATGTCGTTCGGCGTCTCGATGAACGGCGGACGCGTTGAATATTCCGGCCAGACCTTTTCCTCGGTTTTCGCGCGCCGCGCCAATGTCGCCTCGCCAACCTTCTGGAAAATGCTGACCGACATTCCGAAGTTTCACCGCGATGCGCGCGAAACATTGCGCGTCGGGTTTTGTGAGCACGCCTCCCTCGGCGAGTATGTCGCGCATCGCGGTTACGGACGAGGCTTTCGCGAGCATTTCCTGAAGCCCATGGCGGCGGCCATCTGGTCGACGCCGCAGATGAAGATTTTTGATTATCCTGCATTTGCGTTTTTGCGCTTCTTTGAAAATCACGGGTTGCTTCAAGTGTTGAACCTGCCCGAATGGCGCACTGTCGCCGGCGGCTCGCGCGCCTATGTTCGCAAGCTTGCGGAAAAAATCTCGGGCGAAGTGCGAACGAGCGCAGGCGCAGAGCGCATCGAACGCATAGACGGCAAGGTTCGCGTCACCGATGCGACCGGCCATGTCGACCTTTTCGACGAAGTGATCATTGCGAGCCACGCCGACGCGGCCCGCGCCATGATCAGAGATCTTGATGCGCAGGAGCGCGACATCCTCAGCGCATTTCAGTACCAGGAAAATCGCGCCGTCCTGCATTTCGACGAGCGCCACATGCCCAAACGCCGGCGCGCCTGGTCGAGCTGGAATTATATCGGCGATGACAATGACGGCGCCGTCAGCTACTGGATGAACAGGCTGCAAAACCTCCCCTGCGAGGAAGATATCTTTGTAACGCTCAATCCTGTCGGCGAGGTTGACCCCGACAAGCTGATCGCGGCTTTCAATTACGATCACCCGATGTTCAACGCTGCGACTGAGCGTGCGCAGGCTGAAATCTGGAACATTCAGGGGCGCGGCGGGCTATGGTACGCCGGCGCCCATCTCGGCCATGGTTTCCACGAGGACGGGATCCAAGCGGGGCTTGCTGCGGCGGAGGCGGCGGGCGGCGTTCAGCGACCTTGGACGGTGAAAAACGCATCGTCGCGTTTGAAGCTTCCGCAAAGCTCGGCGGCGGCCCCGGAGACTACGTTATGAGCGGGCGCTCGCTAGGGCACGTCTATGAAGGCGCCGTCATGCACCGGCGATTGAAGCCGGTTGGGCACCACTTGAAATATTCGGTTTTCTCATTTCTCTTCGACGTCGACCGCATCGATGAGATGGCGAAGTCGATGCAATGGTTCTCGCGAAATCGAATCAACCTTTTCTCTTTCCATGATCGCGACTTCGGCGATGGCGGCGATGCGACAATCAGTGAACGCGTTCGCCAAACGCTGGCCGGCGCCGGCTATTCCAATATCGGCCAGATCCTTCTGCTCGCCTATCCGCGGATGCTGGGCTACGTCTTTAATCCGCTTGCGGTCTATTACTGCTACGATGCGCTCGGCGATCTGCGCGTCATGATCTACGAAGTGCGCAACACCTTCGGCGGCAAGCACTCCTATCTGATCCCCGTCGATGGCGGCAAAGTCGACCACGAAGCGGCGAAACGGTTCCATGTCTCGCCCTTTAACGAGATGCGCCTGCGTTACCGGTTTGTGCTCTCCGAGCCCGCCGATCGCACGCGCGTCTTTATTGAAACCGCCGACGAAGAGGGGCCCGTCCTCAATGCGCTGTTCGCGGGCGAGCGTTTCCCCCTCGACGATCGCAAGCTGCTCTCTTTGTTTTTCCGATACCCGTTGATGACGGTGAAAGTGATCGCCGGCATTCACTTCGAAGCGCTAAAGTTGCTAGCGAAAGGCATGCGGCTTCGCTCCGGCGACCCCGACCCCGTCAATGCGGTCACGGTAATCGGACCGCCGGCGACGCGCCGCGCAGCCTGATCGCTTAGCCCGCTTCGCCATAGACCCGATACCGCATTTGCGCTAACCAAATGCGCGTTTTCGGGAGATATCGCATGAAGAAAATCTACAAGGACGCCGCGAGCGCCCTCGACGGGCTGACCTTTGACGGGATGACCGTCATGTCCGGCGGTTTCGGCTTGTGCGGCATCCCGGAAAACCTGATCGCGGCGCTCCGAGACAGCGCGGTCAAGAACATAACGGTCATTTCGAACAACGCCGGCGTCGATGGTTTCGGTCTCGGGCTTCTGCTTGAGACGCGCCAGATCAAGAAAATGATCTCTTCCTATGTCGGCGAGAACAAGGAGTTCGAGCGGCAGTATCTCTCCGGCGAGCTGGAGCTGGAATTCAACCCGCAGGGCACGCTGGCCGAGCGCATCCGCGCCGGCGGCGCCGGCGTTCCGGGCTTTTACACCAAAACCGGCGTCGGCACTGTCATCGCGGAAGGCAAGGAACACAAGGAGTTCGACGGCGAGACCTATATCCTCGAGCGCAGCCTCGTTTCGGACCTCTCCATCGTCAAGGCGTGGAAGGGCGACGAGCAGGGCAATCTCATCTTCCGCAAGACCGCGCGCAACTTCAATCCGATGATGGCGAGCGCCGGCAAGATTACCGTCGCGGAAGTTGAGGAGATCGTGCCGCTGGGCTCCCTCGATCCTGACTGCATCCACACGCCGGGCATTTTCGTGCAGCGGATCATTAAGGGCGAGCACGAGAAGCGGATCGAACAGCGCACGACGCGCCAGCGGGAGGACGCGTAATGCCCAATTCAGTGCAAGGATGGGATCGCAACGACATGGCGCGCCGCGCCGCGCAGGAGCTTGAAGACGGATTTTACGTCAATCTCGGCATCGGCATTCCGACGCTGGTCGCCAACTATATCGGCGAGGACATCGACGTCACGCTGCAATCGGAAAACGGCATGCTCGGCATGGGCCCGTTCCCCTATGACGAAGAGGTCGATCCGGACCTCATCAACGCCGGCAAGCAGACCATCACCGAGCTGCGGCGCACGTCCTATTTCTCGTCAGCCGATTCCTTTGGCATGATCCGCGGCGGACATATCGATCTGTCGGTGCTGGGCGCGATGGAAGTCTCCGAGAAAGGCGACCTCGCCAACTGGATGATTCCCGGCAAGATGGTCAAAGGCATGGGCGGCGCCATGGATCTTGTCGCCGGCGTCAAGCGCGTCGTCGTCGTCATGGATCATACGTCAAAAAATGGCGACCCGAAGCTGTTGCGCGAATGCTCCCTGCCGCTGACCGGCAAAGCGGTCGTCGATATGGTCATAACCAATCTCGGCGTATTCGAAATCACGCGCGGGGAAGGCATGGCCCTTGTTGAGCTCGCGCCCGGCGTCGATGTCGATGAGGTTCAAGCGAAGACGGAAGCCTCGTTCGAGACCGACCTGAAATGACAGGCGGGAGCGACGCCGGGCCCGGTTTTTCAATTGCGAAAACTCACCTACGTCTCTTCATTCAGGCCCGCGAAGCCGGGTACAGCAAAGCCGATATTCTGACGCTGCGGCGCGATTATCAGCTCTCAACACAATTGAACGGCGGATGCTTCCGGAAAAACGGCGCGCCGCTGCTCACTCATCTTGTTGGCGCCGCCAGCGTGCTGATCACCGAAGGGCAGCCCATGGCCCTGGTCCGCGCTATGCTTAACCACACAACTTACAGAATCGGACGATTTCCCACCGGCGCGCGCGGCTTTCGCGCCGACCATCAGCAATTTGTCATTGCGCAGCTTGGGCCTGAAATCGAGGCGCTGGTCAGGAACTACGAGACCTTCGCCTATTCGCCTGAGCTTGCCGCGCAATGGGTCTCATCCAGACGGAAGTTTGAGGGGCGCGACAAAGACTTGCTTGTCATGCGGTTGTGCAATGAGGCTGATGACAGCGCGGATTACTCGCCCGCCCTGGAGCTGCGCAAGCATTGGGCGGACCCTGCGCATATCGAGAACTTGAAGGTATTATGCAGCCAGGTCGGATTGACGAGGTTGCCTTCGGCATTTGACTTTGTGCTGGCGCAAATGGCGGATGCGGACTGGCTGTCCCCGGAAACCGAACTTGGTCACGACATGAATGCGCCGTCCATATCACGCTACGCCAAGGCGGTCATCATGCGTGGGATTTCGCGCTTGCGCTGACGACGATTGAAGATTGGTTCTCGCGATTTCACGCCCGTTCCGCGTCGATCATTGAATTATTGATCAGACTTGGCGCCGCCTCAGCTAGCGGCGACAAGCTCGGCTTGGTCTTCGCTCATCCCGACCGGGCCCTCATGTACAATGCAGCTCAGCAAATGGGCGATCGCCCGGTCGTCGCCAGTAACGGCCATGCGCTTTCGCGCTTCGGTAAGGGAGAGTTCGGCGCGAAACGCTTTCATCAGCGTCGCAACATCGGTCTCGATTTTCGCCGTTGCGGGCGCGTCAGCGCCGCGGCGCGCGATCATCGCTTGGTCCATGTAATATAGCGTATACGGAAATTCATCGATGATAACATGCGCCACATAGGTCAATTCCGGCTCGCGGCGATCCCATGCGAACATCTCGATGCCAAGCGCGACGGAGTCCGGCTGCAAATCGTCCGAGTAAATACAGTCGCGCGCCGGCGACGGGTCGGGGCGCGTTTTGAAGTATTTAATCGACCACAACATCATTTCGCGCACTGCTGGCCGCAGCGCTTCGCCGACGGCTGACAAGCGATAGCCGCCCCGCGGGTCGCTCGATTTGGCTTGCTCGATAAGCCCGGCGTCGTCGAGTTCCTTTAGTCGTTTTGAGAGGAGATTGGCGCCTATGCCCGGCAAGCCATGCTGCAGATCGCCGAAGCGCCGCGCGCCCAGAAACAAATCGCGCAGGATCAGCAACGTCCACCGCTCACCCAGAATGTCCAAAGCATGAGCGAGAATGCAGTCTTGGTTGTATCGCCTCGCCATTATTCCTCCACTCGCCGCCGGTTGCCTAAGGCGCTGGCCCAGCGTTCGTTTTTTAGACAGCTTAGTGCTGAATTCACGAAAATGTCATCTTCGAAAGAATAACGCATGTTCGTGAAAATTTCACTTTACACTTTAAAAAAATATAGTGATAACTGTCAAATCAGAAATGGTTGCGTTCGGAGAGAAAAGGAGCCGTTCCATGACTATGAAACAAATTGCCGCCGCGGGCGTATTTATGGCCGCTTTTGGCGCTTCGCCGGTCTTCGCTGCTGATTGGGGCGAAATGATTGAACAGTGCGCGCAAGCGGCCGCAGACGAGGGCCTTATCGACCTCGCCCAGTATGAGCCGCGTTTTGACGGCGGATCGAGCCGGCGCGTCTCTGTTGAACTGGCGCCCGTGTTCGACGGTGACACGCTCTTCGTCGAGTGCCGAATGTCGCGCGGCCGCGTTGTCTCGGTTGAGTTGGACGCCTGACCCACAAGTTCGCGGGCCGGCGCATGATCGCCGCCGCGTTTGCATTCTTCCCTGAACTCTACGCCCGCGCCCTCGGCTGCGGGCGTTTTTTTATTTCGATAATGAGGCGTGCGCGGCGCGGACCATGCGCTCGCCATTTATGAAACCCTGTCCCCAGATCGGATTGAGATCCTTTAACGGGTCTGCGGCGACCGCCTCGTCTGCGCTCGCGCTCTCGTCAATCAGCGCCTGCACGCGGGCGCGCACGTGTTGGAGCATGGCGAGACTGTTTTCCAGGTCGGCTTTGCCGGCAAGGGGGCCGTGGCCCGGAATGATTTTGGTCTCGTCATTGATTTTCGCGAGCACCATTTCGACGGCGGCGATATAGCCGTCGAGATCGCCGCCGGATTCAATGTCGATGAACGGATAGGTGCCGTTGAAAAAGATGTCGCCCATGTGGACCACATTCGCGCCGCGCAACATGACGATTGCATCGCCGTCCGTATGCGCCGGATCGGGATGCCATATGTGGATGTCGTGGTCGTTCCAATAAAATGAAATATCTTTTGAAAAGGTAATGGTCGGCAGCGCGCCTGGTTGCGCGGGCGGGGTGACCGCGCCGCCCGTGCGGGTCAGACCCGCCTTCAGCCGCTTGCGGACATTTTCGTGGGCGAGAACATGCGCGCCGGCTTCGCCAAAGGCTTCGTTTCCGCCCGTATGATCCCCGTGCCAATGGGTGTTGAGCACGAATTCAACCGGATCATCTGACACCGTTTTGATGGCCGCGATAATCCTGTCCGACAAAGGCGCGAATTGGTCGTCGATAAGAAACGAGCCGTCGTCGCCCACGGAAAGTCCCATATTGCCGCCGGCGCCGCGGAGCATATAGACGCCGTCCGCCACGGTGCTCACGGTGATTTCGACATCTGAAAAGTCGCGCTGGGCGTGCGTTTGCGCCGCGCTAAAAAGGGCGAAACAGCCCGCGAGCGCGAATGATTGCGTGAATTTCATCATCTCGTGCCTTCCCGTCAAATACTCGCGCGGACCATACAGTGCCCGGCCGCGCTGAAAAGTCACGAAGCCGTATGGGGAACGATATTGCAGTGCAGCGGCAAGATTGATACCTCTGGCGGGATTGTTTTTTGGGTGCGTGACATGGACTGGACGCGGGACAGCTGGCGCGAGAAGCCGGCGCGCCACATTCCGGAGGACTATCCCGATCCGGATGCTGTTTCCGCGGTCGAGACAGAGCTTGCGACCTATCCCCCGCTCGTCTTCGCGGGCGAGGTGCGGCGATTGAAATCATCGCTCGCAGCGGCGTCGCGAGGCGAGGCCTTTCTCCTTCATGGCGGGGATTGCGCGGAAAGCTTCAAGGAATTCCATCCCAACAATATTCGCGACACGTTTCGCGTTCTGTTGCAGATGGCGGTTGTTCTCACTTTTGGCGCCGCGACGCCGGTGATCAAAGTCGGGCGGATCGCCGGACAATTCGCCAAGCCGCGTTCATCGCCGACAGAGACGGTGGACGGCGTTACGCTGCCCAGCTATCGCGGCGACAACATCAACGGACAGGATTTCGACTCCGGCGCGCGAACGCCCGATCCGCAACGCTTGTTAAAGGCATACGGCCAGGCGGCGTCGACTCTCAATCTGATCCGAGCCTTTGCAACGGGCGGTTATGCGGATTTGCGCAACGTCCACCGCTGGAACCTCGAATTTGTCTCCGGCAATGCGCAAGAGGACCGATACAGGGTTCTCGCCGACAAGATCTCTGAATCGATCGCCTTTATGGAGGCTTGCGGGATTCGCAGCGAAGACGTGCGGGCGATCCGGGAAGTCGACTTCTATACAAGCCACGAAGCGCTCCTGCTCGGCTATGAGGGGGCCATGACCCGCGTCGATTCAACGACCGGCAAGTGGTACGACACCTCCGCCCATCTCGTCTGGATCGGAGATCGCACCCGCCAGCCGGACGGCGCGCATGTTGAATTCTGTCGCGGCATTGAAAACCCGATTGGATTAAAGTGCGGGCCGAGCCTTGATCCCGACGAATTGCTGCAGCTTTTGGATATTTTAAATCCGCAGAACGAACCGGGACGGATCAATCTCATCGCCAGGTTTGGGGCCGAAAAGGCGGCGGACGGCCTGCCGCCCCTCCTGCGGCGCGTGACCGAGGCCGGACGCAGCGTCGTATGGTCCTGCGATCCCATGCATGGGAACACGATCAAGACGTCCAACGGGTATAAGACCCGCCAGTTTGACGCCATTCTGGCCGAGGTGAACGCCTTTATCGACGTCTGTCGCGCCGAGGGAGCGATCCCGGGCGGCGTCCATTTTGAGATGACCGGCCAGAACGTTACGGAGTGTCTGGGCGGCTCGCAAGAAATCTCTGAAGGCGATTTAAAATCGCGCTATCATACGCATTGCGATCCGCGCCTGAACGCGACGCAGGCGCTTGAATTGGCGCACATTCTGGCGGAACGATTTAAAGATCACCGCCGAAATTAGCGGGGCGAGGGGGCTTGTGCCGAAGGGGCGACGCGGCGCAAAAATTTTGATCAAATCGACGGAGTTGGGTTTCCGTCTCGTTTCAGTCTTAGCAGGTAATCTTCACAATCGGGCGGCGCTAACAAAAATGAATTCTGACAAAGGCAACGTGCGGGTGAGCCTTGTAGGGGCGGGCGTGTTCGGATCGTACCACGCAGCGAAAATCGCGGCGATTGACGCGGCTCAGCTGCTCGGCGTGTTCGATCCCGATTCTGCGCGCGCCGCAGACCTCGCCTCCAAGCACGGGGTTGGCGCATTCAACGCATTCGAGGACTGTCTGGCGGGCGCTGACGCTGTCATTATTGCGGCGCCGGCAAGCGCCCATTTTGCGCTCTGCCGCGACGCTTTAAGCGCGGGCAAGCACGTCTTTGTCGAAAAGCCGCTGGCCCTCAGCGCCGCCGAGGCGAGATCGCTGGCGGTCCTGGCGGCGGAAAATTCTCTCGTGCTGCAGGTCGGCCATCAGGAACGCTACGTGTGCGCGGCGGCCGGGCTTTTCGGCCGGGACCGCATTCCGCAGCGCATCGAATGCGTTCGCAATGTTCCTTACACAGGCCGATGCGAAGACGTTTCGGTGGTTCTCGATCTGATGGTCCACGATATCGACATTGTGCGCCGCCTCACCGGCGCGGCGCCGGTGACGGTGTCGGCGGAGGGTGATGAAACCCGGCTAGCCGCGGAGGTTTTCCTTTCCAGCGGCACCATTGCGACGTTCAATGCAGCCCGCGCCAGCGCGTCTTCTGATCGGCGCATGACGCTTGTTTACGAGGACGGGGTCATCGATTTTGACTTTGTCCGGCGCTCGGTGTCCAATTCGACGTCGGCGCGTATCCAGTCGATGTTCGCCGACGCGGCGGCGCCAAAACAGATCCGCGATCCGCTCGCCTATGGCGCGCAGCTCTTTATCGACGGCGTTATCGCCGGCGAAACGCACGGGGTGGCTGGGGACGACGCTGCAGAGACCGTGGCGTGGGCGGAAAAGATTGAACGTGCAGCGGGCGTGCGCAGTCAGAGCCGCGACCGCATCGGGGAGGTTCGTTTCGGATGAATGGGGTCGCCAATCTTTCGCTTTATTCCGACACCGGAATAGGCCGTATTTCCTTCATTGACCTTGCCGCGCAACAACGGCGCATCCGCGTCGGCGTTGAGGCGCGCTTGAAGGCAGTTCTCGATCATGGACGGTATATCGCCGGCCCTGAGATTGAGGAGCTTGAGATGCGCCTCGCCGAACGCGCCGGCGTCGCGGGGGCGGTCGCTTGCGCCAGCGGCACCGCTGCGTTGATCATACCGCTTTTCGCGATGGGCGTCGGTCCGGGCGATGCTGTGTTCATCCCCGCATTCACCTACAACGCGACCGCAAATGCGGTGTTGCTCGTCGGCGCCAAACCCGTTTTCGTCGATATCGATCCAACGACATTCAACATGGATCCTTGCGATTTGGCGGAAAAAGTTGCGGCGGTAAGCGCAGAGGGCGCCTTGCGGCCGCGCGCCGTGATCCCGGTCGATCTCTTTGGTTCGCCTGCGGACTATGCGTCGATCGCCGCTGTCGCGGCCAAATACGACCTGTCGATTCTCGCCGACGGCGCCCAGAGTTTCGGGGGCAGTCTTAACGGCGTTGAGGTCGGGGCGTTGGCGCGGCTGACGGCCACGAGCTTTTTCCCGGGCAAGGCGCTCGGCGCCTATGGCGATGCGGGCGCGGTGTTCGCGACAAATCCGGATGATCTCGAGGAGTTGGCGTCTATCCGCTGGCACGGAACGGACGACGCGCGCAAATTGTCCGTTCGCGTCGGCTTTAACGGCCGTATGGACAGCTTTCAGGCGGCGGTGCTTCTGGAAAAGCTGGATATCTTTGATGATGAACTGGAAGCGCGGCGGCGCGTCGCAGAGACTTATGATGCGCGGCTTTCCGGCTTTGCAAAACCGCAACGCCATTTGAAGGGCGCGATACCGGGCTGCGCCTATTATTCTCTCTGTGTCGACGACCGCGACAGGATTGTCGATCGGGTCAAGGCCGCAGGCGTCCCGACCGCCATCTATTATGCAACGCCGCTGCACGAAATGCCGGCTTTCAAGGCCTATGCGCCAAAAGACGGTCTTCCCGTAACCGACGAGATTGCGTCAAAAATATTCGCCTTGCCGATGCATCCCTATTTGACCCCCGATCAGGTTGATTATATCTGCGAGGTAACGGAAGCGGCGGCGAGCTAACGAAGCGCCGGCCTGCTTGCGCCGGACGCTATGACCCATTCGCTTTCCATCATTATTGCTCAGATTTCGCCGACCGTCGGTGACGTTGACGGGAACCTCGCCCGCGCGCGGCGGGCAATCGGCGAAGCGCGCGAGATGGGCGCCGATCTCGTTGTTTTCTCCGAGTTGTTCATCGCGGGATACCCGCCGGAAGATCTTGTCCAGAAGCCTGCGTTTCAGCGCGCCTGCCGCGAGGCGGTTGAAAAACTGGCTGCGGAGACAGGCGATGGCGGGCCCGCCGTCATCATCGGTGCGCCATGGCGGGAAGGGCCATTCCTTTACAATGCCGGCGCACTTTTGAAAGACGGCGTCGTCGCCGCCATTCGATACAAGACCCATCTGCCGAATTACGGCGTATTCGACGAACCGCGACGTTTCACGCCCGGCGCAGAATTGCCCGAGCCGATCGATATCGGGGATTTTCGAATCGGGTTGATGATCTGTGAAGACATGTGGTTGCCCGGACCGGGCGAACATTTGCGCGACAATGGCGCGGAGCTTTTTATTGTGCCTCATGGCTCGCCCTTTCGCGAAACGGCGCTCAATGAACGCGTCGGGGCGGCGCGCGACCGCTTGCGGTCCTGCCGTCTGCCGCTCGTCTTCGTCAATCAGCTGGCCGGCCAGGACGAAGTTCTGTTCGATGGCGCAAGCTTTGTCATGGGCGCAGGGGGCGAGGTCGTCCATCGCTGCCCTCAGTTTACGGAGGGTCTTTTTCTCACTCGTTGGGAGAAGCGCGACGGCGGCGTTGTCTGTGTGGAGGGGCCGGATCACGCCTGGGTCGGTGACGAGGAAATGGTCTATCGGGCAATCACGATGGCGGTGCGCGACTATGTCGTGAAGAACAAATTCAAAGGCGTCGTGATCGGCTTGTCGGGCGGCGTCGATTCCGCATTGACCGCCGCTGTTGCGGTAGACGCGCTTGGGCCCGAGGCTGTGGATTGCGTCATGATGCCGTCGCGATACACCGCCGAGACGAGCCTTGAAGACGCGGCGGCTTGCGCAAAAGCGCTCGGCGTCAGATATCGCACCATTCCGATTGAGCCGGCGGTCGAAGCGTTCGGCGGCATGCTGGCTGAAAGCTTCGCCGGACGAAAACCGGACGCGACAGAGGAGAACATCCAGTCGCGCGTGCGCGGTGTCGTCTTGATGGCGCTCTCCAACAAGTTCGGGGACATGGTGCTGACGACCGGCAACAAATCGGAAATGTCAGTCGGTTACGCGACGCTCTATGGCGACATGAATGGCGGGTATAACCCGCTGAAGGATATTTATAAGACCGATGTCTTCGCCTTGTGCCGCTGGCGCAACGCCTATCACTCGGGCGACCTGAAAGGGCCCAAAGGCGTCGTCGTTCCTGAGCGCATCATTACCAAGCCGCCGTCGGCGGAATTGCGCGCGGACCAGAAAGACGAAGACTCCCTGCCGCCTTACGACATACTGGACCCGATTCTGGAGGCGCTGGTTGAAGAGGAGCTGGCGGTGCGCGACATCGTCGCGCGCGGCTTTGACGAGGCGACCGTGCGGCGGATCGAACATCTCGTTTATGTTGCGGAATACAAACGACGACAGGCGCCGCCGGGCCCGAAGGTGACCACCGTCAATTTCGGACGCGATCGGCGCTATCCCATCACCAATGGCTGGCGGGACCGTTAGGCGCGAGACACTCTGCATTCGCTCGCGGGCGCGACGTTCATGAGCCGGTTCGCAACGCAAAAACAATCAACGCCGCGACCGCGCTAATGATCAGTAGGTAGATCGCGAGGCGCGACAGCCGGATGAACTGCGTTTGACCAAAGGATTGCACAGCCTCCGGGGCGCCTTTGCGCAGCCAGTGACGCGATCCGCGGCCCGCCATGCGAAATTCTGACACCGGGATCGCGCCGACGATCTGAACGCCGCGTGATTTCCATCTCGACAAAGCGAGTTTCAATGCGCCGTTCGCAACCCTGCCGCGAAGACGCCGTCGCGGATCATATTCAAAGTCAGCGGCGTCGAACTCAATATCAATGATCCGCGGCGGCGGCGATTTGTGGTGATGGCGTTCAGGCAGATCCAATGCGTCATAGCGAACGCCGAAATTACGCAGATAGTTCTCAATGTCCGCAGACGCGGCGGCATCCTCATCGCGCTTCAGGCGCAAGATGACGTTAACGCCCACAGCGTCCCCCGTTGCGGCCAACCTGCGCCAGATTCGTCGGTAGAAGTAACGTGTGCGCGCGTCTGTCGTTTTATATCTGTCAAAATCGACGGTCGGATCGCGGGCATTCTCAATCGCCAAGAACCAGCGGTCGATCCGGCGTCCGCCGAAATTGCGTTTCAGGATGGTGAAGCGCGAATTGCCGTCGACAAGGCTTTCCGGAAGAAGCGCAGCGGCGATCCCGATCGCACTCGTTGCGGATCGTTGCGCCGCCACGCCAAGCTGTCGCGCCGCCTCGCCGTGCGAGGGCGCAATTCTAAGGGCGCCGCCGCGCGCCAACATGCCGGCGATTGCGCTGTTGCAAATCTTTTCTGACTCTGCGGTGGCGAAAATGTCACCTATCAAGGGCTCGCCGTCATTGCGCCCGCCCGCCGCGATGACATCGTCGGCGCGAGCGGCGAGGCAATATGATTCGCTGACCCGAAACATCTTCGTCGCGACGATGTCGAATGCGCCGTTCAGATCGTGGAGGGTTGAGAAGTCATATCCGCCTGAGGAAGAAAAAAATGGCGCAATCGCCATATCAGCGCTTCCGTCGGTGACGGCCATAATCGCCATGGCGTCGGCGCCGCGCGGGACAGGCGTCAATGCTGCTTCGCACTCAGCAAATTCGTCGCGCGCGGCGAGCTTGTCGGCAAGCGCAGCGAATACGCGACGAGCAAGGCGCTGATCGTTTCGTGAAAATGCGACTCGAACAGGCCGTTTCTGGCGCGTCACGGCAACTTGCGCTGAAGCGTACGGGGTTTGGGCCGCGGCGTCGGCGCGCGGGCGGCGGGCGACTTAATCGCGACGGTTTTGTTAGGGCCGGATGACTGTTGATACAGAATAAGCCTCGCTTCTGAGAGCGCGGCGTAAGCGCGTATGGCGAGCGCCGACGCAATACACAGAAGCAGGAAAGCCACTATTACGTAAGCGAATTGTACCCATACGTAGTT
>JBCBSE010000031.1:0-27780 GCA_039819305.1 Pseudomonadota bacterium
TACGACAAGTTCGTTGAACATGTCTCAGACCACCGTCCCGTGGACCGCGATCGCCTGGTCAATGAATATGGCGCGATGATCTTCGCCGACGTTCTCGCCAAGGAGCGCGGCTATATCGACGATCTGAAAAACTATCAGGAAACGCTCGCCTATATCGCCGGTGAAATCGGCGCAGAGGGCGACGACTGGAAGCTGGTCTCGGCGCCCTACGTCAAGAGAACGCCATTTGAAGGGCTATTCGGCGCAACACTGACCGCGCTTTCCCCGCGCAATGCGCTCGCTGATCAAACGGCTGCTGCGTGCGCTGAGTTGAAGGCCCGCCCCGTCGCCATGAGCGCGCAGGCGATGACAAGCTTCTGCGGCGAATAGTCAGGCCTCCCCTTGAATTCAAGGGCCCGCGGGCGCACGCCTACGGGCCCTTTTTGCTGCGCGTCAATGGGCCCGCGCGGCCGCGCTTCGGCGCTCTTTCCTGATGACGCATCGAAACGACGCTGATAGAAGGCGCGCCCATGCGTATCATCCGGACCACCAAAGACCTCGCCCAATTCGCTGACGAACTCGCCGCTCGACCCTTCATTGCGGTCGACACCGAGTTCATGCGCGAAAAAACGTTCTGGCCGATCCTGTGCCTTATCCAGGCGGCGGCGGACGGCGTTGAAGCGATTATTGATCCGCTGGCGGAGGGGATCGATCTGGCGCCGTTCCTTGAACTGCTGGCCGAGGACGAATTGGTCAAGGTGTTTCACGCCGCGCGTCAGGATATCGAGATTTTCTACCGCCTCCTCGACGATGTGCCGTCCCCGCTTTTTGACACCCAGATCGCGGCCATGGCCTGCGGCTTCGGGGATCAGATCGGCTATGAGCCGCTGATGCGCACGCTGTTGAAAGCCAAGATCGATAAAGGCTCGCGGTTCACGGACTGGTCGCGCCGTCCCCTCACCGACGCGCAGCTCTCCTACGCGCTTTCCGACGTTACGCATTTGCGCGACGCCTACCCCATGCTTCTCGACAAGCTGAAGCGCGAAGACCGCATGCATTGGGTCGAAGAAGAGATGAACGCGCTGCTTGATCCTAATCTCTATTACCTGCATCCGGAAGACGCCTGGCGACGCTTGCGCCTCAAAGGCGTTCGGCCGAAGGAAATCGGCCCCCTGATGAAACTCGCCGAATGGCGCGAGCGCGAGGCGCATGCCCGCGACATTCCGCGAAACCGCATCCTGAAAGACGACGCCATTTATGAACTCTCGCGGCTGCAGCCGACCAGCGCCAAGGAGCTTGGCCGCGCGCGCAGCATCCCGTCAGGCTATGAACGCTCCGCCGCCGGCGGCTCTCTGATCGATGCGGTGTCGCAAGGCATTGCGCTCGACAAGGACGCCCTGCCCGATCTCGGCAAGCAGGACCGCCAGCGCGCGCCGGCGGATGTTGTCGAGCTGTTGAAGGTCTTGTTGAAACGCCAATGTGAAAAATACGGCGTTGCGCCGAAACTGATCGCCTCAAGCGCCGACCTCGACGCGATTGCGCGCGGCGAGACCGACGGCGTTCCCTCGATGACCGGCTGGCGGCGCGAGGTCTTCGGCGAGGCGGCGTTGCGTCTGAAAAAGGGCGAATTGGCGATGAAACTGAACGGCGACGCGGTTGAGATTGTCGAAACCTAACGCCCGGCCTCTCAGGCGTTAGATCTGCGTCGCGCCGCAAGCCGATAGACGCCGAAGCCGACTAAAATCACTGCAAGAATAACGAGGCCCTGCTGGGGCCGGGCGCGCAGCGTGAACCATAAGGTCCAGGCGGTCAGCGCAATATAAGTCAAAGGCGCCAGCGGATAGGCGAAAACGCGATAAGGCCGTTCAAGCGACGGCTCGCGCAGGCGCAAAACGAAAAGCCCTATCACGGTGATGAAACTGTTGAGCGCCACCAGCGCGCCGGCGAAGACGAGAATGGACTGAAAGCTCGAGGTCAGGATGAAGACGATGGCGAGGCCGGCCTGCAGGAAGATCGCGCGCCGCGGAATTGCATCTCGTGTTTTTGCTGAGAGAACGCGCAAGGCCGGATAGTCCTCACCCATCGAAGAGAGAACGCGGGGGCCTGCAATCGTCATGGCGCTGACGGTCGAGACCAGCAACACCGCCATCACAACGCCGGTCGCGGCGGCGGCGCGCTCGCCGAACATCGCTTGCGCGGCGATAAAGCCGATTTCGATCTTGCCAGCCAGCGCCTCTACCGGCGCCAACATTAAGAAGGCGGCGTTGAGGCTGACATACAAGATAGTCACCAACCCGGAACCGAGGGCGAGCACCAGCGGCAATCGCGCCGGCGCGTTTTTGATTTCGCCGGTGATGTAAGTCGCCGCGTTCCATCCGGTATACGCAAAGCTCACATAAATGAGCGAGACGGCGAAGGGCTCCGATAAGATCAGGCCGAGATCGCCCGCATGCGGCGCAAAGGAAATGGCCTGCCGGTCGTCGGCGATGAAAAATGCGGCCAAGCAGAAGCCGATGATGACCAGCGCCTTAATCGTTGTGAAAACTGTCTGGAACCCGCCGCTCGCGGCGCGCCGCCAGCTGTGCAGAACAGCGAGAGAGATCACCAGCGCGCAGGCGGCCGGCTTGACGAAATCCGCCGACGCCTC
This sequence comes from Pseudomonadota bacterium, assembly GCA_039819305.1. Taxonomy (GTDB): domain Bacteria; phylum Pseudomonadota; class Alphaproteobacteria; order Caulobacterales; family Parvularculaceae; genus Hyphococcus. The sequence goes on from JBCBSE010000031.1 coordinate 2,627, forward strand.
ACCGCCGAGGGCGGACGAGAGATAGGCCGCGAAGGTCATCGCCGCCAGCGCCGTCGGCGCGGCGAAGCCGACGGTCGCCGAGACCCAGCCGGAAACGAAGCCCGCGGCCGGATGATAGATCCGGCTGACGAAATGATACTCGCCACCCGAGCGCGGCAGCGCCGCCGCCAGCTCAGCGTAGCTCACGGCGCCGCAAAAAGCGGCGACGCCGCCGGCCGCCCATAACGCCAGAATCGCAAATCCGGACTGAATGTTCAGGAGCTGAAAGCCAAGGCTCGTGAAAACGCCGGTGCCGATCATATTGGCGACGACGATCGAGATCGCCGTCACAGATCCATACTGTCGCTGACTCGCCATTTACTTGCGGAATCCCCTCGAAACGGCGGCAGCGTGGCGTCCTAAACCTTTGTGCGCAATGAATGTTTTCAAATGTGACTTTTTAGCGACATGCTTAATGGCGGCGCCTAGCATAGCTAACCCATTGATTAATTTTCCTGATTTTTCCAGAAAGTCGAGAATAGCGGGAGATTAGCATATTCTGCCAGAAGTCCTCCTGTCGCAAACGATTGCAGCCAAAAACGAACGGTCTAGCGTTGTGAATGGCGCATTCGGCTACGCGCATTTTGGGCGGCAGTCTTTAGGAGGGAAAGGAAGACAACATGAAAAAGAGGAACTTGAAGGTCTCTGCAGCAATTGGGGCAATCGCAGCGGCCACGGCCTATTCCGGCAGCACGGCGCTCGCGCAGGACGACGCCGCGGATAGCGGATCAGGCGACGTGATTATCAGCGTCGGCACCAGACGAGATTCGCGCTCGGCCGCGTCGTCGCCAGCGCCCATCGACGTCATTGGCGCAGACGAGGTCCTCAATCAGGGCGACACCGACATCCAGAACATTCTGCGGACGTCGATCCCGTCATACAACGTGAACACGCAACCGATTTCCGATGCGGCGACGATTATCAGGCCGGCGAACCTGCGCGGCCTCTCGCCGGACTCGACGTTGGTTCTCGTCAACAACAAACGCCGTCACCGCGCGGCCGTCATCACCTTCCTGGGCGGCGGCATCTCCGACGGCTCGCAGGGCGCTGACGTCTCCGTCATCCCGGCGATCGCCCTCAAGCAAGTTGAAGTCCTGCGAGATGGCGCGTCATCGCAATACGGCTCCGACGCCATCGCCGGCGTCATCAACTTTGTCCTTCGCGACGCTGACGAAGGCGCATCCTTCGAAGCGGAATGGGGCCAGACCTATGACGGCGACGGCGACCAGTGGAGCGTCTCGGCCAATGTCGGCTTGCCGATCCCGATCGCCGAGGGCGGCTTTTTGAACATCAGCGGCGAATTCGGCGAAATCGATGCGACCGATCGCTCAGTGCAGCGCGACGATGCAGCCGCGCTCATCGCCGCCGGCAACACCGACGTCGCTAGCATTAACGTCAACACGGTGACTGACGAAGTCGTCCAGATCTGGGGGCAGCCTAACGTCAATGACGATCTGTCTCTGTTCTATAATATGGGCATCCCGTTCTCTGAACAGGCGGAATTCTATAGCTTTGGCAACTACGCCGAGCGTCAAGTCGAGGGCGGCTTCTTCTTCCGCAACCCGACCAACCGCTCAGGCGTGTTCGCCGGTCCAACCGTTGATCCCGACACCGGGCTTGAAGATCCGATGGACCTCGACGGGGACAATGTCGAATCGGTTCTTGTCGGCGATTTATCGCCTGCAATGGCCGGCGACTGTATCCAAGGCATTCCGCTTACGGAAGGCGGCGGATTGATTCCCGATCCGACGTTCCTGGCCGATGTTCAAGCCGACCCGAACTGCTTCTCATTCGTTGAACTCTTCCCAGGCGGCTTCACGCCGCGGTTCGGCGGTGATCTTGAGGATCGCTCGGTGGTTGTCGGCATGCGCGGCATCCTGCCCGCAGGTAACGGCCTCGGCTATGATGTCAGCTACACCTACGGAAAGAGCGAGATCGCCTTCTTCATCAACAACACGGTCAACGCCAGCCTTGGGCCAAACACCCCGACCATGTTCAATCCGGGCGCCTACATCCAGGAAGACAATAACTTCAACCTGGATCTAACCTACGCCATTCCGACGGACATGTTCGCCGGCGATCTGAACCTCGCGATGGGATTTGAGCATCGCGAGGAACAATTTACGATCATCCAGGGCGACGATGCTTCGTTCCAGCTTGGTCCGCTTGCTGCGCCGTCTATGGGCTTCCCGGGCGGCCAGGGCTTTGCTTCAAGCTCGAACGGCTTCGGCGGCTTCACGCCGGCGAGCGCGGGAACAACCTCGCAGAAGAACTACGCGGTCTATTTCGAGACCGAGACCGACATCACGGATAACTTCGTGTTCCAGGGCGCGGTTCGCTACGAGGATTTCTACAACTCGTTTGGCGATACGATTAACTACAAGGTCGGCGCGCTCTATTCGTCGCCCTTGGGCGTCACCTTCCGGACAACCTGGTCGACGGGCTTCCACGCGCCGTCTGCGGGTCAAGCCAATGTTACGAACATCACGACCCAGTTCTCCAATGGTCAGCTTCAGGACCAGGGCACGCTGCCCCTGTCCTCGGCCGCGGGTCAGTTCATCGCGGACCGGCTTGAACTCGAAACGGGCGTGCGCCCGACGCTCGGACCGGAGGAGTCCAAAAACTTCACCGCTGGCGTCGCCTTCAGCCTCGCCAATATCAACTTCACGGTCGATTATTTCCGCATCACCGTCGATGACCGCATCTCAATCTCCGACCAACAGGATTTCCTGGCTGAGCTCCTCGAGGTTGCTGACGAGAATTCGGTCGTCATCCCGATGGGGTCGACAACCAGCCAGGTGCTGAACCTCCTAGACGGCGCGGACGTGCTTGATGCGAGCCTCTTCGCCGGATCGGAAGACCTGACAAGCTTCGGCTTCTTCCAGAATGCGTTTGATACGCGCACTCAAGGCATCGACGTCGTCGCGACGACTGACTTCACGCTCTATGAAGGCTCGAACACGAACGTGGCCGCAGTCTTCAACTGGACCGACACTGAGGTGACGGATCGCGGCCTAGACACCGCGGCGCCGCTTTCCTTCGGCCGGGCCAAACAGATCGAGGACTCAACCCCGGCGACGCGCGGCAACATCACCTTCAACCACTTCGCCGGACCGCTGCGGGGTCTCGTCCGCGTCAACTATTATGGCCCGTTCTTTGAGTGCCATCTGGACGACACCAACAACAACCCGCCGCCGGCCGTGCCTTGCGGTCTCGCGCATTTCGGCAGCGCTCAGTTCCCGGTTGACCTGGAACTCGGCTGGCGGATCGCAGAAGGCGTGGAAGTGATCGCTGGCGCGCAAAACGTCTTCGACTCCTTCCCCGATCCTTTGGCCGCGTCCACGGCGGGCGTCGCCGGTTCACGCTACCCGGCTGTCGCGCCGGCTGGTTTCTCGGGCGGACTGTACTACTTCCGTCTGCGGGCGAACCTTTAATACGGCAACCATCCGCGGAGAAAGGCGGCCTTCACGGGCCGCCTTTTTTCTTTAGTCGGCGAAGACGATCTCGGCAGGGCGCCCGATAAAACTCGCAAGCGCATCGAGGCGTTTGCGCGGGGACTCGCCCAATAACGGTTCGAGGGCGGCCGGGGCGGAAAAGACAAGCGCGGTCTCGCTCAATTGAAGCCGGCAGCGTTTCAGGAGCGCCGGCGTCTTTGGCGCCAGCGTCGCTGCGAAGCGAAGCGCGAGGCCCGCCTGAATTGCGCCCTGTTGGCGGTCCCAATCAAGCAGGCTGATCGCGCGCTCATCTGGCAACACTGCGTTGCGCCCGGAATACCGGGTGAAAAGCACAAGCGCGATCCAGACCCGCTCTTCATGGGTGACGCCGGCGAGCGGCGCGCTGAGCGCCGTATCGAAAGCCTGGCGCCCGCGAAGGTCAGGGTGGAAAAACGCAGCGATGTCGCACAATTCCGCCGCCGCCTCGAGAATGCGCGCAGGCGCCGGCGGATGGTCAGCGAACAAGGGCTTGATGACACGCAAGGCGCTCGCGCCGAAAGACGGCTCGGGCGAAAACCGCGCCGCAAAAAAGCGGCACGCCTCGATCAACGGATCTTTGTTGCGGTCCTCGTCGCTCAATGCGCGATAGAGCAGCCCTTCGCGAACGCCGCCAGCGGAGACGAAGACGCGCTTGGCTTTCATGGCGATCAACAACGCCTTCAACCCGACCGCAGCGAAGGGCAGCGTGTCGATGCGCTTTCGGGAAATGCCTGGAATCTCCTCCAGCGACCGGCGCGATTGGCGCGCGACCAGATCGCACACCTCGATGACGGAGCCCGCGCTCATCTCATAATGATGCAAAACGGAAAGCGGGTATTGTTTGAGGTTCATGTGAATGCGCGCGATTGAACGCCAGGCGCCGCCGACCATGAATAGGCTCTCGAAGCGATCGGCTTTGGCGACGTCAACCTTTGCGAATTCACTCTCGATAAATCCGCGCGCCTTGCTCTGGTCGCCGCCGACGACGCGCGTGACAGCGAGCGGCCCGATCGGCAAGCTTGCTGCGTCGTCCTGCACGCCGGCGTCAACGCTCACAAGCTCCAGGCTGCCGCCGCCCATGTCGCCGACAAGACCCTTTGCGGTCGGCTCCAGGGAGAGAACGCCAAGGGCGGCGAGTTGCGCCTCCTCGGCGCCGGAAATGACTTCGACCTGATAGCCAAGCGCTTCGACGCCCTGGACAAAGCTTTCGCCATCTTTGGCGTCGCGCACCGCAGCTGTGGCGATCGTCGCCGTGTGCGGCGAGCCATAAGCGTCAAGGATCATCCGGAACCGGCGCAAGGTGGACATGGCGTCCGCGACTGCAACCGAGTCTAGCGATCCGTCGTCGTTGAACGTGCGTCCCAGCCCGCACAGCGCTTTTTCGTTGCATATCGCCATTGGCGCGCGCGCCGGGCCATCGAAAATGACAAGCCGCACGGAATTCGAGCCGATATCGATTACGGCGCGCCGCGGCGGCAGCGCCGCGATCGCCGCCGGCTCCTTTCGCCTCGCTACCATCGGGTTTTCAATCCCTGCACGTGAACCCGCCCGGCCCTGAGGCCCTTGTAAAGGCCCGCACAGTTTAGGCGATTCATGGCCTGCAAATCTATTTCCGCGGCCTCAGCGCTTTTGGCGCGTGGTATTTGATCGCGCCGCCGCGCCCGGAAAGGCTGGGATTGGTCATCATATAGGTATGGACGTTAAACGGCTCGCGCCCGCCCTCGCGCTTCACACGGCGAAATTCGCCGTCAGGTTGTAAGACCCAGCTTTGCGCGTCGTCATTGAGATTGGCGACCATGATATAATTCAGGATCTGGCGGCGAACGGTCGGGTTTTCGATCGGGCAAAAAACCTCGACGCGCCGGTTCAAGTTGCGTGGCATCAAATCGGCCGAGGCGAGATAAACCTCGGCGTTTGCATTGGGCAGCGCATCGCCGGAGCCGAAGCAATAAATGCGGGCATGCTCAAGGAACCGGCCGACAATGCTCTTGACACGGATGTTCTCAGATAGGCCCGGCACGCCAGGGCGCAGGCAGCAGATCCCGCGCACCACCAGTTCGATTTTCACGCCCGCCTGCGAGGCTTCGTAAAACTTGTCGATCATGGGCCCGTCGACGAGCGCGTTCATCTTCGCCCAAATCGCCGCTTTCTTGCCTTTGCGCGCATTCCTGATTTCGCGGTCGATCAATTCTACTATCCGCGCCCGGCCGGTCAGCGGCGCAACGGCGAATTTCTCGAAAGTCGTCGGCGCCGCATAGCCGGTGATGAAGTTAAAGACCTTGGCGGCGTCGCGCCCGATCGCGGCATCACAAGTAAAAAGAGAAAGGTCGGTGTAAATTTTCGCCGTAATCGGATGATAGTTGCCGGTTCCGACATGGGTGTAGGTGCGCGTGCCCTCGGTTTCCTGACGTACGACAAGGGAGAGCTTGGCGTGGGTTTTATACTCAACAAAGCCATAGACGACATTGACGCCGGCCCGCTCCAAAGCCCTCGCCCAGCGAATATTCGCCTCCTCGTCGAACCGCGCCTTCAATTCGACAAGCGCCGTTACGTTCTTTCCCGCCTCCGCGGCCTCGATCAGCGCATCCACGATCGGCGACTGCTTTGATGTTCGATAAAGCGTCTGTTTGATGGCAACGACCTTCGGATCGCCCGCCGCCTGTTTCAGAAACTGAACGACGACGTCGAATGATTCATAAGGGTGGTGGACGAGAATATCCTTCGCCCGGATCGCCGAAAAACAGTCGCCGCCATGTTCGCGGATCCGCTCTGGAAATCGTGGTTCAAAAGACGGGAACTGAAGGTCCGGCCGGTCCGGCGGGATCAACTCGCTGGTCTCGGCGAGCCCCAGTAGCCCGTCGACGGGAATGACGTCCTGAGGCGTCGCCTGCAACTTGTCGGTAATCAAAGACCGCATTGTCTCGGGCGTTGACGCATCGAAATTGACCCGAATGACATCGCCGCGCCGGCGCCGTTTCAGCATCGTCTCAAACAGGCGGACAAGGTCTTCGGCCTCTTCCTCGACTTCGACGTCAGAGTCGCGCAGGACCGTGAACGCGCCATGGCTCTTCAATTTGAAGGATGGAAACACGCGCGCGATAAACCGCACGATGACCTGCTCCAGCGCGATGAAGCGCACGCGCCCCGATGCGCCGTTCTCACTCTCCGGCTCAGGCAGGCGGATAAACCGGCCGATCTTGCCCGGCACCGGCAACAACGCCTGCAAAAGACCGCCTTCCGGCCGGTCGAGCTCGAAACACAAGACAAAACCGAGATTGGGAATAAACGGAAAGGGATGGGCCGGATCGAGCGCCAACGGCGTCAGGATCGGAAAGATATTGGCGTCGAATTCGTCCTGCAGCCATTTAACGTCGGCGTCCGTCAATTCGTCATCGTTCAGGATAAGGATATTTTGCTCGCGCAACAGCGGCGTCAGTTCGCGCCAACATCGCTGCTGCTCGCCCATCAGAGCGAGCGCCTTGTCGTTGATGAGGCTTAACTGCTGCTGGGCGGAAAGCCCTTCCTGGCTGACCGCTGCAACGCCCTCGCGCACCTGTCCGCGCAAGCCGGCGACGCGCACCATGTAAAACTCGTCAAGATTGCTCGCCGAGATCGACAAGAACCGCAGTCGTTCGAGCAGCGGGTGGCGCTTGTTAAATGCCTCCTCCAGCACTCGCATGTTGAATGACAGCCACGACACTTCGCGGTTGATGAAACGATCCCGCGACTGAGCGAGGCTTTCATCAAGCGCGGCGGATGTCGCACGCGGGCCTGTCGTTGCGTCGTCTGGCGGCGTCATAGGGCGGTCTCCTCCGGCGCCTCGGAAGGCAGCGCCAGCGCTCGCGATTGAACGAGCGCCTCGATGATCTCGCGCGCAAGCGCGACGCTGACTTTCTTTTTGCGGCGGGCGGCCTCTGAATCGGCGAGCGCGGCGAAACTCTGGGCCGCCGTGAAAAGACGCGGCAGGCGGGGCGCGGCATATTCGATCACATTCGGCGCCACCATAATCTGACGGTCTGCAAACGCCTTCGACATGACGGCGCGCAGAAGACCTTCATCGGGCTCATGCAATGTGGCGCGGGGAATGGCCTCAAGCCGCGTGCGCAGATCTTTCAGCCCCATCGCCCATTCGCTCGGGTGGCCGCGACCGACAAGGATCGTTTTTTTGCCCGCCGCTGCGAATTCCTCGATCGTGGTCATAAAGGCGCGCGGCTCCGGCGCTGGCAGATCGTCAAAAACAACAACATCGGGCGCGGTTGCTGTCGGCGGCGGCGCGCGCCAGTCAATGAAGGCGCCGCCGTCGCCTGCGATGATCGTTGCAAGATGTGTTTTTCCGGCGCCCTGAGGCCCGCAAATCACAAGCGCCGGCTCCTCAGAGGAAAGCCATGCATTCGCCGCACGCCAGGCGTTTTCGTTCGACGGCGCAATCAAAAAGGACGCGCGGTCATAGCGCGGGCGCAAGGCGGGAAGCGGCAGGGTGAGCTGCATTGCGTTAGACGCTGTCTGGGCGTTGTTCATTCCCGTCGCGCCGCCATGGGCCGCCTGCTCGCCGGCGCGCCCTATTGCCCGCTCCAGCCGAAACGCTCGCGATCATTGCCGCGGCGGCGTTGCTGCGCGTCGGCGGGCGTTGCGATGTTCCAATATTCGCCGTCGCCGGACCAGAGCGTCAGCCCCTGCGCCTCCATAGCGACGATGAGTTTTTGCGGATCGCCGAAAGCACGCACGACCATCTCCGCGCCATTGCGCGACAAGGCGCGAACCTGCACTGATCCGATAAGCGGCGTTGAGATCAGCGCGGCGCGAATTTGCGCCCATTCATTCATCGATCCGTAAAAGGCGCTGATGTTGAGTAGCGATTCGGATGTGTGATCGATCAGCGTCTGCTCTTTCCAAGGCTTGGCGTATTTCGCGATCGTCTCCTCAATGGCGCGTTCGGCCAGCATCGGGAAGTTGCCTGAAGCTTGCGCGAACCACGCCTCCGCCAGCACATCGCCGACCGCCGGCTGGGTCACCGGGTTGTCTGATCGCTCCACATCAAGAGCGCTGAGCGAAGTCTCGCCGAAGACGTCAAATTCCGCCGGCGCCGCCGTCAGACCGTCATCCCGATAACCGTTGATGAGGCGCACCCGGAGGCGGTCCTGACCGTCCCGTTGCTGCAGAAACGCATGCGCGACGATGACTTGCGGCGTCGAATAGCGTTCCGCCAGGCCCGCCAGACGCTCCTCGTTAATGGCGAGCGCGCTGCGGGCGTTGACGCTGGCGGCGTCTTCCAGATCGCCAAGCGGCGCGATCATGGGGGTGAGTTCATTGTTATACGGACGGACTTTCCATGCCGCCATCCACGGGTTGTTTTCCTCCCACAGATAAAGCCCGCTCCCCGTCTCCAAAACAGGAACCACTAGCGCCGTTCGGGTCTGGCTCTCGCTATAGGGGATGCCGGCGTCCTTTAGCAGACGGCGCACAGCGTCGGGCTTGAAGCGGTAGGTGATATAGGCCCGATAGGTGCTGGGCGAACTTTTCTCGCTGTAGACTTCAAAGGCGGACTCGAGTTGCTCCAGATCGTCATCATTGAGCTGCAATGTCGTCGGGACGGCGCTCGCAAAGGGATCGGCGAACGGGTCCGCGAAAGGATCCATCGCTGTCTCAGCGTCAGGCCCGGCGCCATCGGTCAATTGCGGGTCCGCCGGCGGCGCGGGATTGGCGAAACTCGGCAGATAGACCCAATCATCTTCAACGGTCAGGCGGCGCAGCAGGATGTCCATCGCCCGGCGCCGGCCCATGCGTTGCGCGGTGGCTTTGGCGGCGGTCGCGCTCTGCGCCTGGGCCTGAACGGCGACGCGCGGCACGACGAAAACGTCCTCGCCAACGGCGTGCGCAAGGCTTGGCGCAAACAACATGATCAGGGTCGGCATGAGAAAGAACGCGAAACTGCGATGCGTCACTGGGCTCTATCCTTTTTCGTCATCGCGCGGGATCTGTCGGCTTCCGGGGCTGGCGCGATTGGGGCGGAATATAACGGGCCGGGGGCCGCGAAACGACCCGTAACCGAAGGATTTAACCATTTTGTTGCGTCTTTTGGCCGGGTGCGGCTAGGAACGCCGTCATGAGCACTGCTTACAAGAAAGCCGGGGTCGATATCGACGCCGGCGACCGCCTGGTCAAAACGATCGGCCCCTTGGCCAAAGCAACGGCCCGGGTCGGCGCTGACGCCGCGCTTGGCGGCTTTGGCGGGCTATTCGACCTCAAGGCGGCGGGCTTTTCAGACCCGATCCTCGTCGCCGGCGCAGACGGTGTCGGCACCAAGTTGAAGCTCGCTTTCGCGTTGGACGCCCATGACACGATCGGCGTCGACCTCGTCGCCATGTGCGCCAATGACGTGCTCGCCCAAGGCGCGGAGCCTCTGTTTTTCCTTGATTATTTCGCAACCGGCCGGCTTTCCGAAGAAACGGCCGCCGCGGTCGTCTCCGGGATCGCCAAGGGCTGCAAGGAGGCCGGCTGCGCGCTCATCGGCGGCGAGACGGCGGAAATGCCCGGCATGTACGTGGACGGCGAATATGACCTCGCCGGATTTTGCGTCGGCGCGATGGAGCGCGGCGGCGCGCTGCCCCGGGACGTCGCATCCGGCGACCTGATGATCGGCCTCGCCTCTTCGGGCGCGCATTCCAATGGCTTTTCGTTGATCCGCAAGATTATCGACGACGCCGGCGCCGATCTTTCCGCGCCGGCGCCGTTCGCCGCTGAGACGACTCTCGGCGCAGCGCTTATCGCGCCGACCCGGCTTTATGTGCGTCCTGTCCTGCCGCTGATCCGCGACGGCGCGGTGAAGGCGTTTGCGCATATCACCGGCGGCGGGTTGTCCGACAATGTGCCGCGCGTTCTCACCGATGGTCTCGCCCCGGCCTATGACGAGGCCGCGCTCGCGTCGCCGCCGCTTTTTCAATGGCTGCAGGAAGTGGGCGGCCTCGATGAGGCTGACATGCGGCGCACCTTCAACTGCGGGATCGGCGCCGTCGTGATCGTCGCGCCGGACGCCGCCGATCGGGTCTTGAACGCGCTTTCCGCTGCAGGGGAGGCGGCCCGCGTGATTGGCGCCGTCAGGAGCGTTTGAGGTCATGGCCAAAAGAAAAGTGGCGGTCCTCATCTCGGGGCGCGGCTCAAACCTGAAAGCGCTGATCGACGCCGCCGCCGATCCGGAATTCCCGGCCGAGATCACGCTCGTCATCGCAAGCCGACCCAAGGCGGCGGGTCTTCAACATGCGACCGACGCCAAGATCACCCAGGCGGTGATCGACCACAAGGATTTCGAGAGCCGCGAGGAATTCGACGCCGCAATCAGCGAGCGCCTCAAAGCCGCGGAGGTCGATTTCGTCTGCCTCGCCGGTTTCATGCGCATGCTGTCGGAGGGGTTTGTCGATGAATGGCGCGGCCGCCTCATTAACATTCATCCGTCTTTGTTGCCGGCCTTCCGTGGGCTGAACGTCGCAGAGCGGATGCTCGACGCCGGGGTGAAAATCGCCGGCTGCACGGTGCACTTCGTTTCGCCGGAGATGGACGCCGGACCGATAATCGGGCAAGCGGCAGTGCCCGTGCTGCCCGGCGACGCCCCGGATACGCTTTCAGCGCGCATTCTCGAGCAGGAACACCTGCTCTATCCCGCCTGCCTGCGTCTCGTCACCGAGGGTCGGGCGCGCATTTCCGGCGCGGTCGTTCAGTACGACAATGACATCAAGTGCGTCGGCGCCTTGATCAATCCGCCAACCGATAAGCCGTAGGGTCAGCTTTCAGCCGCGCGGTATTTTTCCATAAACGCCCGCACGCGCTTGGCGTTAGCGCCGAGGTCCGATCCGCCAACCCGGGATTTCGACCTGACGTCAATGCGCGCGCCCTCGCCCGCCGGCTCGATGCGCACGATAAAGTCATCGATAAAACCGAACCACAACGACGTGTGTTTTGCCTCGATCAACCGGCCGCCCGATTCCGTCGGTCCCTCGGCGATGAGCGTCATGCCCATTTTCTCGATGACCGCGGCGGCCCGCTGCGCCGCCTCATCAACGGATTGCGCCGTCATGAACGGTTCAATGTCGGGGAACGCTGCGCGCTGCGCTTCAGCGACGGTGAGTTCTGAACGCGGCGCCGCTTCGTCGCCGACATATTCTGGCGGATTTTTCCGTTCCGCATCGGCGCCTTTGACGATCGGCGGCGGATTATCGAAGTCGGTCGTAATGTCGTGAATGAAGGGATGGGCGTCGACCGCCTCTTTCATTTTCACCGGAACGAGCGCGGCTGTCCCCGCGGCGATCGCGGCGATCAACGGAATGATCGCGACGCCTCTGGCGACGAACAGCGCAGCAACAAACCCGAGCCCGCTTGCAACCGCGGCGATCGCCACCGGCATCGCCGCGTTGCGAATGATCGTGAACCCCATGGGGTATTCCCATAGGCCCAGCCGCACCCCAGGGCCGGCGACAGCGATAGCGAGCGCAAGGCCCAGCGCCGCCAAAGAGACAATCCAGATTATTAGCTTCATTCGACACCCGCCCCGTTATTTATCCGACGCAGATTTTAAGGCCCTTTTCGCGATGACGCCATAGCGCAAGCGGGGCCCGACGGCTCCAGCGGCGGTTGAATCGCGCCGGTTTTGGCTTACCTCTAGGAGCAATCTTGAGGAGTTTCGCCTTTGCCGCGTCCCGTCACCATTACGCTGTCGCATGATCTTGGTCTTAAAGAGGCGCGCAAACGCATCCGCGACGGCTCCAGCCAGCTGCAAGGCCAGATCGCCGGCGGCATGCTGTTCAAGTTTCAGGAAAACTGGACCAGCGACGATCGGCTGGAATTTACGGCTAAAGGCCTCGGCCAGACCATCACCGGCGAGATCGATGTCTTTCCGGAGCATGTGCGGATCACCGCCACGCTGCCAAGCATTCTGGCGACGATCGCAGAAACCATCGCCGGCAAGGTCGAAAAAGAAGGCCGCCTGCTTCTGGAAAAGAAGTAGGTCGGCCCTCCCTTCATTTCCGTCCGAGCAGTTCCAACGCGCCTGCAGTCATGGCGGTAACGCCGGTCTTGAGCGTCGGCTCCGGCGGCGGCGCATAGAATGGCGAATGGTTGGCGGGCGGCGGCGGGGCTTTCCCTTCGCTCGCAAGCTTCAACGCTTCCGGGTCGTTGCCGCCAGTCCAGAAGATGACGGTCGGGATCGTCCGATCAGCGCGATGGAACCGCGAGAAATCTTCCCCGCCCATGGAGGGCGGACGCTCAGTTACGCGCTCCTCGCCCAGAACGTCAGCCACCGCGCCCATCACCCGGACCGTCAGTTCCGGGTCGTTATAGGTCGACGGCGTGTAGGGCTCGCTAACGACAACCTCAGGCATCAGCTCCTCAGGCAGGCCCGCCGAGCGCGCCTGCGCGATGGCGATGCGCCGGATGCCTTCCAGAATTTGCGCGCGCACGCCGTCCTCATAAGAGCGCACGGTGATCTGCAGATGCGCCGCATCGGGAATGATGTTGTGCTTGTAGCCGGCTTGGAACGAGCCGACCGTGACGACCCCTGACTTCAAGGGGTCGACTTCCCTTGAGACCAGCGTCTGCAGCGCATTGACGATCTGCGCGCCGAGCACGATCGGGTCCTTGCCGATATGGGGCGCGGACCCGTGGGCGCCGATGCCCTTAATGTAGATATCGACGCTGTCGACATTAGCGAGCGCATAGCCCGGCGTGTAGGCGATATCGCCGGCCGGGTCCCAACCCGACGTATGGGTCGCGAGCACGTAATCCGGCTTTGGAAAGTCCTTATAAAGATCGTCTTCAAGCATCGCCATCGCGCCGAGCCCAAGCTCCTCGGCCGGCTGCGCGATCAGGACAAGCGTGCCCGACCATTCATCCTTCATCGCGACAAGGCGGCGCGCGGCGCCGACCAAAATCGCCATATGGCTGTCATGGGCGCAGGCGTGCATCACCGGCGCCTCCTGGCCGCGATAGTCCATGTCGACGACTTTTGACGCGTATGGAAGACCAGTTTTCTCTTCGAGCGGCAGCGCGTCCATGTCAGCGCGCAGCATCAGGACCGGCCCGTCGCCATTTTCCATGACGGCGACGACGCCGTAGCCGCCGACGCCCTCGAGAACCTCGCCCGTTTCCATCTTCACGATGTTCTTTGACCATTTATCGCCGAGCCCGGACGTGATCTCGAAACCCAGAGGCTCTAGCTCAGCGATCATCCGCGCCGCGCTTTCGCTTTCCTTGAACGACAATTCCGGATTGGCGTGAAAGTGTTTGTAGAGGTCCAGAACATAATCATAGTCCGCCGCGACCTCGGCCTCGAGGTCGCTTGCAAAAGCCGGCGCGCAAAGCGCAGCGCTCGCCAGTAGAACAGCGGCGAATTTTTTCATCATGGGGCCTCGTTTTCCTTTTCAAGGTCAAAATCAACAATCGGCATGCGTCCCGGCGGCAGGCCGAAAGACGCTTTTTGCTCAAGCACCATATCACGGATCGATGCGCGCAACCGCTCGCCGTCATAGACAACGCCGTTGCGCACCACCGTATCAACGCCGCCGACGCGGACCGGGCGGTTGGTCTCCGGATCAAGCTTGATATGGCCGGTTGCGTAAAGCGTCTTGAGATTGGCGAGCGGATTCTCCGAGACAATGATCATGTCGGCCTGCTTGCCAACCTGGATCGTGCCGACGCGGTCATCGACGCCGAGAATCTTTGCGCCCGTCTGCGTCGCCGCGCGGATTACCTCGAGCGGGTGGAAGCCGGCCTCGCGAAACAATTCCAGCTCCTGGATATAGCCGAACCCATAGGTCGAATAGATGTAGCCGGCGTCTTCGCCGACGCCGACGAGCCCGCCGCGGTTCTTGTATTCATTGATGAAAGTCATCCAGAGCGAATAATTTTCCCGCCACGCGACTTCCTGCTCCGTGCCCCAATCAAACCAGTAAGAGCCATGGGCGTTGCGGTCCGGCTGGAAAAAGCGCCACAGGCTCGCCATCGTGTAATCCGAATGCCACTCGGCCTGGCGCGCGCGCATCCAGTCGCGGCTGGCGAGATAAATGGAAAAGGTCGGCACGATCGCGAAATCCCGTTCCAGCAGGGTCTCCATCACCTCATTCCAGTGATCGGAGCCCGGCTTGGCGGCCTGCGCCCACAGCTTGCCGGCGTTTTCAAACCGGTGCTGCTCATCATTGTAATTGTAGTCGAGCGGATAGTGCTGGAGCGTGCGATCATCGAACAGCGCCTCGGGCAGACCGTACCAATGTTCCATGGAATCGAGACCGCGCGCTGACGTGTCGAGGACATCAGCATGGGCGACGTCGAGCTGCGCATGGTGCATGGTCGAGCGAAGGCCCTGCTTCTTGGCCTCCTCAAGACCCGCCCACAGGATTTCCTCCGGCGCGCCGAAAAACTTAACGCCAACCGCGCCGTCGCGTTTCAGGGCGCGAATGCGCGCGCGCGCTTCCGCCGGCGTATCGACTTCACCGGCGCTCCATCCGCGAAAAACGGGATAGGGATAGATGTTCGGCGCATCGATTTCATTGCGCGCCGCGCGCGCGGCGAGATCGGCAGTCCAGGCCGCGCCCTGATCATTGCCGAGATCGCGCACGCTGGTGATGCCGTGGGCGAGCCATAACCGGAAGATGTAGTCGGGCGGCACGCCCTGGCCGGACTGTTGATCGTGAATGTGGGTATGCAGGCTGACAAAGCCCGGCAGAACGAATTTGCCGGCGGCGTCGATCTCGCGCGCGCCAGGTTCGGGCCGGCGTTCAGCGTCAATCGGCAGGCCGGGCGCGCCAACGGGGACGATTTGCCGGATCTCGCCGCCTTCAACGACGATATCGACCGGTCCGACCGGCGGCGCGCCGGCGCCGTCAATCAAAGTCGCTCCGCGAATGACGAGACGCTCATAGGGCCCCTCGCCCAGCGATCTATCCGCGACCTCCTGGCCATGCGCGCCGGCGATCGCCGCCAACGCGGCGCCAACGCCAACGATCAATGCTTTTGCAATCCGCCCCGCGGCTTCACGCATCTGACTGCCCTCCCTATTCGCCGCCGTATTTTGGCCGCGGCGCTCTTTTATGACCAGGATTCTCCGGCGTTAGAATAGGCGACGCCGCCATCTACCGCGAGCGTGTCGCCGACTACATAATCGCCGGCGCGCGAGGCGAGGAAGACAGCCGTTCCGGCCATGTCGGTATCAGATCCGATGCGCCCCGCCGGAATCATTTTCGAAACCTGGTCCGGCATGTCGCGGGCCGCGAAATTCATCTCCGAGGAGAACGCGCCGGGCGCGATCCCGGAAACGCAAATGTGGTCCTTGATGAGGCGCGCAGCGAGCCGGCGGGTCAGGTGAATGACGGCGGCTTTGGAGGCCTGATATGCGTATGTCTCCCACGGATTGATCTTGATACCGTCGATCGAAGCAATGTTGATGACCTTCGCGGGCTTGTCCGCGGAGGCGGCGTTCTTCAACGCGCTGTGCATCGCCTGCGTCAGGTAAAAGAGCGACTTCACATTGAGGTCCATCGTCTTGTCCCAGCCCTTTTCAGGATATTCCTCAAAAGGCGCGCCCCAGGCGGCGCCGGCGTTGTTGACGAGAATGTCGATGGCGTCGTCCTGTTTCTTCACTTCCGCGGCGAATTCGCGGCATCCATCGACCGTGGAGAGATCATGCGGCAGCGACACGCATGTCCCGAGCTTTGAAAGCTCGGCCGCCGTTTCCTCGCAAGCCTCGACCTTGCGCGCGGTGATGTAGACTTTCGCGCCCTGCTCAACGAAGCCTTGCGCGATCATCTTGCCGATGCCGCGCGAGCCGCCGGTGACGACAGCGACGCGTCCTACGAGTGAAAAAAGATCTTTCATCATTTTGCTATTCCTTACCTGAAAAGAAGTCGCGCCGCGACGAGCGCAAAAAACCCTGCGCCAATGACGAGGCAGAGCGGCGAATAGAAACGGACATTCATCGACGTAAACGGTTCACCAGTTTCCCACGCGACCTTTTCAAAGAAGAACCCGGCGGCGCCGCGCGCGAGAAACAAGAGCCCTGCGCCAACTCCCAGCAATGACGTCAGCCAGACCGGCGCCGGAAAAACGCCGCCGGCGGCGAGCGCGATCACCCCGCAGAAGATGAGCAGGCCGGCCACTGCGAGCGTTACCTCTCGCGCCGGCATTTGTTCCATTCGCGGATCGCCGACGACGGTATCGATTAATTCGCGCTCGCTTGCGCCCGGCCAGAGACCGCCCATGGCCCAATACGCATGCAACGCCGCAATTGCCGTCAGGACGAAGAATAGCAAGACCGCAATCGCCTTAATCACGTCCCTCGCTCCTATTGCGCCGGGTAATACCAGAACCGCTTCACCTTGCCGTCGCGGAATTCGTAAACGACGATCGAACTCTGGCTCTTGCGCTCCCCGCCCTGGCTCCAGACCGGGCGCTCGACGGCGGAGAGATAATCGCCGTTGACGACGATGTTCTCAAGGCTCGATGACACATCCGGATAGGCCTCGAAATAGGCGACAAGGCTGTCGTGAAGGGCGTCGGCTGAGTTGGTGACCACGCTCGACGAGTTGCCGGTGATTTCGATCCACGTCACGTCATCGGTCCAATAGGCGCGCATCGCATCGGCGTCATGGGCGTTAAACGCGTCCATCAGGCCGCGGATCGCATCGGCCTCGGGGCCCGCCGCCGCATCGGGCGCCGCGCGTTCCGCGTCGGGCGCGCAGGCCGCCGTTACAAATAGGATCGCCCCCAGAAACTTTTTTCTCATCTCATCACTCTTTTGCGCGCATCTATGGAGATGTCCGCGAGAAAATCGCCGCTCGCAATCCGGCGCTTTCCGTCGACCGGTCGATTATAAAGGTAGATCCAGCTTTGCATGTCGCCGGCGGCGGTCTTTACGCTGCGGACGGCGCGCCGATATTCGTGCGGCTCGGGATCAGCCGGCCCGCAAGCCTCAAAAGCATCGAGGCGCTCAAGGAACGCCGGATCTTCCGTAATTTCAAAGACGTCGCCGATAACGAGGTCGGCGGGGTCGTCGGAATCAATGACGCCGGGATAGCCGCCATTGTCGAAAAGTCGGCCCTGCGCCCGCGCAAGGCCGACATGGCGCGCACCGTCCATCAACCCTTCGGCGACGACATGGCCGCTCGCCCGTCGAAGAAGGCCGTATACGAATAAATATCGCGATGTAGCTGCGCGCTCGTTCATCGTTGCTTACTCAGCGCCAAACCGCTCGCGCCACTCGGCGATTTGTTCATCCTCGATTTTCTGAATGAGCACCTCCGGCGGGCTGAACGCCTCGCCGCCCTTGAAGCGCGAGAGCGCGGCGCCGGCGCTTTCCGGCCAGCGCGCTGCCTCTTCCGGATCGAGATCAAAAATCTGAAACATCTTGTCTGCGGTATGCGGAATGACCGGCCGCGAGAGCGCTGCAAAAAGAACAATCAGGTTCAAGGCGCACCGCACCGAGGCGGCGGCGCGTTCGCGGTCCTCCTTGATCGCAGTCCACGGGGCCGCGATTTGCAAATACTCATTGCCGGCGACCCAGATCGCGCGCAGTTCCGCGAAGGCCTTGCGGAACTCCATGGCTTTGAGATGCGCCGTATAGGCCTTGATGCGCGCGTCAAGCTCGGCCTCAAGCGCGGCCTCCGCCTCGCCGTAAGCGCCCTCCTCCGGCACGGCCTCGCCAAAACGCGCCGCGCAGAACCGCGCGACCCGGTTGACGAAATTGCCAAGGACGTCGGCGAGATCCTTGTTCACGAGCGACGCGAAATGCTCGAGTGTGAAGGACGCATCGTCAGACTCCGGCGCATTCGCCATCAGCGCCCAGCGCCAAACGTCCGGCGGCGCGATCTCAAGCGCCTGGTCCATGAAGATGCCGCGGTTCTCGCTTGTCGAGAACTTGCCGCCATACCAGGTCAACCAATTGAGAGACTTCAGCGTATCGACGGTCTTCCACGGCTCTTCGGATCCGAGGATCGTCACGGGAAAGCTGACGGTGTGGAAGGCGACATTATCCTTGCCCATGACCTGGACATATTTGACGTCATCGGCGCCCTTGTCCGTGCGCCACCAGCGCTCCCAGTCCTGATCGTTCTCGATCGCCCATTCCTGGGTCGCACCGATATATTCGATCGGCGCATCGAACCAGACATAAAAGACCTTGTTTTCAAAGCCCGGCCGCGCTTCGCCCTCATAAGCGACCGGCACGCCCCATTTGAGATCGCGGGTGATGGAGCGATCGCGCAATCCTTCTTTCAGCCATTTGCGCGCGATTGAGAGAGTGAGCGGCGGGAACTCGGACTTAGTCTCCAGCCAGTCGGCGATCCGGTCCTGCATTTTCGCCTGTAGAAGATAAAGATGCTTGGTCTCGCGCAGCTCGACCTTGTGCGAGCCGGAAATCGCCGAATAGGGATTTTTGAGATCGGTCGGATCAAGGAGGCGCCCGCAATTGTCGCATTGGTCGCCGCGCGCTTTTTCATGACCGCAATGGGGACAGGTTCCCTCGACATAGCGATCGGGCAGAAAGCGCTGGTCGTCGACGGAGTAGACCTGCTTGTCGACGCGCTCCTCAATGAGGCCATTTTTCTCAAGCACATGCGCGAAATGCTGGGTCAGTCGGTGATTCGGCGCATTGGAAGAGCGCCCGAAATGATCGAATGAGAGCCCGAAGGCCGCGCCCGCCTTTTTCTGGACCTCATATTGTTCGCGGCAATAGTCGCGAACGCTCTGCCCGGCCTCGCGCGCAGCGAGTTCGGCAGGCGTCCCGTGCTCGTCGGTGGCGCAGATGAAGAGGACCTCGGCGCCCCGCTGGCGCTGAAAACGCGCATAGACATCCGACGGCAGCATCGAGCCGACAAGATTGCCGAGATGCTTGACGCCATTGATGTAGGGAAGCGCTGACGTGATGAGGATGCGGGCCAAGGGGGAACCTTTTGAGGGCTAAGCGCCCGTCTATAGCGGGTTGCTGCAAAGGACGGCAAGCGCCGAACCGGCGCGCGATCAGGCCTCGCCCCGCAGGCTCTCGCGCAAGCGGCTCAGCAAGGCGGCCTGTTCTTTTCGGCTGGTCGCCGGAACGCGTTCGAAATCCGGCCCCTTGAATCGCACATCCGCATAGAGTTCATCGCCATGTTCATGGAAATGCAGAAAGGCGCGGGACTTGCGATAGAAAACGCCCGGCCTTTTTTCGACGAGATCCGAGAGGGCGCGAATCTTGTCGATGAAGGGCGCCATTGAGGCGATCGTCTCCGGCGTCGCGTGTTTCATTCGACCTCAGTCGGTCAGAGCGCCTTCCACATCACATGGGCGTCGGCGTAACGCCCGTCCGGCAGGCGAAAGGCGCCCGGCTTCGTTCCGATGATCTCCATGCCGGCGCGGGTCCAGGCGCGGATCGCAGCCGCATTATCCGCGACAACGAGATTGAACACCATGGCGCGAAAACCCATGGCGCGGGCCTGCTCTTGCGACTGCAGACAGAGCGGCGTTGCAAGGCCTCGTCCGCGAGCGGTGTCAGCGATCACATAGCCGGCGTTGCAGACATGACCGCCGGGCCCGCCTTGATCAGGACGCAGATAATAGACACCGACAACGACGCCCTCGCCGTCGCGCGCGACGCCGTTATAGCCGTCCTGTTTGATCCAGTAGGTCCGCGCGTCCGCCTCATCGACGTCGCGCGGCAAGGGATAGGTGAGACCTTCGCGAAAAACAGGCTCAAGGATCGACCACACGGCGGGCCAATCCTCGTGCTCTTGTTCTTTGACCGTGAATTCCATCCCGCCGCCAGAGTGCCGTAAATAAGGCGCCGGGAAAAGTCGGTCCGTCCGCTAACCGGCTGCAGCGTGCGCCGTCGCCGGCTCCAGCGCCTGCGCGCCGAAGGCGAGCAACTGCGAAAGGGCCGTCATCATGTCGGCGATTGAATAGCCGTTCGCGTAAGCCGCGAGATAAGCGACAAAAGCAACGAGGCCGAGCGTGCGCGCCATGGTGCGCCGGGCCGCGAAGAAGAGCGCGATGGCGCCAATCATTTCCATGGGACCGGCGATGCCGCCGGCTGAAACCGCCTCCCATACGCCGTCTAAATAGGGAACATTGCTGTGCAGGTCGGCGAACCCCGCCGGCGAGTTCGTCATATGCGTGACGCCCAAAAGACCCAAGAGGCCGGCGCAGGCGCCTTGCACCCCGTCCTTGCAAAAGCCGAAAAGGCCGCGGACCCCCGGATATTCACCGGCTGGCCTTACATCATATGTTGCGCCCCTGCCTCTGATCGCGCCCGCCATGTGACAAGCTCCTTTGCTGCTGCAGTTTAGAGCGTCGGCCGGTTTCGCGGTCGCGAGCGGGCGAAAATGGGGCGCAATGGCGCCGACACGAGTTTGTGAACGCGCCTTGCGGATCACGCGCCCATCAGATTCGCCTGGAAGGCGGCGTATGCGGGACCGAGCGCATCATAGACCGCTCGGGTTCGCTCGACGATGTCGGCGGGCGCGACGCCGTTGAAATACGCCGTCGCGGCAGCGACAAAGACCATGAGCCCGATGACCCTGGCAAATCCCTTGCCGGCGGTGAAAAAGAGGGCCGCCGCGCCGACAATCTGCAGCAGACCGGTGAAATTGCCCATCACCAGTTGCGCGCCGAGATTTTCGATCGAGCCAAGACTCGCCAGCGCCAATTCATCGGCGGCGAAGGCGGTTCCTGAAATTTGCGTGGCTCCGGCGAGCGTCAAAAGGCCGGCGCAGGCGCCTTGGGTCGTGTTCTTCGCAAATCGCGCCGGCGCCGTCATCACGGCGGGCGTGCGAAATTGGGCGCTGCGCCCCGTGCGCGGGACGCGGCCCTCTCGCTGCGACAGGATTGTTTCTGACATGATCGGTCTCCTAATTAAGGGGCGGATGAATTTCTGTTCCGATCCAGTTTGTTACCGATTGGTCAATAATGGAAATGACAAATCCGTCGCGGCGTCTCACGCATTCGGGATCACTTCCGTGAGCTCTTATGCGCGCCAGCGCGCTTTCGTCGTCTCGTAGGATTTGCGGATGATCTTTTCGAGAACGCCAAGATCAACGTCGTCGAGCTTATTGACGTAAAGACAGGCCCGGCCGCGCTTCCACTTGCCTAACCGCTTTAAAAGCGCGTCGTTTTCTGGAATGCAGCCAAGCACATAGAGCGATAAATTGGCCTTGCGCGGAGAGAACCCGACATTCAGGAAGTCGCCCTCCCGCCCGCTCGCATATTTGTAGTGATAGGTCCCGAAACCGATGATCGAAGGGCCCCACATCACCGGCTTCTCGCCCGTCACTTTTTTCATGAGCGCCAGCAACGTCCTGGCGTCCTTGCGCCGGGTCTCATTCTCAACCGCATCGATAAATCTCGAAACGCTCGCTTTTGTTGGAACGGTAACGGCGCCGGACGCCGTCACGTCGCCGCCTCTCCCGTCGCTTTCGCCCAGTCGGCGGGCAGTCTTTTGGCGAGATACGCAAACCCGCCAATGGCGATGATCCCTGGGATCACGACCGACGACAGCGCGATGCGCAAGGATCGCTCAGAGTCCATGCCTGTAGAACCCAGGACATCGCTGAGGACGCCGACAACGGTCGGCCCGAAGCCAAGCGCGATCATGTTCAGAATGAAGAAAAAGATCGCCGTCGAAAGCGCGCGGATCGAAACCGGCGCCAACGTCTGCGCCAGCGCAAAACAGGGCCCGAGATAAAATCCCGTCAAAAGATGCGACGGCCACCACAGGATGAGCGACCAGACAGGATCGTTGACCCACATCGCGCCAAGGAAGAACGGCACATTTAACGCCAGGGCGGCGACGGGCACCCATCCGTATGCCGATTTATTTTTCTTCGCCATCCAGTCGACAAGATTGCCGCCGATGAATACGCCAAGCACATAGGCTGTGCCATTGATGATGCCGAGCCATAAATAAACCTCGCCGGCGCCAAAATCCGGATGCGATCGGCGAAAGAAGACGACGATCCAGTTCGCGATCGCATAGGAGGCGAAGGATGCGCTGGTGAGGCCGATCACGATTGCGCGGTAGCTTGGTATCGCGAGGAGATGCTTGGCGGCGCGCCACAAAGAGGCCAGTTCGCTGAAGACAGAGCCGCGCATCTTCGACGGGAAAACGACAGTCGCAACCCGCAGCGTCTTTTCAACCAAGCCAACCGGTTCGGTGACCCTCAGGCCCTTGAAGACGTCCTGAGCGCCGGCTGTTTCCGTGGCGCCGCGTTCCGGCTCGCGTATCGTCGCCTTGAAGAGGAGCGCAAAGAGCACGCCGGGTATGCCGAGCGCCAGGAATGTCGTGCGCCAGTCGAAATTCTGTAAGACCCACCCGCCGCCGAGATAAGCGAGCGTAACCCCGATCGGAATGCCGAGCGCATAGACGGCGAGCGCGCCGGCGCGTTTTTCCTTCGAATAGAAATCGGAAATCAGTGAATGCGACGGCGGCGATCCGCCCGCTTCGCCGATCCCGACGCCGACGCGCGCCAACGCCAGTTGTACAAAATTCTGCGCATTGCCACAAAGCGCGGTGAAGCCGGACCATGTCGCCAGCGACAAGGTGATGATCGTGACGCGGTTATACCGGTCCGCGAGCCGCGCGAACGGAATGCCCATGGTCGTGTAGAGGACGGCGAAGGCGAAGCCACCGAGAATGCCGAGCTGCCAGTCGCGAAGGCCGAGCTCGGCCTGAACCGCCGGAGCGACGATGCCCATGATCTGCCGGTCGAGAAAGTTGAACGTATAGACGATCGTCAACATGACCAGAACGTAAATGCGATAGGCCCGGCTCGTCGCCGCCGGCGCGCCGACGGCGTCGCTGGCGCCGGTCATAGTCGGAACCCTGTAACGCAGACGACGCCGGACTTGCCGATCTCGGTGACGGCGCGCGTGTTGTCGATGGTCATCAGCGCGCGGATCGCGCCCATGGTTGTCTCGGAGCGCGAGAGTTGAAAGGTGTAGCGCGCGATATCCTGGAGGTCCTCCTGCGACAGACGCTCTTCAAGTTCGCCGACCATGCAGTCGGCGGTCGTCGCGGGCAGCCCGATCGCGCGGAAACGGTCCTGAAGGGTATAACGCACGGCCGTCGCGCATGACGCCAGCACCAGCATCGCCGAGAGCGCGCCCGCCCATTTCAAATTTGATGTCAACACCGCCTCCCATGCTCGCGCTCATCGGCGCTCAATCATTTATTCTTGCCAAGACAATGCGTAAGGTGGCCCCAACACGCAAGGTTGAAGGACAAGAAGCCCCATGAAAGCCATGATGAGCCCATCGCCCGGCGGCCCGGAAACGCTGTCGCTGACCGATCTTGACGCGCCCGATCCCGGGCCCGGCATGTTGCGGATCGCGGTCAAGGCTGCCGGCGTAAATTTCCCGGACACGCTGATCATTCGCGACCTTTACCAGTTCAAACCGCCGCGCCCCTTTGCGCCGGGCGGCGAGGTCGCCGGCGTCGTTGAGGCTGTCGGCGACGGCGTTGAAGGGTTCGCGGTCGGCGACCGCGTGATCGCCGGCGGCATCTGCGGCGGTTTCGCGACGCATTTCCTCGCCGAGGCTGCGCGCGCGAACAAAATCCCTGACGCTATGCCCTTCGACGAAGGCGCGGCGTTCATGCTCACCTATGGAACGTCGCATTACGCGCTACGCGACCGAGCGGCGATCAAGGAAAGCGAATCGCTTTTCATTCTGGGCGCGGCCGGCGGCGTCGGCGCCGCGGCGATCGAGCTTGGCAAAGCCTTCGGCGCGCGCGTGGTCGCTGGCGTCTCGACGCAGGAGAAAGCCGACTTCGCGCGCGAGCTCGGCGCCAATGAAACGATCATCTATCCAACCGGCGCGCTTGATCGCGACGCGCAAAAGGCGCTCTCCAACGAGATCAAATCAAAATGCGGCGGCGAAGGCGCCGACGTCGTCTATGACGCGGTGGGCGGCGATTATGCGGAGCCGTCGGTGCGGGCGCTGGCCTGGAACGGGCGCTATCTCGTCGTTGGCTTTCCAGCCGGCATCCCCTCGATCCCCTTAAACCTGACGCTTCTCAAGAGCTGCCAGATTGTCGGCGTTTTCTGGGGCGCCTTCACCATGCGCGAGCCTCAAAAGAACGCCGGATATGTCAAAGAACTCTTCGAGTTCTACGAGGCCGGAAAGATCCGTCCACGGATCAGCGCGCATTTCCCGCTGGAGCAGGCCGGCGAAGCGCTGCAGATGATGATGGACCGCAAGGTCCTCGGAAAGATCGTATTGACGGTTGATGAGGGCTGATGGCCAAGCGCCTCATCCTCCTGCGTCATGCCAAGTCGAGCTGGGCCGATCGCACGCAAAGCGATTTCGATCGGCCGTTGAACGATCGGGGGCGGCGCGACGCGCCGGCCATGGGCCGCTTCATCATCGATAACGCCCTCGCACCGGAAATCATTTTCTGCTCGCCGTCCAAACGCACGCTTGAGACTCTCGCCCTGCTTCAGGAAACCATCGGCGACGACGCGCATGTTGAGTTCGCCGACGGGCTCTACCTGGCCGAGGCGAAGACGCTACTCAAAATTGCGCAGAATGCGGGCTCGCAATATGCGTCAGCGATGATCATCGCCCATAATCCCGGCCTCGAGATGCTGGCGCTGAAGCTCGCTGATGCGGGGACATCCGACGCGGACGCCCTCGCGCGCC
>JBCBSE010000032.1:0-26724 GCA_039819305.1 Pseudomonadota bacterium
CAAGATTATATAAAACCCGTGGGGAAAAAGGGCCGGCAGGTCCTTGTGAATTCATTAGTTTGCGCGATTTGGAGCCAATGAGCGAGACCGCCGACGATATCGCCGCCACGCCGCCGCCGGAACGGGGCCGCAGCGTGAAAGGCGACGAGGCGCTGAACTCCCTCGAATTCGGATCACGAACCACGGGCGCGGCGGCGGCGGCCCGCTCGCGTCTTGTTCGTCGGCTACGCATCGCCTTGCCGATCCTTGCGGTCGCGCTGGTTGCGCTTTTCATCATCAATACGCGTTCAAACTCCGTCGATCAGGCATTCCTTGACGATTTCAAATCGATCGCCGCCTCGACCGAAGAGCTGCGGATGGCCAATCCGACATTCGCCGGGGTCGATGCGAAGGGCCGCCCCTATCAAATTACCGCTGTGGCCGCCTCCCAGGATCCGGGCGCGCGCGATATTGTAGAGCTTGAATCACCCCGCGCCATTCAAGGAGGCGATGACGCCTCGTCGCTCGTTACAGCCGCGACTGGCGTTTACCGGACCGAGGACAACATTCTGGAGCTTGTGGATGACGTCACATTTGAACATCTCCTTGGCGCGGACCGTTACGAATTGCGCGCACCGAAAGCCACCGTCTTGATTGAAGACCAGGTGGTTGTCAGCGACGATGGCGTCGACGCCTCCGGACCCGATGGCGGCGCATTGAGCGCCGAACGCATGACCGCTTATCGCGGCGACGGACGAGTGGTTTTTGAGGGGAATGTCAGCATGCGAATTTACCCGAAATCAGACAGCGCAACTGCTCTTAAAAATCCCACGGCGCTGCGTGATGGCGAAACCGCTGCTGCAAAAAACAATAATGACGGGGACAGCAATCCATGAAAAAACACTCGTCGGTCCGAACGGCGTCACTTGTTTCGGCTGCGTTACTCCTTTTCAGCCCGGCCGCAGCTCAGCTCGGACCCGATAGCGACGCGCCAATCGATATCAGCGGCGACGCCGCCGAATTTCAAGAAGAGACGGCCGTCTGGTCGGGAAATGTGCGCGTCGTTCAGGACAATGTGATCCTGGCGGCGGACCGGCTTGAGGCTGAACTGAACGAAGATGGCGACTTCACCACGGTCACCGCCATCGGCCAGGTCCGCTATTCCAACGGTAAGGAAGTGATTACCGGCAAGCGGGCTATTTTCGACAATGACGCGCGCACCATCACGGTCATTGACGATGTCGTCGTCACGCAAGGCCGCCAGGTCATGAAGGCCGGCGCCGTGATCTATTGGATCGACACTGGCCGCGTTCGCTTTACGCCAGCGCCCGGCCAGCGAATTCGCGGCATTTTCTTCACCGACAACGCCGAGCAGACCTGATTGGTTAAAATTCAAACTTCACTGAACGTTAAAGGGAAACGCCCTTAATGAGAGACGATATGGATCAGACATCGCCATCGATCGAAACAGCCGACCAGACCCGGCCGCCGCCCATGGTGGTCGCCGGCGGCGGCGCGCTCGTGGCGGAGAATCTTGGCAAATCCTTCAAGCGCCGCCCGGTTGTGCGCGGCGTCTCGATGAGCGTCCAGCGGGGCGAAGTGGTCGGCTTGCTCGGGCCAAACGGCGCAGGCAAGACGACTTGCTTTTACATGATCACCGGCCTCATCCCATCCGACCGCGGCACCATTGCGATCGACGGCCACGATGTGACGAGCTTGCCGATGTATCAGCGCGCGCGACTCGGCCTCGGCTATCTGCCGCAGGAAGCTTCGATCTTCCGGGGCCTTTCGGTCGAACAGAATCTGCGCGCCGTTATCGAACTCGTTGAAAGCAACAAAGACCGCCAGCAGGCGATGATCGACGACCTCCTCAACGAGTTTCACATCACGCATTTGCGCAACGCGCCGGCGCTGGCGCTTTCAGGCGGCGAGCGCAGGCGCGTTGAGATTGCCCGCGCGCTGGCGACGGGCCCCTCTTATATGCTGCTCGACGAACCCTTCGCCGGCATCGACCCGTTGGCCATTGCAGAAATTCGCGAACTGGTCAGCCACCTGAAGGAGCGCGGGCTTGGTGTTCTGATTACGGATCATAACGTCAGAGAGACGCTCGATATCATCGATCGCGCCTATATCATCCACGAAGGCGAGGTCCTTCTCGAAGGCGCGCCAGGCGATATTGTCGGCGACAAGGATGTGCGGCGCGTTTATCTTGGCGACAGATTTCAAATGTGAGGCGGTAAGGGGGCGGTGTGGCGTTAGCTCCAAAACTAGAATTCCGACAGTCCCAGCAGCTGGTGATGACGCCGCAATTGCAGCAGGCGATCAAGCTGCTGCAATTGTCTAATCTTGAATTGTCAGAATTCGTCGCCTCGCAGCTTGAGGAAAACCCCTTCCTTGAACAGGACGAGACGCCGCCGGACGCGCCCGAGGAGCAGCGGGGCGCGACCAAGGAAAGCGCCGAGCCAAAAGACGCTCCGCGCGACGAAATTGACCTGTCGACCGACCGCGACGGAAAAAACGCGCAAGAATCGATGGATGTCGCCTATGAGGACATTGATCCTTCAGGCTCCGGCAGCGACACCGTCCAGCAGGATTACAAGACCAATGACTGGGCGTCAGCCGCGACAGGCCCGCGCCCAGCCGACGACGACCGCCAGTTCGACGCCACTCTCTCCGGCGATATCTCCCTCGCCGACCACCTGACCGAACAGTTGCAGGTCGCGACGCGCGATCCCGTTTTGCTGTTCATCGGCGCCTATCTCATCGACCTCATCGACGAAGCCGGATATTTGCGTGAAGCTTTGAACGACGTTGCCGAACGGCTTGGCGCTGATCTTTCGGACGTTGAAAAAACACACGCCCTCATCACAACCTTCGATCCATGCGGCGTTGGCGCACGAGATCTCAAAGAGTGTCTGAGCCTGCAATTGCACGAAGCCGATCGATGCGACCCGGCGATGCAGGCTTTTCTGGATAATATCGAGTTGCTTGCGAAGGGCGACCTGAAGGGTCTCATCAAGGCGACGAGCGTTGACGAAGAAGACGTTCGCGAGATGATCGCCGAAATCCGCGCGCTTACGCCGAAGCCGGGCTACGCCTATGGCGGCGGCGCCGTACAAGCGATTGCGCCGGATGTGTTTGTCCGCCAGGCGGCCGACGGCGCCTGGAAGGTTGAACTCAACAGCGAGACATTGCCGCGCATTCTCGTCAATCGAACCTATTACGCTGAAGTCGCCGCCGCGCGCTCCAGCGACGAAGACAAATCATACGTGCACGATCAGTTCGCAAACGCCAATTGGCTGGCTAAGAGCCTTGATCAGCGCGCCAAGACGATTTTGAAAGTCGCCAGTGAAATTGTCCGACAGCAAGACGGTTTTCTCGCTTACGGGGTGAAACACTTGCGCCCGCTTAATCTCAAGACCGTCGCAGACGCCATCGAAATGCACGAATCGACGGTCTCAAGGGTGACGTCTAATAAATATATGGCGACGCCGCGCGGGCTTTTTGAATTGAAGTATTTCTTCACCGCGTCGATCGCCGCCACCGCTGGCGGCGAAGCGCACTCAGCCGAGGCGGTGCGCTACCGTATTCGCGAATTGATTGAGGCGGAAAACGCCGACAGCGTTCTGTCCGACGACAAGATTGTGGAAATCTTGCGCGGCGAAGGCGTCGACATCGCCCGCCGAACGGTCGCCAAGTACCGGGAAACGCTCAATATTCCGTCTTCCGTGCAGCGTCGCCGGGCGATGCTTCAAAAGGCGATCTGACCCTTTAATCAACGCCGACGGCGCCGATATACTGTTTGTTAAGGGGTGCCGATTGGCCGCCAAACAAGGAGCGTCAATGAATATCCAGATCAGCGGGAAGAATATCGAGCTGGGGGAATCGTTGCAGGGCCATGTGGGCGAGAGACTCACAGAAAGCGTCAAAAAGTACTTTGACCGCGGCGCAGAGGCGAACGTTGTATTCGCGCGCGAAAAACGAAATGTTGAATGCGACGTGACGGCGCATCTTGCGTCCGGCGTCTTTCTGGCCGCCCATGGCCGCGCCGGCGACGCCTATGGCGCATTCGAAGAATGTCTTGAAAAGCTGGAAAAACGGGTGCGTCGATATAAGCGGCGCCTCAAAGACCATCACGCCAATGGCAAGGCGCCGCTGCCTGCATTGGACGCGTCACTTTACGTCTTGGAGCCGTTGAAAGACGAGACCGAGGCTGAGGCGACCGAGGGCGATCCTATTCCCGTGGTGGTTGCCGAAAGCCAGACGCAGCTGCGCGAAATGACCGTCGGCGCCGCGGTCATGCAGCTCGACCTGGCCGAACAACCGGCCGTTATCTTTCGGAATGCGGCGCACGGCCGCGTAAACGTCGTTTACAGACGCCCGGATGGCCATATTGGATGGGTTGACCCCAGCGCCTAAAGGCGTAAACCCCCGCTCTTTGGCGATGATGACGGGATAGCCCGCGCCGGCAAGGAAACTGCAAGTTCAGCCCGGCATACTGCGCCAAACGCGCCTCACGGGGACATTTGGTTAATGAGCGAAGTCAAGTGAGTTCAGTTATGGGATTTGACGATTTACTGAAGCCGGAAGGCGTCGTCCACAACCTCAAGGCGCGATGCAAGCGCGAAGCGCTTGAGCTGATCGCCGAGACCGCAGCGAATTTGTCAGGCCGGCCCGCCGGCGAGATCATTGAAACTCTGTTGAAACGAGAACAGCTCGGCTCAACAGGCGTCGGCGACGGCGTCGCAATACCCCACGGAAAGATCAAGGGCCTTTCGGAAATCACGGGTGTCCTGGCGTTGCTTGAACATCCGGTGAGTTTTGAAGCGCTCGATGATCAACCGGTCGATCTTGTTTTCGTGTTGCTCGCCCCGGCGAACGCAACAGCGGCGCATCTGAAGGCCTTAGCGAAGATATCCAGACTGCTGCGAGACGAAGAAACGAGGGCTGCGCTTCGCGGATCTGAAAGCGCCGAGGCGCTCTTCGCCGCCGCGACAGCGACGCAAAAACCCGACGCCGCCTAAGCCGCCAGCGCTTCTATTCTCAAATTAGATTTTCCGAAAACTGCCGACGTCAGTGAACACTCACCGGCGTCAATTCGTATTGGCGCGCAGCGGCGAAAGCGAGATCACGGTCGCCGACCAGAGCCAGCCGTTCGCCGTCCTCATCATGGACGGAATAAAGGATGGCGTCCGCTTCAACCTTGATTTCCGATTCGCCAAAGGCGTTTTCAAGCTCGCCCATCACGTCGCTCGCAACAACCGGACGGATGTAAACCATTCGCCGTTCCTTGCCGATCGCGTCGGCTGATTCGCTTAAAGGCCGTTTTTGTTCTTGCATGACCTGTCGCCTTTCTGCTGGCCCGCCTGTCGCTAGTTTTCCCTATATTGCCTATCAAAAGCTGAAGGGAGCCGGTTCCGCGCCTCGTTCAAACCTTTACGTACCGAGACGCTACAGAGATTTGGGAAGACGCGTGCTGATATCAATGCGGCGCGGGGGCACGGCGCCAAATGGCCTTATTCGAGGCTGAATTTCTTAAGAAACGCTATGCGAAATCGCGCAAAATTGAACTGAAGAGCGCGGGATCGATATTGCCGCCCGAAAGCGTCAGAGCGGTCGTCTTGTCCCCGGTGGGGACTTTTCCGCTGAGCACTGCGGCCAGCGCCGCCGCGCCGCCTGGTTCAACGACCAGTTTGAGGTGCTTATAGGCGAAAGCCACCGCGCTCTTGATATCATTTTCTGAAAGCGACGCGCCGCCGCGCACTCGCCATTGCATGACCGGAAAAGTGAGCTCTCCAGGCGATGGCGTCGCAATCGCGTCGCATATCGTTTTTTGCGAAATGTCCGCGCTTAACCGCCTTCCCGCCTGCACCGACGCCCACGCTTCATCGAAGCCTTCCGGTTCGGCGATCCAGACGTCAGCTTGAGGCGCGCGATCCTCTAAAAGAAGGGCGCAGCCCGCCGTCAGGCCGCCGCCGCCGCAGCATATGACGAATAGGTCAAGCGACGCGCCAATGCGGTCCAATTCATCGCAGACTTCATGGGCGAGCGTGCCCTGCCCTTCGATGATGTCGGGGTGATCATAGGACGGCGCAAGGACCATGCCTCGCTCCTCCGCCAGTTTTTTGCCGATGGCCTCGCGGTCTTCAGTGTAGCGATCATACCAGACGATTTCGGCCCCGTAGCGGCGCACCATCTCCGTTTTAATGGCCGGCGCGTCCTCAGGCATGACAATGATCGCAGGGGCGCCGAGCGCGCGGGCGGCGATCGCCACGCCTTGCGCGTGATTGCCCGATGACCAGGCGACGACGCCGCGCCGGCGTTCGGCTTCGGAGAGCTGTGAAATCAAATTGTAAGCGCCGCGAAGCTTGAAAGAGCCGCCGCGCTGCAGCATTTCCGCTTTAAGGAAGACCCGGCCGCCGGCGATTTCGTTCAGCGCCTCGTTTTCGATCAAGGGCGTTTTGACAATGACGCCGTAAAGGCGTTCAGCTGCAGCCCGAACGCCAGACGCCGATACGCGCCGCTCTATGTCCTTCACCGCCACAATTCCTTGTCCTTTTCACGCTGCCGGATCGCTCAGTGATACATCCGCAGACGGGGCTGCAGAAAGGCCCGAATGCGGCGATCTTCAATTTAGCCAAAAACCCCGCCGGCGAAGGCGAGAATCACAACGCCAAGAGCTATTCTGTAAATGACGAATGGGGTGAAGCTCATGCGGCGCGTCCACGCCATCAGGAAAGCGATGGCGATATAGGCGGTAAGAAAGGACAGGCCGGCGACAATCCCCGCAGCGGCCATGGTTGCGCCTGCGCCCTCGCGCAGGATTTTAATAGAAGCGAAAAACCCGAGCGCGCCTATGGCCGGTATTGCCAGCAACATTGAATATCGCGCCGCCTCTTCCCGGCTCCAGCCAAGATAACGCGCAGCCGTCATGGTGACCCCCGACCGCGACACGCCCGGAACGAGGGCGAGGGCCTGGGCTGCGCCGATCGTCATGGTATCGCGCCATGTCATTTTCGAGATGTCGGTTAGCGCGGCGGCGCGTCGATCCGCATGCCAGAGAATGACGCCGAAGATGATGCTCGCGAAACCGATAACGGTTGGCGAGCGCAAATGCGCCGACGCGCCGGAAAGGACGAGGATCGCCGCGAGGGCTAAGAGCGGGATCGTCGCGCAAGCGATAAAGAGGAAAAGCCGCCGGTCGGCGCTGTCGCGCCATCTGAGAACGTCGACGCCGCCTTGAATAAGCATCGCCGTTTCTCGCCGGAAATAGATTAAAACCGCGCCGAGGGAGCCGAGATGAGCCGCAATGTCGATCAGCGGTCCTTGATCGGCCCAGTCCTCGACCGCCAGCGGCGCAAGGATCAGATGCGCCGAGGATGAGATCGGCAAAAATTCGGTTATCCCCTGGATAATCGCAAGAACGATCAGTTGCAGCAGCGGCATGTTTGACGGTTACTCCGCAATGTCGGCGCCTTGATGGCGATCACATCGCGCCGGCCACGCGACGTCAGCCGGCCGCGTGTTTCCCATCGCCAACGGCAGACGCCTCAATGATCTCTGCTTCCGCCAAAACAGCGCAAAGAGACTGCCGATCATAAGGCTTCAGAACGTGATAAGCCGCCCCCGCGGCCTTCGCCAGGGTGAACTGCTGATGATCATTTTCAGTCGCGCAGAGAATAATGACAGGCTTTTTTTCTTCAGGAAGCTCAGCCGCGCCGCGCAGAAAATCGAGGGCGCCCATCGACGGCAGGTCCCAGTCCAGGAGAACCGCGTCCGGCGCCGCCTCGAGGCAAACGTCGAGGCCGGTCACAGCGGTCTCCGCCTGGGCCGACTGCAATCCGAGATCGGACAATATGCGCGCGGCGATCTCTCTGATCACGCTGGAGTCGTCGATAATCAGACAGGTTTTTTGTTCGCTCATATGATCCTTCTTGCGGCGTGTGCCGGCGCAGATTGCGTTTACTCTTCAGCGAAAGTATCGCCGGCGCGCCTTAGGGACGCGTTAACGGTCGCGTCCCGTTATTTGTCTGAGCGCGAAAACCGGACGACAATCTTTGCTTTTTCGGCGTCAGCCTGCGCGTCTACGGCGCCGCCGGCGGCAGCGATGAGTTGACCGGCAATCAGGGCCGGGGTGAATTTTGGCGTGATATCGCGGGCATCGCCCGACAGGGCGCGCACAAGATCATCTTGGAGGTAAATCCGCTTGCCAACCGCCGTTATGGCGAACGTATCGATATCGCCTTCAATGGTCACAACGCCGCCGCGCGGAACGCAGTCGGCGGCCGCGTTTGCGAGAATCAAGAGCGCCTTGACCTTATCCTTCGCCGCCATGTCGCCAGACAGGCGCCAGTCAAGGTCAGGCTTGAGGTTCTCATAGACCGCGCTGATCGCCGCTTTGGCGTCCTTGAGAGCGATCTCGACACCGAAGCCTCCGGCGGCGCCGTAAGCGAGGCGTGCATAAGCCAGCAGCGCCAACGCCTTGCGCGCGCCAGACCGGATCAGGTCGAGCGCCGCCTCTCGCATCGCCGGATCCATGTCCGGATCGTCGAGCACATCGAGGCCCGAACCGATCGCGCCGACAGGATTGATCAGGTCGTGGCAAACCCGGGAAGACAAAAGCGCCGATAAAGCGAGCGCATCTTCATCGGTCAGCGATGAGACGCCATCAGAGGAATGTGGATCAGAAACAGACGGTTGCGACATGGATTTCCTGACGGTCGGGAATACAGCCATTCATAGACCCCGATTCGCGCCCGAAAGCCGCACGAAACTGGGCGTCAGATTTCCGCCAGCGATGTGAAAAAGGACC
This sequence comes from Pseudomonadota bacterium, assembly GCA_039819305.1. GTDB lineage: Bacteria > Pseudomonadota > Alphaproteobacteria > Caulobacterales > Parvularculaceae > Hyphococcus. The sequence goes on from JBCBSE010000032.1 coordinate 8,792, forward strand.
GCCTAAAGCTGGATCCAAGCGCCGCTTGCATCGCGTACGCATTCGCCGGGCCGGGCGTCATTGATCAGCTTTTCTGCTGTCAGCGCCGCTGTCACATTAATTGAGACGCCGTTTCTGGCCGCGATATCCGTATAGGCCGCCTTGCGCTGTTGATTGATATCGCGAACCTCGCGGCGCAAGGCTGCGTCGGCAGCCGCCCCGTCAACGATACCGAGATACCCATCGGCTTGTTCGCCAACGATGCATTGGTCTTTGGCGTTCTCAACTAGAGGACTGGCCGCGCTTGCCGAGGCGAATAACACCGCGATCCCGGTAGCGGCCCCGGCGAGAATTGATTTCTGCGAGATTTTCATGGCCGGCCCCTTAAAAAATATCCGGATTGTTCGCAATCAAATCTTCGATTTCGCGATCGAGCTTGACGCGCACTTCCTGGTCGATTTTCACGTTGAGATTGACTTCGATTGGCTTTTCGCCGCCTTCAAGACGAACTGTCGTGCAGGCTGCTAGCGCCAACAGGCCGGTCGCCGCCAGTAAAGTCGGTGCGGATACTGCGCCGAGGACTTCTTTCATTGTTCACCCCTTCGCGCGCCGCCGGTCGGCGCTGGCTTCATCGAATCGGGAGTGTACTCAGCGCGTGCGGCGAAAACTAGGCGAGACCGGCCCTTTAAACGGCAGATTCTCCCCTCTGCGCGGCGCGCGCCAACCATTGAGGTTAAGAAATTGAGAACATTAGATTTTTGAAAATTCGGGGTATTGAGATCTGGAACCTTCGCGCCGCCGTAGACAAATTCGGAGGTACCGATGGCATCTGAACTTGGCAATTTGTTGACCGCGTATGTCGGCCGTATGGCTGGGCTGAAAAGCGCAGAGGAAGAGTTGAGCTTTGCGCAAAGCCGAGGATGGATGAGCGCAAGCGGCGAGCTTACGCCTGAAGGGCGGAAAATTGCGGAAGCCTTTCGCGAGCAACAGAAAACCCGGTCTGTTTTCCGCATCGGCTGATCTCGTCGTACACCCTCCTCCGCTTTATTGTTCGGCGGCGACCGCGCGTTCAATCTGTAGCTGAATATTGCGCGAAAGATTGGCTTGGTTCAACAACTCAAGTAAAGCCGCGTCCAACGTGATATTATACTTCACCGGGATCCGGCTCGTCGCATTATTCAGCGTTACCGGTCCCGTTCCCTCAAAGTTGATTAAGAAATTGAGGCGTCCGTCGAGCGGCCCTTCGACCTCGACCCCCATCCTGTCAAAGCGCAAATCGCGTAACAGGTCGAAGGCGATTTTTGACTGCCCGCTCGCCGCCGCGGCTTCTTCGCCGGCCGCTCCGACATAACGAATTGCGCCCGGCCCAACGGCCTGCAGCGATCCTTCTACTATGCTTGCGCGCCCTTCATTGACCTCAAGCGGCAGGACGCCTGTCAGGGTTCCCTCGCCGGACAAGCCGTTAACATCGACATATTCCAACAGCGCGCCGAGATCGACGTTCGAAACCCCAAGCAACGCTCTCGCCTGGCCGCCGTCAAAATTCGCATCGGCGTCGCTGACGCCGATCTCCCCGCCGAACCACGGAAAGACGGCGCGCTCTACGCTCAGCGTGTCGTCGCCCGGCAGATCGAAACGGATTTCGCCTTCAAAGAGTTGAAGCGCGCCAGCGTCGATGCCCTCAACCGTCAGCGTCTGGGGACCGTTTGTCTTGACCGGCCACAACCGCGCGAAGGCGATATCACCAGCAACCCCGAGCGTGCGGGAGATGGTAATCCCCGGACCGTTGAAAGAAATATTATCGACAGCAATTAACCCCCGTGACTCAACGCCCGCCTCCGACCACGAAAAGACCGCCTCGCCGCCCGCCGCGCCCCTTGTTTGGCCAATAATCCCGCGAAGCACTGGCGCCAGATCCGTCGGCTGCAGACCGCCGGGAGAAAAAGCGAGGTCAGGGAAAGAAAACGTCATGCGTCCGGTGCTTGTCGCTGTGTTGTGTTCGCCCCTGCCGGCGCCGATCGCCTCGCCGGATTGGGCGCGCAACGCATAGTCGAAAGTGGCGGCGTCGCCTTCCAACGCCAAAGACCCATCGCCGACGAACGGCCCATACAAAGGCGAGCTTTTGACGTCAGCGATCCGTATGCGTTCGATGTCGCTGACGATCGTCATCAGGTCGCGATCCAACTTGAATTGAAAAGTGGCGTCTGCGTCTGAGAATCGCACAAGATCGTTAAAGGTCGCGATGCCGCCCGTTGCGACGCCGTTGGCTGTCGTTGCGTTGAGCGCCGGCTGATACGCGCCTGCAAGTCGCATGGTCGGCGGGACGCCCGAAAACCGGCTTTCGCCCAACCGGTAACGCGCCGAGTCGGCGTCGATAACGCCCGCGAATTCGATAAGCGGACCGTCCGGTCCTGGCGTGATTGTCAGGAGGGGGGCATTATAGGCGGCGCATATGCGCGCTTTGTCGAATGCGCCCTCCGTGTCCTGTCCGGTTATGGCGAACGCGCTTTTATCGAGACGCGCGCAATATCCATCGACAAGATCGACCCGCGCCGCGCCTGACGAAAGGTCCACCGCCCCCTCAATTGCAGCCTCAATGGGGGTGTTGCGCAAACGCAGCCGCCCGATGGCCGCGCGTGCAATGGTTGCTCCGCCGGAAAGGACGAAGGCCGCTGTCTCACCCTCCAGACGCGCGTCGAAGACCCCGGCTCCCTCGTCCAGGTTGACGGCCTTGCTAGCGAACGCGCCGAAATGGAACGGCGCCATTACCCGCCAGATCGCGCCATCGCGCTGGGCGTTAATCGCGCTCGACATTGACGCGCCGCCTCCGCGCGCATCCATGACAGCGGCGAGGACTGCGCCGTCGGCGTCACTGAAGTAGAATGGATCGCCGGGAAAGGAAGTGATCGAAAGTCGCGAGCCGTTGTCGGCGGTAAGGGTCAATGGCGCATCGTCGAGAGAGGCCTCGATGGCGCCGCGATCATATGAAATCTCCACTGCGCCGGCGAGGTTGATCCAATTGAGAGCGCCCGCGCCAGCGGCGCTCGCATATTCGCCCAGCATCGCGGCCATTGGGCCTTCGGCGAGCGGCATGCCGGCTTCGCGCAACGATATTTCAACGCTCCCTTTCGCGTCGCCTCTCTCTCCCTCGAGCAGACGGCGCCAGTCCTCCGCATTCGCCGTCACGCCGAGACCGATCGCTTGCAGGGTCCCGAACGGCGTTCGCAGATCGCCGGAAAAATCGCCCTGCGCCGCTGCAACGCCGCTTGGCGCAAGTTCAATTGACGCCTCTCCAACGAGATTCGCGGCCTCATAGGTAAGGTAAGACGCCCGCTCGGCAGAAAAACGCGCGCTGGCGTCGCCGCCTGTCGCCATATCGAATGCGCCGTCAATTAAGACGCGCGCCGGACCGGTCGGCGTGTCGACAACAACCTCAAGACCCGAAACCTCTAATTGATCAAAGGGCGGCGTCGACGGGGAAGCGCCGCCGCCTCCCCCGCCGCCAAAGCGGAAGGGCGTTCCAAGATCGCCAGTCTCGTTAAGGTTTAGGCGCAACAACCCGGGTCCGAGGCGAACGGCTTTGACGCGCCGCTGAAACAGCGCTTCGCGCCAATCGAAATCAATCTCGATGGCGTCAATAAAGAGATCGTCATCTCCGGCGACGCCGGCCGATGCATCTTCAATTCGAATGTGGTCCAAAGAAAAGGCGGTGACGCTGGAGCGCGGATTGTCGAGACCGGCAACGCCCATTGCGCGCTGGACCACCCAGTCCGCGCCGAGGATACGCACAGCCAAGCCGACGGCGAGGAGAACAATGATCAGAAATGCTGCGAGCCAGAAGCGCATGCCGAACTATTTGCCCAATCCCTGCCATCAAGCGCCCAGCATTCGTATTCGGTTAACGCGGCGCTTGTTTAATCCCCGGTGAATGCTGACCCCAGTCTGCCCAAAGATGGAGCCAAAAGCGAGCGGCGGCGCAGTTGACATTTCCCGCGAGCCCGGCGATTCGCGGTGGCTGCAAGCCTTAAATCTGCATCTGCGCCCCCCGTCGCAAGAACCTTGATGAGCGCATGTCCGACGAATTTGTCGAAACAGGTCAAACATTTACCGAAGACGGCGCCGCTTTTTGCCCGGTCGAACGCCGCCAGCGCAACGCGCTTGGGGTTTTCGTTTCGCTTGGCGTTTTATTCGCGGGCGCCGGATTTCTCGCCTTCGCCGTATTCGCAACGCCGGACCGCGCCAACACTGTAGCAGCGCTTGAGCCGGACCCCGCGCAAAGCGAAACCGTGGAAGGTCAGCCGCTGATCCCGCTCCCTGAATTTGAGGCGCAGGCGACCGACGCCAGCGAAGTCGATTTGGCGGCGACAGCTGACGAGACGATTGCGCTAGAGACGCCAGAACCGCGCAAAGCGCCGCAACCCGCCGCGCCAGACGGTGATGAAATCGAGGCTGCGCTCGCCCAGTCACGCGCGGCGCGCGCGGCGGCTTCGCCGACGCCTTATCAGTTCGCGGCGCCGCGGCTGAAGCCTGAAAATGCGACGACGGTTCAGCCAAGCCTGTCGCCTCTTGAGATCTCTCCGCTCCAATCCCCGCGCCCTGTGATCGCTGACGGATCACCGCCACCGGCCAAGTTCAATCTGGCTACAGAGCATCTGCATGTGGATCGCGCGCCCGCCCTCGCTTATGTTGGCGACGTCGGACCAGAGGCCGCGCAGCAAAAAATCATCGTCTCGCGCGGCGAGACATTTGTCGATGCGCTGAAGAAAGCCGGCGTCGCGTCGCTGGACCGCCACGAGGCGGCGTTGGCGTTGCGCGAGCATTACAATTTACGCCGCCTGAGGCCGGGCCAGGAATTTTCGCTCACCATCGGCTGGCCTAATCAAACGCTGTTTCAACTCGCGTCAATGGGCGAAGAAGAGGCGCGCCTTTTAAAACTTCAGTTCCGTGACGGCTTTACATCTCTCATCACCGTGGCCCGCGCCCCGGAGGGCGGCTTTGATGCGACGAAGGCTGAAATTCCATTGACCACCCGCCTTCACGCCATCGAGGGCGAGATCGACGGCAGTCTTTATCTGTCTGCGAAATCACTTGGCGCGCCGGACGACGTTATCGCCGGTCTCGCCGATACATTCGCCTATGACGTCGATTTCCAGCGAGAAATCTTCGCCGGCGATGAATTCGAGATGTTGTTTGAGGCTAACTATGATGATCGCGGGCAGATGGCGCCCGGCGGCGAGATCATCTACGCGCGCCTGAACTGGCGCGGCCTCTCGCGCGAGAAGGGCTACTACCGCTTCGAAGAAGAACCCGGATCGGGCCGCGCTGACTTTTATGACGCCAGCGGCCAGAGCGCGAAGCGGCTGCTGATGAAAACGCCCATTGACGGCGCGCGCCTGTCATCGCGCTTCGGCACGCGCCGCCATCCGATCCTTGGCTATGCGCGCGCCCACAAAGGCGTTGATTTCGCCGCCCCCCGCGGCACGCCGATTAAGGCCGCTGGCGACGGCGTTATTGAGCGCGCGGACCGCTATGGCAGTTTCGGAAACTATATGCGCATCCGGCATGCAAATGGCTACAAAACCGCCTATGCGCATCTCAATGGCTTTGCGCGCGGCATGCGCAAAGGAAAGCGCGTGCGACAGGGCGATATCATCGGATATGTCGGGACCACCGGCCGCTCGACTGGACCCCACCTTCACTACGAAGTCCATTTGAACGGAACCCCGGTCAATCCACAAAGACTGAAAATCGAAACCGGAAAGAAACTGACAGGCGCAATGCTTGACCGTTTCCGCAGGGAGCGCGACCGCATCGACGCGCTTTTGAGCGCGCAGGCGGAACCGCCGCTGTTAACGGCTGAAAAAGAAGAAGCTTCAGAACAATTATAGCAATGGCGCGACCGGAGTTTCGGCGCGAGGATTTCGCAGCAGCGAATGCAAAAACCCCCGGTTCAAATGACCGGGGGTTTTTGTGCTGTCTCCTTGTTACCGGCGCAAGCGGGTTTCAATGAATGCTGGAGCCAGCGACTTTGACTTTTGCGCATCGTGCTTAAGGGATCGATAAGCGGCAAGGTTAAGATTGTGTGAAGCGGAGCCGCCGCGAATGCGAAATTATGCGATCGACGCGGCGTCCGATCACAACCTCGATGCCATCCGGGCGCCCCTCAATTCGCCATGCGGCAAAAACAGCGCCAAAGAAGACGCTGGCGCCAATACCAATATCAATCAGAAGCCGGAGCGGCGCCGGCCCCTGCGCGAGGGCGCCGATATCGACGTACGGCCACAGAAAATAAGCTGTCATTGCGGCGACGCCGTAAAAGGATCGGCGCGCGCGAGCAAAAGGCGCGGCGACTGACGCCCCGCTCAACCGCGAGAAGACAGACACGTTGAGACCAGCATGCAACAAGATGCTGGCCGCGGCCGCAGCCGCAGCGCCGGCGAATCCGAAGGCAATGCTCAGCCCGATAAAAAGCGGAGTGCGGATGAAAAAGAGAACGATTTCGCGCACGCATATCGCACGCACATTCCCGATTGCTGTCGCATAGGCGTTCGTCGCGGCGAACAATAGGCCGACGCCGACTGCCGGGCCGAGAATTTGAAGGAGCAACGCGGTTTCTATCCACTGCGCGCCTAGGATGATCGCAACCGCGTCCTCAGCGATGAAGGCGGCGCCGAAAGCAATGGGCATTATGAACAAGGCGAGCGCTTCAACGCTCTTCAGGTAGCCTTCTTTCAAAGCCGCCGGATCGTTCTGCAGCGACGCAAAGCCCGGATAGACCGCGCGGGCGACCGGCGCCGCCAGCTCTTCGCGGGGTATCGCCGCCAAAGACCCGCCGACGAAAAAGGCGCCCAGCGCCGCCGGGCTGAGAATTTTGCCGAGTATTAGGATATCAAGCTTGTTGTTAAGCGCTGCGAAAACGCTCAACCCCCCATACCAGCCGGCGAAGCCGCCAAGTTCGGAAAGCGCGGAAAAAGTCAGACGCGGACGATAAGGCCGGACCGCCCAGGAGAGCGCTGTTTGCGTCGCCGCGCCTGCAACCAGACCGATAACGATCGCCCAATAGGTCCTGAAGATGACGGCGATGGCGATCGACACCGAAACGCCGACAAGCTTGTGAGCGGCGGCGAGCCAGAATTCTTTCGCGAAATCGAAATGGCGCTCATAATCGTAGAATCGTGGATTGACGAGCGCCGCCATGATCGGCGCCGGCGTGAGGGCAAGAAAAATATTTGCAACGCGCGGGTCGTCATAAAAAAGATCCGCGGCGAATGATCCCGCGAGCATCAATACTGCGATCGCGACGCCTCGCGCCATCGATAACGAAAACAGCGTGTCGTAATGCGCGCGATCCGCCTTTCTTAGGCGGACAACCGCATTCGCAACGCCGATATCCGATACGTTCTGAAAGAGCTGCATGACAACGACGCCCAAAGCGACAATCCCGAAATCCGCCGGGGTCAGCAACCGCGCAAGAATGATGGTGTTGATAAGGCCGAGGGCGCGCACGACACATCGCCCGGCAACGACCCAAGCAGCGCCTTTCACGACTTGAGCACCCAGCGGCGCCTGCTCGCTATCTAGAGCTGAGCCGCGAATGGAGGCGTCCATTTCAGACCCTCTCGCCCGGCGCACCGAAGTTTTCGTTTACCCATCCCGCGATAAGCGCAATCAAGTTCTCCTGCGCGATGAGTTGCGTAAAAGTATGATCGGTGTCTGCGAAGACCTCGACGTCCACGGCCGCCGCCAGATCGAAATCCTTGAACGCGGAATAGAAATGATCCGGATGCGACACGAGGCGCTTCACGAAGCCGGTGTAAACGATCAAAATCTTCACGCCGCGATCCGCGAGCGCCCGCAAGTCTGCGCCAAATACCTCGCGCGGCGGCACGGGCCGTCCCTGATCGTAAACAGGTTGCGCTGAGTCATTCGGCGGCGCCTCGACCTGGCCGCCGAGGAGCGCGCGTGATTTTCGCGCCCACCGCGCGGGATCACTTACGCGCGCAAAAACATCGGCCGCTGCGGCCCGCCGTGTCGGGTAAGCGTAAGGATCGAGCAACACCAGTCCTTTGAAACGCGGATTACGCAACGCCGCGCGCACCGCGTTGTCAGCGCCCGAGCACATCCCGACGCCAATTGTCCCCTCAAGCGCCGCGGCCTCGCATAAGGCGTCGGCCGCCTCGCGCAGATCGTCAATCGCCTGGTCGGCAGGCCCTAAGGGGCGCGCGGGCCGAACGCTGTCGCCCTGGCCGGATAAATCAAATCGCAGACTTGGAAAGCCGAGATCGCCCAACGCGCGAGCCAGCTTTACATTGAGCCGGTGCACGCCCACCCGGCGCACAACGCCGGCATTCAGGAACAACGCGCCAACAGATGCGGGCCCTTCGCTTATAACGCCGCTCAATCGGCCGTCCTCAGGAAACTGTACTACGCGCTCTCTCATGCCAGCGCCCTGACGTTAGGCTGCGCTATTGCGGAAACGATGGCGTTGAGAGTTTCCAACGGCACCAGATGCGCGTTCATTGCATCATTACTTTTCCAGTCGCCGCCGGTTTTGAAATAGCTCACATGCGAAGCCGCCCCGCCGTACCTGTCTTCGCTATCACCATCGGACGCAACGTCATCCATATAAAAGACGGGTACAGACGGCCAATTGGAACAGTTCGTTAAATCAAGCGAGATCAATTCACGACGCAGCTTTTCCGAAATCGCGACCCCAAAAGCTTCAGAAAGGCCTTCCGGTTCGGGAACTCTTTCTGCGACCTCACCGCGCGGGCGATCAAGCGCATGGGCGAGCCAGTCGATATGGCCCTCCCGCAATGCAGCGCAATACGCCGCGCCGTTCAACACCGGGTCCCAGAGGACGAGTTGCGACGCTGAAGTCTCGCACTGCTTCGCGGCGAGCAAGGCGATCGCTGCGCCCAATCCGACCCCTGCCCAAGCGACGCGCCGGCGCACGCTCATGGCGACGAGTTCGTGATGCGCGCTGATGGCGTCTGCGACCATGCCTTCTATGCAAACGTCTTCATCCATTCCGCCTGAATCGCCGGCGCCGTAATAATCGAAACGAAGGACCGGCGCTCCGGCTTTCGCGAGCCGTTCCGCGAGAACGCGCAGCGGCCTGTGCGCGCGGATCGCTTCTTCGCCGAATGGCGCGATGAGAACGACGGCCGGCGCGTTCGGCGCGTCGCAATGAGGTTGGTGATAGACGCCGTAAAGAAGGCGCTCCGGATTTCCGAAATAAAGCGGATCTGCGATCATCGACGTCCCCCCGTCACGCCGCTTCGCCGGCTGCGCCCGCGAGTTGCTCAAGGCTGGCGAAGGCGACGTCGTCGGGCGCGATGGCGAGCCCCAGCTCTTCTCGCGCCCTTGCGATCATGCGCGCTGCTTGCAGCGACTGACCGCCCAGATCGAAAAAATTGTCAGCCGCTTCAATGGGATCGATCTTCAAAATATCCGTCCAGATCGCCGCCAGGCGTTGCGCCTGCGGCGGCAGCTTCACGGGTTGTTTCACCATCGGTCGCGACGCCGCAATCGCCGGCAGGGCGTTGCGGTCAAGCTTGCGGTTCGCGGTCAGCGGCAAAGCCTCAAGCTCAACGAAGAACTGCGGCGTCATGTAGAACGGCAGGTGCTCACGCAGAAAAGCGCGCAGCTGTGTTGCTGTCGGACGAGCGCCGGGCGCCGCCACAAAATAGGCGATTAGCGAGCATTCCCCCGACGCATCATTGCGGATGGCCGCCGCCGCCTCCCGCACGCCCTCATGGCCATTGAGAGCCGCTTCGATATCGCCGAGTTCGATCCGGTAGCCTCGGATTTTGACCTGATCATCTTTCCGGCCAAGAATTTCGAGACATCCGTCTTCGCGCCGCCGACCCCAATCGCCTGTGTTGTAGATCGTGCCGGGCGAGCCAAAAAATGGATCCATGCGAAAGCGGTCCGCGGTCAGATTGGCTTTGCCAAGATAACCGAGCGATACGCCGTCGCCGCCGATCCAAACGATCCCTTCCTCCCCCGGCGCCACAGGAGCGCCGTCCTCGTCAAGGATGTAAATTTGAGTATTGGCGATCGGCCGGCCGACATGAATGTCGCTTGAAGTCTCGATCTGCGTCGCCGTCGACCAGACCGTTGTCTCCGTCGGCCCGTACATGTTCCACAGCTCTTTAACGCGCGGGCGCAGCCGGTCCGCAAGGTCGCGCGGCATCGCCTCGCCGCCGCAAAGCGCTTTCATGCGCGAAGGCCCTTCCCATCCCGCATCGAGCAGCATGCGCCAGGTCGCCGGCGTTCCCTGCATGACGCTAGCGCCATGATCAGCGAGCAGTCGGCCAAGGGCTGCGCCGTCGGCCGCCTGATCCGCATCGGCGAGAATGATCTCGCCGCCGGCGCTCAGCGTGACGAACAGCTCCAGCAGCGCGATGTCGAATGAGAGCGTTGTAACCGCGAGCAACCGGTCGTGCGCGCAGACGCCCGGCTCAGCCATCATGGCCTCGATGAAGTTGCATAAGGCGCGATGCGTGTTGACAACGCCCTTGGGCGCGCCCGTCGATCCGGAGGTATAGATCACGTAGGCCGGCGATGTCGCATTTGGCTTTGGCGGGTCAAACGGGTGACGGATCGCATCGCCTGCAAGGCGCATTGTATCGATGGATCGTGCTAGCAGAGTTGCAAGCCAGTCGGGCGCAGAGCCTTGCGTCAGCACGGCGCCCGCGCCCGCGTCTCGGGTCATGTATTGCAATCGCGCCGCCGGAAATTCCGGATCGAGCGGCAACATGACCGCGCCGCATTTCCATATGCCGATAACAGCGGCGACGAGATCGACGCAGCGTTTGAGGTGCACGCCGACGATATCGCCCGCGCAAACACCGTCAGCGCGCAACGCGCCAGCGATGTCGTTCGCGCGCGCCGCCAGCGCGCCATACGTCGTCACACGCCCCTGAAAACGAAGAGCGACGGCGTCGGGCGCACGCTGCGCATGCTCTTCGAAATACTCATGCGCGCCGATGTTTCGCCTGTATTCCCTGCACTCGCCAATCAGAGCGCCTGTCTCTTTCGAAACTATAGCCGATCGCTGCATCATCACTGGTCGCTCCCCGAACGAGCGCACCTTCGAACCCCCGCGCGCTTTCGAACTACGCTGCTGCGCCCGGTTGAGTGATATCGCGAGCGTCAGCAACATCCCTGATGTGCAAATTTGGGGCCGTCAGACCTGTCGCGACCGAAAGGCGCAAATCAGCCCTAACCGCCATCGACCTAAGCGTTAACGAACCGCTGCGCCACACCGGCGCGCCCGGATCTTTAACGTCAATCTCAATTGTCGAAAGCGGCCCGCGTATCCCTCTTCCGAGGGCTTTGACGACAGCCTCTTTGGCTGTCCATCGCTGATAAAAAGCGTCGAACCACGCAATGTCGTTAAGGCCCGCCATCGAATGTTGTTCAGCGACGGAAAAATGCTCGCGGCTGACGCTAAAAAGATCGGCGTTTACCGTCGTACTCTCTAGGTCAACGCCGAGCGCGCAACCGCGCGCCACCGCCAACGCCCCGAAATCTCCGGATCGGGTGTGGTTGAACGAAAGTGCGCCGCATGCAAGCGACGGCCGGCCGGCGTCATTAACCACGATATCGACGGTCTGTGGCTGCACGCCCAGATATCGGCTGAGAATGGTTCTTACGGCAGTGCGCGCGGCGACAAAATCCTGCCGCGCCTTGAACGAGCGAATGCGACATGAGCGATCGCGTTCTTCGTAACTCAACAAAGACCGGTCTGCGCGATTGAGCCGGAAAAACCAGATATCAATGTCGTTATCATCAGGAATGGCGATCGCGGAATGTTGCATGGCTGTCCTCGACGAAGGCGGCGTCCTGACCGCAAACAAAGCAAGGATCGAGCCTTCCGCCGAAAGCCGCGCAAAAGCGCGCAATCGTTTATCGCCTTGACACCTTAATGATTAACAGCGCACAACTTCGCCCCGACGGCGCCTTGTAAAAGAGGCTGAAAAGGGAACCCGGTGAAAATCCGGGACTGTGCCCGCAACTGTAAGCGGTGAGCCGTTCGCCGAATTAAGCCACTGGGACTTGCGCCCGGGAAGGCAGGCGAACCGGCCTCGACCCGCGAAGTCAGGAGACCGGCCGTCACGTCGCTCGCCCGCGGCCGGGACCAGCTATCCGGGCAGGAACGAAACTTCCGATGCAGCGACAGAACCATCCGTAAGCGCACCGTTTGCGCTTCGGATCAACTGTGTCGCTGCGCTCCCGCGGCGGGGAAAGGAAGTGAGATGATTAACCATCGCGTGCTGTGCGCCGCGGCGGGGCTAAGTCTTGTGTCGACGACGGCCGCCGCAAAAGACCAGATCATAGTCGAAGGACTGCGTTTGAAGTCGCCTCTTGGCGAGACCGGCGCCAGCGTTTCAGTCATCACGGCGCAAGACCTTGAAGAGCTTGGCGTCCAATTCGCTGTCGATGCAATTGCTTCAGCGCCTGGCGTCACCGTCAACCAAAACGGCGCCTTTGGTGGCGTTGCGAATGTGCGCATTCGAGGCGCCGGGACTGACCAGACGCTTGTGCTTCTCGACGGCGTCCCGGTCGGCGATCCGACAGCCGTTGGCGGAGGCTTTGATTTTTCGGTTCTAGATGTCGCGGACATCGAGAAGATCGAGATCCTGAAAGGCCCGCAATCAACATTGTGGGGCTCAGACGCCATTGGCGGCGTCGTCAACATTATCACTAAGCGCCCCGGCGATGGCGTCAGCGGACAAGGCTTTCTTGAAGGCGGATCGTTCTCGACATTCCGGGGCGGCGCCAGCGTTGAAGGCGGCGGCGAGCGCGGGGATATCAGGCTGTCGGCGTCCGGCATTCGCAGCAACGGTATTTCAAGAGCGGACGCCGCCGACGGAAATACCGAACGCGACGCCTATAACGGTGTCGCCTTCGCCGGGAGCGGCGGTCTAAATTTTGGCCCGGCGCGATTAGAGGCGCAGGCGCGTTTTCAAAGGGGCGAAGCGGAGATTGACGGGTTTCCGCCGCCAGATTTCACCGCCGCTGACAGCGATGACTCTTCGCAAAACGAATTGCTGACGGGATCTGCCCGGCTCATCGTCCCGCTATTTGACGACATTTTAGAAAACGATTTCTCAATCAGCGTCGCCGACGTAAAGCGAACAGGCGAATTCGGCGGCTTTATGACGGAAGATACCGGCGACCGGTTCGTGTACCGCTATCTTGGAACGGTCAACGCGCATTCAGCGCTGCGTTTCGCACTCGGCGCCGAACGCGAAGAGACTGAAGCCAACGGATCGGAAACGACGATCAACAGCGGGTTTGCGCTCGCCGAAGCAAAACCTATTGACCGCGTGACGTTAAGCGCCGGCATTCGTTATGATGATCACTCAACCTTCGGCGATGTGGTGACGGGCCAGGCCGCGGCCGTACTTTCGCTGACCGATTGGGCGTCGCTGCGCGCCAGTTGGGGCGAAGGGTTCAAGGCGCCGACAATTTTCCAGCTAACCCAAACCTTCGGCGCGTTGCCGCCGAACGCCGATCTTCTGCCGGAAGAAAGCGAAGCCTTTGACGTCGGAATCGACCTCGTCGGTTTCGATGACCGCGCGGCGCTGTCGGTTACTTACTTTAATCGCGACACAAGAAACCAGATCATCTTCGCGCCCAATTTCCGTTACGAAAATCTTGCCGAAACCTCAGCCGAAGGAATTGAGGCGACGGCTTCCATTGCGTTGACGGAGAGGTTTTCACTCGATGCTGGATACGCCTTTATCGATGCAATTGACGCAACGACTGGCGAGCGTGAGATCCGCGTGCCGCGCCATTCCGCCGACATCGCTCTCGGCTATCGCAACGCCGACTTCTACGCTGCCGTCAATGTGCGGTATAACGGCGCTGAAACCGACGGCGCCTTTGGCGAAGATGTCGACGCCTGGACGCGGGTTGACCTGTCTGCAGGATACGCACTCACCGATTCTTTGGAAGTTTACGCACGATTGGAAAACCTCTTCGACGCCGATTACCAACAAATCTCCGGTTTTGGAACGCCAGGCCTGTCAGTCTATGGCGGCGTGAGAGCAAGATTTTGATAAAGACGGTCTTCACTTCACTGGCGTTTGCATATCTGGCCGCCGCCTGCTCCGCGCCGGAGGCGGCCAGTTCCCCTGACAAGCTGCGCGTCGTCAGTGCAGATTTGTGCGCGGATCAGTATGCGCTTGCACTTTTGGATCGAGATGATATTGCCGCCTTATCGCCCGATGCACGGAAGTCTTTCTCTTACTACCGAAACGAAGCGGATGGCCTTCCGATCGTCCGTCCCCGCACCGAGTCAATTCTGGCATTGCGTCCTGACGTTGTTTTGCGCAGTTATGGCGGCGAGCCTAATCTGACGGGCGCGCTTGCGAATGCGGGGATAAGAACTGTGCAAATTCCCTATGCGCGCGATCTTGGGACCGCCCGCGCCGCGCTGATCGAAACCGCCAATGCTCTCGGCGCTGTTGATAGGGGCGCCGCCATCGCAGCCGACGTGGATGTTCGCGTCAAAGCGCTCGGCTCCCGCCGCGACAGCGCCCGCACGGTGCTCTACATCACGTCGAAAGGCGCCATCGCAGGGCGCGCATCCATGATTGATGAACTTATTTCGATTGCCGGTCATGATAATTTCGAAATGCGACCCGGATGGCGATTTGCACCGCTTGAAGCGCTCGCTTACCGCGCGCCCGATATCGTCGCGACCAGCTTCTTTGATGGACCCGACGCCAACACCGATCGGTGGTCGGCGAGCCGGCATCCGGTCGCCCAGCGCATGTTTGACAAGGCAGAGCGGATCGACCTGCCGGGTGCGTGGACAGCCTGCAATGCTTGGTTTGCGCTTGACGCCGCTGAGGCGCTGGCCGAAGCCGGCGCATCGTGAGGTCGCCCGTTAATCTCGCAATCGCCGCCGCTGCTGTGGCGGTCATCGTTTTGGCAACAGCGTTTGGCGAGACGCCGTTGTCACTATCGCGTCTCGCAAAGGCTTACCTCTTCGCCGGCGCCGCCGGCGATCAAATCGTTGTCTGGGAAATTCGCCTGCCGCGCGCCGTGGCGGCGTTCACTGTCGGCGCAGCGCTCGGCGCATCCGGCGCCGCGTTGCAGGGATTGTTGCGCAATCCCCTCGCCGAACCGGGCGTCCTTGGCGTCTCCGCAAGCGCCGCCCTTGGCGGGTCGCTGGCGCTCTTTTACGGCGCGGGACCGGTATCCGGATTCACCGTGCCCATCGCCGCCGTCATTGGCGCACTGGCGGCGACCGCCCTACTCTCGGCTGCGGCGATCCAGGTCAGATCAATCATTGCGCTGATCCTGATCGGCGTCGGTCTTTCAAGTTTCGCGGGCGCCGTGATGGCGTTGCTGCTCAATCTGGCGCCCAATCCGATTTCTCTTTCTGATCTCTTGAGCTGGTCGATGGGTTCCGTCGCCAATCGCAGCCTCACCGACATCGCCTTCGCAGCGCCCTTTCTCGTGGCCGGGTTTGCGGCAATCGCCGCAAGCGCGCGATCGCTCTCCGCGTTATCCCTCGGCGACGAAGCCGCCGCCGGGCTCGGCGTTGACCTCGCGCGTACGCGTCTGCTGGTGGTTGCCGGGGCCGGCCTTGCAACGGGCGCAGCGGTCGCCATCGCCGGCGCAATCGGTTTTGTCGGCATCGTCGCGCCGCACCTTGTTCGCCCCTTCGTTGGATATGACCCGGCGCGCACAATCGTTCCGGCCGCTTTGCTTGGCGGCGCGTTGTTGGTCGTCGCTGATATTGGCGTGCGTCTCATTCCGACTCCCGCTGAGTTGCGGCTCGGTGTCGTCGCCGCCCTCATCGGGGCGCCGTTCTTCGTCTGGATCGCCGCCCATCGCGGAGGCATGCGATGACGCGTCTCACGTTAAATTCGGTCTCGCTTCAACTGGGCGACGCAAAAATCATACGCGATGTCACAGTCGAGTTCCGCAGTAAGGAACTGACGGCTCTCGTTGGCGCCAATGGCGCCGGCAAGACAAGTTTGCTGCGATGCGCCGCAGGCATCGAGCAGCCCACTAGCGGCGCCGCCTTTCTTGAAAACGCTCCACTCAATACTCTCACTCCGGTCGCGCGCGCTCGAAGGATTGCTTATCTTCCGCAGACGCGCGGTGCCGCGTGGCCAATCACCGTCCGCGATGCTGTAACCCTTGGAAGATTTGCGTACGGAGCGCCTCTACACGAGACGAGCGGCGATGATAAGGTCGCTGTCGATCGCGCGATCCGGCAATGCGGTCTTGCGGAAATTGAGACCCGCAGGATCGACACGCTTTCAGGCGGGGAAACGGCGCGCGTCTATTGCGCCCGCGCCTTCGCCACAGAGGCGCCGGTGCTGCTGGCCGATGAACCGATCGCATCGCTCGATCCCGGCGGGCAACTCGCCATCATGTCATTGATCCGGGCGCATGCAGACGCTGGCGCCGGCGCTGTCGCCATCCTGCACGATCTTCAACTGGCGGCGCGCTTTGCAGACCGAATGGTCTGGATGCGCTCGGGCGCCGTTATCGCTGATGGGTCGCCAAAAGAAACGCTGACTGCGCAAACCATCGCTGACGTCTTTGATGTCGCTTCAAGCATCGCGTGGCATGACGATCTCGCTCAGGTGCAATTCCTGGAGCCGATCCCGAGCGCCTAGCGCGCCCCCGCTCATCGGCGGCGGTCTCAATACCTCTCTATAATACTGAAAATATTAGATTATTTCTATAATGGCAGAGACAGCTTGACGTTTCAGAATTATCATTCTAATTTCAGAATAACCATTCTGGAACAAGCATTCTGATGACGCCGAACCTGCAAACTTCGATACCGGACACTCAGCACGCGCTGAAAGAGCTATTCTGGCGACGCGGCTATGAACACGCGTCAATCGATGATGTCGTCAATGAAACCGGGCTGAACCGCTACGCTCTTTACAATGCGTATGGCGGCAAGCTTGAGCTCTTTCTGGCCGCCCTCGACGCCTATTACCAAGAGCGGAAGAACCTTTTTCTCCGCAACCTGAATGACCCGGAAACGGCGCCGCTCGACGCTGTTCGCCGCGTTTTCGAGTTCGCAATCACTGAGATGGCGGAGCGCGGCACCGGATGTCTAATGTGCAATGTCGCCACGGAGGAATGCGGACGGGATCCGAAAGTGGCGGCGCGGGTCGAAAGCTATTTGGACGAAATTCGTCGCGCTTATACGGACGCGCTCGAGCGGGCGGCGGCGCGCGACGAACTCAATAACAGCGTGAAACCGGCCGACGGCGCCGCGTTGCTGATCGCAGTCAAGCTCGGTCTCGGCGTTCACGCGAAGAACGGCGCAGACGCGTCGACGATGCTGTCAATCTTCAACACGGCGATGACAGCCTTATCGGCGGATTCTTCGTAATGATTCAGAGATGGTCCTTTTCGCGCACGCTTGCGTATTCGATGAACATTCATGTGTGGGAAAGTTCGCGCGTTTATAGCGCTTTGTTACCTAGTGGGGTTTGCTGATGTCTAAAACGCGGAACCGCCTCGACGCTTTTGCTGTTGGTCTTGCAACATGGATGATCCGCCTGCGATGGATTGTAATGATCGCTGCGATCCTCGGCGCAGGCTATATCGCACGCGGGGCGACGAATCTTGCTTACTCGAACGATTATCGGACATTCTTCTCCGAGGAAAATCCGGAACTCCGTAATTTTGAAGAGTTTCAGGCGACCTACACGAAAAGCGACAACTTCCTTTTCGTGTTTGTGCCGAAAGACGGCTCAGAAATCTTCACAAACGAAAATCTCGCCGCGGTTGGCGAGTTAACCGAAGGCGCATGGCAGCTTCCTTATGCGCGTCGCGTCGATTCAATCACCAATTTTCAGTACACCTATGCAATCGGCGATGAGTTGATCGTTGAAGATCTTGTACCTGAGCCAGGCGCAAGCACGCCGACACAGCTGCAGGAGCAAAAAGCG
>JBCBSE010000033.1:0-22911 GCA_039819305.1 Pseudomonadota bacterium
GTGCCCGAACCGCAGGCGTAATGCGCCATACGGTTAGCAAAGGCCGACGGAACATCGCCTTTTTCAGCGAGCTCTCTAAACAGCAGCTTCGGATTGACATTGGCGGCGATGAGATCGGCGCGCAGCTCTTCCCCATCTTCGAGTTTGACGCCGACGGCGCGACCACCGTCAACGATCAGCCTGCGGACGGGCGCTCCTGTGCGGATCTTAACGCCGCGCGCCTCCGCGGCGCGCGCCATAGCCTGCGTCACCGCGCCCATGCCGCCAATGGCGTGGCCCCAGAAACCAGGACGCCCGCCGATATTGCCGAAGACATGGTGCAAGAGCACATAGGCCGTGCCCGGCGTATGCGGCGAGGCGTAGGCGCCGACAATCCCGTCAAAGGCGAAGCCGGCGCGGATCGCATCATTTTCAAACCACGGCGCCAGGAACTCAGCGGCGGATTTCGTGAAAAGATCGAGGATCATTTGCTGATCAGCGACGGAGAGGCGGCGAAAGCGGTTGCCGGTCTTGAGCGCGCGCAAGACGTCGCGCCAGCCGCCCGACGCCAGGGGCGCGCCGAGATTGGGCGGCGTTTCAAGAACGAGCTCGCGGAGGACGTCCGCCGCCATCTCTATGGCTGCGTAATAGCCAGGCAGCGCCGCGGCGTCTTTTTCCGAGTGCCGCGCAAATTCTTTCTGCGTTTCTTCGAGCGAATAGGCGTTTTTGAGATAGGCGCCGGGCTCATTCCCGAGCGGCCAGAAGTTCGGCGCCGCCCGCTCGACGATCTTTAGTCCATGGGCGTAGAGGTCGAGATCGTCGATTACCTTCTGTTGCAGAAGACTGACGGTGTAGCTCGCGGTGGAATTGCGGAAACCGGGATGGAATTCTTCTGTCACCGCCGCGCCGCCGACAACGTCGCGCCGCTCGACGATGGTGACGTCGATGCCCGCCGCCGCAAGATAGAAAGCGCAGACGAGCCCGTTATGGCCGGCGCCTATGATAAGGGCGGTTGTCATCTTGTGCGTTGCGCCGTTCTTTCGGCGAGATCAGCTCGCAAGCCCGATCTCCCGCAAGCGTTGTTGCAGAAAATCGCCCGCCGTGATGTCGGCATATTTCGCGCCGTCGCCGACGCAGGCGTCGAGACAAGAGAGCACGGCGTCAGGGTGCGGGTGCATGAAGAAGGGCATCGAATAGCGCGAGACGTTGGGTCCCGACGGATTGACGACGCGGTGGGTCGTCGCCGGGATCACGTCATTGGCGACGCGCGCCAGCATGTCGCCGGCGTCGACAATGAGATTGTCGGGATCGGTCTCGACGGGTAGCCATTCGCCGTTTCGGTCGAGAAGCTCAAGTCCGGCGCCGTTGGCCGCAACAAGAATCGTAATGAGGTTGATGTCTTCATGCGCCGCGGCGCGGATGGCGTTCGGGTTCGCGCCTTCGGGGATCGGCGGGTAATGCAAAAGCCGCAGGATGGAATTGCCGTCGGTCGCCATTTCGCGAAAATAAGCGGGGCTTACGTCGAGCGACGGCGCCAGCGCGTCAAGCATGACGAGGCCGGCTTCCTCCAGCGCGTCGTAGAGGGTCAGGAACGTCTCGCGGAAGCCTTCCGGGCGTTCAGGCCAGACATTCGCCGGGTAAATGTCGGCGAGGGGCGAGCCAGCGTCGAATTCCCGGCCGACGTGCCAGAACTCTTTCAAGTCCGGATGCTTTGAATCTTTCGCATGTTCTGTCCCGAACGGCGTATAGCCGCGCTGGCCGTCGACGCCCGCCGCATAGTGGCGCTTTTCGTCGTCGGGCAGGGCGAAAAAGGCGGCGCTTTTCTCGTAAGCTTTCTTTAAGAGATCGCGGCTGACGCCGTGATCTTTCAGGATGATGAAGCCGAAATATTTGAATCCCTCAAAAAGCGCCTCCTGGAATTCGGCGCGCGCGGGGGCGTCGCCTTCAGTAAAGGCCTTGAGGCTTAATTCCGGGACGGCGTCATAGCGTCTAGTCATCGTTCAATTCGCAAAAACTTCCTTAACCGCGAGGGGTTTACGATTGTCGGCGAGGATAGGCAATGGCGCTTAAACTGACCCTGAAACCCGGCGAGCGGGCCGCCATCAATGGCGCGGTGATCGTTAACGGCGACCGCCGGACGAGCCTTGTCATCGAGAACAAGGCCCGGGTCCTGCGCGAGGGCGACATCATGCAGGCTGAGGAGGCGACAACGCCGGCGCGCCGGGTCTACTGGCCGATCATGATGATGTATCTCGACCCGGCCGAGAGCGAGGCCATGGCGGCGGAGTACGAGGCGCGCCTCGGCGAATTTGTCGACGCCGTGATTGATCCGGGCGCACTGCAGCTATGCGCGAACCTTGCCGCCCATGTCGCTAATGGCGATCACTATAAAGCCCTCGTTGATTGCCGCCGTCTCATCGAATTCGAAGAAAGCCGGCTCTCCAATGTCCATTAGCGTTTATGAACAGGCCCAGGAGAGCGCGGCCGGCCCGCGCGACCGCGAATACAAAGCCTTCGCTAGCTCAACCCGCGGGCTTTTGGAGGCCGATGCGCGCCGCGGCGATTTGAAGATTGTCGCGCAAGCGCTTCATGTGAACCGGTCTTTATGGGAAGCGCTGGCGGCCGATTGCGCGCGCGACGACAACGCGCTGCCCATGGATCTGCGCGCGCGCATCGTCGCGCTGTCGCGCTGGGTGGGGGATTACTCCCGTCTCGTCCTGCGCGGCAAGGGCGAGATCGATGCGCTGGTCGACGTCAACAAGATCATGATGGACGGCCTCGCCGGGCGACGGGGCGAGTAAGTTTCCTGTATTGGCGTCGGCGCCGAGCGAAAATTCTATAATGCGGATCCATTGATCCAGCACTTGCGCTGACGCTCCGTACCGGGCGCTTTAGGAAAATATAAGAATTTTCTCAGGCGCAACGGCGTTCGCGTCCGCTACCCCTTGGCCAGCTTTCAGCGATGACGCCGGCGAAAGAGACGGCCGTCACTTGCTGAATAGCGGAAGTGTCGACCAATCATAAAAGGAGAAACAAACATGATGTCACACAGAATGGGTGTATTAGGTTTCGCCGCGCTGTTCGTCTGCGGCGCAATGCTCGTAGCGCCAGAGGCGAAGGCGAAGAATCATCGTCCTCTCGTCGAAACCGATATCGCGAGAATCGTCGGCGGCGCCGGTTATGGATTTTGCGAGTTCACGCGACGCGGGCGACGCGTTACAGCGCGCGTTCACATCGCAGGAATGGATTTCAACAGCGTGGGCACCGCGTGGATCTTCGTCGACGGCGCAAATGTCGGCCAGTTGGATGGTACAATAGCGACGGAGGGCGGCGACGCGGCATTTTACGGCTCGCTTAAAGCTCCTCGTTATGCGGAGGTTAAGATCGACGTGCGCGATCACCGCATCAGTATCGAAACGATCGGCAATTCGCCCGGCGATGAAATTGCAGACGACACCTTGGTGCGCGAATTGACGACGCCCGCGCCCCATAAAATGGGAACCTGCTCGACAACGTTCGAATAGCGTGACCGAGCGCGCCGAACCGCGCCCCCTGTCGCGGCGGCTAAGCAGCGAGTGCGTTCTCAATCTTTTGAAAACGCGGCTCGTTGCGCAGCCGATTGAGATCCTGGTCGGTGCGCAGGAAATAGGGGTCCGCCCAGCCATTATCGACAATCGCTTCCAGCCGATCGAGGGCCAGCGACACTTCCCCGGCGCGGGCCAGCGCTCCAACAATATAATAGGTCAGCGGATCGTGATTGCTTTCAAGTTCGGTCAGCATCAGCGCAGCGCTCTCAACACCCGCTGAACTTATCTCGCAATAGGTTCTACAGATAAGGGCGCGAAGGTCTTCGGGGCTTTCCGTCAATCGCTTCTCGCTTCGCCATGAGGACCGACTGAGTTTCGCCGCCGATCGCTCGATGTCGCCTGCCGCTCGCGTCGCGCTGGCGCTCAGCATCAACCCATGAAATTCATCACTGGAGATTTGAGCGGCGCGATCGAACAATTGCGACGCCGCCGCATACGCGCCGCGGGCGAAAAGAGCCCGCCCATACGAGATCAACACAAAATAGGAATCGGGTCGCATGCGTAAAGCGGCGTTAAAGCTTGTCACCGCATGGTCGAATTCGCCGAGCTGCGCGAGAGCGAAACCTTGCGCAGCATAACCTTCCGGGGCCGCGCGATCGCAGGTGATGGCGCTTTGCGCGGCCTGCAATGCTTCGTTGAGGGTATCGGCCTGCTTACCGTAATAGAGTTCGCGATAAACAAGCGCTGCGGATCGTAATGCATGCGCAGGAGCGAAGGTGGGGTCGAGGTCGATTGACTCGCGGCATAACTCGACTGCTTTGGATACTTCGGCGGCGCCGCCCCTGTCGAACGCCTGATAGGCGGAATAATAAGCCGTGATCGAACGAATCGCGTTCTCGGTTTCAACGGCGAAATTTTGCGGCAGGAAGATGCTGACATCATTGGGCGGCGAAGTCTGTCGATCAAAAGGCGCAGCGTCGGCTGCAAGCCTGTAGCCCGTTTTCGGAACAGTCTGGATGAATTTTCCAAGTTGAGGTTTGTCGCCGAAGGCGCGGCGTAGCTCCGCGATCGCCTGCGTCAACACCTCTTCACCAACAAAAATATCGGGCCAAACGCGCTCCAACAGCGCCGAGCGCGACACCACCGCTCCCTTCGCATCAATGAGGGCGGCCAAAACCGACATCGCCTTTGGCGATATCCGCGTTTCCTTTCCGCCGATGCATACAAGGCGGATCGACGGGTCAACCGTCGCTGCACCGATTTTCAAGAATGCCATGGCGCCTCTCCAGCTATTCGCGCGCCCAATCGCCGCTTCATATCCGTCGAACCTGACGCAAGCAACCGTTCGGCGCCAAGCTTCAGGTTTTTTTCATGATTTTCTCAGGCGGCAGCCGCGGAGACAGCGCAAACCTCTCACTCTGCAAGGCTCGACGAGTGTGAAAGGCTGGATACATGAAAACCTATGTGATTGTGGAAACACGCGACTTTATTGAAACACGCGACACGGACTGCACCGTCGCGCTCGCCGGCGGTCTGGCCAAAAAGACCAAGGCGGCGACGGTGTTTCTCGCTGAGAACGGGGTGTTGGCCGCCCGCGCCGCCTATGACGCTCCGGGCCTGCGCCAGATGATCAAGAAAGGCGTTCGGGTTCTGGCGGATCAGTTTGCGCTCGCCGAACGCGGGATAGCGCCCGGCGATCTGGCGAAAGGCGTTGAGCCCGCCGAGATCAGTTTCGTCGCGGATGAAATGGCGGCGGGAGCCGCCGTGATCTGGCGCTAGCAACAGGAGAAACCGACATGTCCGCAACGTTAACCTTCGCATTGATGGATGCGCCGTTCGAAGCCTCGCGAACCGCGACCGTCCTTAGACTGATAGACAGCGCCATCGATAAGGGCTGCAACATCAATGTGTTCGCCTATGAAGGCGCCGTTTACCTACCGTTTTCCCTGCAAGCGCCGCACGGAAACGCTGTCCACGGACGCAATGTCGAAGAAGAAGACCATCCCCTGCCGCGGGAATGGGTCGCTGCGTTGATCCAAAAGGCCCGGCGGCGCGGTCTCGTATTTGACTGGGTCAATTGCGGCCTGTGCGTCGATGAGCGCGGCGCCGTTGAATCAATTGAGGGCGTGCGCCGCGGATCGCCCGCGGATTTTTGGACCATGGCGGCGAGCGCCGACAACACGCTTGTTGTCGGCACTAATTAGGAGACATCTCATGAAAGCGCTGAACATTATCTCTGTCGCCTACCGCGCGACGCTCGAAGAACAGGACGATACGATCTTATGGCTTACGCATGCCATGCGCGGCGCCGGCGCTGACGTCGATATTCTGCTGCGGGGGCCTGCGGTGAACTACGTCGTGAAAGGCCAGACCGTCTCACCTCTCGCCATCGGCGGGCGTGAGCAGAAACATGCGCCCGATATCTACGGACAGATGGCCTCGCTTGCGGAAAAAGGGGCGCGCGTTTTCGTTGTGTCCGAGGACATGAAAAAACGTGGTCTGAGGCAAGCGCCGCGGCTCGATCATGTGCGGCTTATCGCCAGTGACGGTTTACCCGAGTTATTTAGCGACTACGACGCTGTCTGGCACTGGTGACGCCATGCCTAAAAACGCCGTGCCCTGGCAGAGGCTTAACAGGACACACTCTGCAAAGCCGCCGGCGCCATCCTTCAGGACATGCCGGCTCTGGGCATATCTTGCCCACCGCCGGCAAAAATTGCCGGGCAGTTTTTGCTAGTTTGGCCCGCTCACTCCGTTTACGAATGAGTAGGGTTGATGATGAATTGGCTTACGTAAAGCGCTTCGCCCTGACGCTTTAACGCTATTGATCCCCTTTCGCTATCTGGCCCCGCCTTTGCGTGGTTTCGCTCGCCCCACGCGCGTGCGGGCGCGGCGAAAAACATCGCCGGCATTACCCAGAAAGGGAGCTGACCGATGGTCAATAACGTCAATACGAATCCTGGCGCTCTCGTCGCGCTGCAAAATCTCAATCGTATCACCGACCGCCTCGAAGAGGTGCAGCGCCGCGTCTCGACCGGCCTCGAGGTCTCCAGCGCCAAGGACAACCCGACGCTGTTCGCGCTCGCGCAAAACCAGCGCGCGGAACTTGGCTCGATTGAATCGGTGCAGCAGGGCCTGCGCATCGGCGTTTCGACGGTCGATGTCGCGCTGGCGGCCGGCGAGTCGATCTCTGACGTGCTCGTTGAAATGCGCGCCATCGCCAGCCAGGCCGCGGACCCGACAGTAAGCGCGGAAGACCTTGCTATCTTTGAAGAACAATATGTGGCGCTGCGCGATCAGATTACGCGCCTTGTTGAGTCAGCTGAGGTCGGCGGGCGCAATCTCATCGAGTCTGGCGCTAACGATCTCGTTGTGGTTGCAGGTCCAGATGGCGCAACGACCATCACGGTCGGCGCGCAGGATCTCTCCGTCGGCGGAGCGAATGTCACCGTTTCTGACGCCGCCACAGTCTTTGTCGCCGTCGCCGACGATCCGGGAACGCCGGGCGATGAATCGATGACGGTCTCGCAGGTCGCTCAAGCCGAGCTCGCCGCTATCGAGGCCTCGATCAACAATGTCAGTAGTTCGCTTGGCCTGCTCGGTTCGGGTGCAAACTCTCTGGAATTGCAAGGTCGGATCCTGACGCGCGTCTCTGATGCGCTTGAAGTCTCCATCGGCAATCTTGTCGACGCCGACCTCGCGCGGGAGAGCTCGCGCCTTCAGGCCTTGCAGGTTCAGCAACAGCTGGCGATCCAGACCTTGTCGATCGCCAACGCCGCGCCGAACGCAATTCTGGCGCTGTTCGCTTAAGCGAGGGGATTTCCTGACGCCCTCGGGACAGCTTCGATGCTGTCCCGAGGGCCGGGAGACGCAAGATGAACGCACCCATATCCCCTGTTTCAACGACGCCGTCGGGCGCAGATCCGGCTGAACGCAACCAGCGTCTCGCCGACGCGCGCTCGCAGTCCTCCGAGAGCGCATTGGCGCGCGCCGAGGCCGCCGAAGCGCGCCGCGCCGACAACAGGCAGAACGCGCGCGAGGTGTTGGCTGAGGTCCTCGGCGTAAACACCCGCATTTCCATCGAGCGATCGACAGCGCCTTTTTCGTTCATCTATCGGGCAATCGACGTTGATACCGGCGAGATCGTGCGCGAATGGCCGCCGGCCGACTTTGCGCAATTTCTCGAATCGCAAGGGCTCACCGCCGCCGGCCTGGACGCCGCGGGACTGACGGTTGACGAAAGCGCGTAACGGCTGAAGTTCCCTCCCACTGACCGGCGCCGCCCAGCGCCGGTCTTTTTTGCGAGTGCGTTTCGGTTGCAGCTTCGCTTCATGAAAGCGGCTCTGGCCGAATGACGCCGCTTCGCCTTGACGAAGCGGCGAGCGCGCGCCGATATCAAGTGCAATGCCCGACCTGATGGACGACGCTGACATCGAACATCTGCATTCGCCGGAGGCGATCGCAGCGCGGCTCGAAGAAGGCCCGACGGCGAACTATCTGCGTGATTGGGTGTTTGGCGGGATCGACGGCGCGGTGACCACTTTCGCCATTGTCGCGGGCGTCGCCGGCGCTGCATTGTCCACGAATGTGATCCTTATCCTTGGCGCGGCGAATTTGCTTGCGGACGGCTTTTCGATGGCGGCCGGCAATTATTCCGGCGTCAAGGCCGAAAGGGACGACTACGAACGATTGCGCCAGATGGAACACCGCCATATCAAAAAGGCGCCTGAGGGGGAGCGAGAGGAAATCCGGCAGATTTTCGCCGCGAAGGGCTTTAAGGGCGACGACCTTGAACGCGCGGTGGAGATCATCACGGCGAGCCGCGAACGCTGGGTTCAGGTCATGCTTGAAGAGGAGCATGGAGCGCCGAAAGTCGAACGCTCGCCGCTGGCGTCCGCGCTTGTCACTTTCGCGGCTTTTTTTGTATGCGGCGCGGTGCCGTTGGTCCCGTTTTTGTTTGGCGGCGCCAATGCGCTCGCGGCGGCGACCATAGCGACCCTGGCGACATTCTTCGCCATTGGGTCATTGAAGTCGAAATGGTCGACGATCCCGTGGTGGCGTTCAGGGTTGGAGACATTTCTGATTGGGGCGGTCGCGGCGGGCGTCGCCTATAGCGTCGGGGCGGCGCTGAAAGGATTAGTGGGAGCAGGACCATGAGCATGACCGAGATATTTCTGCTTGGCGGGACTCTCGCCTTAGCTGGCGTTTCGATCCTCTTTGCGCGCTCGCTTGGCCCGCCGTCGCGCGCGGCTTTCGCCTTTGGCGTCCTCGTCCTGATGAACGGGATCTATGTCGGGTTCGCGATCGCAGACTTCGAAGCAAAAGACTTCATAGCGCGCGGCGATATCGCTGTGCTGGTCGTCGAATGCCTGATCGCGCAAGGCTTTCTCCTCGCAGGTCTTGCTGTTCTGAATTCGCCCAAACCTTCCCGCCTTGGGTGGCTCATTCTCGGCCACGGTCTGATTGATGTCGGCCATCTCCTTACCGCCGGGCCTGTTGCGCCGGACTGGTATGCGCTCTTATGCGTCGTTTATGACGCCATCGTGGGCGCCGCGCTTGTCTGGTTGCTGGCGCCGGCTGACCGCAGCGAACCAAGCCAAAGCCCGGCGGCTGTACAAAGAAGCTGATCGTGCTAGAGCGGCGGAAAAGCACGGCTGGAGACCCCCATGGACCACGGTAGAAACGAGTTCACAAGCAACGAATCCTTACGCGCCCGGCGCGATGACGCCTGCCCGGCGGGCTTGCCGTCGAAATCCGGCATTTATGCCGCGAAGGCGCGCGGGGCGGAGCTTTGGGACGTTGAAGGCAAGCGCTATATCGACTTCATCGGCGGCATCGGCGTTCTGAATGTCGGCCATTCCCATCCGAAGGTCGTCGAAGCCATCAAGAAACAGGCTGACGACTTCCTCCATACGGCTTTTGGCATTGCGCAATATGAAGAATATCTCGACGTCTGCGAAAAACTGAATGCGGTCGCGCCAGGCGAAACGAAAAAGAAGACGGCGCTATTCAATTCAGGCGCAGAGGCCGTGGAGAACGCGGTCAAATTTGCGCGGCAGATCAAGCGGCGCCCCGGCGTCATCGCCTTTGAAGGCGCCTTTCACGGGCGAACCCTGCTTGCGACAACGCTGACGGGCAAATCAAAACCCTAC
This sequence comes from Pseudomonadota bacterium, assembly GCA_039819305.1. Taxonomy (GTDB): domain Bacteria; phylum Pseudomonadota; class Alphaproteobacteria; order Caulobacterales; family Parvularculaceae; genus Hyphococcus. The sequence goes on from JBCBSE010000033.1 coordinate 9,659, forward strand.
AAGGTCGGGTTCGGACCTTATGTGCCGGCCATCTTTCATGCGCCGTACCCTGACGCTTATCACGGCATCTCCGTTGAGGGCTCGCTCGCCTGCCTCGATCACATTTTTAAGACGGCGATCAATCCGGACGAAGTCGCGGCTTTCATCGTCGAGCCGGTGCAGGGCGAGGGCGGTTTTAATCCGGCGCCGCCGGAATTCCTGCAAGGCCTGCGCAAGAAATGCGACGAGCACGGCATTCTTCTCATTGCGGATGAAATTCAATCAGGCATGGGCCGCACGGGGCGCTATTTCGCTTTTGAGCGCGCGGGCGTAGAGCCCGATTTCCTGTGTGTGGCGAAATCCATCGCCGCCGGGCTTCCGCTGTCGGCGTTAGTCGGCAAGGCCGAACTGATGGACGCGGTTCTCGCCGGCTCCATGGGCTCTACATATGGCGGCAATCCGGTGGCTTGTGCTGCGGCGCGCGCTGTCTTCGAGATCATCGAAGAAGAGGGACTTCTGGAACGGGCCGAGGCGATTGGCGCGCAGACCGAGAAACGCTGGCGCGAACTGCAATCCGGCGCCGGGGCGAATGTCGTTGGCGATGTTCGACGCGTCGGCGGAATGTGCGCCGTTGAATTTGTGAAAGACGGCGATCCTAAGAGACCCAATGGCGACTTGGCGGCGGCGATCCTGACGGAAGCGCGCTCGCGCGGTCTCATAATGACCACCGCCGGCGCCTACGCCCAATGCCTGCGCTCGCTGGTCCCGTTGGTGATCTCCGATGAAATGCTCAACGAAGGCCTCGACATTTTCGCCGAGGCCGCCGAAGCGGCCTTCGCATCGCAGGCATGAGCGGGGATCTCGACAAGCTTCGAAAGAAACTTCTCTACCGGGCGAGTTATCGCGGGTTCAAGGAGGCCGATATCTTGATTGGCGCCTTTGCGCGCGAACGCCTTGGCGCGATGAACGCTGGCGAGCTGGAAGAATTCGAGGCGCTTTTATCCGTCAACGACCGCGACCTCTACGCCTGGGCCGTCGGCGATTCAGAGCCGCCGGCCAATCTCGATGGGCCTGTCATGCAGGCGATCAAAGCGTTTCAACTGATGCATGGTTAACGCGACCTTTCGCAAGTCATGAAAAACTGACAGGTCTGGCGCTACATGTCTGATCGGCGGAAATTTTTTCGCATTCAGTACCCGAATATTCACTAATCAACTTTACGCAAATTTGAAAAGGGCGGCGCTGTGCCGACCTGGTCAACCTGGCGTGGGCAAACGACGTGATTGCAGAAGACTATTTCCAGCTCCTGAATCCGCTGGTTTTCATCCTTTTTGCGATTGGCTTTTTCTGCATCGACTCGTTCCGGCCCTCGCGCGTCGCGTTGATTTTCGGCTTTTCTTATGTGTTCGGCGCGCTCGCCTTTGTCGCCGACATCGTCAACGAAGCTTTTCCGCCCTTTATCGGCGCCGTGCCCACGGCGATGCTCTATGCGATTACAGCGGCCTTAGGGTCTACGGGATTAAGCTTGCGCTATTCGGGTCGCACGCAATGGCTCATTCTCCTATGCGTCGCGATCGCGCATATCGGAATCTACGCCTATCTCAATTTTGGCGTTGCGAATCTCTGGTGGCGTTCGATCAGCGCGAATTTCGGGGCCGGCGCCATTTTCGCCGTCGGCGTCTGGGCGGCCTTCGGCAAGGCCCGTACGCCGCTCGACAAAGCGATCTACTGGCTTTTCGCCTTTAACTGTCTCCAATGCTTCCTGCGCCCGTTGATCCTGGTCGATATGACTGGCGCAGGCTTGGCGCCGGCGGCGTATAACGAACAGTTGTTCGTTATGACGTTGCATCTCACGGTCGGCGTCTGCGCGTTCTTGTTTGGCGCCGCGCTGTTGATCGCCAGCAGCCTTGAGATCGCCGACGACCTGCAAAAAGCTTCGATCACGGACTCGCTTTCGGGACTTCGGAACCGGCGCGGCTTTGACAGCATCGCCAGCGAAGGCCCGAACAGCGATGGCGCTTATTCGCTGATCCTGATCGACATCGACAATTTCAAGCGGATTAACGACACCTATGGCCACGGCTTCGGCGATAATGTGATTGCGGAAATGGGCGCGCTTTTGGATGAATACGCTGTCGGCGATCGCGTGGCGGGCCGTATCGGCGGGGAGGAGTTCGCCATGCTCTTACCGGACGAGCCGCTGCATGACGCCCGCGATTTGGCGGATGCGCTGCGCCACGATGTCGAGCGCATCGTCCTGCGAGGCGCGAGCGCGTGTGCGTCTTTTACGGCGAGTTTCGGCGTCGCCCAGCGCCTGAGCGGGGAGACCTATATTTCGACGCTCTCACGAGCCGACAAAGCGCTTTATGTGTCGAAGGCGAGCGGGCGCAACCGCGTCAGCTGTGAAACCGATCTGTCGGTTGAAACCTTGCGCAGAGCGACGACGCCGCGCGAACGGCGCAGAAACCGCAGCGCAGACATAATCGCGCGCCTCGCCTGACGCCCGCGGTCATCTGCGCGCTTGCCAAGGCCACTTTCGCTCCTTAAATGCGGCGGCTCTTAACGCGGACGTCAATTTTGACGTTCGCGCATTTGGCGTTTTGCGGATGACGAAATCAGCGACATCAAAAATGAGCTCCGGCGTCGCCCATCTGGAGGCTGACGCCGCCTGGCGAGCGCCAGGCCGGCTTCCGGTCTATGGCGCCCCGGAAGGGGCTGACGCCATGGCCCTTGCCGACGCGGCGCGCGCGCGCGGCGACGTTGTCGCGCATATCGCTCGCGACGGAGCGCGCGCAGCCGCCATGGCGCAGGGCTTGCGCTTTTTCGCGCCGGATATCCCGGTGATCGAGTTTCCCGCCTGGGACTGTCTTCCTTACGACCGGGTTTCGCCGTCGCCAGCCGCGTCATCGCAGCGCATGGCCGCGCTTGCGACGATCGCCGCCCATCGACGCAACGGCGCCATGATCGTGACGACATCGATTAACGCCGCCTTGCAGCGCACGCCGCCGCGAACCGTCATTGACGCCGCAAGCCGCGCGCTGACCCCCAGCGGGTCCGTCGATATGGACGCGCTCACCCGTTATCTCGCCGTCAACGGCTACGCCCAGGCGTCGACGGTGCGCGAGGCCGGGGAATACGCCGTGCGTGGCGGATTGATCGACGTCTTTCCGCCGGGCGCGGATGAGCCGGTTCGCCTCGATTTCTTCGGCGACGAACTTGAAACGATCCGTGCTTTCGATCCTGAGACCCAGCGAACGACGCGCCAATTGCATCGCTTTGATCTCAACGCCGCCTCTGAGCTTTTGTTGTCGGACGAGACCATCGCGCGTTTCCGCGCCGGTTATGTGCGCCAGTTCGGCGCCGCCAATGACGATCCCCTCTACGAAGCGATCAGCGCCGGGCGCATGCACGCCGGCGCTGAACACTGGCTGCCGCTGTTCTATAAAGAACTGGAAACGCTGTTTGATTTTCTGGGCGATGGTCTCGTTTTCACCGATCACCTAGGCGATGAGGCGGTCGGCGAACGGTTGAAAACCATCGACGATCATTATTCGGCGCGTTCGGAAGACGCAGCCGCGCCGCGCATGCGCGCTTCAGAGTTTGCCGCGCCAGCCTACAAGCCCCTGGCGCCTGGCGCCCTTTACGTCGAAGAAGACGAATGGCGGGCCTTGCTCGATGGCGCTGCGCACCGGCCATTGTCGCCTTTCGCGCCGCAATCCAACGAGCGCTGCTACAATGTCGGTGCGAAAGTCGGGCGGAACTTCGCAGCCGAGCGCGCCGGCGACAAGGTGAACGTCTTCGACGCCGTCGCCGCACACGTGAAAGACGCAACGAGGTCAGGTCGCAAAGCCATCATCGCTTGCTGGTCAGAGGGCTCGGCCGACCGCATGCGGACGGTTCTGCAAGACCATAAGTTGGATGAGATCACGCATGCGACGAGCTTCAATGCGCTTAAAAGTGAACGCGGGCCGTTTTTCTCTGCAGTGCTCGGACTGGAGCAGGGCTTTGAGACAGCTGACTTTGTCTTCCTTTCGGAGCAGGACATTCTTGGCGACCGTCTCGTTCGGAAATCCCGGCGCAAGCGCGCTGAGAATTTCCTAAGCGAAGCCTCAAGCCTGTCGCTCGGCGATCTGGTCGTGCATGTGGAGCACGGGATCGGACGCTATCAGGGTCTCAAAACGCTCGACGTTCAGGGCGCGCCCCATGACTGCCTGAACCTCGCCTATGCCGGCGGCGACAAGCTGTTCCTTCCCGTCGAGAATATCGATCTCCTGTCGCGTTTCGGCGCTGACGATCCGAACCATCCGCTTGACAAACTGGGCGGCGCCGGCTGGCAGGGGCGCAAGGCGAAGATGCGCGCGCGCATCAAAATGCTGGCCGAGGAGCTGATCAAGATCGCGGCCAAACGCGCCATGCGGAAAGCAGAGGCGATGGCGCCGGCCGATGGCCTCTTTGACGAATTCTGCGCGCGCTTTCCTTTCTCTGAAACGGAAGATCAGGAATACGCCATCGCTGACGTCGTTGAAGATCTCGCCAGCGGCCGGCCCATGGACCGGCTCATCTGCGGCGATGTCGGTTTCGGCAAGACGGAAGTCGCGCTGCGCGCGGCTTTCATTGTCGCGATGACGGGGCGCCAGGTCGCCGTCATCGCGCCGACAACGCTTCTGGCGCGCCAGCACTACAAGAATTTCACCGACCGCTTCAAAGGTTTCCCGGTCAAGATCGGGCAACTGTCGCGCATGGTTTCGACTGCGGACGCAAAGACCGTGCGCGAGGGCCTTTCGTCAGGCGATATCGATATCGTCATTGGAACCCATGCGTTGCTTGCAAAGACGATTTCGTTCCGCGATCTCGGCTTTGTCATCATCGATGAGGAACAGCATTTCGGCGTCAAGCACAAAGAGCGCCTCAAAGAATTCCGCGGCGACACCCATGTTCTGACGCTGACGGCGACGCCGATTCCGCGCACCTTGCAGCTCGCGATGTCCGGCATTCGCGATCTTTCGCTGATCGCGACGCCGCCGGTTGATCGCCTCGCCGTGCGCACGAGCGTCGGGCCCTTCGACCCGGTTGTGGCGCGCGAAACGCTTCTGCGCGAACATTATCGCGGCGGACAAAGCTTCTATGTCGCTCCGCGGATCACAGATCTTGAGGATATTGCGGAGTTTCTTCGCGCCGAGACGCCCGAGCTCAAATTTCAGATCGCTCATGGGCAGATGAGCGCCGGCGCCCTTGAAGACATTATGACCGCTTTTTACGAAGGCAAGTTCGATGTCCTCGTCTCAACGACGATCATCGAGTCTGGTCTCGACATTCCGACCGCCAACACCATGATCATCCATCATGCGGACATGTTCGGTCTCGCCCAGCTTTACCAGCTGCGCGGGCGCGTCGGGCGATCGAAGCAGCGCGCCTACGCCTATCTGACGACCAGCCCACGCAAGAAACTGACCGACGGCGCGGCGCGACGCCTAAAAGTGATGCAGTCTCTCGACACTCTCGGCGCCGGATTTACGCTGGCAAGCCACGATCTCGATATTCGAGGGGCCGGCAATCTCCTCGGCGAGGAGCAATCCGGAAACATCAAGGAAGTCGGCGTTGAGCTTTACCAGCACATGCTGGAGGAGGCGGTCGCTGAACTGCGCAAAGGCGGGGAGAGCGCTGATGAGGGCTGGTCGCCGCAGATCAATATCGGCGCCTCGGTGTTGATCCCTGAGAGCTATGTCGCTGATCTCGATGTCCGGATGGCGCTCTATCGCCGGCTGGGCGATGTCCAGTCGCAAGAAGAGATTGATTCATTCGCTGCCGAGCTCGTCGATCGGTTCGGGCCGGCGCCGCGAGAAGTGGAGCATCTTCTCGACGTTGTCGCCATCAAGACGATTTGCCGGCGCGCGGGCATCGCGAAAATCGACGCCGGGCCGAAAGGCGCTGTCATCAGTTTCCGTAATGACGAATTTGCGAACCCCGCGGGGCTGATCGCATATATCGCCTCATCGCCTTATGACATGAAAGTGCGGCCCGATCAGAAGGTCGTCTTCCGCCAGGACTGGCCGGGCGAGTCCATGCGCCTTAAAGGCGCGCGCCGGGCGGCGGCGCTTATCGCCGATATTGCGGCGGATTAAACAGGTTCGCGCGCGGGCGTCGCGCGTTTCCAACGCATCGCGGGTTGGAGCGCATGAACGTCGCCGACGGCGCGCGCCACGGATTCGGCGAAGGGCGCATCGAGGGCGTGTTCGACGGCGCTTGTGCTGACCGCCAGGGCGAATGGCGCGGCGTCCTCAGTCGTCCTAAATGCAGTTTGAGAAAGCACCCCGCTGATGCGCGCCGCGACGCGTTCTGCGTCGCGTAGCGCCGTCGCTGAGCAGACTGCGATGAGTAAGTCGGGCGCCAAACGCGCGATCAGGTCTTCGGCGCGCGTGATGGTCGAGAGAATGCGCGCGGTCTCCTGAATTGCGCTGCTGCGCGCGCGGGCCGTGTCGGTCGCGCCAAGAGACAATCGTATCGAGATCAATGACAGCGAGCGGCGCGTCTGGCTTGCGCGCGCTGCGAGACGGGGCCCGTGTTCGTTGAGAAAGCGCGGCGTAAAGACGCCGGCGGCCGGATCGCGCACGCCGTCGCCGGCGCACGCAGTGAGAAATCGACGCAAAGACGCAGCGAGCCGAGTTCGGCGCGCCAGGATCTTGGCGCGCGCGGCGAGGGTCGCCTCGATCTGAGAGGCGAGCAGGAATTCTGCGCCGCCGCGCTTGGCGAGATCGGCGAGGTTGTCCGCAGTCTCACCGATCTGGACGATCGCAACGGCGCCATGGTTGCGGTGCCGGCGCAACGCGCGAACGAACGCGCCATTCGGCGCCTGCTTTTTAGTCGGCAGGAAGACCGCGAGGTCGAAAGATCCGTGATCAAGCGCGCGCATGGCTTGCCCGGGCGTCAGAACGCAGACGCTGGCGCTGCACACCGTTGCAAGCGCATTCGCGCAGGCAAGCGCGGCGGGGCCCGGCGCGCCGACAATGAGCGCGCGCGGCCGCGATGCGTCCGTTGAGATGACAGGAAAATCGACGGCGCGGCCGAGCGTCGTCAACGTCTTCAATCGCTCGCCCGCTTCTTCGGCGAGATTGCGCAGGCGCAAGGTTCCGCGGATGCGACGCAAAACATGGTCGGCCTGCGTCGAAACGGGGAGCACATCGCCATATCTTCGCAGCGCCAATCCATTGGCTGCAGCGTCGCTTTCATCGACGAGAAACAGGACCGCGGCTTCCGGTGCGGAGCGCCGGCATTCATCCGTCATCGCTTCCGCGCGCCGAAGGGTCCATGGCGCGTGGCGCAAATCAATCAGGATGAGGTCCGCAGGGCCGGCGCCGTCCACCAGTTGATAACCGGCATCCGCACAGCGCTCGCACAAGCGCGCGTCCCGCCAGGCGCCGACGGATATGTAGCGCAATCGCGCGCGCGCATTGTCATGGTTTGTGTTCGGCATGGAACGGACCCAAATCGGCGCCGCCGAGGGTCCGCGTATCAAATCAGCGCTTCAGCCCGGCTCCGCCCGGATCATTCAAAATACGGGCCGAATGTTCATCGTCGCCCTTGCGTTGCGCCGGCGTTTTTTCACTCTCCATTCTGGCGAGTTTGGCCGGCTTGCCGTCGAGGCACATGTCGGGTTCGCCTGCGGTGGGGAAAACGCCGCTCGCCGCGCGCTCCTGATAACAGGGAAGGGCGGCGAGAAACTCCTGCGGACGATTGTGCGGTCCGGCTTCGCGGTAAAGTTGTGCAGTCTGGATGCCGACATATCGCCAATGCCATGGCTCGTAGCTGTCATTGCCCGGAAGATAATCATTGCCCGGCGGATAGGAGAGGATAAAGCCGAAACGGAACGCATTCTCTTCAAAGCACTGATAAGCGCGATCGCTTTGGCGCATGAACCGGCCATCGACATTGATGTCTGCCGCAAGACCGGTCTGATGTTCAGAAACGCCGGGCGGGGTTACGGTCCCTTTATCGCCGTTCAACTGGTGCAAAATGGCCTGCGTATTAAAAGAGCGATAGCCGGAACGCAGCGATATCGCCTGGCCCGATTCTGAACGGCACAGCGAAATCAATTGCGCCAGTCGCGCCGGCAAATTGGCCTCGCGCGCATCCTGACCTTCGTCGGGGGCGAGGCGCAGTTTCATTTCATCGATATTCGGGCCCTTGGCGGTGGGAACATAAAACTCAGCAGCTGAAACGAGATCGACCGGCGAATAGTCGGACTGGATGGGGAAGAACTGCGAAACGGGCCGGTTGATGAATTCGCGCCGGTCCTGTTCGCGATTGACCGAATAGCGTTGAGCGCCGAAGGCGTCCCGAAAGAGGCCGCGCATATGCTCGTAAAGCGCCTGCGCTTCGGTATAGCGCTCCTGAGATTCATAAACGCCGGCGAGCAGCTTGATATAGAGACTGAGATCGGGGCTGTTCGCGCCTTTGACGCGCTCTTGCGCGTGGAAGGCTTCAAGATAAAGCCTTTCCGCGTCCTGAAGCCGGCCCATCTCCGCGTAAAGCGGGCCCAGCATCAAGGTTAGTTGCACCGTATCCTGATGATCGCCGCCGAGAATGCGCTTGCGCGTCTCATAGGCCGTGGCGAGGAGTCCCGCTGCGGCGTAAGCATCGCTTTCCCGCGTCGCGAAATAACCGCCGAGATCGGCGAACTGAGTGGCGCTGGCGAGTTTATGCTCCGGCGTATCGCCTGCAATCTCTCGCGGTTTGGCGTGATTGACGACGCGCAGGAATGCAGCGCCGGCGTCGGCGAGCGTTTCGGCGTAGACGACCGCTACCGGATCATACTCCGCTTCATCGGCGCTCGACGCGGCGTCGCCAGCAAGTTCAAGAAAGCTTGCGTAAATCGCTGCAGCCTTCTCAACGTCGCCGGCCTGCATATTGGCGCGGGCGAGACGATCCTCGATGGCGATGCGCTTAACGACCGATAATTCGCGCCCCCAGGGCGAGGCAAGGGCGTCCTGCAATAGATCGGCGGCCCGACCATGCCGGGACCGGACCGATTGAGCGTCAGCGACAGCGACTTTCAACGCCGCAACTTCGGCGCTTTTGGCGCCGGCGTCGCGTCGCAATGCGATGGCGCGCTCGCCATGGCTCGCCGCACGGCGCGGCGCGCCATGATCGACAAGCGCATGAAATCTGGCTTCCGCCGCGTCTGCGTCGGTGCGAATGGCGATATCGAAATAAGCGGCGTAAACCGACGCCAGCGCCAAAAACGCGCCTGACAGCATCACCGGCGAACGCAACCGAATCGCGGGCACCCATCCCCTCCGCATATCCAATCCCCAAGTAGATGTTACCCTATCACTCAAATTTTCAGGATGCGAGCCTTCGGACGAGGAAAATGGGGATTGCCGCTGGAACCGGGCCGCGCTCTCCGATATGCCCCTTATCTTTCAACGCCGCCTGCAATCGGCAGGCCCGTCGACCGACGATACAGCGCCCGTTCCGGGTGAGTTAGGACCAGCGCATGACCAAAAACGCCGGCCGACGCCGCATCTATCTGATGCGTCACGGTCACGTCGATTACTTCGATCCTAATTTGCAAGACCCGCGCGATGCGCCGCTGACCGACGAGGGGCGCGAGCAGGCGTGCGCCGCCCGCGACGCATTGGCCCGCATTCCTTTCGACAAGGCTGTGTGTTCCGGCCTTCTTCGCACGCGCGAGACTGCCGAGATCGTGCTGGCCGCTCATGATCAATCTGTGGTCCTGAACGAAGACGCGCGCCTTGCTGAACTGAAAAGCGCCTGGTTGAACGCCAAGTCTCGCGAAGAGCTGGCCGCGCGGCTCGCTTATTCGTTCGAAGCGGCGGATGCGCCGGGGGCCTCGTTTCTGCCGGGCGGCGAAGCCTTCGCCGACGCCGAGGCGCGAATTGTCGAGTGCCTGCAAGCTCTCGCCACCGACGGCGCGTGGCGCACGGCGCTCATTGTCGCCCATGAGGGCGTCAACCGGATCGCGCTTGGCTGGGCCTGCGGCGGGGGGTTGCGCACCATCAAATCGTTCGAGCAGGACCTCGCCTGCATCAACGTCATCGATCTCGACATCACGCCGGCGGAAGATGGAGAAGGCTTGCGGGTCGAGCGATCGCTGATCAAGGCCATCAACGTCACCGCCTATGATTATGTGAAACATGGGCTTTCCCGGACGAGCCTTGAGCATCTGTTTGACATTGATTTTGGCGGCGCGCCGCCGCGTCCAGCCTGAAAGGGCGGCGATTTTTCATGAATCTGACAAGTCTTTGCGCTTAATCCAGGCGCTTTTCTGTGCTTTATTTCGTGAGGGGTATCTCGGGAGTCTCACGGATGTATGGCGTAAAGCGCGGTATTAAGGCGCCTGGCGAATTCGGCGTGGTCGACATGAGCGGTCTGGCGCTCTCAAGCGCGGCGGGGATCATTGCCGCGCTGGTCACTGACTATCAGCAAAAGGGCGAGGCGGCGGCGCTCTTCAAGATCAATGAGTGGGTCGTTCAGTTCGGTTCGCTCGTCGGGTTCACCGATATTCCGCTATGGATGGTCGTAGCGGGCGTCACGCTCGTCGGCGCCGGTTCGGTTTTCCATTTCCAACCCCTCACGCGGCAAGGCGCTTTTGCGCAAGGGTTCGGCCTCCTCGCCGTTCTCCTGACCATGACGCCGCCCAATCTCGCCAGCGGCATTCAGGGCATCGACCAACCACTGCCGGGATTCAGTGAAGCGACATATCGCGAGGCGGCGAACGAAGCCCGCATCATCAACGCTGCGTATTCGCCGGGCGGCGGCGCATTTGCATCGGACGCGCGCGTCGTTCTCGCGCAGGCGGATGTCGACGCCGGCGCCATGTATGATGTGCATTTGCGCATTACGTTTCCAGAAGGCCTCGAAGGCGAGGTCTCAACGATGGTTCGTCGCGGCACGATCAGGGGCCGGCTGCATAATGAGGACACAGACGAGACCTTCAACCTCTTCCGCACCGGCGCCGGGGCGATGGTCAGGCGCGATGGGAATACGCTCATCTTCCATGCCGGCGTGCCAGCGCGTTCGGCGACCGCGCCGCTATGGGTGCGCATTGAAGCGACGGGCTATTTGATTGAAATTCGGTCGGCGGAGGCCAATCTCGACGAGCCGCTCGATTGGCAAATCGAGATGACCCCGTCTGACATTCCGCTGTTTATTCAGCGTCTCAACAAAAGCTACTGGTTCTGACGGCGAAAAGCGTTGTCTGCCGGTTGTTATTATCGTTCGGAAAACGCCTGATCTAGCGATCGCGAGACCGGTTTGAGCGCATATTGCATCATGGTGCGCGTCTGCGTGATGATTTCGGCGCGAACCTGCATACCCGGCGTCAGCGGCCGCGCCCGTTCGCCGGCGCCGATCACCGGATCGGAAATGTCGATATGAGCGATGTAATATGACTCGCCCGTGCGCTCGTCAGAAAACGAGTCGGCGGAGATATGGGCGACGCGGCCTTCAATTTTGCCATACCGGTTCGGATCGAATGTCGTGACGCTGACATCGGTTTTCATCCCGATCGCGATGTGACCAATGTCTTTGGGGTTTACGCGCACTTCCGCCATGAGCTCCGCGCCTGTCGGTGTAATTTCGGCGACGACGCCGCCCGGCCCGACAACATCACCCTGTCCGAAAACGAGCATGTCGTTGACGACCCCGGAAATTGGCGCCCGCACCACAAGGCGGTCTGAGCGGTCCTTCAAAGACGCAATCGGCTTTTCAAGTTCTTTGAGTTCAGCGACGACTTCGGCGCGTTCCTCTGCAACCTGGGTTTGATACTCAGCCTCGGCGCCTTTGCGATCGGCCCGCGCAACGGTCAATGCGCGTTGCGCCTGGTCGAGACGCGATCGCGCGCCGATCGCTTTCGACTTTGCGGTGGCGACGGCGGAGCGGGCCTCAAGATAGGATTGCTTTGAGGTGAACCCTTCCTCGATCAGATCTTCCTGAATGGTCAGTTGCTCAATGGCGAAATCATTGAGATCGTTTGCGGCCTGTAGCTCGGCCTCCGCTTTTTTCACTTCCGCTTCCGCCGACGCCTCTCTTTCCGCAAAGGTCTCCATCACGGCGCGGTGCTGGGCGATCGCGGCGCCATAAACAGCCTTTTGTTCGGCGACGAGCCCGGGCCAAGCCGCTGAGAGCGCTTCAAAATCCGGCTCCCGGTTTTCGGCGAGCGCGGCCAAACGCTCGGCGCGCAGTTCAAGATCAGCGCGGCGCGTTTCGAAACGGATGAACTCGCCGCCGGCGTTCTCCGTGCGCAGCCGCACAAGCGGCGCGCCCTTTTCAACAGTGTCGCCCGGCGCCACGAAAACTTCATCGACGATACCGCCTTCAAGATGGGCCGCTTCGCGCGTCGACCCAAAAGGCGCGATCTCGCCCATCGCCACTGACAGCTCGCGCACATTGGCGATGTTCGCCCAAACGAGCAGAAGAACGATCAAACCGCTGATGATCGACATGGCGACGCGCGCCAGTAGCGGCGGCGCGCCTTCCTCAAGTTCAATCGGCAGGGCGAGGCCATGGCGCGCGCCGACATTTTCGTATTTTTGATCTCTGTTTTCGGTCTCATTGGTCATGGTTCGGCCCGTAGTTCGGTTTTCATGATTTTTGGCACGACGTCCTGCGGCGCGCCGATGTCAAAGACTGCGCCTTGGCGGAGCCAGACGACGCGGTCCGCCAATCGCATGTGGCTTGGGCGTTGCGAGGTCATGATGATCGCGCTTTTGCGCCGCTTTTCTTCGATAAGTGATAACAGCGCCTTCTCGCCCTTTTGATCGAGCGTGGTCGCCGGTTCGTCGAGGATGTAAATCGGCGCGTCCTTGATAAAAGCACGCGCAAGAATAATGCGGCTGATCAAGGCGTCCGGCCAGGTTGATCGCGCCTTAACAGAGCATTTCGTATCAAGCCCGCGGTCAAGCGCGCCGCCGAAATAACGATCGATTCCCAGTCGCGAAACAATGTCGTTAATCTCTGCGTCGGATGCATCCGGTCTCGCCAGTCGGATATTCTGCGCAACCGTTCCGTAAAAAAGGTCGCGCGCCTGAAGGCCGACGCCGATGGAATGGCGCCATTCGCCTTTATCGAGCTGGCGCAGATCGAGCCCGTCGATAAAGATAGAACCGGCCTGCTGCTGATATAATCCCATCAGGATCCGCAAGGCGGTTGATGTCCCCGATCCACTTTGGCCGTATAGGCACAATAATTCTCCAGGGCGCACCTCAAACGAAACGCCGCGCAATGACGGCTCGCGCGCCGTCGGATAGCGGAAC
>JBCBSE010000034.1:0-22650 GCA_039819305.1 Pseudomonadota bacterium
GTTTTTGAGGAGATCGTTGGCGAGTATTTCTGCAGCCTGCTGTTCTGTCATGTCGCAATGAAGCCCCTACTGTGTCGCTCGTCGCAGAAATTGTGCGACGCACAAGATTATTGTGTGGTCGTGGCCGAATATGCTAATTGGTTAGCCCCAGCAGCGAAAAATTGAGCTACAATAGGCAAAAAAGCGATAATAACGCAATATCTGAATAAAAATTGTTGCGATGCGGTAATTTCTTGTTGCTTTGCAGCACTCTTTTTGCCAGCTTAAAATAGACATTGTCCGCCTAAGGACGAGATTCGCGCGGCGTTTCTCTGCGCTACACTCACGTGAGGGGTCGAAATGAAATCCAAGCTTCAAATTGCGATATTGATGATAACTGCGATCGGCGGTGCTGCGATCGCCGGCGAAAGCCTTGCGCAGGAAGCGGTTGAAACCGTCAACGCTGCAGAAGCCGCCGCCGCAGCAGCGCCGGCTTCCAACACGACTTTTATTTTCAATACGCTGTTATTCATGATCATGGGCATGGTTGTCATGTTCATGGCCGCCGGGTTCTGCATGCTTGAGGCTGGTCTTGTGCGTTCAAAAAACGCCGCCACCATTTGCTTGAAGAACATCACGCTCTTTTCGATCGCCACGGTGATGGTTTGGCTGATCGGCTACAACGTCATTTATGGCGGCGACGAAGGTGGTTGGATCGGCACGCTGAAGATGTGGTCTGCGGACGATACGAATGCGCTGGAGACCGGCTACTCGGCTTCGTCGGATTGGTTCTTCCAGATGGTTTTTGTCGCGACGGCGGCGTCGATCGTTTCAGGGACGATCGCCGAGCGGGTCAGGCTCTGGCCGTTCTTCATCTTCACGGCGGTGCTGACCGGGCTGATCTACCCCATTCAGGCGTCCTGGGAATGGGGTGGCGGCTGGCTTGATTCCCGCTACGGCTTTTCCGATTTCGCCGGCTCGACGCTGGTGCACGCAACTGGCGGATGGGCGGCGCTCGCCGGCGCGCTGGCGCTGGGGCCGCGGCGCGGCAAATACGGACCGAACGGACAGGTCAATCAGTTACGCGGTTCAAGTCTGCCGCTCGCGACGCTCGGCGTCTTCATTCTGTGGCTTGGCTGGTTCGGCTTTAACGGCGGCTCGCAATTGGCGCTTGGCACGCTTGACGACGCCATCGCTGTTTCGAACATTTTCGTAAATACGAATATGGCGGCGGCGGTCGGCGTCATCACGGTCGTTAGCTTGTGCACGCTGTTGAAGCGCAAGATCGACCTCGCCATGGCGCTCAATGGCGCCATCGGCGGTCTCGTAGCGATTACAGCTGAACCGCTGACGCCCGCTGTCTGGCAAGCGGCGCTGATTGGCGGGATCGGCGGCGCAATTGTTTTCGTCACGACGCCGCTGCTTGAAAACATGCGGATCGACGATGTGGTCGGCGCCATCCCCGCGCATTTGTTCTGCGGAATGTGGGGCACAATCATCGTTCCGTGGACAAACTCAGACGCTAACTTCGTCGGACAGGCGGTCGGCATCGGCGCGAACGCCGCATTTGTTTTCTCAGTGAGTCTGATCGTCTGGTTCTTTCTGAAAATTGTAATCGGCATCCGCGCAAGCGCCGACGAAGAAGACGCAGGTCTTGACGATACGGAGGTCGGCGCGCCGGCGTGGCCCGACTTCAGCGGTGGGTCCCTCCGCCCCGCCGAATAGCCGGATGAAACGGCTCGGCGGGCCATCACCCGGCCGACGGCGCGCCCGTCGGTCGGGTCCCGCGTCGAGGGTTCTTTATCAATGTGGCACGCTCAAGTGCGGTGCCTTATCAAAAAGGCCCGCACTTAACTCTTTTCGGCGCAGCCAATCCGCGTCACGCGAGCGGTTTGACCCGTCAGCCAGCGTCGGCTAATGCCTCGCCGCTTAAAGGCTTCTCGAGACATTCATGACCACCACTGTGCGTTTTGCGCCGTCGCCGACCGGCAAACTTCACGTCGGCAATGTCAGGGCGGCGCTCTGGAACTGGCTGCTTGCGCGCCGTCACGGCGGCGCCTTTATCTTGCGCATCGACGACACCGACCTTGAGCGCTCGACCAAGGACTATGAAGATGCGATCAAGCGCGATCTGGAATGGCTGGGCCTCAACTGGGACGACACCGTCAACCAGTCTTCGCGCTTTGAACAATATGAAGACGCGCGCAATCGGCTGATCGACGCCGGCTTGCTCTATCCCTGTTACGAGACGGCCGAGGAGCTTGAGCGCAAGCGCAAACTCCAGCGCGCCCGCGGGCTGCCGCCCGTCTATGACCGGGCGGCGCTAAACCTGACCGACGCCGACCGGAAGAGCCTCGAAGAGGGCGGGCGGCGCCCGCATTGGCGGTTCAAGCTCTCCCAATCCGCGGTGAGCTGGACCGATCTCATTCGCGGCGAGACGACCGTTGATACGGCGAGCGTCTCCGATCCGGTGCTGATCCGCGGGGACGGCATGTTTCTCTACACGCTGCCAAGCTGCGTCGACGACATCGATCTGAAGATCAGCCATGTCATGCGCGGCGAAGACCATGTCACCAATACCGGCGTGCAAATCGAGATCTTCAAGGCGCTCGGCGGCGAAGCGCCGAACTTCGCTCATCACTCGCTCCTCGTCGGCAAAGATGGCGAGGGTCTCTCCAAACGGCTCGGCTCGCTCTCGATCGAGGCGATGCGCGAGGCCGGCATTGAACCCGCCGCCATCACCAGCCTGCTCGCGAAGCTCGGCACCGCCGATCCGGTCGCGCCGGTCCGCAATCTCTCCAACCTTGCAGAGAGTTTTGACTTTGACCGCGTCGGCCGCGCGCCGGCCCGCTTCTCCATGGACGAGCTAGAGAGCCTCAACGGCAAGATCTTACACGAAACCCCCTTTAACGAGGTCGCCGACCGGCTCTCCGGAGCCGGCGTCGATGAAGCGCTCTGGCTCGCGGTGCGCGGCAATATCGCCAAGCTTGATGATGCGGGGGAATGGGCCGGTGTCGTGAACGGCGAAATCGAGCCCGTAATCGAAAACAAAGAATTGACGGACGCGGCGGCTGCGCTGACGCCGGATCAGTTGGGCGCGGACAGCTGGGCGGAATTGACGGCGGCGCTGAAAGAAAAGACAGGCGCGAAAGGCAAGGCGCTCTTCATGCCATTGCGTCTCGCGCTGACCGGCCGCAAGAGCGGACCGGAAATGGCGGCGCTGTTTCCGTTGCTTGGCGCTGAGAAAGCCCGCGCGCGGCTTTCAGGGACGCGCGCCTGATCTGGGCCCGTCTCGATTTCCCGGTTGCGGCCTGCTAGGCAAGGCCCATGTCGCGCATGCTTAATCCGGTCTTCGCCGGTCGGCCTCAGTCCATCTTTCCAACCATGTCGCGCCTTGCGCGCGAGCATGACGCGATCAATCTCGGGCAGGGCTTTCCCGATGAAGACGGACCGCTCGAAATTCGCGAATACGCAGCCAAAGCCATTATCGATGGACCCAACCAATACGCGCCGGTCGAAGGCGTTCCCGTGTTGCGCGAAGCCGTCGCCAGGGACAACCAGCGCTTTTATGGCCTCGACGTCGATCCCGAGCGCGAGATTCTGATCACATCGGGCGCGACCGAAGCGCTCGCCGCGGCCTTTCTCGGCTTTCTTCAGCCCGGCGATGAGGCGATTGTCCTTGCACCGTTTTATGAATGTTATGCGCCGCAAATTGAAGCGGCGGGCGCGCGCGTCGCCGCTGTGCATCTGGAGCCCCCATCATGGCGGCTGACAGCAGAGGCGCTTGAATGCGCGATCACTGACCGTACGAAACTCATCGTCATCAACACGCCGCACAATCCGCTTGGCAAAATGATGAGCCGCGACGAACTTGAGATTGTCGCCGATGCGGCGCGCCGCCACGACCTCATTGTTGTCTGCGACGAGGTCTATGAACACCTCATCTTTGACGGCGCGCGTCATGAGCCGTTGATGACCTTGCCCGGCATGTTTGAGCGCTCGGTGCGTATCGGTTCGGCGGGTAAGACCTTTTCGCTGACGGGCTTTCGCATCGGCTATGCGACCGGTCCGGAGCCTCTCATCACCGGCATGATGAAGACCCATCAGCATCTCGCCTATACTTCGCCGATCGCCCTTCAAGAGGCGACGGCCGTCGGGCTCGCGATGGGCGATGGCTACTTCCGAGAGTTCCGCGCAAGCATGCAGGAAAAGCGAAACATTCTCAGTCTTGGATTGTCGAATGCCGGCTTTGACGTTTTGCCCTGCGAAGGGACCTATTTCCTGACCGTCGATATCCGCTCGGTCGACCGCGACGACGACCGCGCCTTCTGCGAGGAAATCACGCAACATGCGAAGGTCGCGGCGGTGCCGATTTCAGCGTTCTATTTGCCCGGCGCGTCGACCGCGCCGCGCTATTACGCCCGGTTTTGCTTTTGCAAAAAGCACGAGGTGCTCAACGAGGCCGCTGACCGGTTGAAGGAGTATTTCAAGTAATGCGGAATGTTTTGGCGGCGACGATCCTAACCCTTTCGTCGGCCTGCGCCGGTGGCTCCGGCGCCGTCGCGCCGTTAAATTCCTTAGACGAAGAGATCGACGCGGTTGTCGCTGACCTTGACCTTGCCGGCGCAGCGCTGGCGGTCGCTGTTGGTGATGAACTCATTTACGCCGGCGCGGCGGGCTGCGCCCATTTCGACGACGCGCCGGACCAGCCCTGCGCAAGGCCGCTAAAGGCCGAAACCAATATGCGCGTCGCCTCGATTTCGAAGCTTGCTGTAGCGCTGGTCGCGCACCAGATGACCGATGAGGGGCTCATCGATCTTGATGCGGACGTTTCAGCGGGGCTCGGCCGAACTTTGCGCCATCCGGATTACCCGGATCGGGCGATTACGCTGCGCCAGCTTCTGTCCCATACCTCATCGATCCGCGATCCGGAGCAATATTGGATACCGGCGCCGAAAACATTTGATGTTCTTCTCGATGATCCGGCGATCTTTGCTGAGAGTGAGGCGGGCGCCGACCGCGGGCCTGGCGCATATTTCACCTATGCAAATCTTAACACATCGATTGTCGCCCGCGTGCTTGAGCGCGCCTCAGGCATGCGCTTCGATGAACTCATGTCGGCCCGCCTTTTTGAACCGCTGGAGATTGACGCGGGATTCAATTGGTCCGGCGTTTCAACGCAGGCAAGGCGCAACGGCGCGACGCTATACCGGCGGGAGAACGACCGCTGGGCGGCGCAAGTCGATGATACAGAAATGCTCGCCGGATCCGATCCGGTTTTTCTCGCGGAGCCCAGTGTTGACCGCGACGCTTTCCTTGACGCTTACCAACCTGGCGACAACCCGACGCTGTTCTCACCCCAAGGCGGGCTGCGCGCCAGCGTTTTCGACCTCGTCGCAGTACTGGATGAGTTGCGCGCGGCGCCTGGAGCGGCGGCGCCGGTCTGGGCATTGCGTTCCGAGGCGGACAACGGCGAAACGGAAGGCGGTTTCTACAAAGCATACGGCGCCGGCGCGCACCGGCTTTTAAATCCCCGGTTCGCGCCTGGCGCTGAAGAGACTGACTATATCGGCCATGGCGGCGAGGCTTACGGGCTGCGCTCAGGGGCATGGCTCAGCCGGGCCGGGGACGACGACCCGGCGAACGATGTGCGGATCGCTTATGCGATCACCGGCGGCGCAGATCTTTCCTCGTCCAAAACTGACATTTCCGGCTTCGCCGCCGCGGAGGTCGCGTTGATGCGTCTCGCGATTAAGGCTGCGGAGACTAGCGCAACGGAAACCGCCCATGCGCATCACAATGATGATCCGCGCCCCTTCGACGAGAAGCGCGACGCCGGGGCCGACGTCGATGCGGCGCTGCGCGCTGCTTCGCAGAGCGGCAAGCGCGTGCTGCTCGTCATGGGCGGCAACTGGTGTCATGACAGCCGGGGCCTGGCGGCGAAGTTCGAAAACCCGGTTCTCAGCGCTGTTCTTTCGGACGCCTACGAACTCGTCTGGGTGGATGTCGGCTATCGGGACCGCAATCTCGATATTGCAAAACGCTTTGGCGTTAACGAGCTCAACGGCACGCCGACGATCCTCATACTGTCGCGCGACGGGACCTTGCTCAACGCCGAGAGTGTTCACGACTGGAAAACAGCGGACTCGATTCCCATTGACGAAACGCTCGCCTATTTCGAGGCATTCGCGCCGGGTCGCGAGCGATGAAGCCGTTCCGCGCTTGCGTCGTCCAGGCGGGGTCAACGCTGTTCGATACGCCGGCGACCATGGCGAAGCTCGAGGCGCTGCTGGGCCAGGCCGCCGCCGGCGATGCAACGTTCTGCGTTTTTCCCGAAGCCTTTATCGGTGGCTACCCCAAGGGGGTTCACTTCGGCGCGCCAGTCGGCTCGCGATCGCCGGAGGGGCGCGATCTTTTTCGTCGCTATTTTGAGAACGCAATATCGGTCCCCGGCGACGAGACCGACCGCATCGCGCAGCTTGCGAAGGCCAATGGCGTCAATATCGTCGTCGGCGTCATCGAGCGCGCATCCTGCGACGAAGGCGGCGGCTCTCTCTTTTGCACGGCGCTCTTTTTTTCCAACAAAGGAAAGCTCGTCGGCAAACGCCGCAAACTCATGCCGACGGCGGCGGAACGGGTAATCTGGTCGCAAGGGGACGGCTCGACCCTTAGTGCGGTCGATTTTGATGTGGCGCGCACAGGCGCCCTTATCTGTTGGGAGAATTTCATGCCCATGGCGCGCATGAGCCAATATGCCCAGGGGATTGAAATTTTATGCGCGCCGACGGTGGACGACCGCGACAACTGGTCGGCGCTGATGCGCGTCGCGGCGCTCGAAGGGCGGTGCTTCGTGCTTTCGGCAAATCAATATATGCGCCGCGATAATGCGCCTGCGGATTATCGGCCAATACAGGGCGACGCGCCCGATACAGTGTTGATCAATGGCGGATCAATGATCGTCTCGCCCTTGGGCGAGGTGCTGGCCGGGCCCGTTTTTGGCGAAGAGACGCTGCTATTTGCTGATCTCGATCCAGCCGATATTGCCCGCGGCAAGATGGATTTTGACGTCGCGGGCCATTACGCCCGCGCCGACATTTTCAGGCTCGAGATTGACAAACGGTCCAAGTACCCGGTCGCGGACAAAGAGGCAGAGTAATTAAGTCGCTGCCGGTTTGTTCTGTTCGCTGGTCCAGTAGGAGACGCAAGGAATTTTCGTCTTGTCGCAGCGATGGGCGTATTTGCGTGCGATTTCGGTCACCTCGTCGAAGAGACCGGCTTCGAGCGTGATCGGCTCCAGCCCCAGCCCCAAAAGGCGCTGGTTCTCAACATCGAGATCGTTCTCGGCCGCCTCTTTGCGCGGATTATCGACATAGGCGATCTCAGCGTCGGTCTTATCGGCGATCATCTTCGCCAAATCGCGCACCCGGTGGGTTTCGGTCATCTGGTTTAGGATCTGCACCCGCTCGCCATGCTGGGGCGGGTTTTCGATCGCGAGCTGAATGCAACGCACCGTATCCTGTATATGAATGAAGGCCCGCGTCTGCCCGCCGGTGCCGTGAACGGTCATGGGATGACCGACCGCCGACTGCATCAGGAATCGATTGAGGACGGTGCCGTAGTCGCCGTCATAGTCAAACCGGTTGATCAGGCGCTCATCTTTACGCGTCTCTTCGGTCTGCGTGCCCCAGACAATGCCCTGATGGAGATCCGTAATCTTCAGCCCGTCATTTTTGTTGTAGAAGGCGAAGAGGAGCTGATCCTGGGTCTTGGTCATGTGATAGATAGAGCCTGGATTGGCCGGGTACAGAATTTCCTGGCGGATTTCGCGGCCGTCGTCAGTTTCGATCTTAACGGGAAGATAGCCTTCCGGAATTTTCATGCCCGCGGTGCCATAGCCGTAAACGCCCATGGTGCCGAGATGGACGAGGTGGGCGTCGACGCCGGATTCAACGATCGCTGCGAGGATGTTGTTTGTGGCGTTGAGATTGTTATCGACCGTGTAGCGTTTGTGATAGGACGACTTCATTGAATAGGGCGCGGCGCGCTGTTCGGCGAAATGAACAATCGCGTCGGGCTTTTCTGTTTCAAGCAAGTGCAACAGCCGCGCATAGTTCTTCGCGACATTGATCATTTCGAAACGGATGGTATTGCCGGAGACTTCCGTCCAGGCGGCGAGGCGCACGGAGATGGGCTGGATCGGCGTCAGCGATTCAACTTCCAACTCGACATCGATCTTACGACGCGAGAGATCGTCAACGATGATCACGTCATGATCGAGATCAGAAAGGTGCAAGGCCGTTGGCCAGCCGCAAAAACCGTCGCCGCCAATAACCAGGATTTTCATGCCTTCATCTCCGCATCGCCCAACCAAAAAACGGGCTTCTAGCGGCCCCGCGTAACAAAATAAAGCCTCGCGCGACCAGTTCTCAAAAACCGGCTAGGTCGCTGGACTTAAGGGGCCTCAACGCCGGCCGACGCGCTCGCGACAAGCTGCTGCAACCGTACCCGCCAGTCAGGCTGGCCAAGACCGAAATGGCGCTCGATCCGGCCGCAATTCAACACCGTGTATAACGGGCGACGCGCCGGGGTCGGATAATCGGCGGTGCTGATTGTCTCGACCTCGACGGAAAGCCCCGCCGCCTCGAAGATCGCTGTCGCGAACTGCGCCCAGCTTACTGCGGGCGCGCCTTGATAATGATAGAGCCCGCTTCCGGGCGCCCCGCGGGAGAGTTTGCCCATGATCGTCAAAAGGGCGCGGGCGATGTCGCGCGCCGGTGTCGGCCCGCCGATCTGGTCGCCGACAATGCGAAGCGCATGCTTGTCGCGCGCAAGCCGCAGCATGGTCTTTGCGAAATTGCGGCCGTACTCGGAGACCACCCAGGAGGTCCGCAAGATCACCGCGTCCGGCGCAGCCGCCATGACGGCGGTTTCGCCTGCGAGCTTTGTCGCCCCGTAGGCATTTAAAGGCGCTGTCTGGTGCTCTTCGGCGTAGGGCGCGTCAGCCTCGCCATTAAAAACATAATCCGTTGAAAGATGAATGAACCGCGCGCCCGTTTCCGCCGCGGCTGAAGCCAACTCGCCGGGCGCATCCGCGTTAAGCCGCCGGGCCGCCTCTTTTTCCGTTTCCGCCTGATCAACGCCGGTGTAGGCGGCGGCGTTGACGACGAAATGCGGGCGATGCGTCAGAACCGCGTCGCGCCCTGCGCCGGGGTTCATTAGATCAACGTCGCTCGACCCGAGCGCGACAAGATCTACGCCGCTTGCTTCATCGCGGAGACATCGGGCGACCTGACCGTTCTTGCCGAAAACCAGAAGTTTCATATCGGCATACTATCACGCCGACGCGCCGGGAAAAACGCAGCCGGCGGGACGGGCTCCGAAATGGAGTCGGGGTGAGCAGATTATTTGTCAGCGTGTTTGTCGGAAAGTGGTGGAGCTAGGCGGAATCGAACCGCCGACCTCTTGAATGCCATTCAAGCGCTCTCCCAACTGAGCTATAGCCCCATCCCAGAAACGACCGCATTTTTACTTGGGAATGGATGCGGTCAAGACGGCCCGACCAAACGGGCGGCGGAACCTAACGGCGGGCGCGCCCGCGCGCAAGCGTTTTCAAGTCAATCGTCATCGTCGCCGGTTTTCACGATCGATGCGACATCGGTGTCGTCGTCGTCGTCATCGAGCAAGCCGTCGTCGTCCTCATCGTCATCGTCTAAATCGACGTCGATATCGTCAATATTGATGTCATCATCGTCGTCATCATTGTCATCGTCGTCGTCGGTTTCATCGAGTGCCGCGGCGCGTTTCGATTTCGCCGCTTTCTTCTCTTTGTCAGCGCTTTCGAGGGACGTTTCCTGCTCGGGTTTTGCTGGTTCCTCGGATTTCTCTTCGACGGCGGTTTCATCAGGCCGCGTCTTGCGCGGCTTGAGGAGCGACTCCGGCACAAATTCATGGTCGCATTTCGGGCAATGCGCGGGCTCTTTGTTGAGGTCGTAAAAACGGGCGCCGCATTCCGGGCAATCGCGTTTTTCGCCAAGCTCTGGTTTTGTCATCGCGTTCTTAAAGGTTTGAAGCTGGAAAAGCCGGCGTGTTGCCACGGGCGGAGCCCGCTGTCAAAAGGATTGGAGCGGAAATTCCCGATTCGCCGGCCCTGTCCGGCAATGAGGCGCACATTGTCTTTGCACGGTCCCTGGTACGCGCGGAAAAAAGGCGGTCTCGCCGGTGAGACTGACGCGCCCGGCGATAAATCCGTCTCGCATCGCGCGCTCATTTTCACGGCGCTCGCGCATGGTGAAAGCCATATCGAGGGCTTGCTGGAGGGCGATGATATTCTGCGCACAGCGGCGGCGATGCGTGCTTTCGGCGTTGATATTGAGCGCGACGGCGACGCCTGGCGAGTGCGCGGCGCCCGCTGGCGCGCCCCCGAACGGTCGCTTTACATGGGCAACTCCGGCACCGGCGCGCGGCTGATTATGGGCGCAGTCGCGGGCCAACGCATCGCTGCCTCGTTTGACGGCGACGCGTCCTTGCGCGCGCGGCCCATGGGCCGCGTCCTGGAGCCCTTGAAGCTGATGGGCGTTGAGGCTGATTCAACAGACGGTCGTCTGCCTGTTTCGATCGAGGCCGGCGAGCCATTGGCCGCAGTCTCCTGCAAACTGGCGAAGCCGTCCGCGCAGGTTAAGTCTGCGATCCTTCTTGCGTCTCTCGGCGCGAAGGGCGTCACCAAGCTGCATGAGCCGATCCTGTCGCGCGACCATACCGAGCGCATGCTTTCCGCGTTCGGCGTATCGCTTGCGTTCGAAGAGGACGGCGAGGGCGGGCGCGTTATTCACATCGAGGGCGGGCAGACTTTGCAGCCGGCTGATATTGTCGTGCCCGGCGATCCGTCTTCTGCTGCATTTCTGGTTGCGGCGGCGGTCATTACCCCGGGCTCAGAGATCGTGGTGAGAAATGCGCTCGTGAACCCGCTGCGCATCGGTTTTTACGAGACGCTGAGGGAAATGGGCGCTTCGGTTTCGTTTGAGAATGAACGCACGAATGGTGGCGAGCCGGTCGCGGACATTCGCGCGCGGCACTCAGTCCTTCACGGGGTAGACGTGCCAGAGGCGCGCGCGCCGTCCATGATAGACGAATATCCAATCCTCTCCGTCGTCGCCGCCTTTGCCTCGGGCGAGACGCGCATGAGCGGGCTGGAAGAACTAAGGATCAAGGAGACGGACCGCATTGCGGCCATGGAGGCGGGCCTCGCCGCCTGCGGCGCCGATGCGCGAAGCGGAGAGGACTGGCTCTGCGTCGAAGGGACGGGCGAGCCGCCAATGGGCGGCGGCCGCATCCGCGTCTCCGGCGATCACCGGATCGCCATGAGCTTCCTCACTATGGGACTTGCAACGCTCGAACCTGTGGGGATCGATAACGCGGCGATGATCGCCACCAGCTTTCCGGATTTCATTGACCGAATGCGCGCCCTTGACGCGGACATGGCGCCGGCTGCCTGACGCGGCGCATTCAGAATGATATCGGCGCTTGCCATTTACGCCGCGGCGTCGGTATGAGGTTCGCCCATGGCGCCGCCACTGGTTATTGCTCTCGACGGTCCCGCCGCATCCGGCAAGGGGACGCTGGCTCGCCTCATCTCTCAAACCTACGCCTTCGCCTATCTCGACACCGGAACGCTCTATCGGGGCGTCGCCTGGACGCTTTTGGAGGCGGGATTTGACCCGGCCGATGAGGCGAGCGCGGCGGCCGCGGCCGAAAGCTATGATCACAGCGGCGCGCTCGACGCCGATCTCAGGACGCCTCAAATTAGCGCGGCGTCTTCCGTGGTCGCCAAGCAGCCTGCGGTCCGCGCAGCGTTGCTCGCTTTTCAGCGACGGTTTGCTGAAACTCCGCCCAGCGGCGCGCCTGGCGCTGTGTTGGATGGACGGGATATCGGGACCGTCGTTTATCCGGACGCCCAGGTGAAATTCTTCGTCACCGCGAATGCGCGAGAGCGGGCTCGCCGGCGCTGGCTGGAGCTGTCGCCCTCAAGGCCGGGCCTCGATCAGGAGACCGTTTACCGGGATCTTCTGGAGCGCGACGCCCGGGACGCCGGCCGGGCTGATGCGCCGCTCGCCCGGGCCGAGGATGCGGAGTTGCTAGACACCACTCATTTGTCTATAGACGCGGCCTTCGCGGCGGCGCGCCGCGTTATTGACGGCGCTTTGCGGCGCTGCCGGCAGCTTTAAGACTTTGAATTCCGGCAGGACCGCAACGCGAGTTTTTGTGTTTCCGCTCATCGTATGCGCGCCGCTTTTGTCTAACTCGGCTTAACCGTCCCGAGAGGCTCAGTCCTTGAGGGAAAGACCGCCGGCTGAACCGCGCGGCCTGAAATAAAAAAACGGCGCCTGCCGACCCCTTCGGAGTGAATGAAGTCACGTGTCTGCAACTGAAACCCTTAACCCGTCCCGCGACGATTTCGCGGAAATGCTTGAAGCCTCCCTTGTCGATCGCCAGGATTTTGAAGAAACGGTCGTCAAAGGCAGGATCACCGCGATTGAAAAGGACGTCGCGGTCATTGATGTCGGCCTGAAAACCGAAGGCCGCGTCCCCCTCAAAGAATTCTCCCAACCCGGCAAACCGGCCGATCTCAGCGTCGGCGACGAAGTCGAGGTTTATGTCGAGCGCGTTGAGAACGCGCTTGGCGAAGCGGTGATCAGCCGCGAAAAAGCGCGGCGCGAAGAGGCGTGGGATCGCCTTGAGAAGATTTTCGAAAAGAACGATCGCGTCGAAGGCGAAATATTCAACCGCGTCAAAGGTGGCTTCACTGTCGACCTCGGCGGCGCTGTTGCTTTCTTGCCGGGCAGCCAGGTCGATATTCGACCCGTGCGCGACGCCGGTCCGCTGATGAACATTCCGCAGCCCTTCCGCATCCTCAAAATGGATAAGCGCCGCGGCAACATCGTTGTCTCGCGCCGGTCGATCCTGGAAGAGGACCGCGCCGAACATCGCCAGGAAGTCGTCAAAGAGCTCAATGAAGGCGACGAGCGCGAAGGCGTTGTAAAAAACATCACCGACTACGGCGCTTTCGTCGAACTGGCGCCGGGCGTCGACGGCCTTCTCCACGTCACCGACATGTCCTGGAGCCGGGTCAACCATCCGTCCGAAGTGCTTGGCGTGAATGACACCGTTCGCGTCAAAATCATCAAGATCAATCCTGAGACGCATCGCATCTCGCTCGGCATCAAGCAGCTCTCGCCTGATCCGTGGGAAGGCGTTGCGGCGAAATATCCTGTCGGCGCCAAGTTCAAGGGCAAAGTCACCAACATCACCGACTACGGCGCTTTTGTTGAGCTTGAAGACGGCATTGAAGGCCTCGTTCACGTCTCGGAGATGAGCTGGGTCAAAAAGAACGTTCACCCCGGCAAGATCGTATCGACGTCGCAGGAAGTCGAAGTCATGGTGCTCGAGGTTGATGAAGCCAAACGGCGGATATCGCTCGGCCTCAAGCAGTGTCTTGATAATCCTTGGGAGCGTTTTTCAGAGGAGTTTCCGATCGGCTCTGTGGTCGAAGGTGAGATCAAGAACATCACCGAGTTCGGATTGTTCATCGGCCTTACGGAAGAGATGGATGGCATGATCCATCTTTCGGACCTTGACTGGAACCGGTCCGGAGAGGACGCGATCAAGGATTACGAGAAAGGCCAGATGGTCAAGGCCAAGATCCTTGATGTTGATCCTGAAAAAGAACGCATCTCATTGGGCGTTAAACAGGTCGGCAGCGATCCGATGGAAGCCATTGGGGCGCTGAAGCGCGGCGATGACGTGACCTGCACGGTGACCGCGATTGAAACCGGCGGCATTGAGGTTCAAATCGGCGGCTCTGACGGTCCGAAGGCGTTCATCCGAAAATCGGATCTCTCCAAAGAGCGGTCAGAACAGCGTCCCGAACGTTTCGCCGTCGGCGACAAGGTCGATGCGCGCATCACCTCGATCGACTCCAAAACGCGGCGGATCAATGTCTCCATCAAGGCCCGCGAAGTGGCGGAAGAAAAGGAGGCGGTGGAACAATTCGGTTCGGCCGATTCCGGCGCCTCTCTCGGCGATATTCTCGGCGCCGCCCTGAAAGAAAACAAAAAAGACAACTGAGCGCCGACACTGCGAGTAACATGTGAGGAAACCTCCGGCGCAACCTGCGTCGGAGGTTTTCGTCTTTTAAGACCTGGCGAAATGAGTTTGGATTAGGCGAATGCCAGAATTGCCCGAAGTTGAAACGGTGAAATGCGGCCTGTTGCCGTGCATGGAAGGCGCTGCTTTCAAGGTGGTCGCTCTAAACAGGCCGGACCTGCGCTACCCATTGCCGGCGGGTTTCGCCGACCGTCTGACGGGCGCCTGCGTCGGCCGGCTTCGTCGGCGCGGCAAATATCTCGTTGCCGAGCTATCTACGGGCGAAAGCCTCATTATGCATCTCGGGATGTCTGGCCGGTTCACGGTGCAGGGCAGCGCGCGGCGAACCCCGGGCGAGTTCTATCGCGCCGAACCAGGCGACCCGCGCCATGATCATGTAATATTTACGTTTAACCGGCCGGGTCGGCCCGATGCGCGGGTCACCTTCAATGATCCGCGCCGTTTCGGTTTTATGGACATCGTCGATACCGAACGGGTTGAGGAATGCCGGTATTTCGCCGGTATGGGCCCAGAGCCTTTGAGCGCTGATTTCACGCCCGCTTACCTCAACCATGCGCTCGCCCGCCGGACAGGCGCCGTCAAGGCCGCCTTGCTCGATCAACGGCTGGTCGCTGGCGTTGGCAATATTTACGCCTGCGAGGCGCTTTACCGGGCTGGCGTCTCGCCAAGACGGACCGCGCGGACGGTTCCGGGGCGACGCGCCGAACGCCTACAGGCGGCTATTGTCAGCGTCCTGGAGGACGCGATCGCGGCCGGCGGGTCGAGTTTGCGCGATTTCGCCGACGCAACAGGTGCGCTCGGATACTTCCAGCACCGGTTCGACGTCTACGACCGCGAAGGCGAGCCTTGCCGGCGGTGCGCGGGCGGCGTCAAACGACTATCCCAAGCGGGCCGATCAACATTTTTTTGCGGCGTCTGTCAGCGCTAAAAGCTGATCAAATAAAGGGCTGCGGGCATGTTGACGCCCCTATGAGCCGTCGCTATACACCTCCGCTCGCGCTCGCCAAGGGCGCGGCTTTGGTCACAAAAAATGAGCGAAATAAGATATGGCTAACACGTCGTCAGCGAAGAAAATGGTCCGCAAAATTGCGCGCCAGACTGCGGTGAACAAGAACCGTCGGTCGCGCGTTCGCACCTTCCTTCGCAAAGTCGAGACGGCGATTTCCTCAGGCGATAAGGCTGGCGCCGAAGCTGCTTTCAAATTGGCGCAACCTGAAATGCAACGCGCGGTGACCAAGGGTGTCTTTCATAAAAAGACAGTTGCGCGTAAACTTTCGCGTCTATCGTCGCGCATCAAAGCGATTTCCGCTTAAACAACGCGCGCCCGCACTTCGCGATACCAAAATAAAATTTGACTTTTCGTCATGCGTTGCGAGTGTCGCGAACGCACAAAATGCGTTACGCACCTGTTGCGCGTTGTGAGGCTGTCTTCGCTGTGGCGCTTAAGGTTTTGATTTGAAAGAATGCTGTCTCAAAAGTGCAAAAAAGTTCGGCGGAGCGCCGGAATCACGCTTGACCAGAGAGCTAAAAAAATTAACTATAGTCTTCACGACGTCATTATGGCGTATGCGGAGTATCCGCAAAATCAAGTAAAGTAACGTAGAGTAACGCACAGGACGACCTTCGCTAGAAGCGTCCTTGCAGTTTTTTATTGTCGCGAATGGAAAAGGGGTTCGGAATGATTTGGGGCGGAAATCAGAGACTGACGGTTACTCAGTTGACGGCGCTTCATTCCGAGGTTCGCGAACTCTAAGTTCGTATCGCGCGGGGGCGGCGCGGGGAGCGTCGTTTTCGATCCATAAATTGAGAATGCGTGGCGCGAGAAGTCATTCTTGCGAAGCCGCTTCTCTGCCTTCGAAAACAAAATTTTGATAACGGGCGAGACAACCATGGACAACGACAGTGAAGGTCGCGATGCAGACAAAGCCGTCTTCCAGAAATATCATGAAGCGCTGCGCGGGCAGGTCGGCGATGCGAAATACAAATCTTGGTTTCTGGATCTAGGACTTGCGGAGCGGACGCGGAACAGCGTTATTTTTTCCACGCCGTCGCAATCAAAACGCGACATCATTGATCATCGGTTCTTGCATGTGATGACAGAGGTCTGGCGGCGGGCGATCGGCCCCGTCGACCGGATCAGCCTGACAGTGAGAGCCGCGGCGTTGTCCGCGAGCGCGGCGAAGGTCAATGGCCTCGAGGCGCGCCGCGCCAATGGATCGGTCAGCGCTGCGCAATCCGTTGCGCCCGGTAAGTCGTCGCCGAAGCCGTCTCTGGCCGCGCCGCTTGATCCCAGACGCACCTTTTCAACACTGGCGGTCGGCGACTCCAATCGCATCGCCGTGGCGGCCTCGCGTCAGGCATTGTCGTCGCGCGCGCCGGCGGAAATCGTTTATCTCTACGGGGAATCCGGCGTCGGCAAGACGCATCTCTTACACGCGATCTGTCATGACGGCGAAGCGCAGAAAGGCGATGGCAGCTGCCTCTACGTTACTTACCGAAATTTGATCAATGCGTGTGTCAGCGCCGTTCTGTCGAATGCGACGCAAGAGCTGCACGCCGCGTTCATGGAGAATGATATCGTCGCGATTGACGACATTCACTTTCTGGAAGGCAAAGACCGCACCCAGGAAGAACTTCTGATCGTCATCGACGCGCTTCTGGACAGCGGCAAGCAGGTCATCATCGCAGGCGACCGCGCGCCCGCGAAGCTCGCCGAGACAGGCATCAAGAAACGCCTTGCGGACCGGCTCGCCGGCGGTCTTTGCGCAACGGTGCATCCTGCGGACGAGGAGATGCGCCTGGAGATTTTGAAAAAGCGTCTGCAATCCAGCGACGCTAAGTGCCTCATCGATGTTGACGTGCTCGAATTCATTGCGCGCCATTTCAGCCTCAGCACGCGGGAGACGATCGGCGCTCTCAACCAGGTGCTTCTTTTGTATCGCGACGAAGCTGTTTCGGTTGATCTCGAAGAGGCGAAGACGGTTCTTCGTTCGCGCCTTCAAGAGCAGAGCAGCCGGCGCGTCGCCTCGCTCGAAGACGCCATCATCGCCGGCGCCGAGGCGTTTGGGCTCAGCGTCGCGGATATAAAGGGGCGCGCCCAGCCGCAACGCATCGTTCGCGCCCGGCACGCTATTGTGTACTGCGCGCGAGAGGTGCTCGCAGAGTCGTTTCCGCGCATCGGAAAGGCCTTGAACCGTGACCACACCACGGCGATGAGTTCCTATCGCCGGGCGCAGGCTCTCTATGAAAGAGACAAGGCGTTCCAGGACGGCGTGGCGCGCATTCGCGAGGCTCTGGAGCATTAGGCGAGAGGCTTCGTAAGGGTCTGATTTCAAGCAGCTTTTTTTCTAAGCGCCGGGGCGTAATTTACGCTCCGGCGCTAGCTTTTTTGAGGCCAAATCGGCTATACTTACAGAATGAATTTTTGAGGCGATTCTCCGTCGGTTTTTCGTGGTGCGCTCCGCCCGCCGACGGTGTTTTTTTGCAGCATCTTTGAATCCATCCGGAGAGCTTGGCGAGAATGAAAGTCACGATTGAAAGGTCCGCGCTGTCAAAAGCGCTCGGGCACGTTCAAAGCGTTGTCGAACGTCGAAATACGATCCCCATCCTGTCAAACGTCCTGCTGCAAGCCAATGGCGGCGCGCTGACGCTGACGGCGACCGATCTTGATATCGAAGTTTCTGAAGACGCGCCGGCGGATGTTGCAACGTCAGGGGCGACCACCGCGCCGGCGTTGACCCTGTTTGAGATCGTCAAGCGGCTGCCCGAGGGCGCGCAGGTGCGCCTTGAGCTTTCAAACGCCGACAACCGGTTGCAGGTCTCGGCGGGGCGCTCGCAATTCTCGCTCGCGGTTCTGCCGGATGATGATTTTCCAAGCCTGACGACCGATGATCTCGATGTTCGGTTTTCGATGCCGACCGATGATCTGCGCCGCCTTCTGCAGAAGACGCGGTTCGCCATGTCGCAGGAGGAAACGCGGTATTATTTGAACGGGGTTTATTTCCATGCGGAACCCGACGGCCCCGCGCCGCTATTGCGCGCAGCCGCGACCGACGGGCACCGCTTGGCGCGCCTCGACGCGCCGCTCCCGGACGGCGCTGGCGCCATGCCTGGCGTCATCGTTCCGCGAAAAGCGATCGCTGAATTGTCGCGGCTTCTAGAAGATGCCGATGAGCATGTCGACGTCGCGGTTTCGACGGCGAAGATCCGTTTTGGCTTCGGCGCCGGGCGTATGACGTCTAAGCTCATCGACGGCTCGTTCCCCGATTATGAGCGCGTTATCCCGAAGGCCAACGCGAACATCATGCGCGCGGAAACCAAAGACTTTGCGCAAGCCGTTGATCGCGTGTCGACCGTTTCTGCTGATCGCACGCGATCGGTGAAACTGGCGCTAGAGGCCGATACGCTGCGCCTGACTGTAAACAATCCTGAGGCCGGCTCCGCCCTCGAAGAGCTCTCAGTCGATTATGCCGGCGATGCGATCGAGATCGGGTTCAACGCAAGATACCTGCTCGACGTCGCGCAACAGGTCGATGGAGAGACCGTCACGTTTCGTCTGGGCGATCCGTCGTCCCCGACGGTTATCGTCGATGAAGAGGACGAACGCGCGCTTTATGTGCTGATGCCGCTTCGCGTCTGACGCGATACGGCGAAACTCGAATACGGAACATGTTGAAACAGGCGGCGATCAAAACCAATGAGACGGCGCCGGCCGTCGCTTTGGCCGGCCAGCGCGAACGCGTGGCGCTGACCCGTCTCGTGCTGACGGATTTCCGGTCTTATGCAGGCGCCGATCTCGCTTTTGACGGTCGGCCTGTCGCGATTTTCGGCGCCAATGGCGCGGGCAAGACCAATATCCTCGAGGCGATCTCGCTGGTGGGTCCGGGGCGCGGCTTGCGCCGCGCGCGGCTCGACGAATTGCCGAGACTGGGAGGGCCGGGCGGCTGGTCTGTGGCCATTCGCATCAAGGACGAGGACGACGAGCAGCGTTTCGGCGTCGGGGTTGATGCGGACCGGCCTGAGCGCCGCATTTGCCGAATTGATGGCGCGCCTGCGTCGGGCCCGGGCGCTTTCGCAGATCGGCTGCGATTCATGTGGCTGACACCCGCGCAGGACCGTCTTTTCATGGACGGAGCGAGTGAACGGCGCCGGTTTCTTGATCGCATGGCGCTCGCCCATGACCCAGCTCACGCCAAAGCCTCCGCCGACTATGAAAACGCCATGCGCAGTCGCCAGCGTCTTCTCGATGAAGGGCGCAGCGACGACAGCTGGCTCGCCGGTCTGGAGCGTCAGATGGCCGAAGCCGGCGTCGCAATTGCGGCGGCGCGATGCGCAATGGTCTCGCGGCTTGCTCATGCTGAGATCGCCGCGTCGGGCGGGATATTCCCAGCGGCTGATCTTGCGCTCGACGGCGGATTAGAAGCGGCGCTCGCCGATGTGCTTCCCGCCGCGGTCGAGGACGCCTTCGCTGAAGAGCTCGCCGAGGCGCGCCGCCGCGACGCCGCTGCGGGCCGCGCTCTCTCCGGCCCCCACCGCACCGATCTTCTGGTCGCTCATCGCGCCAAGAAACAACCGGCGAGGCTTTGCTCAACGGGAGAACAGAAGGCGCTCCTTATCGGGCTCGTTCTCGCCGCGTCGCGGGCCTTCGCGAAAGAGTTCGGCGCCCGCCCGCCGCTGATACTTCTGCTTGATGAAGTTGCGGCGCATCTCGATCCCGATCGCCGCGCCGCGCTTTACGACATTATCGACGAGTTGGGGTTCCAGGCTTTCCTGACCGGCACTGACGAAGCGTTATTTTCAGCCTGGGGTTCGCGCGCGCAGCGCTTTGCCGCGCGCGATGGCGCGCTAACCGCAATCGACTAAGTAAAGAAAGACAAGACATGGCGAACACCGCCGCGCCGAATGAGGAATATGGCGCTGAGTCAATCAAGGTCCTCAAAGGTCTCGACGCCGTGCGCAAACGGCCGGGCATGTATATCGGCGACACCGATGACGGCTCTGGCCTGCATCACATGGTTTATGAAGTCGTCGACAACGCCATCGACGAGGCGCTCGCCGGCTATTGCGACACGGTTGAGGTTATTTTAAACCCGGACGGTTCTGTCACGGTGACTGATAATGGCCGCGGTATTCCAACCGAGATCCACCGCGAGGAAGGCGTGTCGGCGGCGCAAGTCATCATGACCCAGCTCCATGCCGGCGGCAAATTCGACCAGAATTCCTACAAGGTTTCCGGCGGTTTGCACGGTGTCGGCGTCTCGGTCGTCAACGCGCTGTCGCAATGGTTGGATTTGCGCATCCGGCGCAACGGCAAAGAACACTATATGCGGTTTCGCATGGGCGAGCCGGAAGCCGATCTCGCCGTCGTTGGGGATGCGGTCGAAACAGGCACGTCGGTCACGTTTCTTCCGTCGACCGAAATTTTCTCGATGATTGATTTTGAATTTGACACGCTCGAGCATCGCTTGCGCGAGCTCGCTTTCCTAAATTCCGGCGTGAAGATCCGCCTGACGGACAAGCGCCATGTTGAGACCCGTACGGAAGACATGTTGTACGATGGTGGGCTCGAAGCGTTCGTGCGTTATCTTGACGTGTCAAAAACGGCGCTGCTTGATCAGCCGGTCGCTTTTTCGATCGAGCGCGACGGCGTTGGCGTCGATGTCGCCATGTGGTGGAATGACGGTTATCACGAAAAGGTTTTGTGCTTTACGAACAACATTCCGCAACGCGACGGCGGCACGCACCTTGCCGGATTTCGCGCGGCGCTGACGCGCGTCGTCAACAACTACGCGCAAAATTCCGGCATCGCCAAAAAGGAAAAGGTGAGCGTCACCGGCGACGATGCGCGCGAAGGGCTCACTTGCGTGTTGTCGGTGAAAGTGCCTGATCCGAAATTCTCGTCGCAAACGAAAGACAAGCTCGTCTCATCAGAAGTCCGCCCGCTCGTCGAAGGCGCGGTCAACGAAAAGCTTGGCGAATGGTTTGAAGAAAACCCAACCGAAGCGCGGCGTATCGTTCAAAAGATCGCCGAAGCGGCGGCGGCGCGCGAGGCGGCGCGAAAGGCGCGCGAGCTAACGCGCCGCAAGTCGGCGCTGGATGTGGCCTCGCTGCCCGGCAAGCTCGCCGACTGCCAGGAGCGCGATCCGGCGAAATCTGAATTGTTCATCGTCGAGGGCGACTCCGCCGGCGGCTCGGCGAAACAGGCGCGAAACCGCGAGAACCAGGCTGTCCTGCCATTGCGTGGCAAGATCCTGAATGTGGAGCGGGCCCGTTTCGACAAGATGCTGTCGAGCCAGGAAATCGGCACGCTGATCACCGCGCTTGGCACCGGCATCGGGCGAGACGATTTCGACCCGGACAAACTGCGGTACCACAAGGTCGTGATCATGACCGACGCTGACGTCGACGGCGCGCATATTCGCACGCTTCTCCTGACCTTCTTTTTCCGCCAGATGCCCGAAATCATCCGCCGCGGCCATCTCTATATCGCGCAGCCGCCGCTCTATAAGGTCTCGCGGGGCAAGTCGGAGCAATATCTGCTCGATGACAAGTCGCTCCTTGATTATCTCTATACGGAGGGCCAGTCGGAGGGCGCTCTCGTCCTCGCCGACGGTGAGACGATCACCGGGCAAGACCTAGCCGACGTGATCGCAAAGGCGCGACGAGCGGATGAAGTTCTGACCGAGTTTCCGGCAAGGCTGTCGCGCGACGTGCTCGTCCAGACGGCGCTCGGTGAGGCGCTTGAGGAAAGTGATGACGACGCCGCGGCGAGGCGGGTTGCAGACCGGCTGAATGCTATCTCCGAGGAATATGAGCGGGGTTGGACAGGCGAACTGGACGGCGAGGGCGGCTTTGTTTTCACGCGCGAATTGCGCGGCGTGGAAGAACGCCGAATGCTGTCTCGCGACGTGCTCTTGAGTGCTGACGCCAAGCGTCTGCGGTCCGCCATGGAGCCCTTAATCCCGGTTTTCGCGAAGGCGGCGCGCTGGGAGCGCAAAGGCGAGGCGATCACGGTTTTCGGACCTGGCGGTCTTTTGCGAGCGGTCCGCACCGCCGGCGAGAAAGGCGTCGCCGTGCAGCGCTACAAGGGTCTTGGCGAGATGAACCCCGACCAGTTATGGGAGACGACGCTCGATCAGGATGCGCGCGTTCTTTTGCAGGTGAAGATTAAAGAGGCCGACGAGGCTGACGATATCTTCTCACGGCTCATGGGCAATATCGTCGAGCCGCGCCGGGAGTTCATTCAGGACAACGCGCTCTCAGCGGAGCTCGATATCTGACCGGGCATATTACAGGCGTGAGGCTTCGAACCCGCGACGTTCAAGCAACGCCTGCACGGCGTCATCGCCGACAAGATGCGCCGCCCCGACGGCGACGAAAATGACGCCGGTTTCCTCGTTCAAGGCGCGTTCAAGCTCATCAGCCCAGGCGCGGTTCCGATCGGCGATGACGCCGTGCAGGCGTTGCTTGAACGTCGCGGGTTCGAAGCCTCACGCCTGTAATATGCCCGGT
>JBCBSE010000035.1:0-21242 GCA_039819305.1 Pseudomonadota bacterium
GGCGGGTTTTCGGCGCAAGCGGC
This sequence comes from Pseudomonadota bacterium, assembly GCA_039819305.1. Lineage (GTDB taxonomy): Bacteria > Pseudomonadota > Alphaproteobacteria > Caulobacterales > Parvularculaceae > Hyphococcus. The sequence goes on from JBCBSE010000035.1 coordinate 24, forward strand.
TGTCCCGGCGATCGCTGCCGCGCAGCTTAAGATAAGGCGCCGACGTCACATGTCCCGCCCGTAGTCTCGCAAGCTGTGTTGCAGGCGGATCTCGATGCGCTGCAAGCCGAGCGCCCTGACGTCGCCGGCTTTGCCGTCACGATTGACCATTGGAGCCACGGCGCGGTCTCCGCGGCGACAGGGCAGGCTGATCCGAACGGGCGCGCCATGACGGCGAATACGCCGGTGCGCATCGCCTCCATCACCAAGACCTTCGTCGCCGTCGCCGCGCTCCGATTATGGGAGATGGAAACGCTCGATCTCGACGCGCCCATCGGCGACCTGATCAGTCCGGCGCATGATGCGATGTTGACGGGCGACGGCTACAACACGTCAGCGATCACGGTGCGTCATCTGTTGATGCACGCTGGCGGTCTCAACGATCATTTCGCGAGCGACGTTTTCAAAGACATGGCGCTCGCAGAGCCGGAAAGAGAATGGACGCGGACGGAGCAGATCGCGCTCATGCTCGAAACGACGGATCCGGTGACGGCGCCCGGCGAGCGGTTCCATTATTCCGACACCGGATATCTACTGCTCGGCGAGATCATTGAGGCGACGACCGGAGAGCCGCTGGGACAAGCGGTCAGACGGCTGACGAAACTCGATGACATTGGTCTCGGCGGCGTCTGGTGGGACGTATTTGAAACGCCGGCGGCGGACGCGCCGGGAAGAGCCCATCAATGGGTTGGCGACATTGACACCTATCACATTCACGGAAGCGTTGACGTCTATGGCGGCGGCGGCGTTGTCGCCAGCGTTGAACAAACCGCTCGATTCTTCTCAGCGCTTTTCCGCGGTGACGTCTTTGATGATGGAGAGACGCTGTCCCTAATGCTTGAGGCGCCGGGGCGTCCCGCAGGCAGCCCTTATCGCATAGGTTTATTCTACCTGGAACGACTGGGCGAGCAGACCTACGGCCATGGCGGCTTTTGGGGAACAGATGTCTGGGTGATGCCGGCGCATCAAATCACCATTGCGGGCGCTACGCTGAATGCCACGGCGATCGACGACCTTCGCCGTCTTGAACTGGAGGTCGCGAGATCTGCGCTCACGGAGCAAAACGAGTTCGGACAAAACGACTAAAGGACATTGACTTTTACCGATACGCCTGCGCGGCTGCTTAGAAACGCACCTTGACGCCGCCATAGACTGAAGCGCGGTCGCCGGGCGTAAAGAGGCGATCGGCTGGATCAGCGCTCAAGACGGATGAGACACCGGCGACATAGGCCTGATCGGTGAGGTTTTCACCCGAAGCGAACACCTCAATTTGGTCTGACAGGCGATAGCCGGCGGAGACGCCGATGACGGGATCGGTCGGGACTGCGGTTTCGTTTTCGTGATCGGCGAAATAGTCCCCGCGGGCGAGTTCGACATTCGCCGCCACGAACCAGCGCGCGTCGGCGACGTAACGCAGCTCGCCGCGATAGCGATGCGTCGGCGCGCCGGCGATGCGATTGCCGTCGATGGAGCCGAGATCGCCGGCGTCGACAAAGCGATGATTCGACCAGTTGTAGACACTGCGCAAGGTGAGCGCGCCGCCGCGCGCGGCGAATGTGGCAGGGAAGAGGTGGAGATCGAGACCGGCCTCGACGCCCTCATGCGTGGTCTTGGCGGCGTTTGTAAAAACATCGTCTAAGATGAATCCGTTCGGCTCGCCGGTCGATAGAATCTCGTTCTCAACGTCGGTGTTGTAATACGCGATATCGAAGCCCGCCCAGTCGCCGAGTCGCCCGCGAACGCCCGCTTCGATGGAGAAACTATCCTGCGCGTCGAGATCGGCGAAGTCGGTCGGATCGCCGGCCGTCAACTCGTCGATGGCTGGCGGCTCATAAGCTCTGGAGCCGCCGACATAGACCTGCAGGGCTTCATTTAGATCAAAACGGACGCCGGCTCGGGCGGCGACGCCGGTATCGCCCCGCGTCTCCAGATCGTTGTCTTCGAGGTCTGTGACGCTGCGGTCCACGTTCACGAATTTCGCGCCGCCTTCGACCGCAAGCCGTTCAAGGGGTCGCAGCAGAACTTCGGCGAAGGCTGACCAAAGGGTCGACTTCTGCCGGGTTTCGGAAAGCGGATCGCCGGGTTCGCCTTCGATATTCTCAAACCGGTCGGCATCCTTTTCGCCGGTCGTATAATCGCCGCCAACCCGATAAGTGGCGGCAATGCCGGCAATACGGGTGTCGCGCTCGACAGCGAGACGCGCGCCCCATTCCGATCCGCTTTCGTCGAGGAAGCCGACGAAATCGATCTGTGGGCTCTCAACATCGCGCATCGTGTAATGCCCGCCAATCATGACGTCGTGCGCGAAGAGGCGCAGATTTGTCTCATTCGCGATGCGTCCCTCGCGGATATCGCGGGCGAAATCGTCCTCGCGCGCGCCATCGACAAGCTCGATGATCGGACCGCCAGGAAAGAGCGGCCCAAGGGTGATCGGCGGCGTCGGGCTTTGCGGATCGGCCTCAAGGTCAGCGAGCGACAACGGCCCGGCGAGTTCGGTTTCCGAATTATTGAAGTCGAGAAAGAAGCGCGTCGTGATCGAATCGCGCAAGGCAAAGCCGACATTGCCGTGAAATTGCTGGCTGGAGCGACGGTTATTGTCGCGCCATCCGTTTTCGTAAACGCCAGTGACGCCGAGATAATAATCGGTCGCGCCGTTTGCGCCGGCGAGACGAATATGCGCTTGTCCCGCCGGTTTGCCGTCAATGCTGGCGCCCGCGTCGGCGCCGACAGCAAGACCCGCTGGCGTCGTGCGTCCGGTCCGAGATTTCAACGCAATAACCCCGCCGAGATTGCCGCCGCCGTCACGCAAGGAAACGACGCCGCGCTGAATTTCAATTGATTCAGTGGAAAGGAGGTCGATCTCGCTGGTGTTCGTTTCGCCATGCACGTCTGTTAACGGCGCACCGTCACGCAGGACCAACGGTCCGCTGCGTTGGCCCGTATTGCCGAGGGAAAAGCCCCGGATCGACAGCCGCGGCTCCTGCACGTCGAGCCGGTTCAACTCAACGCCGGGAGCAAAAAACAAGCCGTCTGCGATCTCGTCCGCATAGTTATCAGTAAAATCAGATCGCGGCCGGTGATCGACGGCGGCGACAGCGGCGAACTCGTTCAGCGGACGATCCCGCAAGGTGACCGCAAAGAGCGACGCGTTTTCGGGTTGGGACGATGTGATCGTCGCCGCGGCTGTCGGCTGCGCAGCGACGGAAATGGCGACCGCGAGGGCCACAATACTGATCCGGTTTTTCATTTGTTTTTCCCCTGCCGGCGCGCGCAGCCCGCCTTGTCAAAATAGGCCGATATCGCGTTGGCTGAAATTCGAAAGCCCGGGCAGCGCATCGTCGAGTTCGCTCTCGTTCAGGCCGTACCAGCGGCCAAGCGTCGCCGCGAACTGATCAACCGCTGTTGTCGGGATGAGCCGCCCATTGCCGCTGTCCTGGCTGTGTTCTGTCACCGGCTCCGGGACGTCGCCGACGATGCGCGAGCCATTGACGCCGCCGCCGATCACGAAGTGATGACCGCCCCAGCCATGATCCGTGCCGTCTCGGTTAATCGTCAGGGTGCGGCCAAAATCGGATGCGGTAAAGGCGACGACGTCGCGGTCGACGCCGATTTCCGCCATCGCATCGTAAAAGGCGCGCATGGCGCCGGCGAAATTTGCCTGCAGGCCCGGCATGGAGCCGGCCTGGTTCGAATGCGTATCGAAACCGCCGGTTCCGGCGAAAAAGATCTGACGGCTGACGCCGAGCGTGCCGCGCAGCGCGATAATGCGCGCAATGACTTGCATCTGGCGACCGAGGCGCGAATTCGGAAACACGGTCGAGAAGGGCGATGAGCCGCTAAAGGACTCGCGCAATGTGCGGTTCGCCTCGATAGAGCGGTCCATAATCGCCGTGAAATCCTGCTGGAGGATGTTGCCGAAGCTTTGTCCTTCGCCTGTGAGCAGCGACTCATACTGGGCTGCAAAGGAATCCGCGCCGAAATAGCGTTCATCGCCGAGGCCCCGAATCTCTTCAGGCCCTGAAGAGCCGACCTGGTATTGGCCGACATTCTGGCCTTGCAAAAAGACGGCATTGCCGTTCGCCGAAACCGCCGAGAAGGTCGAATCGGCGCTGCCGACAGACGCGGCGATCATGTCCGCTAGACGCCCGCCCCAGCCAAATCTTGCGCCTTCGGGCTCTGAAGACATCCAGACTGACTGCTGGTCGTTATGGGAGAAGAGCCGCGGCGGGCGCGGCGCGGAGCGATTTCGATAGTCTTCCCGGTCGAGCGGCGTCACCAGCGGCCCGACATTGCCGACAAGGGCGCCGTCGCCGCGTTCGATCAGTTCATGCAGCGGCCCCAGCTCAGGGGCGAGCGCAAACTGGCGGCCGCCGAAGTCGCCCGCATTGGCGAGATTAAGCGGCAATAACTGATCGCGCGTGCGGGTCGAGCCGCCCTCATTGTCGCCATATCGATTGAGGAGTTCGCTGCGCACCGACGCATACTGATTGTAACTCGATTGATCGTAAGGGATCAGCGCGTCATGGCCGTCCATGCCGCCGAACAGAAAGACGCACACGACGGCCTTGTAGCCGCTCGTGTCGGCCGCAAAGGCGTTGAAGCGCATCAGGTCGTTGGCGAAGCCAGTTGCGCCCCCGAGCGCGAGCGCCGTTCCGTTGCGCAGGAAATGTCGGCGGGACAAACTCATAACAGTGATCCTATCGTTCGACGATGTAGTCGGCGGAATTCATGATGAAGAGAATGGCGACCCGCACGCGCAACTCATCGCGTGAAAAGGAACGCGCGCCCGCGGTCACGCCATTGACCGCGGCGATAACTTGCGACCGCGTCGCCGATGAAAGCGAGCCCGCCGTCAGCAACATATCGAGGCGATCGACGAGGGCGGCGGGGTCGTTTGCGAGCGCGACCTCTGCGGCGTAATCCGGCGCGAAATCGATGCGGCCTTCATCATTGAAGATGAATTCATCCATGAAATTCGCATACCCGGTGACGCTCGCGGCCGTTGTGATTTGCAACTCCGGCGCGACCATGCCGGCGGTCGCGCTTTGGGTGCCGGGCGCCACGTAACCCGGCCGATAGAAATTAAAGACGGAAGGCGAGCGATAGGCCTGTTGCCCCAGACGGTTGGGCGCGCGCGTGTCGCGCACTTCGGAGACCGCTTCAACATCCGTGCTGTCGACGTTGAACGCGCGCGCCCAATGGGTGAAACGCAGGATTGGCTCGCGGATTTTGCCGAATTGCGGATCGGCGGACGGGGACGCGCCTCGCGCTTCCGGATCGAGGAGGATGGCGGCGACGACTGCGCGCATGTCGCCGCGCCCGCCGCCGCCGACAGAGCGCCCATCCGGCATTGTGAACGTTCCTGAGCGAAACGCGTTGGCGACGCGGTTCACATAGGCCGACGACGGATTGCTCGTGACCAATCGCTGAATGAGCTGGCGCGAAATAAAGGGCGGCGTGTTGGCGTGGTTGAACAGCGTATTGAGCGCAATTGCGATGCTTTGATCGCCGGGCGTGTCGGCGGGGATCGTAACGCCAAGAAATGACTTCGACGCTGTCGAGTGCTCTTCGTCGAACATGTCAAGAGGCAGATACTCGGACCTGATATTATCGGGGCGGCCAAGAAAACGAGACCGCTCGGCCCAGCTGAGGCCGGTGAAGACTTTTGCAAGCTCCGTAACGTCGTCATTGTCGTAGGTTTCAATCGGCTGGCCGCCGCCGTCGAGGCGTAAGTCGCCATTCGCCTGCAGCTCCAGCGTGCCGATGGAGAACAGCTGCATGATCTCGCGCGCGTAATTTTCATCCGGCACAACGTTTTTGGAAGGATCTGCTTTCTGGTTTTGCAGATAGGTGAGCCAGATTGCCATCGCCGGGCTGTAAGTGATGTTTTCAAGCGTCTGACGGAAATTGCCGAAGGCGCCCGAAGACATCATGTCCATATAGTTCGCCATGGCGACGGGGCGGTCTTCAAGCGCGCCGTCGCTGTAAGAGGCGACAAGGATCTGGGAGAGGGCGTAGCCGACGCGTTGTCGAAGCTGATCGTCGCCGATAATGGCGCGTGTCCAGAATGTTTCCGAAAGCTCGTCGCGGCCGGCTTCGGCGCCGGAGGCTTCGACAAGCAGGACCGACTGGAGAAGCGACTCTTGCGGTTTAGAAAATTCTTCTAAAATCCATTCTTCGTAGCCGATCGATTGAACATTGGCGATTTCTTGGTCGGTCGCGCCAAATGTCGCCTGGTTCAGAAATTTTGACGCTTCAACGGCGGTGATCGCCGATGATGTCGGCGGCGGCGCTGAGGCGTCTGGCGCGTCTGGTTCGTCCGCGCCAGAACAGGCCGCGGCCGCAAAAAGGCTCGCAGCAGACAGAATTTTCGCGATGCGCGCGGGCTTCGTCGTCATTCTAACGTCTTTCCATTGCCGTCATTGGCGTTGTTGCCAAGAAACGCGCAAAGGATGCGTGAACGCCGCTCAAAAAATTTGTCTAAAGTCGCGCCGTAGCGACGCAATTCATTGGCTTCGCGCGCCAATCGTCGACATTGCTTTTTGGACAGACGCCAGCTTTCCGGAGATCAATCCGTTTAACGGCGATTTGTAATGAATTCTTCGGTTCAGGCGCCGGCGCGCTCTGCATAATGCCAGGCGAGGCCCGCCAGCGGCGCAACCTGGGCGCCCATGCGCGCAGCTTCCGGCGAGGAAGCATTGCCCTGCAGGGAGCGCTTGTACACGCCCTGAATAATCCCAGCGATTCTGAACATATTGTAAGCGAGACAGAAATCGAGATCGGGAACGCCGCTGCGTCCCGTGCGCGCGCAATAGCGTTCTGTCGCGGCTTCGATTCCCGGTATGCCGAGCGCGTCGAGGTCCTGGCCGGCGAGACCGCCGCGCACGCTTTTCGGAAAAAAGTAGATCATCAAATAGTAGGTGAAATCGGCGAGCGGATGGCCGAGCGTTGACAGCTCCCAGTCGAGCACTGCGAGCGTTCGCGGCTCAGCCGGATGCATGATGGCGTTGTCGAAGCGGTAATCGCCATGAACGATTGTGGTCGCGTCGTCTTGCGGAATCGCCGTTGGCAACCACTCGATCAGATTATCCATCGCCTCGATGGTTTCAGTTTCCGCATCTTTATATTGCTGCGACCAGCGCCCGACCTGACGCTCAAAATAGTTGCCCGGCTTGCCGTAATCGCCAAGGCCGGCTTTCTCGTAGTCGATGAGATGCAGATCGGCGAGGGTGTCGATGAGCGCGTGAAACAGCGGCGCGCGATCCTCTTTTTGGACTTCCGGCAGGCCGGAATCCCAAAAAATCCGTCCCTCGACGAAATCCATAATGAAGAACTCGGTGCCGACAACGCTTTCGTCCTCGCACATGGCGTAGGTTTTGGGCACAGGAAAGCCTTCTTTCCCGAGCGCAGTCATAACGCGATATTCGCGGTCAACGGCATGCGCGGATTTCAGAAGTTTCCCCGGCGGTTTTCGTCGCAACACGTATTTTCGGTCCGCAGTCGATATGAGATAGGTTGGGTTCGACTGGCCGCCCTTAAATTTTTTGACGGACAAGGGCCCGTCAAAACCTTCGACATTGACGCGCATGTAGTCGGCGAGCGAGGCTTCATCGAAACGCAGATGTTCAGGCGTCGGGGCGACGCCGGCGAAATCCGCTTCCTTCTCATTCGTCATTGTATTCTCCGATCGCAGAACTGGACTATGTCGCAACGACCCGGTCAGGTCGCGGAAACCGAGCGGGGCTCGATCGTTTCGACAAAATCGAAATAGGCCTCTAGGACGCGGTCAGGCGCTTCCGTATGCGGATAATAGCCGATATCGGGCAGTAAACGCGCATAGGCGGTTGGCAGGGCGGCGCTGAAATGTTCGTAAAGGTGCGCGCCCGAAATCGGATCGGCCCCGCCATTGATCAATGCGAGGGGCGTGCGCGACGACTCAAGCGCGCCGACCCAGCGCGTCCTGTTCTCCCGTCGTTGCGGGATATAATCGAGCAGCTTGTGGAAAACCCGGCGACCGCCGTGCTCGCTGAAAAGCGTCCAATGCCCGTCAATCTCTTCGTCGCTCGCTTTCGTTTCGGGTCCGAATATCTGGTCAAAACTCCGGCGCAGCGACGCCTTTGTCAAAAGCGCGCCGATAGCAGGTCCAATCGGCGAGACAGCGAGCTTCTGAACCAAGAGCGGGCGGTGCAGTTCCGGATATAGCCCGCCATTGAGGAAACAAAGCGACTTAATGGAGAAGCTCAACGTATTTTCGTTGTGCCGCGCCAACAGCTCCTGGGCGACGCTGACCCCGTAATCATGGGCGAAGATATGCGCGTCGCCGACGCCGAGTTGTTCGAGCGCCATCTCTTGCAAATCGGCTTGATCGACAATGCGGAATTTGACGCCGCGCGGTTTCTCGGAAAGCCCGAAACCCAGCATATCGATGGCGGCGAGATTGAAGCGCGCTTCGAGATCCGGCCAAATCGCGGACCAGTCCCAGGACGAGGTCGGAAAACCATGGATCAGGAGAAGCCAAGGCCGCTCCGGATCCTGCGCTGTCGTCGACCACATAGCAATGCGCCAGCCATTGGCGCGGATCGAAGCGGCGTCAGCGCGCCATTTGTCGAGCGCCTTCATGCTGCGCCTTTCAAGGCGCGCCAGCCAATATCGCGGCGGCAAAATCCTTCCGGCCAGTCGATGGCGTCGACTCCAGCGTAAGCGCGCGAGACCGCTTCCGGGATCGTTTCGCCTGTGGCGGTGATATTGAGAACGCGACCGCCATTAGCGCGCAAGACCGCGTCTTCGCGTTTCGTGCCCGCATGAAAGACGACGACGCCGTCTTTCGCCTGCGCCGCGTCGAGGCCGCGAATGCGCGAGCCTTTCTCATAAGCGCCTGGGTATCCTTTGGCGGCGAGCACGACGAGGGCGGCGGCGTCATCGCTCCAGTCAAGGCGGTGATCGGCGAGATCGCCATTGGCGGCGGCGGCGAGGACAGGCGCAAGATCGCTCTTCAGCCGGCGCATCAGGATCTGACACTCCGGATCGCCAAAGCGCGCATTGATTTCCACAAGCCGCGCGCGGTTATCCTTGATCATCAGCCCGGCATAGATCACGCCGACATAAGGCGTTCCCCGCCGGGCGAGTTCCGTAATGATCGGCTCAACAATTTCTGTGATCGCCTGCGTGCGCACAACGTCGGTGAACACCGGCGCCGGGGAATAGCCGCCCATGCCGCCGGTGTTCGGGCCCTTATCGCCGTCAAAGGCGCGTTTGTGATCCTGAGCCGCGACCATCGGCAAAATGCGCGTCCCGTCGGAAATTGCGAAAAAGCTCGCTTCCTCGCCATCCATGAATTCCTCGATCACAAGCTTATCGCCGGCCTCGCCAAAGCGGCCGGAAAGGATCGCATCGACCGCGGCGTCCGCTTCCTTTAAATCCTCGGCGATGATGACGCCCTTTCCTGCGGCGAGACCGTCGGCCTTGATCACGTAGGGCGCGTCCTGGCGGCGCAGAAACTCCTTCGCGGAGGTTGTATCCTTGAACTGGCCATAGGCGGCGGTCGGGGCGCCGACCTCTTCGCAGATCTCCTTCATGAACGACTTGGACGTCTCAAGACGCGCCGCCGCCTTTTTCGGTCCGAAGCAGGGCGCGCCGGCCGCGTTCAGCGTATCGGCGAGACCGGCGGCGAGCGGCGCCTCCGGCCCGACAACGACAAGATCGACACTGTTCTTTTCAACGAAGTCGACAACGGCCTTGTGATCGTCCAAATCTATGGCCACAGGGGCGCCGATATGGTTTAGACCGGGGTTCGATGGATCTACATATAGCTGGGCGAGATCTGGGCTTTGAGCCAGTTTCCAGCCGAGAGCATGTTCCCGTCCGCCGCCGCCGATCAACAGGACATTCACTTGCCGCGTCTCCTCTCTCTGTTTCTCGCGTTTAAGGGCCCGGCGCGCCGGGATCAATGCCGCCGCCCATGACCGACGCGCCTGTTGACGGTCCTGTTGCGAAGCGAAAACGCCGCAAGCGCCCTCCGCGCGGGCTGCGCGGCGCATTGTGGCGCGTCCGGCGCAGCATAGACGCTTTTCTCGAGCATTGGCTGGATCCGGTCAGCGCGCAGGCCCGCCGCCGTCAGCTGACAGCGCTCGCTGCGGCCCTCGCGATCAACATAGTCGTTATTTCGCTGCTTTCTGTCTTCGCCCGGGTGCGCATCTATATTCCGAACGCGCCGAGCGCCACGCTTAATGTGACCCTAGTCGAATGGGAGCAGCCGGTGCTCGATCTGCGCGATCCGGCCATAGAGCCCGATCCGGAACCTGAGCCCGAGCCGGAAGAGGAAGAGCCGCCCGAAATAGTTGAAGAGCCTGAGCCCGAGCCTGAACCGGAACCCGAACCAGAACCCGAACCGGAGCCCGAACCAGAGCCTGAGCCTGAGCCCGAGCCCGAACCGGAGCCTGAAGCGGAACTAGAGCCTGAGCCAGAGCCGGAGCTTAATCTCGATCTTGAGCCTGCGCCGGCGCCGGAGGCCGCCGAGCCAGAGCCCTTCATCCCGGATCCGGCCCCCCTCGCGCAGGACGAAGAAAACGTCTTTTCAGAGGACGTCGCTGCACAGAGCCCGGTCGAAGACGATCTCGAGCCATTGGTTTCTGTCGAGCCGGAGCAGCGGGCTGACCCGGGGCTGGAGGACATCGTGTCCACCGAAGACGCTTCTGGCGAGGATGATGCTGCCGGCCAGACGGCGCGGGATGATGCCGAGGAAGACCGCCTCGACGATGAAGAAGAGGAAGAACTGCTGGCTGAAGACGAAGCGCCGACCGGAGACGACGCTTTTGATGTCGAGCCCGTTTTCGGCGCCCGCCGGTTCATCCGACCGCGCGTCGCATTGCCGACAGGCGAGGCCCCGTTGAGCGCCGGCTCGGCCGGCGTCGTTGCGATCTTCTGTCCGGAAGAGTTTGACGATCCGGACAAGGCCGCGGAATGCGCAGGTCGCACCGAAATACGCTCCGGCTGGCGCCCCGGTCAGGGTACGGAAGATTTCGCCCGCGCCGAAGAACTGTTAAAGCGCGCCCGCGCGGCCGGCCGCACAGGACCAGACCTCGACAAGGTTATTGGTCCGCGGGCGGCGCGCCGGCTTGATGATCTCGAACTTCTCGAGGAATTGCGTGACCCGCGGCGCGACTATGGCGACGCTAGCGCCATCGCCGAGGACGCCAACGATAATCTCACCGGAAACTGGGGCAACCCGGATATCGGGCGCCCCGATATTCAGCCGCCCTGGGCGCTGCGCGACGATGATGAGTTAACGCAGCGCGAAATCGACGAGCTGCGCGACGCACTCGAAGACGCCGCCGAAAACGAGAACTAGGCAGCGGCTTCACTGTAAAGCGTCAATGGTCTCTCTATAGAGACGCGAGCGACAGCCCGCCCGCCTTATCGCCGAGCCAAGCGTCCTTGAAGAGGTTGCGAGCGAATTTGGCGCCGTTTTTGTCGCCTTGCGCCTTGTAGACCTCCGACAGCCCGTAGAGGACGAAGGCGTTGTTCGGCGAGTAGGCGAGCGCCTCGACAAAGAGCTGCTCCGCGCGCGTCGCATCGCCCTTTTGCAACACATAGGCGGCGAGCGTTTGTTTCGCCGGATAATACCAATAGGGCGGTTCGGTATACGCAATCACATCCTGCAATGCGACCGCTTCTTCCATCGCTTCGATCGCAGTGTCGAGGTCGCCATCCGCCGCCGAGGCCCGAGCGATTACAGTAAGGCGCGCGATATTGAGAATGTCAGGAGCGGGGATGAAAGCGTTTGTCAGGCTCGACAGATCGCCATTGGCGATGATCTCGCTAATGGCTTCAGCTTCCGCCATGGCAGCGTCAGCGTCGCCTTGGCGAGCCAAAGCCTCGCCGCGCGCATAGTGCCATATGGCTTTCAGGAACGGCGCTTCATCGCTTGGCGCCTCCAGCGCGAGAATGTCGCCGGGCTCGGCGAACATGACCTTGGTGTAGTAGGGCGCCGCCTTGATCGGCTGCGCGAAGGGCACGGCCATCGCCATATCCGTCGGCAGCTTGCCATCGAGCTTTTCGGCCATGGCGAGCGCTGTTTCGCTATCGCCGGCCATTTGCGCGGACGTCATGGCGAAATGGATGTTGTGCGTGAAATATCCGTACTCATACATGATGCTCGCATCAGCACCGTCGATATAGGCTTCGTCGACGGCGACGGCGCGAATGTTGTGCGCCAGCGATTTCTCAAATTGCCCGATCCGGTAATAGGTGTGGGATGGCATGTGGATGAGATGGCCGAGCCCCGGTGTTAAATCCGCCAGACGGTCGGCGTGCTCAAGCGCGCGATAGGGGTTCTGCGAAGCCTCCGTAATGTGAATGTAGAGATGGATCGCAGCTGTGTATTGCGGGTTGCGCGCAAGAACGCCCTCGAGGAGCGAGATCGTGCGTGCGGTGCGTCCTTTTGGCGTTCGACCGCCATCCTGCCAGTAATCCCAGGCTTGTGTATCCATATTGGCTTCAGCAGCCAGCGCCGCAATGAAGTCATCGTCCGGGTATTGAAGCGCGACGGCGTCCATTGCGTCGGCGAAGGCGTTGTCGAGGCCCGATCGGTCGGCGACAGGCTTCGGCCCATAGCGTTTGGAAAGCGCGTTGATAATGGCGGTCTCTTTCTCGCTCGCCGCTTCACTTAGCGCGATGGCTTTTTTTACTGCGGCGTAGGCCGGCGCGACCGCCTCTTCACTCATCGGCGCATTGATATTCGGGCCGAGCGCGAACGCCTCGCCCCAGAAACACATCGCACAATCGGGATCGATCTCTTGGGCGCGTTTGAAGGCTTTGACGGCTTCTCCGTGATTGAAGTTATAGGTATACGCGAGGCCCTGATTGAACCACGCCTGCGCGTCGGGCTCCGACGTTGTGACGCCGTAGCTGATCTGGCCTAGCATTGGTGTAAGCGTATTCGCCGTTTCCATCTCAGGCGTTAAACTCGCCGCATAGGCGCTCGCGGCGCGCACGAAAAAGCGTCGCCGTTCAGCAAGCCCGTCGGCGCCGTCGCCGCAGATTGACTGAGCAAGGGCGAGGGGGTGCAGGAATGCGGCGCCGACCTCGGTGTCAGCGCGTTCGATGGAAACGCCGAGGCCGGCGACAATCAGCGCGCCGGCGGCGGCGCCGATGGCGTAAGACTGTTTCATGGTTCTCTCTCCCGGATTTGCGATCGCTCGAATTCGAAACGCGGCGGGCTCGCTTTAAAACGCGAAACCGCAGCGGATAAAGAAAAAAGGTTGATGGTCGACGCGCGCTCATTGGCGGCGCCTAGCCGGCCATTCCCCCTTCGACGCGAACTGTGCTCTAAAGCCGCTCTATGGTGCGCGAATCAGTCGGCAATGTCCATGAATTCTCCGTCTCCGAGCTCTCGAGCGTAGTAAAGCAGACGATCGAGGAGAATTTCGGTCTCGTTCGCGTGCGCGGCGAACTCGGCCGCGTAACACGCGCCGGCTCGGGCCACGTCTATCTTGACCTGAAAGATGAGCGTGCGGTTCTTTCTGGCGTCATTTGGAAGGGGATGGCGGCGCGACTTGCCATCGAACCTGAACAGGGAATGGAAGTCGTCGCCACGGGCCGTCTTTCAACATTTCCAGGCCAGTCGCGCTATCAGCTGATCATCGACGCGCTTGAGCCAGCCGGCGTCGGCGCGCTGATGGCGCTGTTTGAAGAGCGTAAGAAAAAACTCGCCGCCGAGGGACTTTTCGCCGCCGAGCGCAAACGGCGTGTGCCGTTTCTGCCCGATGTCATCGGCGTCATCACCTCGCCGTCGGGCGCCGTCATACGGGACATCCTCCACCGGTTGCGGGAGCGTTTCCCGCGCCATGTGATCGTCTGGCCGACCCTCGTTCAGGGTCGCGGCGCCGAGGCGCAGATCGTCGCGGCGATCGAAGGTTTTAACGCGCTGAAACCAGGCGCGGGAATTCATCGGCCGGACGTTTTGATCGTCGCCCGCGGCGGCGGCTCGCTGGAGGATTTGTGGTGCTTCAATGAGGAGAGCGTCGCGCGCGCGGCCGCGGCCAGCAAGATCCCGCTCATCTCCGCCGTAGGTCACGAAACGGATACGACTCTGATCGACTTTGTTGCTGACAAGCGCGCGCCGACGCCGACTGCGGCGGCGGAATTCGCCGTGCCGGTTCGCGCCGACCTTCTCGCCGATCTTCTGTTGAAAGAACGCCGCATGGTTGGCGCCGGCGACGCGTTGATTGAAGCGCGGCGCACGGCGCTCCGATCCGCGGGCCGCGGTCTCGGCCGGCCCGAGGATCTCCTCGGTTCCGCGCAGCAAAGACTTGATCGGCAAGCGGATCAATTAAAGGCGGCGTTGCGCGCGCGCGCCGGCGTCGCTGCCAATCGGCTCGCCGCGACTGCGGGACGGCTCAGCCTGCCGGCGCTGAAGACGGTCGCATTGGCGAAGTCGCGGGATGTTCAGTCGCTGTCGCGGCGTCTTGGTCAGTCAGGGGCGCGCCTTCTCATAGCGCCGCAGGACCGCCTTGCGTCTCTAGCGCGGCTACTGGAGAGCTTCTCATTTCATTTAACACTCTCACGCGGCTTTGCGCTTGTGCGCGACGGCGAGGGGCGTCTCGTGCGGAAAGCTGCGGACGCGCCCGCCGCTGGGGCTGGGCAGCTCGAGTTCGCCGACGGCCGCCGCGCTATTCATTTCGGCGAAGGCGCGTCGCCGACGCGCCGCAAAAATCCCGTGAAAAAGCCGGCGAAAGCCGTTCAGACAAAGCTTTTCGACTGACTGCGCCGCTCAAGATTTGATTTGCGTCCATGGGCGGCTCATGAAAGGCATGACTTTCATGATCGCCGAGCCTCTGATCCTGATCGCCGTCGTCATCGTCGCCTATGGCGTTGTCTCTGAGCGTCTGTCGGCGTCAGTCGTTTCTGCTCCGATGGTGTTCATGCTGGCTGGAATCGCTGCGGGGCCTGCGGGCCTCTCCCTCTTTCACGCCTCCGTCAGCGGGCCAGTGCTTGAGGGCTTTGCGGAGCTGACGCTTGGTCTCATCCTCTTCGCTGACGCGGCGACGACCAATGGCGTGCGCCTTGCGAAAGACAACTCGTTGCCGCGGCGTCTCCTCCTCATTGGATTGCCTTTAAGCATTGTCCTCGGCGCCGTCATCGCAAAACTATTCTTTGCCGAGTTATCGTGGATGGAAGCGGCGCTTGTTGCGGCAATATTAGCGCCGACTGACGCCGCACTCGGCTACGCTGTTGTCACATCAAAGGTTGTACCCGAACGAATTCGTCAGGCGATCCTCGTTGAGTCCGGCGTTAATGACGGGCTCGCATTGCCGGCTGTGCTTCTCTTCGCCGCTCTTGCGTTTTCCGCAGAGGGCGGCGGCGGAGAGGGCGCTGAGTACTGGATTATCTTTACGGCGCAGCAGATTGGCGTCGGCGCAGTTGTCGGCGCGGGTCTAGGATATGGTCTCGGGCGAGTGATCACGGCGGCCGACGCGCGCGGGCTCGTCGCCCATGGCTTTCGCAAACTGACAGCGGTTGGCGTCGCGATCCTGACCTTGTTCGCTGCGGAGCTCGCAGGCGGCAATGGCTTTATCGCGGCGTTTGTCGGCGGGCTCGTCTTTGGCAATGTCTGCAAGCGTCGCGCCGCGACGCTCACCGAATTCGTCGAGGAAGAAGGCCAGCTTTTCAGCCTCGCCATCTTCTTTCTCTTTGGCGCCGTTCTCCTGCCTGAGGCGACGGAGTATTTCACAGCCATGTGCTTCCTATACGGATTGCTCAGCCTCACAATCATACGCATGGGGCCTGTGGCTCTCTCGCTCGTCGGTTCAGGGCTTACGCGGCCCGCGACCGCGTTCATCGGATGGTTCGGCCCGCGCGGGCTGGCTTCCATTCTGTTCCTTTTTATTGCTGTTGAGCATGAAGGCATGGGCGGCCTGCCGCGTATGGAGGCGATCGTCTACATTACGGTCGCCTTGAGCGTTATCGCTCATGGCCTCACGGCCGCGCCTTTCTCCCGCGCTTTCGGCAGATCCGTCGCAACGGCGGAAACACCAGCAAAAGCAGAAACTTAAGCTGCGATAACAGGCCGCAACAGGCTGCTTGCCTGTGCATTGGAGGTTTGATAAGAGCACGTTGTCCGACAATCCGACGAAATAGATGGCGCGCCCGTGATCCGGCGGCAGACGCCCGAAAAGGAGACAAGAGATGTTGCCCAACAGCCAGACGCAAATGCGGTTTGATCTGCCCCAGGAAATTGAGGAAATGCGCGAGATGGTCTCGCGCTGGGCGGGTGAGCGACTGGCGCCGCGCGCGGCGGAAATCGACGCCTCAAACGAGTTCCCGCGCGATCTCTGGCCGGAGCTTGGCGAGCTTGGGCTTCTCGGAATCACCGCCGACGAAGACTATGGCGGGACGGGGCTCGGCTATCTCGCCCACTGCGTCGCCATGGAGGAAATCAGCCGCGCCTCCGGCGCAGTCGGTCTTTCCTATGGCGCCCATTCGAACCTTTGCGTCAACCAGCTCAATCTCAACGGCTCGCCAGCGCAGAAGGAAAAATACCTGCCGAAGCTTGTCAATGGCGAACATCTGGGCGCGCTCGCCATGTCAGAGCCCGGCGCCGGCTCTGACGTTGTCTCCATGCGTCTGCGCGCGGAGAAAAAAGGCGACCGCTATGTTCTAAACGGCAGCAAGATGTGGATCACCAATGGTCCGCAGGCGGACACATTAGTCGTTTACGCGAAAACGGATCCGGAGGCGCATTCGCGCGGGATCACCGCCTTCATCATCGAGAAAGGCTTTGACGGTTTCTCAACGGCGCAGAAACTCGACAAGCTTGGCATGCGCGGCAGCGATACTTGCGAGCTCGTCTTTGAGGATTGTGAAGTGCCGGCTGAGAACATTCTCGGCGAAGAGAATGATGGCGTGCGCGTTTTGATGTCAGGGCTTGATTATGAGCGCGCGGTCTTGTCCGCTGGGTCGCTCGGCATCATGCAGGCCTGCCTCGATGTCGTACTCCCCTATATTCATGACCGTCAGCAATTCGGCAAACCGATCGGTTCGTTCCAGCTCGTGCAGGGCAAGCTTGCAGACATGTATGTGACGACCAACGCAGCGAAGTCTTACGTCTACGAGGTCGCCAAGGCCTGCGACCGGGGCGAGACGACGCGCCAGGACGCGGCCGGCTGCATTCTCTTTGCGGCTGAGAAGGCGACGCAGGTCGCGCTCGACGCCATCCAGCTTCTTGGCGGCAATGGTTATATCAACGAATACCCGACGGGCCGCTTGCTGCGTGACGCGAAGCTTTATGAGATCGGCGCCGGCACGTCGGAGATCCGGCGCATGCTGATTGGCCGCGAACTCTTCGAAAAGTCGGCCTGACCCGATGGACGGAGATTTCAAACCGCTCCTGAAGGAGCCGACCTATCTCAAAGTGTGCCGGGCGATCGAGGAAAAGATCACCTCCGGCGCGCTGCGGAACGGCGACCCGATCCCGACCGAGGCCGAGCTTTGCGCGCAATTCGCAGTGACGAGATCGACCGTGCGCGAAGGAATTCGTCTCCTCGAGCAGACCGGGCTTGTTGCGCGCGGACCCGGCAAGCGTCTTTTCGTGACGCGGCCAGAAATTGGCGACATCGCCGCCGCCACGAGCCGCAGCCTGTCCCTTGGCGGGGCGACGTTCCAAGAAGTCTGGGAAAGCCTTGCTGTCGCCTATCCGCCGGCGGCCCGGATGGCCGCGGGGCGCCTCAATGAGGCGGCGGTTTCGCGATTGCGTGAGATCAATGCGGGGCTTGTCAACGCGGACGACGCGGACAGCGAGGTCGTCGTTTCCGGTGCTGTCGCGTTTTTTCACGAGATCGCCGCAGGGCTCGGCAACCGCGTGATGTTGGCGATGCTCGACTCCCTCAATTTCATGATCGAGGCGAGCCTCAGGCAAATCATTGAAAAGGCGCCGCGCGCGCGCGCGCGGATCGTCGAAGCGCAGGCGCGCATTATCGACGCCTTCGCGGCCAAAGATGGCGACACGACCGAACAATGGATGCGCAGGCATATTGACGATATCGCACGCGGCTGCGAGGTCGCTGGCGTCAATCTCGACGCGCCGGTCTTATGAGACGGTTGGCGCGCCATTAATCCGTGGTCACGTGGGACGAACAAAAATAAGAGGCGGCGATGGCGCACCAAACAGAAGATACCCGAAGCGACGCACGCGCCATCCTGCAGGGCCTCGGCGTGACCGTCCCGCTCGACGGCGGCGGTTTGATCGCAAGCTCACCCATCGATGGCGGTGAAATCGCGGCGCTCGCAGAGACGACGCCTGCAGAGATCGAGCAAAGAATCGCGGCCGCAAATGAAGCGTTTTTGAAATGGCGGATGGTTCCCGCGCCGGTGCGCGGAGAGTTTGTACGGCTGCTCAGCGAAAAGCTGCGCGCAAACAAGGACGCCCTTGGCCGCCTCGTCACGCTTGATTGCGGAAAGCCGGTCTCCGAAGGCCTCGGCGAAGTCCAAGAGATGATCGACATCTGCGACTTTGCTGTCGGTCTCTCGCGCCAGCTTTATGGTCTCACCATCGCCAGCGAACGCGTTGATCACCGGCTGCAGGAAAGCTGGCATCCGCTGGGGCCGGTCGGCGTCATTTCAGCATTCAATTTTCCGGTCGCCGTGTGGTCGTGGAATGCGGCTCTCGCTTTTGTCTGCGGCAATTCCGTCGTCTGGAAGCCTTCAGAGAAGACGCCGCTCACAGCTCTTGGCGTGCAGGCGTTGGTCGAAGATGTGATGCGTGAATTTGACGTCGCGCCGGAGGGCCTTTCTTCCGTGATCATCGGCGGACGGGACGCCGGCGAGCGGCTCGTCGACCAAGAACGGATTGCGCTTGTCTCAGCGACGGGCTCGACGGCCATGGGCCGCGCAGTCGGGGAGCGCGCAGCGCGCCGTTTCGCGCGGACAATTCTTGAACTTGGCGGTAACAACGCGGCGATTGTCGCACCGTCGGCCGACGTCGACTTGGCGGTGCGCGGCGTCCTCTTCTCCGCCTTCGGAACGTCCGGCCAACGCTGCACCACCCTTCGGCGATTATTTCTGCACGAGGAGATCCATGACGCCTTTCTGTCGGGACTGACGACCGCCGCCGCCTCTATCCGCGTCGGCGACCCGCGCGCGAGCGAAAACCTGATGGGACCGTTGATCGACGCAGCGGCGCTGGAAGGAATGCAGAGCGCGCTCGATGAAGCCCGCGCGCATGGCGGCGAGGTTATCGGCGGCGAACGCGTGGAAACTGACGGCGGCGTTTACGTTCGCCCTGCCATCGTAGCGATGCCGGAACATGTCGGCCCGGCTTTGCGCGAAACATTCGCGCCGATTCTTTACGTGTTTCGCTATCGCGATCTTGAAAGCGCGATCGCGCTGCAAAACAGCGTCGGGGCGGGTCTGTCTTCGTCGATCTTCACCAACGACGTGCGCGAGGAAGGGCTTTTCCTATCCGCCGCGGGATCGGATTGCGGGATCGCCAACGTGAATATTGGCACGTCCGGCGCGGAGATCGGCGGCGCCTTCGGCGGCGAAAAGGAAACAGGCGGCGGGCGCGAGTCCGGTTCAGACGCCTGGAAAGGCTATATGCGCCGCGCCACGAACACGATTAATTACGGCTCGGCGCTGCCGCTGGCCCAGGGCGTTGAGTTTAATCTGGACTGAGCGGCGAATTATTCGACGGCGCGTTCGATAAAGCGCGAATCAAACGAAAGACTGCCGACATGAGCGCGCTGATCGACCGAAATCGCATTGCGGCCGCCGCGCCGGGGGTGCTGATCGCGTTTGTGATCGCCGCGGCGGCGCAGTTTATTTCCGAGCATTATGGCGCGCCCGTAATGCTCTTCGCGTTGCTGATCGGCATGGCGTTCAACTTCCTGTCCGAGCCCGAAAGCAAATGCGCGCCTGGCGTCGAATATGCCTCATCGCGCCTTCTCAAGATCGGCGTCGCACTATTGGGCGTGCGGGTCACGGTCGGACAGATCGCCAGTCTCGGCGTCGCGCCAATCGTGATGATCCCCATACTGATCGGCGCGACAATCGCTTCGGGCCTTCTCTTTGCAAAAATCTTCAATAAGTCGCGCGCCTTTGGCCTTGTGACCGGCGGCGCTGTCGCAATTTGCGGCGCATCGGCGGCGCTCGCACTGTCGTCGGTAATGCCGAAGTCGGAAGAGATGCGCCGCGACACGATTTTCACGGTCGTCGCTGTAACCACCCTGTCGACGTTGGCCATGATCTTCTACCCGGTGGTTTTTTCCGCCTTCGGTCTCGACGACACGAAGATGGGCGTTCTGATCGGTGCGACCATTCACGATGTCGCGCAGGTCGTCGGCGCCGGTTATGCGGTCTCTGAACAGGCAGGTGATGTCGCAACATACGTGAAGCTGCTGCGCGTCGCCTGCCTGCCGATCGTTGTGATTGGTTTTGCTTTCGCGTTTCGAAATTCTGGCGGGCGCGAGGGGTCTTTCGTATTCCCATGGTTCGCCGTCGGCTTCGCGGTGATCCTCGCCGCCAACAGCGTTGGCCTAATTCCTGAAGTCGTCCGCGCCGCTATGGATGAAACGTCTCGCTGGCTATTAATCGCAGCCATCGCCGCGCTTGGCATGAAAACATCGCTGAAGGCGATGCTTGATCTCGGCCCCCGCCACATAGGCGTTGTTCTCGCCGAAACGGCGTTGCTGGCCGGCCTCTCAATGGCTGTGGTGTTGATGCTGCTTTAGTCTTGCTTCTTGGCGCGCTCAGCCTCGTCGAGGCGGCGGCGCAAATGACGACCCCGCCGCCAGATCGCAAAGGCGAGGCCGGCGACGACGAGGGCGGTCGCGCCATAGGCCGGCCAGATGTAACCCGCATAACCACCCATTTGAAGGAACTCACTCATGACTCGTCGCCGCCTCGCATTTTTGTCGCGCCATAGCATGCTCGCCCGGCGGCGTGAATGCGCCCGGCGCCCCATGTCGCTCGCAGCGCCGTTTTGCTAGGGTCGCCGGCGAGGATTAGCCCCTGTGAACCGCATCATACTCTTTTTGCCCGTCATCCTGTTCGCCGTTATTGGCGTCTATTTCGCGTTTGGGCTGACCCGCGATCCGTCGTCGATCCCGTCTGCGTTGATTGACCGACCGGCGCCGGCGTTCGACCTGCCGGCGATCGAAGGCCGGACGCGTGGATTTTCCAGCGCCG
>JBCBSE010000036.1:0-19797 GCA_039819305.1 Pseudomonadota bacterium
TGGCGATCGCCAGGCCGACCACGAAGAAACCGGCGACGATGCCGCCGATGGTCGCGAAATCCATGCGCATGTTGCGCGCGCCCTTTCTCGTTAACGGACGCCGAGACTAGTCAAACGTCGTAAAGAGCGGCCTTCGGGATTGATTAAAATGCGAAACGACTTGCTGATAGGTCTTGTTAACCATTGCCGCTGATGGTCGGTCTAACCCATTCTTGATTTCTGCGCGCTGATCCTGCCGCTAATGTATGGCGAACAAGAACGTGCCCATTGACCATATAGCCAACACCGCAGCTTCCGCCGGTTCGCGCGGACTCGCCTCGGGCGTGGTGTGGAACCTCGCGGGAAACGGCGCGCCGCTTGCGGTTGCCGTCGCAACAATTCCCGGTCTTTTCAGTGGATATGGGCCAGCGTCCTTTGGCATTCTTTCTCTGGCTTGGGCGACAATTGGATATTTTAGTCTTTTTGATCTGGGTTTGTCGCGAGCGCTGACCCAATTGATCGCCAGCAAGTCCAGGGCGGACCGTGGCGAAGCGCGGCTAGGCGATATGGTTATTACGTCGTTGGCGCTGGTAACGACTGCGGGGCTCGTGCTTGGTTTGATGCTGTGGGCGGCGTTGCCATGGCTCATCGGCAATGTGTTGCAGATACCGGCGGCGTTGCAGGATGATGCGCGCGCCAGTTTTAACCTGATCGTGTTTGCAATTCCGTTCATTACGCTTGGCCAAGGCTTCCGCGGAGTTCTTGAAGCGCGAATGCGGTTCGACGTTGTCAATATTGTTCGTATACCAAT
The DNA here is from genome assembly GCA_039819305.1 of Pseudomonadota bacterium. Taxonomy (GTDB): domain Bacteria; phylum Pseudomonadota; class Alphaproteobacteria; order Caulobacterales; family Parvularculaceae; genus Hyphococcus. The sequence continues at coordinate 791 of JBCBSE010000036.1, forward strand.
GAGTATAACAACATTTCTTGGTCCGTGGATTGCGGTGCAATTTACAGACGAGCTGTTCCCTGCGATCGCCGTTCTTGTCGCTGCGCGCATCATCTCAGTTGTCATTTACGGGGCATTCAGCATTTACAGCGAGCCGATGCTCCGGCGGATTCCAAAGATGTCTTTCAACAATCTGGGACCGCTCATGCGCTTCGGCGGCTGGATGACTGTCTCGAACATCATTGGCCCTCTTATGGCGTCATTGGACCGGTTCTTTATCGCGGCGCTCATTTCGGTCGCTGCCGTTGCCTACTACACCATCCCATTTGACGTCATAACGCGCCTTTGGATTGTTCCCGCTGCGCTCGCGTCTGTTCTGTTTCCCGCGTTCGCTCAGATAGCGTCCCATGACCCTGAGCGGGTCCGTGGTCTTTACGCGTCAGGAATAAAGTTCACAGCCTTTGCCATTTGTCCCATGATATTCTGCGTTATTGCTTTCGCTGAAGGAGCGCTCAGTCTATGGCTCGACGCTGAGACCGCCGCAAAGAGCGCGCGTATACTGCAGATTCTTGCCGTTGGAGTTCTGTTAAACAGCCTTGCCCATACTCCCTATGCCCTTATTCAAGGCAACGGGCGCGCCGATATCACCGCCAAGCTGCACCTCGCAGAAGCACCGGTCTACCTTATTATCCTGGTGATCGCGATCGATCTGTTCGGCGTCGAAGGAGCAGCCATAGCCTGGACGTTGCGCGCAGCCGTCGATTGTTTTCTGCTTTTCTTCTTCGCGCGAGCATATGGCGGTCGTCTAGACAACCTTGTTGCAGGGGGGGCGGTTTATTTCATCGCATTTTCGATTGCCCTCATGCTTGTTGCGGCTGCGTCCGGCTTTGCAATGCGGATGTTGCTAGCCGCTCTTTCTGTCGCTGCTTTGACGGCGATCTTTTGGTTTTCACTTTTGACGCTGCAGGAACGCTCTACCCTGAATATTCGCCGTCGTTAGCTCGGCAGCTTTTCAAATCCCTCAAGAAGCCAGGTCAGATCCAAATGGGCTCTTGAATTCGACGCATTCGTTATCGAAGCGTCCATTGCTTTTCCGTGCGATGATCACGATCTCATGGGGCAAACAAGCTTGAGCGTGAGCGATTTCAAGGCCGACGTGATCGACGAGCGAAATTGCTGACGGCGTGTCGAAAACATGGTGATGGACGCAGCGTGTCTCGGCCATCGCCGCAAGGCGTAGGCGCATTTCGGCCTCGCTGGGCGTTCCGTGATCCCGGGAATAGTCATGGAGCCGCAGGATTTCCTCTACATGCGTTTGATCGTCTTCTGAAACGCGGTTCTCAAAATCGTCGATGAGATGCGAAAGGGGTGTAACGGGCCTGCGATGGTCGAACGTGCCTTCTTTATGAGGCAGTATCAGGGCGAGCGTGCCGCCCGATTTCATGACGCGAATCCATTCCTTGAGGGCGAGAATCGGATTGGCGACATGTTCGAGCGCATGGCATGATACAACAAAGTCGTAGTGTTCGTCTGGGATGCCAGACAGATTTGTGGCCTCCAGAATGTACTGCGTGCCCGGCGCGCGCCGCCGATTGAACTGAAATGTCTCGCCGGCGTCGATCATGTTCTCCCAGATCGTTTGGTCAGAGAAATTGCAGTTATCTATGCGAGCCGCCCAGTGATAAATGGGAAGGAGACGCGTCAAGACTTTGGACGGTCCGCCGATTTCAAGGCCTGTCTTTTCGGCGAACAAACTCCGCTTCGCGCTGACGTCATCTATTCGTCGGTCGGCGGACAGCGCAGATCTGACCCGCCACGCGCCATATGAAATCGGATCTTTCACCGGCTCGGGTAACTTGCGAATGATTGGATGCACGGTTGGCCCTCATCGCGGCTGCAGGTTTGTTGGGTTACAAGGCAGCGGTCGCCCACCCTTCGCCGCCGAAAAATTAGCAGCTAATTCTTTACTAAATCGTGATGAAGAGGCTTAGCGATTAGACCCGCTTGAAGGCGAAACGAAATTGTCAGGCCAGACGATTCGAACAGAAGCGAGGACACGCTGCAAGATTTGCGGTGGGCCGGGCGACGTGCGTTACAAGGAGTTGCGCGACCGTCTCTATGACGTTCCCGGCGACTGGTCTTTCCGTGCTTGTAAGAATCCCGACTGCGGCGCGTTCTGGCTTGATCCTGAACCGATCGAAGAAGACCTGTCGCTGCTCTATGCAGATTACGTCACTCATGAGGACTCAGACGCGAAGGAGGGCAATCGCGATCTACGCGAGTTTATAAAGCGAGCCTATTGGCGCTCCCGCTTTGGTTATGACGGGCCGCCAGCGTTAATCGCTTCGGTTCTTGCGTTAGCGATTCAGGCGTCGCGACGCCTGAGGGACCAGTTTGATGCAGAAGTTTTTTGGCTGCCTGCCGCATCGGGCGGCGCTATCCTCGATGTCGGCTGCGGCGCCGGATATCAAATGCAGCGAATGGCGTCCCTTGGCTGGGATGTGTCGGGCGTTGATTTCGATGAGGCCGCAGTCGCGAATGCGCGTTCGCGCGGCCTTGATGTTAAACTGGGCTCTGTATCGGATCAGGGATTTCCCGAGAACCATTTCGACGCTGTCGTAATGAGTCACGTAATTGAACATGTCCCGGACCCCCGCGCTGTTATTGCGGAATGCCATCGCATCCTGAAGCCTGGAGGGCGGTTTGTTTGCAGCACGCCAAATGCACGGAGCGATGGCCACAGAAAATTCGCACAGTCCTGGTTCTCGTTGGATCCGCCCCGTCACCTATGCCTGTTTTCGGCTGAGGCTCTTGGCGCAGCGGCCAGAGACCTCTCCTGGTCCAGCCTCCGGGTCATTGAAAGCGATGCGAATTCGATGGGCGTCTACGTCGCCAGTCGCCGCATCGTCGCGGCGGGAAAAAACGATATGAATCACGCGCCGGCACGAATGGAAATTATGAAAGAACGACTCGCAAGACTCATCGGGTCGATCCGTCGTCAACTCCGGCCAATGACGCCAGAAGAGATCGTTCTATACGGCGTCAAGAACTGAGATCCGCCTAATATCCGTCACGATGCAGAGGTTTCGAAGCGTTCAGGCGACATGCTTTCTTTTCAGAACCCGATTCTCTCCCAAGGAAAAGCCACCCCATCGATTGTCTTGATCTCCGGTAAGGGGCGGCGCCTTGAGACATCTTTCCCCCAAAGAAGCGATGCCTTCAGGTAAGGCATCCCCTCAGCAATGAGTTCAACGTGGCGTTCAACGGTTCTGTTGATATGATTTTCGCTCCACGGCACTCGGATATTGCGCTGAAGACGGTTGATGTGAACAAGTCCGATCGATTTCAGGAACGGTTTGTTCGGAATGTAGGCTTCGTAGGTGAATCCTGCTTTCGCGATTGCTCCAGTCAGCCCAACTTCATAGGACTTGATGACATCATACTTGCCTTCGACATCTTCAACGCCTGACCAGAAATCGCGCCAGGGCTGCGACCGGACGGTCTTCGCTTTAAAGGCCAGGAAATAGCTCTGCAAATGCGGCCCGCGATGGTTGGATTTGACCATGCCCCAGAAGTCGCAAGGGCGCGCCGCCATTTCCTCAAAGATCGGCGCCAGCGGAAACAGTGGGCCGATGATCGAGCTGTTGGTCAGGACGACCTCGTCCCAGTCGGTCATATCGTAAGGGATGAGCGCGTCGCGCCAGGCGGCGAAGTCCCAACCAATATTCTTCCGTTCGATAACGCGGTCGCAAAGCGCATGCGCGCGCGCCCGGTCTGCGCCTAGCGGCGAGTTCGATGCGAGGACCAGCTCGCCCGCGAGCGGGCGCAATCGCTCAAGGTGAATCCGGACATGCGCGGGCAGTCCGCCATTCGGATCAAACTGCGCTAGGATAATGAGGCGATTATTCATCTGCGCCTTCGCCCCCGAGTTTGATCGTTTTGCCCACCACCGCGCGCGGATTTTTCCGCTTTTGCGCAGAGGACAAGATCGCGCCCCAGTCTGTCGCCAGCGCCGACAGTGAAAACCGCGCTCGGGCGCGCGCATGGAGCGCCGCGCCGGGCGCATTGAGCGTTCGCATCTGCGTCTCGGCGTCGGCGACAGCGGCGACAAGGGCGCCGGCGTCGGCTGGCGCGGTGAGCCACACATGCGCGTCGGCGGGCGACAGAAGCTCGCGCACGCCCGGCCCGTCGCGCGTAATCAGCGCGCGTCCCGCGGCCAGGATCTGGAAGACCTTGTTGGGAATGACGCGGGCGGCCTTGTCGCTGGCGCCGAAAACGCCGAGGCAGATGTCAGCCTGGCGGATCTCGGCGATTAAATCGTCATAATCGACCCATGGCGTCCAATCGATATTTGCGCATTCGCCTTCATCAATCAGCGCACGAATTTTCGCGGCGTCCTGTCCGTCGCCGATCAGGCGCCATCGCCAGGGCCTCTCCGCGCTCGCCTGCGCGGCCGCGACGATGGTTTCAATCCCGTGAAGGGGAATGAACTGGCCATAAAAGAGAATTGTCAGCGGGCCGTCGCCGGCGGCGCGTTCGGGCTGCGGCGGAAAGGCCTCTGTTTCGGCGCCGACGAAAACAGCGCCCAGCTTGTCGCGCCGGATGCGATATGTCGTCTCAAAGAACGCTGCGTGCGCCCGCGTGTCGAGCACGATGCGCGACGCGGCGCGGCAGGCGAGCCATTCGATCGCATAGAGCGCGCGGGCGAGCATACTCTTTCGGGAGACAAGTCGCCGGTCAGCGACGACCGTGTCGTAAAGGGATAAAAACGCGTCCCAGACGATCGGCTTGCCGCGCAGACGCGCCAGGGCGCACAGGACCAAAACATCGAATTGCCCCATATAGCCGACGACGACCACGTCGTGCGGGGCCGCGCGCAAATATCGCCACAGAAGGCCCGGATAGGCCGCCATCATCTTAAGAGCAAAACCGAGTTTGGCGGCGAGCCTGCTGACCTGGCTCTTATCCTCGACGCCCGACCAGATATCGGCGTGGATCTCTTCGACATCGCCAAGCTCATGAAGCGCGCGGCGCATGAGCCGCACCCGCGGCTTGCCGAGATCGTAAGTGCCCCAGAGAACGATGCGCATATGTCCCGCCGATGGCGTGGCCTGACCGTGAACGCGGCGCGCGGCGCGCCGGCGGTGACAACGCTAGGGGGATCGCGTTCTTAAAGCGTTAACGGAATCTTTCGCGGCGCAAACCGGCGCGCGCCCGCGGGTCGCGGCCTTAACGCGGTGTTTTCCATAACGCTCTAGACAATAGCGGCGCGCACCGTCGGTCCCGCGCGCTAGTTTGAGCGCCGAATGAAAAAACTGATCGTCCAGATCCCCTGCTATAATGAAGCAGAGACCATCGCGCAGACCATCCGCGATATCCCGCGCGATATCGCCGGCGTCGACCGCGTCGAGGTGCTCGTTATTGACGACGGCTCGAGCGATGAAACCGCGGCCGCCGCAAAGGTCGCCGGCGCCGATCACATTCTGCGCAACGGCGCCAATAAAGGGCTCGCCCAGACCTTTCAGCGCGGGCTTGACGAAGCCTTGCGCCTCGGCGCCGACATCATCGTCAACACTGACGGCGACAACCAGTATCGCGGCGCCGACATTGCGCTTCTCGTTGCGCCGATTATCGCGGGCGAGGCGGACATCGTGGTCGGCGACCGGCGGACGGGCGAGATCGCTCATTTCTCGCCGTTGAAGAAGGCCTTGCAGAAGATCGGCAGCCGCGCCGTCAGCCGCCTCGCCAACGCCGAGATCGCCGATGCGGTGAGCGGTTTCCGCGCCTTCTCACGCGAGGCCGCCTTTGGCGTGACGGTGCGCTCAAGCTTCTCCTATACGACGGAAACGCTGATCCAGGCGGGCCGGAAGAACCTCATCATCAAATCGGTCCCGATACGAACTAACAGCGTTACCCGGCCCTCGCGCCTTTTCCGATCCATCCCGCAATTCCTAAGCCGAACCGGGCGCACCATGCTGCGCGCTTACGCGATGTATGAGCCCTTGAAGATCTTCATGATGCTCGGCGCTTTTCTGATGATGCTGGGCGCGATCCCGATCGTCCGCTTTCTCATTTATTATTTCCTCGCAGACGGCGGCGGTAAAATTCAGTCGCTCCTGCTCGGCGGCGTGCTGGTCGTAATGGGCGTCCTCTGCGCCATGTTCGCGCTCATCGCTGATCTCATCGCCTATAATCGCAAGCTTCTTGAGATGACGCTGGAGCGCGTGCGCCGGCTTGAATATGGCCGCGGCGCGGTTGATGGCGCCGACGAAAAGGAGAGCGATGGCGGCCTGCGCGGCGCGCCGGCCCTGCAGGCGGCACTCGAAAAACTCGTCGCGAAGCGCTGACATTAAGCTGGGCAGCTTCTCGGATTCTCCGCATACTCGAAAAGACCGAGCGCCGGGTCGGGCGTCGTGGCCGGCAACGCTATGTCGCGGAACCGGTCCGCGCCGAGGGCTTCGCGCGCCATTGACGTATGGGCGTAAACACAACGCCCGGCGCTGACATATGCCGCGATCGCCTGTTCGATTTCTGCGCGCGCGTCCGGCGCGGCGCGCACGATGTACGCGCCCTTGACCGATGCAGCGGCCATATATTCGTCCGCAAGGGTAACGACGAGCGCATTGGCGGGGACGACTTCGGCATAGGCGCTGGCATAGCCGGCGGCGCCGGCGCGCGTTGCGGCGTAACCCGCGGCGTCGGCGAATGCCAGCACTGCGGCGGCGCCTATGGCGGCGGACGACGCCGCGCCGGCGACAGTCTCAGCGATTGCGTTGAGCGGTTTGGCGAGTGTGTAGATAATCGCCGCAAGCAGCACGCCCGCCAATAGCAGTTGCGGATAGAGTTGCATCGGGCGGGCGAGCGCTTCGCCATAGCCGGGCGCCGCGGAATAAGTGACGACCGCGAGGAAGACGCCGGCGATCGCACCGCGCAAGAAAAGACTAGGGCGCCGCTCGAAAACCGGCCTCAGCATATTTAATCCGTCAGCAGACAAGATCGCCAGAAAGGGCGCGGCCGGCAAGTAGTAGCGTAGGTTATAGCCCATGCCGCCATGCCAGGAGTTGAGCGCGAAAAAAGTGATCGGCGCCGCTGCAAAGATCAGGAGTAGGCCCTGCGCGCTCGTTTTCTCGCCGCGGAAGAATCCGATGATCGGCGCAAGCGCAAGGATCAGCCATGGCATTGATTGAAGGAGCGCCTTTTTCGGCAGGCCCCAGAACTCCCAGTAGCCATAGGCGTTTTTTCCTTCGCCTGGCCTCGGCGCGCCGTCATAGGCCTGAATGTCGACGATGAGGACCCAGAGCCCCCGCGGCAAACCGGGAAAGGCGATCGCGACGGCGCCGGCCGTCAGTATAAAGAGCGCGCCAAAACTCGCGCGGGACCGCGCGCGCGCCGCCTTGATCAATCTTGCAACCGGCGGCGATGAAACATCGATGATGAGGGCGGCCGCCGCGCATAACGCAACCCCGAGGCCGATCAGCGCGTAATGCGATCCTGACGCGCCCCCGGCGGCTTGTCCGTAAGAAAAGGGATTGAAGACGCCGAATTTTGTATCATTGATGAGCGCCGCGACGAGGAGGCCCGGCGCGAGCCCGATTATTAATGCAAGCGCCGACAGGCGATCGCCGGGCCGCGCAAAGAGGCGCAGCCAGAAAAACCCGGCGAGCGCGGCGAGGATGACGTCAACGCGGATGGCGGCGCCAAACCCGAAGGCGAGACCGGCGAGTGCTGCGTTAATGAGCGCGCGGCGCGCATCGGCGGACGCCGCTTGGGCAATGCGCTCCGCGCCGGTGAGAGCAAAGGTGAGCGCCAGCGCGTGGGGCCAGACTGCAAAGGCGTAACCGGGCAGGATCGAGGCGGCGCCGAGCAACAAGACGGCGGCGTGCGCGGTCCATTCATCGAAGCTGAGCGTTCGCGCGATGCGATAGGTCAGAAAGAGCGAGGCCATCGCCGCAAGCGCGTTCAGGAGAACAAGGCCCTTCGCGCCCAGCAAGGCGTAAAAGGGCGCGGCGATGACGCCGTAAAACCCCGGATATTGCGGCTGGGCCTTCCCGGCGACGACATGAACGAGGCTGTCTGATTTCGCCAGCACCGGCGCGCCGGCGGGCAAGTCCTGCGCCGTAATCTCGAAGGCGCCGCGGCTCGCCATGGCGTTCGCCATGTCGGTGTAGATCGCCTCATCGATAGAGAAGGGCGCGTTCGGCGCGAACAGCGCGGCGATGAAGGCCATCACCGCGCCGGCGGCAATCATGGCGCCGGCGCGCGGCGCGCTCCTTATCGAAAGGGTCGTGGTCGTCACGCGAAAGCCGCCCCTGGCGTCAAACGAGACGGGTATTGTCGCGGGGCGGCGGTTAAGGATTGATAAAGGCTGATCGGACGCGCGCTGCGTCCCGAGAGGTTGGGAGGCGTTAGCCCCAGGGGCCGCTTTGCGCGCCGCCGGCGTTTCGGTAATCCGTCTGCGGACGGGCGCCGCCGCCGGCCATGCTCATCAGCCGGTCTATCCGGTTCTGGGTCGCGGGATGGGTCGAGAAGAGATTGTCCGCATTCCGGCCCGACAGGGGGTTGATGATCATCAACTGCCCGGTCTCGGGATGGCGTTCTGCGGTATCGTTGGGGATGCGCGCCGCGCCTTGCGAGATTTTCGCAAGGGCCGAGGCGAGCCATTCCGGCTGACCGCAGATTTCCGCGCCGAGACGGTCCGCTTCATATTCGCGCCCGCGGCTGATCGCCATTTGCACGAGCGCGGCGGCCATGGGGGCGAGGATCATGATCGCGAGCGCGCCGATGAGCCCGCCATTATTGCGGTTGCCGCCGAAGAAGATCGCAAAATTCGCCAGCGTGGTGATGGCGCCGGCGATGGTCGCCGTCACGGTCATAGTCAGCGTGTCGCGGTTTTTCACATGCGCAAGCTCATGCGCCATGACGCCGGCGACTTCGTTTTCGTTCAGTGTGCGCAACAGGCCGGTCGTCGCGGCGACGGCGGCGTTTTCAGGATTGCGCCCCGTTGCAAACGCGTTCGGCTGGTCGTTCTCGATGATGTAGATCTTCGGGCGCGGCAGCTCAGCGCGGCGCGCGAGATCTTCAACCATCGATGCGTAGCGGCGCACTGCGCCGGACGCATGGCTCGTATCGACCTCTTCGGCGCGATACATGCGCAGGACCATCTTGTCGGAATTCCAGTAGGCGAAAAGATTTGTCGCCGCCGCGAAAGCGAAAGCGAGCATCATGCCCGACGCGCCGCCGATCATATAGCCGACGCCCATGAAGAGCGCCGTCAACGCGGCGAGCAACATGCCGGTGCGAACTGTATTCATCATGTGAAGTGGGTCCTTTTTTGATGAGAACGCGCGCCCTATATGAGTTCGGGCAAGGAAGGCTTCAATATGAGCGATGAAGCGAACAACAAGGAATCAGTCGGCGAACCGGTCGACGGTGCGGCGCCAGGCAAAGCTTTGACGCCGGCGGCCCGCCGCGCGCTGGAAGAGGCCGCCGCCCGGCGCAAGGCGGCGGAAGAGAAGAAGGCCGATGCGCCGGCGGAAAAGGGCGGGCCCAAGGGCGAAGAGCCGACCCGCTATGGCGACTGGGAGCGCAAGGGGCGCGCCGTCGATTTCTGAGCGCCGCCACCTCTATGCAACTATATTGATGTATTATTAATCTATTGCTACCATAGGTAGCTTGTGGCTTAGACTTGTCCCACTCTTCCTTGCCGCCGCGACAGCGCCGGCCGCGGCTGGCAAATATGAAGGCCCCGCCACAGCCGCGGTCGAGCGCGTCGTCGACGGGGATACGGTGAGGGTGCGGGTCGGCGTCTGGATCGACCAGGAGCTGTCGGTTTCTGTTCGCGTCGCCGGCGTCGACGCTCCTGAGCTCTTCCGTTCGAAATGCGAGGATGAAAAGGCGAAGGCGCGTCTGGCGAAGAGCTTTGTCGAGGACTTCCTCGAAGGGGGACGCGCCACCCTTACGAACATCAAACGAGGAAAATATGCAGGCCGCGTCGTCGCCCGGATTGAGGCTGACGGACGCGACCTCGGCGACGCGCTGATTGCAGCCGGTCTGGCTGTGAGGGAGACGCGCGGCGCCTGGTGCGCTGTGGGCGGCTGATTGGAGGCGGCCGCCCGGCGCCGAAGCGAATGACTTACGCCGGCTCCCGCACATTTCTGGTGGGCGCGGACGCCTCCTGGGCCCGGTCCGTCAATCGTTCGAAGCGCGCATTGGTGTCGGCGTGCTCGGTTCCCATCCAGCGGTCCCACCAGGTGAAATAGAGCGCGTAATTTCCGGTCATGCGCTCATGATGCATGTCGTGATGGGTGATGGTGGTGAAGAGGTCCGTCACGGGATTGCGGGTCCAGCCGCGCGGCATCAGCTCATAGCCTGAATGACCGACGGCGTTCCGAACGATCATCATCCACATATAGACCATGGTGGCGATGTCGTGGGTCGGCACGATCAGGCAGTAAAGCGGGATTACCATGAAGTTCACCGCGGCCTCGGCGACATCAAAGGAATAGGCGGTGAACGGCGTCGGATTGACGGAGCGGTGATGAACGGCGTGGACGTGGCGGAACAGCTTCGGATGGTGGATCAGCCTGTGCGTCCAGTAGAAATAGGCGTCATGGAAGATGGTCAGCCCGGCGATCGATAGGGCGAGATACGCCCAGCCATAGTCCGAAATGTCGGAATAGAACCGGAACCAGCCCTTGGCCGCGCCTTCATAGACGAAGACGCCCATGAGCATGAACACGATCACCGTCGAGGCGGAATAGAGAAGCTCGCGCCGGATCTGCTTGCCGCGCGGCGTCGGCTTGCGGATCTTGCGGGCGGCGAGGGCGCCGCCGAGAATGACCCAGACCACCAGCCAGGCGCCGACCGCGCCAACGAGATAGCGCGTCGTCTCGACCTGGAGGCTGATCGGCGCGCGCCGCGCCACTGCGTCAACGAACCAACCAATCCATTCCCAGCCAATCCAATCCATGAGGGTCTCTCCTTTTCGATTTTTATGACGCCGACAATGCGCCAAACCCGGCGCGGCGTCTTATCGAGGCTGGAAATCCTTGCGCATTTTCAAAAATGAGGCGTGTTTTTCAGTTCTGCGCAGGCGTTTCGCCGGCAAGCGCCCGCTTGCGGAAGGCGGACGGCGTCTCGCCCGTCTCCAACTTGAAGGCGCGATTGAAAGAGGCGAGGGAAGCGAAGCCTGAATCCATGGCGATGGTGAGGATCGGCAGGCTCGACTTCTCCGGATCGCCAAGCGCGGCCTTGGCCTCGGTCATGCGATAGCCGTTGAGAAAGGCCCGGAAGTTCCGGTGGCCCATGGCCTTGTTGATAAGGGCGCGCAGCTGGTGTTCCGGCGCGCCGACTTTCTTGGCCAAAGCGCCGATTGACAGCTCTGGTTCGAGAAAGGCTTTCTCGGTCTCCATAGCCGTTTGCAATTTAAGATGAAGCGTTTTTTCGCGCGCCGAGAGAGAAGACTCAGGCGGCGGCGAAGGCGGGCGCCGCTCAAAGGCCAGAACGCTGGTCTCGGCGCGGAGCAGCCAGAAAAAACTCCAGACCACGACGGCGAGAAACGCCGACAACTGGACGACGTTGAAATTCAAGGGCGTGTAATACATGTCGAAAACGCGTTCGGACATCAGGTCGACGAGAAACAGCGCGGAGATCGCCGCCGCGATCATCACTCGCGCCCGCCGGCGCGCCTCGACAAGATCGCCTTTTCTGCCCCTGATCGCGACGTAAGCGATATGCGCGACGATGGCGACAGCGACGGCGCTGCGGATATGACCCGCCCAGGGAAAGGGCGCCGGCTCAAGCGCGACGATTGCAGGCAGGTTCAGGAGGCCGAGCGCCGTCCAGACGCCGGCGACGGACCATTCAAGCGGGCCGAGGCGAAAATCGTCGTCAAGCAGGGCAAGGCTGAACCACCAGATCAAAATGGCGGACGATGCGCTGAGCGGCATGAACACCCATCGGAAAAATTCCGGCGGCGTCACGCTTTGTTCAGAAAGGCTGGTCGCCATCACGGCGGCGAGGCATATCGCCAGAAAAAAACCGAAACGGGCGGTGCGAACCGACCACGCGTCTCGCGCCATCACCGCGGCAATGGCGAGAAGCAGGGTCGCGCCGGCGACGCGAATGATGAATTCCAGATAGATCATGCGAAAGCGGTAACGATGTGAAGGCTGCATTATGCAGCCCCCGCCCGCAAACGCTATCCGATTCGCCGCAATTCCTCTTAGCGGGGGCGTGATACGCCGTAGATGGCGGGCCCCCGTGATGATCGGTTCACGGAGTCGACAAGAAAATGCGCAAGGCTTCGTCGCGATATCGATGATCCATCCTCTGGAAGCGCATCCAGTCTTGAGCGATATTTCGTTTCATCTGCGTCCGTCAGAAAACCACAACGCGCGACAACAAGATCAAGATCAGCAGAGCAGAGAATTTTTTCCATTTCAGTTGCGCTGTGAACGACGTTTGGTACGAGCGCCGACAACGCCCTGTCGCTCCATCGCCGCGGCGGGAAAAGAAGCGCGCTGGATGTAACGGTGATCCGCTTCAGGCCGTTGCCTTGCGCCGCCTTGACAATCGCGCGGGCGGACAAGGGGTAAATTGACGTCGCCTTCTTCGTCGGCAGTCTCCCGCCGAGGGTCGAGATGACTGCGTCTTGATCGCGAAACGCCTCGGTCAGAAATTTCGGATCGCATGGATCGCCGACAATGGCTTTTAGTTTGTCGTGGCGGATCGAAGGCCGTTTGGCTTCGGAACGGACGACCGCGCCTACGTGAGCGCCTTGGTCGAGCGCCAGGCGCACGACTTGTATCCCGGTGCGCCCGTTCGCGCCGAGAACGACGAGGTTCATGACTTGATCCTTCTCTTTTTTGTGCGGCCGACAATCGCCGATCTGTTGTGGTCAGGACGAAATGCGCTCGCACGAAATCGCTGGAACCCGAGCGAAGCAACGTCGCGAGCGCTCGATGTCGGAGACTTAGCCTATTCGTTTTTCGACAGTAAATTGCGATTTATTGCAGGGTTGGTATACGAGAATTTGTTACTGGAGCGCCCATGTCGTTTGATTGGAACCACGCGCGGACATTTCTCGCCGTCGCCGACGAAGGATCGCTCTCCGCGGCCGCCCGCAAGCTTGGCCAGACGCAACCGACGGTCAGCAGGCAGATCGCCGCCCTTGAAGACGCGTTGAGGGTCACGCTGTTTGAGCGCACCGGGCGGTCGGTTCTTTTGACTGAAGCGGGCGTCGAACTCATTGAGCATGCGCGTTCGATGGCGGTCGGCGCGGATCTGGTGTCCCTCGCGGCGACAGGGCAATCCCGATCGGTTGAAGGCCAGATCCGGATTACGGCGTCTGAATTGATGTCCGCCTACATATTGCCGCCAATTATCACGGCGCTTCTTGACGTCGCGCCGCTTCTGGAAATCGATGTCGTCGCTGACAACGACGTCAGAGATCTCACGCGACGCGAGGCTGATATCGCCATCCGGCATGCGCGCCCCGAACAACCCAACTTGATAATGCGGCGCGCAGCCAACGAGGTCATGCGTTTCTACGCCAGTCGAACTTACCTCGAGGCCAACGGCGCGCCAAAGGCCGACGATCTTTCCGGCCATCAAATCATAAGTTATGTCGAGGCCGAACGAATGCTGGGTTATCTGACGCCCGTCGGCCTTAAGTTGACGAAGGCGAATTTTCGGCTCGGTTCGTCCTCACAGATCGTGGCGTTGGAGCTCGCTCGAGGCGGATCAGGGATCATCATATTGCCTGATCGTGTTGCGGCTCAGTTCGCCGAGTTTGAAAGCGTCCTGAACGAGGTCGACGCCTTTGCGGTGCCGACGTGGCTGGTCGCCCACAGAGAACTTCGCACGAGCCGTCGCATCAGATTGGCATTCGATCATTTAATCGACAGCCTTTCGTGACCGGCGCAAGCGGTCTCCATTGAGCTTTTGATGGCTTGGGGTCTTAACTGCGTCGACGGTCGCCTCATGCAAGCGCCTACCGGCCCTAGCGATAGAACACCGTTTGCTCGCCGCTGAAAGCCCAGGGCTCGGGCAAATCCTCGCATGCCCGAGCCTCGCCGCGGGCCTCGATCTTTAAGATCGCCGGTCCGCCGTCTGTGGTTTCGCGCTGCACCAGGAGGACCGCATTGATCTGTGGTCCGACGAAATTGGCGCGCAGCCGCTCATAACAGAAGACCTTTCCGTCGCGCACGTCCTCGAACGGCCGGTTGATGCGCCCGGCGCCGCTTTCAAAACTCAAAAAGTCTTTCGCCGCCTCTTCGGCCTCGGCCTCCATCATCGGCGGCAGGGCGACCATCTCCGGCTTTAACGACGCGAGCCGGCCATGCAGGGCGAAAATCTGGCGGGCGGGATCGATCGCGTCGGCGCTGAGCGCAACTGCGCTGAGCTTGCTCGCGGCGGCGTTATGAGCCGCATCGGTGAACCAGACGCCGCGCGCTGCGCCCGGCGCGTCCGCGACCGCCTCGCGGCAGGCGTTCTCGCCGCGCGCGCGCCGTATCCCCCAACTGTCGCCGAGCAGCGCCGACCATGCGTCACGCTCGCCGGCGGGAAGGTAGTCGATAGGACAGCGCGCCATTGCGGTCTGCGGCGTGATCGCCTTGATCAGGGACGCCGGCGCGCCCAGCACCGCCGCCCGCGGAAACGGGTTGAGCCGGTATCGCTCCGGCGCCTCAAGGGGCGCCGGCGCCGCGGCGAGATCGTGCAGGCCGACATCGAAACCGTCGGCGCTGCCGATGACGTCGCCGTTCTGTACGCGGATCGATGTCTCAATCGCCAGATGATCCGGCCCGCCGAGTTCTGAGAACGCGGCGAGATCGCCGGCGCGGCGCAGTATCTTTTCATCGAGGGAGTCGAGCCGGCCATAATAGAACTCGATCGTCTCGCAGGAACGGAAGTGAACGGTCCATGAGACATCCGCAGCGCGCCCTTCCGCGTCGCGCTCAATCATGCGTTCGATCGCGACGATGTCGGCCCGGGCCGGCGCCAACGCCTCTGTCGCGCGGCGTTCGAAAGCGGTGTCTGCGCGTCTTGTGTTGATGCGGATATAGGGCGCCGGCAGCGCCTCGCCCGGCGCCGTGATCCCGCCCAGCGGGGAAACGCTCAACACATCGTTGATCGCGGCGAACGGGCCGGCGAGGGCGGGTTCGCCCGGCGGGCAGGCGCGCGCGCTAACCGGCGCACCGTCGATCGCCGTGTCTATGGCCGCCGCCGCGATTTGCGCGCGTTCAATTGCTTCAAGGCCCGCCGACGGGCGCACGATCGCGCCGATGCACAGCGCAGCGACAAGCAGCGCCGCAGCAAGGCGCACGTAATCGTCTGATCCCGTCACCGCGTCCCCGGCCCTTTGTTGAATGGCCTCACCATCCCCAATCCCCCGTATCAAGAGCCCGGCGGGCGTTGCCTCCCGCGCGCCCCCGACCTCTCGCGCTAAAATAGAATCGACGCCTCGCTGAGACGAGTCAAGGCGCGAGGCGCCCAGCTAAGGGCGTCCCGGCCCGCCAATCGCGCTGAAAACAGAGCCCTTAGTGGTTAACGATCGTCAAGCCGCGCCAGCGCGCGCCGCCCCGCTTGGCTTCAGCCGCGCCAGAAGGCCGGCGTCAGGATGACCAGGACGGTGAAGAGCTCGAGCCGGCCCAGCAACATCCCGGCGGCGAGGAGGAGCTTCGCCGCATCCGGCAGGCTGGCGAAATTGCCGGCCGGGCCGACCACGGGCCCGAGCCCCGGCCCGACATTGGCGACCGCCGTCGCCGCCGATGACAGCGCCGTCAGCGTGTCGAGCCCCAGCCCCGACAACAGAACCGCGATTGTGGCGAAGGTCGCAAAATAGACGAAGAAAAAGCTCAGTACAGAGACAAAAACATCATCAGTGAGCGGCCGGCCGTTATAGCGCGCGACAAAGACGCCGTTTGGATGCGCGAGGCGGCGCGCATAGACCTGCAACGCCGCGAGCGCGACCTGGAAGCGGAAGATCTTCATGCCGCAGGAGGTTGAACCGGCGCAGCCGCCGATGAACATCATGCAAAAGAAAAGGCCGACCGCAAACGGTCCCCAGGCATAATAGTCGGTGGTCGCATAGCCGGTGCCGGTGATCACCGATACGACATTGAAGAGTGCGAGGCGAAATGCGGTGAAGGCGTCCATGTCTTCGAAGACAGTGAGCACCCGCGCCATCATCAGCACGGTGAGTATCGCCACAACCATGAGAAAGAAGCGGATCTGGCTATCGGTAAAAAGCCTTGACCATGCGCCGCGAAAGAGCGCGGCGAGAAACAGGCCGAAGGGCAGGCTGCCGATGATCATAAACGCCGTGACGATAAGGTCGAGCGGCGCATTGCCGACCGAAAGATAAGCCCCGATGGAGGCGTCGCGCGTTGAATAGCCGCCTGTCGCGAGCGTGGTCATGGCGTGGTTTAGTGCGTGCCAGGCGGGCATCCCGAACGCCCACAGAAGCACAAAGCAAAGCAGTGTGAAAAATACGTAGATCGAGGTCAGCATCAGCGAGAACTGCGTCGCGTTGGCGATGTATTTCTCCGACGTATCCCAGGCCTCGCTCTTGAAGATCTGCATGCCGCCGACGCGCAGGGCCGGCAGGATGGCGAACGCCGTAATTACGATCCCGACGCCGCCGAACCATTGCAGCATTGACCGCCAGAGGAGGAGGCCGGGCGGGGCGTGATCAAGGTCGGTGAGAATTGTTGAACCGGTGGTCGTCAGGCCGGACATCGCTTCGAAGAAGGCGTCGACATAGCTCAGCTGCAGCGCGCCGACGGCGAGCGGCACGGCTGCGAAGACGACAAGCGCAAGCCAGCTTGAAGCGGTCAGCAAAAAGCCCTCGCGCACGCTGATTTGGGTGATCGGGCCCCAGGTCGCCGCCGCCGCGCCGCCGCCGGCGAAGACCGCGAGGATCGCGCCGATGGCGAAGCCCGACCAGTCAGCGCGGTGATCGGGATCCGGCGAGGCGAGGTCGACCGCCATCGGGATCAGCATGGTCAGACCCAGAAAGGCGACGAGCACGCCAGTGACCAGCAAGACCGGTCTGAATTGCAGCATCAGATGCTCTCATCCAGCAGCGTCGGCGCCGGGCGCTTGACGCGTCGCGGCGAAACGACGGGCCAGACGGCGGCGGTCAGAATCTAATGGATTTGTCGCAGTTCATAGGGGCTGTCGAGGGAGAAAGCCGGAATCTCGACATCGAACGCCTCGCCATTGGATGTGGTCATGCCATAGCTGCCGACCATAACCCCTGAGGGCGTGCCGAGCGGCGCGCCGGAGGTGTATTCGAACCCTTCGCCAGGGCGCAACACCGGCTGCTCGCCGACGACGCCGTCGCCATGCACTTCGTCGGTGTAGCCAAGCGCGTCGGTGATGCGCCAGTGGCGCGTGCGCAACTGTACAACATCGCTCGATTCATTATCGATCCGCACCGTATAGGCCCAGACATAGCGCGGCTCGTCCGGGTCCGACTGATCTTCGAGATAATAGGGATCGACCTGTACGCGAATGCCGCGGGTGACCCGTTCGTAGTTCAAATCGTCTGGTTCGTTACTCGGCATGACTTCCATCCTGATCGACCATGGACTGTAATTGCGTCCGGCCGGTTTCGCCAGATGGCGCGCGCCGATTCAACGCCGCCGGGAATTGGGGGCCCGTTTTCTCGCCGGCCAGCGCTTGCGCCAGCGGTCTCGGACGGGCAAATGAGCGAAATGACTGACCAATTCGCGCCGGGCGGGGCCGGCGTCCTGCCATCCCAGAAGCTGGCCGCCGCCATGGAGGCGGGCGTGATCACGGGCGGCGATGCGTCGCGCCTGCAGCCGGCGAGCCTTGATCTGAGCTTCGGCGCCCGGGCCTGGCGGGTCAGAGCCTCTTTTCTGCCGGGCCGCAACCGGACCGTCGCCGAACGTCTCGCCGACGGGCTCGCCATGCATGAAATCGACCTTGAGGAGGACGCTGTCTTCGAGCGGGGCTGCGTCTACCTTGTCGCGCTCAATGAAAGGCTGGCGCTGCCGCAAGCGGTGAGCGCCTGCGCCAATCCGAAAAGCTCAACCGGCCGGATCGACGTCTTCGTCCGCTTGGTCACGGATTATGGCGCGGCCTTTGATGATATCCCGGCCGGCTATGAGGGGCCTCTATACGCAGAGATCAGTCCAAGGAGCTTCTCGATCGTCGCGCGGAAAGGCTCCAGCCTCAATCAACTTCGATTGAAGTCCGGTTCTTGTGCGTTTGACGACGCGGCGTTGCGCGCCTTGCATGAAGCGCGTCCGCTTGTCGGCGGCGAGGCAAATGTCGACGGCGGTCTTGGCCTTTCTGTCGCGCTCACCGGCGGGGAGATCGTCGGTTGGCGCGCGCGCCGGCATGCGGGTCTCATTGACGTCGATGAAAAAGGCGGTCTTGAGCCGCATGATTTCTTTGAACCCGTCGCGCCGCAGCGTTCAGGCTTTTTGATCCTGGATCCGGATGAGTTCTACATTCTCGTTTCCAAAGAGGCGCTGGTGATCCCGCCGGAAACGGCTGCCGAGATGACGCCGATCAGCCCGGCGCTGGGCGAATTCCGCGTTCATTACGCCGGCTTTTTCGATCCCGGTTTCGGCTGGAGCGGCGAAGCGGGCGCCGGCAGCCGCGCGGTTCTGGAAGTGCGCTCGCGCGAAACCCCGTTCGTCCTCGAAGACGGCCAGCTCGTCGCGCGCCTTGTCTATGAGCGCATGGCGGAAACGCCTGACCGGCTCTATGGCGCGGCGTTAAGCTCGAATTACCAGGGACAAGGATTAAAGCTTTCCAAGCACTTTCGGGGGTGACGTTTGACGGTGTGAACTAATAGAACGCTATATGTTTATGAGAAATAATTATGGATAGCTTGATTGAATGGATAAAGCTAATTGGCGGCATTCTCGGAATATTAGCGTTTGCATGGAAAGTGTTGGACTCATACAGATCATACGAGAGCGCCCGGCCTTGCGGAATTTCCCGATTCCGTCACGACGCGCGGCGCAAAGCACCTGCGCGAGCTAACCGCC
>JBCBSE010000037.1:0-16641 GCA_039819305.1 Pseudomonadota bacterium
CGCGCTTTTCTGTTTTAAGGAACGCGACGACATTCCGAGCCCGGAATGCTGGCGCAGCTATGAATTTGGCGACGGCGTCACCGTAAACTACAGGTTCAAACGGCCTTATCTGCCCGAATGGCGCGCCATTGACGCCAAAGTGCAGGCCTATGTGGCTGGTATCGAGAGAACCGCAGCGCGATAAGACCGCCCCTCCCGCATACCGTCTTTTGTCTTAGTGTCTGAATTGGGCGCTTAACGCGGTCATCATCGCCGGCGCGGCCAAAAGCGCGAAAAGCGTTGTCGCCAGAAAATAAATCGCCACCGCCAAGGCGCCGGCCCAGTCGAACACTTGTCCGGACGCAAACAACGCCGCCGCGCCAACACCGACGATGAAAAGATATCGGCGCAGACCGTCGCTCAGCGCATGTTGCACGACATCGCGCGCATTGCGCCATGCCTCTCCGGCGTCGCGCCAACTCTCCGTCATCGCGCCAAGCGCCGCCGCCGCGAGCGTCAGTCCAGCGAAGCGTTCGGTTGGATCGGGTCGCGGCGCCGACAAAACCGAAAGCGCGTATTCCGCAAGGATTGAGCTAAAGAGTAGCAGCACGGCAACGAGCGTCGCCGTGCGCACCGAAACGAATGCGATAGCGGCCGCGACCCAAACGAGAACGACGAATACAGCGAGCCGCATGGGATCGACGACACCGACTTCAAAGCCTGCAATGACAGTTAAGATTCCGACAATTGCTGTCGCACCGGCGGCGGTCGAGGTCGGCAGGGCGAGCCGCACCGGTCGCCAGATGCGTGCAAACCACTGCGCGCGGCGATTTTCGTCTGCAGCGACCTGCTCGCTCACCGTCGACAGCGAAAGCCCGCCAGCGACGGAGACTAACGCCGTCGCCATTGCGACCGCCGCGGCCGTGACGCCGCCCAAGACAACCGGCCAGTCAATCGCGCCAAAATTCAATGCATCACTGTAAACGACGAAAAATGCAGCGACGAGAATTAGGGAATAGGCGCTGAAAGCGACCGCGCCATGTCCGCCGGCGACGGCGGCGATGCGTTGGTCGGCGCCGGCCGCAAATCGCTTGGCGAAATGCGCGGCCACATTGACGCCGGCCCCAACCCCAAGGCTCACCGCCAATGCCAGCGCAATCGCCGCTTCGACCGTTGGAAGCATGGCTTCAGCAGCGAAATATCCCGCCGTTCCGGTCGCGCCGAGCGTCGATGCAAACGGCGCGAGCAGGCCGAGCCTTGCAACATTTTGCGCATGCGGCGCGAGCGCCCAGAAAAATAGAAAAAGAATGAGGGCGGCGATGATTGCAACCCGCGAGATCGCAATTCCAAAAGGGGCCGCAGACGGATCAAGCGCGGCCACGGCGCCGAGAACCGCGATTAAAGCGGTTGCGCTCACATATCGCAGCGGGCCACGATCGGGAACGAGGGCGGCAAGCGCCATCGGCGCAGCGATAACAAGCGTCGTCGCGATGGCGAAATCGGCGATCAGGGCCGCGTTTTGCGGCGCCGCGCGCGCGCCGATCACCGCCAGCGCAACCAGGCCAATCACCAAAACGCCGATTGAAAGATAAGGCCTGTTCGCGGCGAACGATCCCACGATGCCGACAGGCGCGCCCGCCAATCGCGCCCCCGTCAGGCGTTGGGCATTTCTGGAAGGTCGATTTCCAGAATGGCCATGTTGAAATCGTAAGACACGTCGCCTTCCTCATCGTCCTTGAAAAGAACGGCGATGAATTCGTCACCCAGATAGACTTCTGCAGAATCGTCCTTGTTCTGGCGCGCGCGCACCTCCAGATTGTCGACGCCGAACTTATGTCGCAAATACATCTGGATGCGGGCGATTTCGCTAGCGTTCATGGAAAGAAATCCTTGTTGACGCCTCCTCTTAACGATATCCGCACGGGGC
Source organism: Pseudomonadota bacterium (assembly GCA_039819305.1). Taxonomy (GTDB): domain Bacteria; phylum Pseudomonadota; class Alphaproteobacteria; order Caulobacterales; family Parvularculaceae; genus Hyphococcus. The sequence goes on from JBCBSE010000037.1 coordinate 1,907, forward strand.
GCCAACCGGGTCGCCGGCGCGGAGGCGCGTCAGCTGGAGGAAATTGAGATGGTCATTCGCCACGTTCTTGCTTTCGCCGTCCTAGCAGGCCTCGCCGGCTGCGGCGGGGATGTTTCTGAGGACGCCTCGACCGCCGCGACGGCGTGTCCAGGGGGCGCGGTCACAATTCGCGACGCGCGCCTGGCGCCGACACGGCCCGGGCAGAAAGTCGCGGCCGCTTATCTCGCCATCTGCAATGGCCTTGGCGAGGATGACGCCCTTGTCGGCGTCGACTGGCCCGGCGCGTCTGCTGTCGAGATCCATCTCTCGGAAATGGAGGACGGCGTCATGTCGATGCGTCCGATCGATCGCCTGCCTCTGCCCGTCGGCGAAGAGGCAGTCCTCGCCCCCGGCGGCGCTCATCTGATGTTGATCGGGCTCAATAGCGAGGTCGCCGAAGGCGATGCGGCGACGATGACAATGCGTTTTGAGAACGCAGAACCGCTGACCGTTTCATTCAAAGCGAATCCCGCCGACGACGCGCACGCGCATTAAACGCCGCGAGAATTCATATGAATTAGTCGGCGGCCGCGGGCGTTAGCTTCAACAACCGGCCGTCGCCAGCGTCGGTTAAAACATAAAGCGCGCCGTCCGGCCCGGGCTCCACATTTCGGAGCCGCGCGCCAAGCTCCGAGAGCAGTGTTTCTTCGCGAACGATCCGATCACCGATCAGTTCAAACCGCAGCAATCGTTGCGAGGCCAGCGTCGTCATAAAAAGATCGCCTCGCCATTTCGCAAACAAGTCGCCGTCATAGAAAGACAAACTCGAAGGCGCGATGGAGGGATACCAGTAGAATAGCGGCGCTTCGACGTCGTCGCGCAAGGGCGTTTCAGTGAGCACGGTCCCGTCATAGTCAATGCCGTAAGTTGCGACTGGCCAGCCGAAATTGGCGCCGCGTTTTAAAATGTTGATTTCATCGCCGCCGAGAGGCCCGTGTTCGCTGAACCAGATGTCGCCTGTTTCGGGGTGAAAGTCGGCGCCTTGCGCATTTCTGACGCCGAAGGCCCATATTTCCGCTTTGGCGCCTCTTTCGTTGACGAACGGATTGTTCGCCGGCGCCTCGCCGTTTTCGTCGATGCGGACCACAACGCCATAATGATCCGACAGGCTTTGCGATTCCTCCATGTGGTGGCGCCGATCGCCAAGCGTTGCAATCAGCCGGCCTTCCGCGTCCCATAACAGACGGCAGCCATAATGAGCCAACTGCCGCGCCGTGTTTTCGGCGGCGAAAACTACCTCGACGTCATTGATCTCCGCGCCGTCAAAGCGGCCGCGGGCGATTTCCGTATGATTGGCCTCATGCGTTCCGGTCGCATAACAAAAATAGACCAATCTGTTTTCCTCAAAGTCCGGATGCAGGGCGATGCCGCGAAGCCCGCCGCGCGCCGTTACGCGGTCAATCGCCGGAATCGCTTCAGGCGACAGGGCGCCGTCCTGAAACAACCGCAATCGGCCGTCATATTCGGAAATCAACGCATCGCCATTGGGAAGGAACGCCATGTCCCAGGGAAAATCCATGCCGTCGGCCACAACCGTGACGGCGAAACGCGCCTGCTCGGACTCCTCAACGAATAGCTCCTCGGCGTTCGCAAACGAAACAACGCCTGTCGCGGCGGCTGAAGCGAACAGGGGTGTCGCCCAAGGTCTCATAATCCCTCCTGATTCAGGATGGCTCCGGTCTCCCCTACCCAGATCAGACTCTTGACGGTATTGCGCAGCGACAGAGCGCTCACTTCTCAAGGCGAAGCGAACCGCTCGACGCAGCGCTTGGAGAACGCTAGGAGAACGCGCCGCCACAATCGCCAACGCCGTTCGATGCTCCATATCAACGATCTCACCTACGCCGTCGAGGGCCGCGTTCTGTTCGACCAGGCGACGGCCGCAATCGCCAGCGGTTGGAAAGCCGGCTTCGTCGGCGCGAACGGAACCGGCAAATCAACGCTACTAAGAATCATCCGTGGCGAAACTTATGCCGGAGCCGATGAGGTCTCCGTACAAAAAGGCGCCCGGATCGGGTCAGTGGCGCAGGAAGCGCCCGCCAGCGATCATTCGTTGCTGGAGACCGTATTGGCGCAGGACGAGGAACGCGGCGCGCTGTTAACGGAGGCCGAGACCGCGGCCGACCCTCACCGGATCGCAGAAATCCAGACCCGCCTCGCCGATATCGATGCGCATTCGGCTGAGGCGCGCGCCGGCGCCATTCTGTCCGGGCTCGGCTTTTCAGCTAACGAGCAGTCCCGTCCGTGCGCCGAGTTTTCCGGCGGCTGGCGCATGCGGGTCGCGCTCGCCGGCGTTCTCTTCGCCCGGCCCGATCTCCTGCTGCTCGACGAGCCCACAAATTACCTCGACCTCGAGGGCGCGATCTGGCTTGAGTCCTTCCTGAAAAAATATCCTTACACGGCGGTGATCGTCAGCCATGACCGCCATTTTCTGAACCAGGCTGTCACGCATATTCTGGCGCTGGAAAACGGAAAATTGTCCGTACATCCGGGCGATTATGACACCTATGAGCGCAAGCGCGCCGAAGCGCGCGCTCAAGCGGCCAGTTTCGCTGCGCGTCAGGAAGCGCGCCGCCGCCACATGCAGTCGTTCGTCGATCGCTTTCGCGCGAAAGCCTCGAAAGCCAAGCAAGCGCAGGCCCGCATTAAGGCGCTTGAAAAAATGCAGACCGTTGCGGCGCCCATCGCCGAGCGCGTCGCGCCTTTCCATTTCCCGAACCCGAAACCCATGGCCCCGCCGATCGTGCGCGTCGTCGACGCCGATCTCGGATATGATCCTGGCGCGCCCGTTCTGAGGAAAGTCAATATGCGGATCGACCAGGACGACCGCATCGCCATTCTCGGCCCTAATGGCGAGGGCAAGTCGACGCTGGTGAAATCCATCGCCGGTCGTCTGGCGCCGCTAGCGGGCAATATCTACAAACACAAGAAACTGCGGGTCGCCTATTTCGCCCAACATCAGGTCGACGAGCTGAAACCAAGGGAGTCGGCCTACGATCATGTGCGCGCGTTGATCCCGGAAGCGACCGAGGCCGAAACGCGCAGCGCCGCGGCGCGGCTGGGATTCGGTCCCGACAAGGCGGACACCGCGGTCGAAAAGCTTTCAGGCGGGGAGAAAGCGCGCCTCCTTCTTGGCCTCATCACTTTTCACGGCGCTCATCTTCTGATCCTCGACGAACCGACAAACCATCTCGATATTCAATCGCGCGAAGCCTTGATCGAAGCGCTTAATGACTTTGAAGGCGCGGTTCTCCTCATCACCCATGACGCACACCTCGCCGGCGCCATCGCCGATCGACTGTGGGTCGTCAACAAGGGTGAGGCCCAACGCTATCAGGGCGATCTTGACGATTATCGCGCGCTCATTCTGGAAGCCAACCGCACGGCGCCAAGCTCTGAAAAGTCAAACGGCCCGAATGCGCGCGAACGCGCCCGCAAAAACGCCGCCGCCGCGCGCGCGTCGGTCGCCCCTTTAAAGAAAGCCGCCGAAGCAGCGGAGAAGAAAGTCGCCGCTCTGAATGAAACGCTCGCCCGCCTTGACGCCGCACTCGCCGAGCCGGGCCTTTATGAGAAGAACTTGGCTCGCGCCACCAAACTGCAAAAAGAACGAGCCGCCCTTGTCGACGCAATATCCGCAGCGGAAGAAAGATGGCTCGCGACGCTTGAACGATATGAAACAGAGAAAGCCGCGCTTGACGCCTAGACCTGGCGGCGGTCAGCGCCCAGGCCCAAACGCGTAGAAACATCGGCGCGCAACCTGCGCTTAATCATCATCTGTTTCGAGTGCGTCGTCCGAGCCAGAAATTTCTTCTTCTTCCTCGCTCCACTTAAAAATCTGTCGGATTGTGCAGGAGCCGGTAACTGGATAGCTGCGCTGCGCAGTCGTCACGAGATCGCCTCGGCGTCGACAGCTATCGCCGGCGCCCCTGAACACCGGGACCGCGCCTCCTGTCCTAATGTCGCCGCAACCGCGTGAGAAGATGAGCAGAGACCTCTCGTCGAAATCGCCGGAAAGATAGGCGTCGCGATCCCCGATCCGGATATAACCGCCCGAGCGGCTTGGCGCTTGAACAAAGCAAGCCCGCGTGACCTCGGCGCCGATGCGCGGGTCTTTTGCCGGATCAAGCGGCGTTTCTGGGGCTGTCGCGCAGCCGACGCTCGCAGCGACCAGGCCCAATGTACTTATTTGCATCAAACCGCCTCGCATGGCGAACCGAGGTCATGGTATGGGGACGCACAAAGATTGCAACGACATGCACGCCCCTGACGAAGGATCAGCCGCGATGAAAGAGCCTGAAAACTGTGAGACCATGAGCGACGTGCGCGCGGAGATCGACCGCGTCGATCAGGCGCTTGTCGAGTTGCTTGCCGAGCGCTGGCGTTACGTGGATCGCGCCTGGGTGTTCAAACGCTCGCCGGAGGAAGCCTCGGTGCCGTGGCGCAATCGCGAGGTTATCGACAAGGTCAAATCCCATGCGCAGGGCGCTGGCATGCCGCCGGAGATGGCCGAAGCCTTATGGCGGATGATTATCGGCTGGGGGATCCAATATGAAGAAGAGCGTTTGCGGAGCAAATCATAAGCCTGTCGCGCGACGTCGATTCAAAGCAAGCTAATTCTTTCGGTTAGTCTTCAATTGTTGAGCATGGGGCAGAATCCGTGATCGCATGGTTGACGGTCGCCGTCGCTTTGGCCGTTTTGACGCTTGGCGCGGAGCTCTTGGTTCGGGGGGCCAGCGCGATCGCGAGACGCGCGGGCCTATCTGAGCTCTTGATCGGTCTGACGCTCGTCGGCTTCGGCACCTCGACGCCGGAACTGGTGACGTCGATCGAGGCCGCCATGCGCGGCGCGCCTGGCATCGCGCTTGGCAATGTCGTCGGCTCCAACATTGCGAATATCTTACTCATCCTCGGCCTTAGCGCCGCGCTCGCCCCGATCGCCGTCGAGCCGGGCGCTTTCCGGCGCGATGCGCCCGCCCTTGCGTTTGCAACCATCGCCTGCATCGCCGCCGCCCTCGCCGGGTCTTTCGGTAGAACGATCGGCGCCGCCTTCCTGCTCGGCCTCGCTGCCTATCTTTACATCGCCTATCGCACTGAACGCCGTGCGCCTGAGGCGGCAGAGACAAAACGACACGAAGCCGAAGCCGCCGCCTTGCCCTCGGCTGAGAGCGGTATTGCGATTGCAATGGGCCTGTCCCTGAGCGGCCTGGCGTTGTTGATGGTCGGCGCAAAGCTGCTTGTCGGCGCCGCGGTCGAGATCGCGACAGGGTTCGGCGTCTCCGAGGCGATCATCGGTCTGACGATTGTCGCCGTCGGCACGTCGCTGCCAGAGCTCGCCGCCTCCCTCGCCGCAGCGCGTCGCGGAAAAAGCGCGCTCGCCCTCGGCAACGTCGTTGGCTCCAACATCTACAACATCCTGGGCATACTGGGCGCAACGGCCCTGACCGCGCCCTTCGCTGCGCCGGCGCGCATTCTGGTCGTCGACATCTGGGTGATGTTGGCGGCGACGGCGGCGCTGATTGTCTTCGCGATCTCGGGCCGGCGCCTCTCACGACTGGAGGGCGGCATTCTGGTCGCCGGCTACGCCGCTTATCTCGTCTCCCTTGGCGCGTCGCTTTAGCCTGCGGCGCAGTCGACGCATAACCGCGCGGTCGGATCGATATCGAGCCGGCGGCGCGCAATCGCCTCTCCGCAATCCTCGCAATAGCCGAAGTCCCCAGCCTCGATGCGCTGCAGCGCCGCTTCGATTTTCTTAAGATCAAGCGAGCGTCGCGCTTCTTGCGCATTCGCCATCGCCTGCTGTTGCAAGGCGTCCTGACGCGACAGCCGACCGACTGATTGTTGATCAAGCTCCACAGGCTTGCGGCTTTGCGCGCTGGCGGCGGAAAGGGCGACAAGTTCGTCTCGGCACGCCACGAGCCGCGCGCGGAAGCGATCTATGTCAGCGCTTTTCACGCTCCGTATGTCGTCGCGAGATAAGCGCGGATGGCGCGCGCGCCGGAAATCTCTTGATCCGTGTTGGGATCAGCGAGGCGAGCGGCGCCCGTCGGACGCCAAACATAGGGAAGTTCCAATGCGCACAACCGCTCCTTTACGAGACGCGCGCCGGGATCGCGTTCGGCGCCGATGAATTCAAGCGGCCTCTCCGCGTCTCTGGAATTGCGACGAAAGGTTCCGGCGGCGAGACGCGATAGGGTCGAGAACTGCGACAGCACGCCGTTAAAGGGACCGAGGTAATGCAAGGGTGAAGCGCCGCGCCCATAATTGCGGCGGATGTGCCTCGCGATGTCGGCGCTTTCATACATTTCATCGCCGGTATTCGGATCGATGAAAAAGGGGAACTGCGCCTTGCCGCCGCGAGCCGCGACATCGGGACGAAAGCGGCGCCCGCCTTTCGGGCAGGGACGCACGAGAACCGAAAGCCCCGCCTCGGAAACTGCCTCGCGCGCGATGCGGCAATACGGACACCCCTCAAACTCATAAAGAATCGGCAGCGTCTCTGGCGCGCCCTGGCCGGCATTCGCCTTTCCCCAACCGGCGCCCAGCCGCAAAGCGGATGCGATAACAGACGATCCGTATAGCAAGGGATACAACATCGATGCGCCCTATCCCTGCTTTTCCCATCGCCCGGCGGGCGATTGCTTCCAATAAGTCGCCGCATGCTCGCCCGCGGTCGCTTCTTTCCAGAAGGCTCGCGCTTCGGACACCGCGTCCTCGTCGCGGCCATCAAAAATTAAAACGCAGCGCTCGAAATTGGCGAGCGAGGCGATGTCCGTATTGACGCCGGCTACAAGAAACAAAACATTTGCGCCGTTGGGGACATCATCGCCGTCCGTCAGCCAAACCGGCTGCCGCTCGCCGTCGCCGGCCGCACCATGGGGCAGAAAGCTTTCGTCCGAATAGGTCCAAAGATGCGCGTCCAACGCCTCAACCGCTTCGCGCGACGATGCGCGCACGACCGCTCGCCACTTGCGCTCCAGGGTTTTTTCAAGGAGCCCCGGCAAGACATCGTCGAGCCGAGCGCGCTCCAAATGATAGAACAGGACTTCAGTCAATTCTGCGCCCTTGATCAGCTTCGAATCGAATCACCAGCGCCGCTAAAGAGGCGTTTTCGATGTTCGACAATCTCCGAAAGACGGCGGAAACCGTTATTGAACAGCTGCGCGCAACGCTTCAACACGTTCGCGATTGACGCCCCGGTCCGAATAGCCGACCCGGCTCGCCGAGCGAACATGGACTTCCGTATCCGCTTTTCGAAATTCGACGTCATCAACGAACTTGAACACGCTCGAGGTAAAGGTTGACGCGATATAGCTCTCGTTGATCTGCGTGATCGTGCCGCCGGCGTCGCCGATCGCGTTGGGCAGTTTTTCCCAGGCGGCAAGCGGCAAAGGCGCAACGCGATGATCGTCATCGGCGTGCGCTTCGCTGACGACGCAATTCGGCGAGCCCGGACAGACGGCCAAGGTCCCGTCGACGATCCCCGGCGCGTCGCCATCCTGCGACTTTTGACCGAGATAAAATAATCCGGCGCCGATCAACGAAACGATAATCAAAAGACCGATCAGGATGCTGGCGAGCATTTTCATGTCCTACTCGTAATTGGTCCGGATGAAATCGTCGAGTAGCGCGACGCCGTAGCCGGCGCCGCCCTTGGGACAGGTTGGCTTGTCTTTCGTGTTCCAGGCCATGCCCGCAATATCGAGATGTGCCCAGGAAACCTCGTCCTTGATGAATCGTCCCAGAAACGCCGCCGCTGTCGACGAGCCGCCGCCCTTGCCGCCGATATTCTGCATATCGGCGATCTCGGACTTAATCATTTCGTCATGGGCTTTTGTCAGCGGCATCCGCCAAAGAAGATCGCCGCTCGCCTCGCCAGCCGCATCGAGCTTTTTGGCTAGCGCGTCGTCCTTGGTGAAGACGCCCGCGAATTCGTGGGCGAGGGAGACGATGATCGCGCCGGTAAGGGTCGCGAGATCAATCACCGTCTTCGGCTTGTAAGTCTCCTGGGTCCACCACAAGGCGTCGGCGAGAACAAGGCGGCCTTCCGCGTCAGTATTCAGGACTTCAATCGTCTGGCCCGACATCGATTTGACGACATCGCCGGGCCGCTGGGCTTTCCCGTCTGGCATGTTCTCAACCAGCCCGATTACGCCGACGACATTGGCTTTCGCCTTGCGCCCAGCAAGCGCTGCCATGGCCCCGGCAACGGCTCCGGCGCCGCCCATATCCCATTTCATGTCCTCCATGCCCTGCGCGGGCTTGATTGATATGCCGCCGGTGTCGAAGGTGACGCCCTTACCGACAAAAGCGGTAACGGGATCAGTCTTTCTGCCGCCCATCCATTCCATCGCCACCAGTTTCGATTCCCGGTCTGACCCCTGTCCGACGCCGAGAAGGGAGCCCATCCCCAGCTTCTTCATCTCCGCTTCGCCGAGAATTTTCACCTTCACCCCAAGCGCCTCGAGCTTGCGGCATCGCGAGGCGAATTCCTGCGGATACAGAACATTCGCTGGTTCAGAAACGAGATCGCGGGTCAGGAAAACGCCGTCGCCAAGTTTGTCGAGATCGCCATAGGCGCCGCGCGCATCCTTCGCCGGCGTATTGACGACGATCTTTTTCAGCGTCGGCTTGTCGTCTTTTTCTTCCTTAGTGCGGTATTTGTCGAACCGGTAAGCGCGAAGTCGCGCGCCATGCGCGACGCGCGCCGCGGCCTCGCCCGCCGATATCTTGCCGCCGGAAATGCCGGCCAGCGCGAAAACGGCGCTCGTCTCCCGCGTCGCCAGCGCTTTCGCAGCGCCGGTTCCGCCAAGCGCCTGCGCGCTCAGCGCGTCAAATGACTTCCTGGGCCCTGCGCCGATGAGAAAGACATAGCCATTATCGAGGTCGCCAGGTGAAACGATATCGAGCGTCCTGCCCTTTTTGGGCTTAAAGGCCGCGGCTTTCATCGCCCGCGAAAGAGCCCCACCCGAAGCCTTGTCGATGGCGGAAAAGGCGTCAGTCGGCTTGGCGTCGTCAAAGACCGGCACCAGCAGCGCGCCGCTTTTCGGCAAGGCGGCGGCGGAAAACGTAATTTGCATTCATCCCTCTTCTTCTTTGGCGGCGGGGCCGCTCTCATTTGGCGCTGCATGGCGGGCGGGATCGGCTCGATCGCATGATTCCTCCCATGGCCGATCCATGCTAGGCCCGCAGCGGTGATGCGGCGGCACTCTAATCGCCCCGCGCTCAAAAGGAAGCCCGCATCGATTTGAGACGTCTCGACGCATATATCCTCCGTCAGTGTCTGACGCCGCTGGCGCTCATTCTGGGGTCGGTGACACTTATCGTCTGGATGACCCAGACGCTGAACAGGGTCGACATCGTTGTCGAACACGGCGCCGGCATCGGCCTGTTCGCCTATCTTTCGCTTCTCATCATTCCGAGCCTTCTGGCGCTGATCATCCCCTTCTCCGTTTTCGCGGCGATCGTTTACGCGCTCTATCGCTTGCATTCAGACAGCGAGATCGCGGTCCTTTTCGCCGCCGGCGTCAGCCGGCGCCGGCTCGCGGCGCCGATACTGGCGCTGACGGCCGTCGGCGCGCTTGCAACGCTTTATGTCAACATCGATCTGATGCCGCGCACCTATCGGGTCCTAAAACAGAATATCGCAGACGTCCGCGCGAATGTCGCCTCGGCCGTTCTGCGCAGCGGCGAGTTCACAACGCTGATTGACGGCTTCACGATCTATATCGACGACGCCCGGCCCGGTGGTCAGTTTGTCGGCTTGCTTGTGAATGACTATCGCGACCCAGACGACACGAAGACCTACATGGCGGCGCGCGCCCTCCTCGCGGAAACAGAAAATGGGCCGATGCTTTTTCTCAGAGAGGGCAATCTTCAGCGGCGCGACCCGCAGACCGGCGAGGTCGCGTTGGTCCCGTTCGAGGAACTCGCGGTCAATGTCGCGGGTTATCGCGACGGCGCTGGCGAGCTGACGCTTGAAATGACCGAGCGTTATCCGCGCGAGTTGTTCAATCCAGATCTCACCAAGCGTTACGACCGGGTCAACGAAGGCAAATTGATCGCCGAGGGCCACGCCCGGTTCGCAAACCCAATTTACATTTTTAGTTACGCGCTGATCGCGCTCTATGCGCTGATCGGCGGCCCCTATAGCCGCCGCGGCTATATTTGGCGCATCGTCGTTGCAGGGGCGGTCGTGACGCTGTTGAGAATCGGGGGGTTCCTCGCCCAAAGCCTCGTTGCCGAAAAAGGCGGCTATTGGCTGTTATATGCGATCCCGACAGAGGCGGCGTTTATTGTGGCGATCATGCTTTTTGCGCCGGCCTTCGAGACCGGCAGGATCAGTTTCACCTGGGCGCGGAGGCGCCAATGACGCCGCCCGCGACGCTATTTCGCTATATTGCCCTGCGCGCCGCTTACGGCGTTGGCGGGCTTCTCATTGTTCTCGCCTTGCTTATACTGCTCATCGATTTTCTTGAAAATATGCGGTATGCGGAAAAATTTGAACATGTCGGACTTGGCTTCGCGGTCCAGCTGACCCTCCTGCGCGCGCCGTCGATCCTCGAAATGCTGGCGCCCTTCGTTTTCCTTTTTGGTTCGATCTGGATGTTTCACCAGTTGAACAAACGTTCAGAGCTCTCTGTCATGCGCGCTGCTGGTCTGTCAGTCTGGCGGTTGATTGGTCCTGCGGCGGTGCTTGCTGCTATTGCCGGGGTTGTCATCATTACAATCATCGATCCGGTGTCCTCGCAGATGCGCGCCTATGCAGAGACTTTGAAGGCGGAAACGCGCGGCGCGTCCTCCGACCTTGTGAAGGTGTTCAAGGACGGCATATGGCTGCGGCAGAAAACCGATGACGCTTCGATCGTCATCAACGCGACGACCCACGATCGAGCCGCTGGCGCTCTTATGGCCGTCACCGTCTGGCGCTTCACCGCAAACCACCATTTTGTCGAACGCCTCGACGCATCGCGCGCCGTCCTCTCCGGAGAGACGCTGGAGTTGCATGACGTTTTGATCACGGCCGCCGGCGACGCCATCCAGCGACAGGCGCCGATCTATGCTTTGCAGACATCGCTGACGAGCGAAGATCTCAATGAACGCATTCAGTCGCCCGAAACCGTCTCCCTTTGGCGGCTGCCGCGTTTCATTCGCCTCGCGGAGGCCGCCGGACTGCCGACGACACGCTATGAAATCCGGTTTCACGATTTGTTATCGACGCCGCTGAAATTGATCGCCATGATCCTCATCGCAGCCGCCTTCTCCATGCGCCCTGTGCGATCAGGCGGCCAACTGCAGCTGGTCGTTTTGTCGATCGGAGCGGGTTTTCTTCTGTATGTACTCTCCGCAGTATCGACGGCGCTCGGCGAATCCGAGATTGCACCGGTTGCCCTCGCCGCCTGGGCGCCGGGCGCCGCCGCCAGCCTTGCTGCGATCACGGCGCTGTTGCGGCTCGAGGACGGTTGAGCGCTGGCGTCGGCTGGACCTGCCGCGCAAGGTCATTTATCGGTTCTTCGATACTGTCTCGCTCGGCGATTCGCCCCATATTCCCCTCTTCGCGCCGACGCCCGGAGTCTTCGTGAATCGCAGTCGCGTCATTTTTCGGCTTTTCCTGTCAACGGCGCTCGCCGGCGTTGCAGCGCCGATCGCGCCGGCGTCGGCTTTCCAGGACGAAGCGACCCGCGAAGCGCTTGGCGTTTCTGAGACCGATGAAGTTCTTTTCGAGGCCGATACGGTCTGGCGCGACGTCGACGACGGACCGATCATCGCCGAAGGCAATGTGCGCGCCTATTTCGGCGACCGGTATTTGCGCGCGGACCGGCTCATATATGACCCGGCGACGGACATCGTCCGTGCGGAAGGGAACGTCTCGGTCACTGACAAGAATTTGGAAACGATTTTTGCAGGGTCCGTAATCCTATCGGGCGATCTTCGCGACGGGCTCGCAGAAAATTTCTCGGCGTTGCTGGCCGATAATGCGCGCATCGCCGCCGCAGATGCGGTTCAAGAACGCGGCGCGCGCACGCGGCTTAACCGGACTGTCTTCACAGCGTGCAATGTCTGCGACCGCGACGGTGATGCGAAGACGCCGACTTGGCGGATCAAGGCGCTGCGCGTAACGCGCGATGCGGAACGAAAGGTGATCCGGTTTCGACACGCCTTTTTCGAGCTCAAGGGCGTTCCGATCCTTTACACGCCGTTTCTCCAGGGACCTGACCCTTCTGTCGAGCGCCAGTCCGGATTTCTAACCCCGCGCGTCGGCGCTTCCAGTCGTCTCGGTTTCAATTTCGAGCTGCCTTATTATTTCGCTCTTTCAAATTCCGAAGACGCCACCTTTTACCCGAGATACACGGCCAATGACGGCGTTCTCTGGCAGGGCGAATACCGACGCCGCTTCAAGGACGGCTATCACGTCTTTCAGGGCGGCGTGATCGACTTCAACAACGAGAACAACCCGGACGACGGCATCCCGGGCATTCGCTGGCACTATTTTGGCCGCGGTTTCCAGAATCTCGGCGATCATTGGCGGGCGAGCTATGATGTCGAACGCGTCTCTGACGACACCTATCTGCGGCGTTATGACGTGCGGCGGCGCGGCGATCTCGGCCAGCAGCTTGATCGCGGCGCAACGAACCAGCTGAGATCGAATTTCCGTCTGGCGCGCGCCGATGACGCCTCCAGGCTAACCGTCGATACCTATCTGTTTCAGGGCTTGCGGGAACAGGACGATGAATCAACCATTCCTTACGTTCTGCCGCTGATTGATTTCAACCGCAGGTTTCAGAATGTGTTCGCGGGCGGCGATGTCGTGTTGAACGGCAACATCGCCTCGATATACCGCACCGCCGGCACCGACTCGCAACGGTTTACGGCGGCGGCCAATTGGGACCGCGATATCATTACGTCTGGCGGGCATCGCTTTCATTTATTCGCCGAGGCGCGCGCGGACGCCTATTTCTACCAGGATTTGGCGGAAGGCACCGAAATCTGCAACGACCCGCTTAGCCCGTGTGCGGTGAATTTCCCCGGCCTGACGAGCGGCGACGACACTGAGTTTGTGTCCCGGCTGGCGCCCACGGTCGGTGTTGAATGGTCGTATCCGCTCTCGCGGGATTTTGACGGCGGCGGGCGGCTAATTTTAGAGCCGCGCGTTCAACTGATCGCCAGCCCGGCGGACAGGAATGACAACGATATCATCAACGAAGACTCCCAAAGCATTGAATTCGATTACGCCGGCCTCTTTGATTACAACAAAGCGACCGGGTTCGATTCTTTCGAGGACGGTCAACGCGCAAATATCGGTCTCGCGGCGTCGGCGACCTGGCCAAACGGCGTTGAGGTCGAGGCCGAAATCGGGCGCCAATTCCGCGTGCAATCGACGGACGCCTTCGACTTCTCAGCGGGGCTTGGCGAAACGTCTTCAGACGTCGTCGGCAGCGTGAATTTCCGGTACAAGTCGGCCTTCGGATTTGAGAACCGGTTCCGCCTCGACACCGAGGAAAACACCATCGCGCGCGCGGAGTCGATCGCCTTCTTCAATGTGGGAAGGGTCGCCGGCAACGTATCTTACGTCCGCCTCGCCGAGGAGAATGTGAGCGCCAACCTTGTTCGACGCGAGGAATTAACCGCATCCGGAAAATTCCGCATCACGCGCAATTGGAGCGTTGGCGGAGCGTGGCAGCTCGACCTCGTAGGCGACCGGACGATACGCCAGGATTTCACCATCGGCTACGAAGACGAATGCTCAACCTTCGGCGTCACTTATCGCCGCGACCGGACGCGCACGACCAATCTGGAGCCCGACGAACTCTTCTTGTTGACATTCTCCCTGCGATCGCTGGTTCAATAATGGTTCGCGCAGGCGATGCTTGCGCTAAAGGCAAAATCGCCTATTTTTCGCCACGTCCGCGAACTAGGGAGACCAGCAAGGCCGCTTCGCCGACAATCGCGTCGGACCTCTCTGATCGCAGCGCCAAAATGGAACCGGTAAAGCCTAGATGCGTTTTTTCATATTATTTTCAATAAGTTGTGCGGCAATGCTATACGCCGATGCAAGCCTTGCGCAATCGACGGGGAATGCTCAAGCACCGGGCGGAGCCCAAGAGCAGCCGTCTAGCGAAGACGTCATAAGGCGTTCGGGCGTGCCGCGGGACGCGGTGGCCGCCGTGGTCAATGACGCGGTGATCACGACCTATGACGTTCGCCAGCGCATGCGCCTCGCCATGATATCCGCCGGCGGATCGATCCCGAAAGAAGCATTGCCGCAATTGCAGGCCCAATCATTGCGCGACCTCATTGAGGAAAAGCTGAAGCTTCAAGAAACGGCGAAATTCGAGATGGATTTTTCCGATGCGCAGTTCGCTCAGGAGTTCGCCGTCCTCGCGGCGCAGTCAAACCTGACGCCAGAGGCGCTTGTCGCGTTGCTCAACTCGCAAGGGGTTTCAGAGAACATTTTTCGGCCACAGATCGAGGTGAACATCCTTTGGCCTGACCTCGTCCAGGGCCGGTATCGTGATCGGGTGCGCATCAGCGAGAACGAAGTTGACGACACCTACGAACGCATGCGCGAGGACGTGAGCCTTGACCAATATCTGGTTTCAGAGCTTTGCATTCCCGTCGACGATCCGGCGCGGGCGCAGCAATATTACGAAGGCTCACGTCCTCGCGCATGCGTTCGTAGGTGTCGTCAACTTCGTTCT
>JBCBSE010000038.1:0-16583 GCA_039819305.1 Pseudomonadota bacterium
GATTATCTCGACCGACTGGTCACGCGTTATGAGGGCCTTGGCGAAGAAGCCGGTGAAAGCGAGGCATCGCTCGATGAGATGCGCGCCAATAGAGACGAGGCTCGACAGGCGTTAACGCAGGCTGAAGTGGCGCTTGCGCGCGCTGAAGTCACGCTCGAGCGAACGCTTGTGCGCGCGCCCTTCGCAGGCCGCGTCGTCAACCAAGAAATCCAGGTCGGCGAATTCGCCAATCCAGGCACTGCGCTCGTTCGGCTCGTCGACATTCAGGAGCTTGAAGTCACGGCGCGCGCGCCGGCGACGCTGGTTGGCAATGTCGCCGCAGGCGATGCGGTTACCATTCGTTATGGCGCGGAAAGCGCCGACGCGGAGTTGCGCGCAGTCGTGCCGGTCGGCGATGAACGCTCGCGAATGCTGGAGCTGCGTTTCGCTTTGCCGCAATCAAACTGGTTTATTGGTTCAGCGGTGCGCGTCGCCCTGCCGGCGGCGGCGGCGAAATCCGTCATCGCGGCGCCGCGGGACGCGCTCGTTTTGCGCGCTGAGCGCATCTCTGTGTTCGTGATCGGCGATGATGACACGGCGCGCCAGGTCGATGTCGAGCTCGGCGTCGCACAAGGTGAATTCATCGAGGTGATCGGCGATATCAAGGCCGGCGACCGGCTCGTCATTCGCGGCGGAGAGCGCCTGCGAAATGGTCAGACCGTTCGTCTCGACGAAGCCCCGGGCGAGCCGTCGGCCTGATCTTCAGATCTCTTCGCCGAAACCGCTTTCGATGAGCGCTGCGAGTTGAGCCGCAGCCTCCTCCGCATCCGGACCATCGGCTTCGATGGTGACCGCGCTGCCGACCGTTGCAAGAAGCATCAAGAGATCGAGCTGGGACTCAGCGGATGCTGTGCGTTCCTGATTGCGGATAATGACCTCTGCGTCATATTTGCGGACAAGGGTCGCGAGCTGCCGCGAAGGCCGGATATGAAGACCGAGCTTGTTTCGGATGATGGCCTCGCGGGTGGCTTTTGGCATAGCGTCGCTCTTCCCGCACCCGCTCTTACGTTTCTGCGTCGCCTGCGAGCACCCAAGACGCCACGTTGATATATTTGCGTCCTGCTTCGTGCGCCGCCTTGACCGCCTCCTCGAGATCGCCGTCGGCGCGCACCGTCGCCAGCTTGATCAGCATCGGCAGATTGACGCCGGCGACAACTTCAGCGTTCGCTTTTTCCATAACGGCGATGGCGAGATTGGAAGGCGTGCCGCCGAACATGTCGGTTAGGATGATGACGCCGTCGCCCGTATTGACGCCCTGCGCCGCCTCAAGAATGTCGGCGCGGCGCTTCTCCATGTCGTCGTCGGGGCCGATCGAGACCGCCTTGATCTGTTCCTGCGGGCCAACCACGTGCTCCGCCGCGGACAAAAATTCTTCCGCCAGCCGCCCATGCGTGACGACAACCAACCCAATCATTCAAGGCGCTCCGAACGGCTCTTAAGATCGCGCAATGTTGCGTCGCAAAAGGTTAAAGTCCAGCCGAATCGTGACGTTAATCGGTCGGCAATTCAACAATAAACCGCGCGCCGCGCCGCTCGCCGGCGGGATCGGCGGGGTTCGCGAGCCGGTTCTCTGCAAAGATCCGCCCGCCATGGGCCTCGACGATCTGGCGCGATATGGCGAGGCCGAGGCCCGAGTTTTTGCCGAATGAGGCCCCCGCCGGACGCTTTGTATAAAACCGCTTGAAGATCGATTCGAGATTGTCCGGCGGCACGCCCGGCCCGTCATCTTCAACAATCAACCGCGCAATGGCTTCGCGCTGCGTCGGCGCTTCAAGAAAGACGCGCACGGCCCCGCCCGCCGGGCTGAAAGAGCGCGCATTGTCGATAATGTTGCGCACGACCTGGCCGAGCGCAGGCGCGTTGCCGAGAATATAAACGCCCTGCAGCGGATCGGAGAACTCAACGCGCGCCTCGCCGTCTTTCTGCGTTTCGCCATATGCGCCGACGATGTCCCGGATCAAGCGAGCGAGGTCGACCGCATCGCGACTTTCGCGTCCAAGCTCCGCATCGAGACGGGACGCGTTCGAGATATCGGTGATCAGCCGATCCATGCGCGCGACGTCTTTCTGGATCACGGTCAGGAGTTTCTCCTGCTGTTCCGGGGTTTTCGCAATTTGAAGCGTTTCCGCCGCGCTTCGTATCGAGGTCAGCGGATTCTTAAGTTCATGGGAGACGTCGGCGGCGAAGGTCTCAATCGCGTCGATGCGCGCATAGATCGCTTGCGTCATCGATTTGAGAGAACTGGAAAGCTCGCCGATTTCGTCCTTGCGCCGGGTGAAGTCAGGAATGCGCGCGCGTCCTGCTGCGGCGATCCCTTCGCGCACCCTGTCGGCGGCTACGGCGAGCTGGCGGATCGGCTGGGCGATGCGGGCCGTTAAAACGAGGGACGACAAGATCGCCGCCGCCATGGCGAGCCCGAAAAAGGGAAGGATCGAAAGCCGCGCGCGCTCAACGAGATCGTCGATGCCGCCGGTCTCTGCGGTTACGAGGCCGTAAATCGCCTGCACGCGGCGGATCGGCACCGTCACCGAGACGACAAGTTCGCCCTCCTCATCAAGGCGCACCGAGGCGGCGCCCCGTTCTTCCGCGAACGGCGATGAATCGAGCGCTTCATTAAGTTCGTCCTCCAGCGAACGCCGGGCCGCCTCAGCGTGATAATCGCTCGAAAAAAAGCGCATCACCCTGTCCCAGACAGCCTCGAGCGTCAGCGGCTCGCGGCGGCCATCGGCGTCGATCGGCGGCAAGGTTTCCGCGACAATCCGATCCTGACGCAGGACAATGTCCTCAATCAGCAACAATGCAGCGTCCGAGACCGGGGGGTCCTCGAAGGTTTGCGGCGCATTGAAGATTCGCACACGACCCTCAAAGCTGTCCCACACCCGATTGAACACCTCGCGCACGTCGGTCTGGTTGAGCGCGAGCGAGCACAGCGTCGTTTCTTCGCCGAGGCGTTCAACGTCCGCCTCGTCCACGGGCTGACAAGAGGTTTCGTCGATCGCGACCTGGGCGAGCACGTCGGCGATGATCTGCGCCTGGGCGCGAACGCCTTCGAGTTTGGCTGCGACAAGGCCGTCTCGGTAATTCGTAAGCGCGAGGGAGCCGAGGAGCAAGATCAGGAGGCCAAAGACATTGGCGACGACGATTGTGAGGGTCAGACGCGAGGGCGCCACGCGCGCGCGGCGTCGTCGCGTCGGCGTCACGCCCTCCTGGGTCATCGCAGTTTAATCTTCCTTGTATTTGTAACCGACGCCGTAAAGGGTTTCGATCGAATCAAATTCCGGATCGACCTGTCGGAATTTCTTCCTGATGCGCTTGATGTGGCTGTCGATAGTCCGGTCGTCGACATAAACCTGGTCGTCATAGGCCGCATCCATCAGGGCGTCTCGGCTTTTGACGAAGCCGGGGCGTTGCGCAAGCGCATGAAGGATCAGGAATTCGGTGACGGTCAGCACGACCGGTTTTTCGTTCCACAAGCTGGCGTGGCGCAATGGGTCCATCGTCAGGCTGCCGCGGCGCAGGATTTTCTTTTCGTCTTCCGAACTCGGAGACTCGTCGGCCTGGCGCCGGCGTAAGACCGCCTTCACCCGCTCCAGGAGCAGACGCTGCGAAAATGGTTTTTTCACGTAATCGTCCGCGCCCATGGTCAGCCCGAGGACCTCGTCGATCTCCTCGTCTTTCGACGTCAGGAAGATGAGCGGGAGGCTCGATTTCTGCCGAATGCGGCGCAAGAGCTCCATGCCGTCCATGGTCGGCATCTTGATATCGGAAACGACAAGATCGGGCGGCGTCGCCGAGACGTAATCGAGCGCAGCCGCGCCGTCTTCGAAGGTTTTGACCGTATGGCCTTCGGACTCCAGGGCGATCGAGACAGAAGTCAGGATGTTTTCGTCGTCATCGACAAGGGCGATTGTCGCCATGTTTCTCTTTCCCCGTTGATTTCACGTCTCTTTCTAGCCCCGCTCGCCGGCGGAGAGAAGGCCGCGAAAGGGCGGATTTGTGGCCGCGCGTCTACTTCTTTGCGGCCGCGTCAATAAAATCCGCAAGATCGGCGTCCTTCGACGACAACCCGCCTGCGTCGTGGGTCGTCAGCGTGACTTCAACGCGGTTGTAAACATTCGACCATTCGGGGTGATGGTCGGCCTTGTCGGCGGCGATCGCGACGCGGGTCATGAAGCCAAAAGCTTCATTGAAATCCTTGAACTTGAATTCCCGGCTGGCGGCGTCCCGCCCGTCAACGGCGCTCCAGTCGGGGTGATCGGCGAAAAAGGCCTTGCGCTCGTCATTTGAAAGTTTCTGCGCCATGACAATCCTGCTTTCTCTTTTCACCCGCCATATTCATAAGCCTAAGCGGGATGGCGCGGTCCCGCAACGCGCGAGCGGCTCAAATTGGCGCGCGGTGATAAACGCCGCCGCAAACAGGCGACGGGACCCGGGTCGTCTTCGGATAGGATAGCGGCAGCTTGCGCAAGCTGCGCACAGCGAGATAGGCGAAACACTCCGCCTCCAGATCATCACCGCGCCAACCAGCCGCCTCGGCCGGCTCGACCGGCGCGTCCAGCGCATCGGCGAGCGCGGCCATGATCGCAGGATTATTCCGCCCGCCGCCGCAAACGATCCACTTCGCGACTTTCTCGGGAAAAAAATCTTCGGCGCGCGCGATGCAGTGGGCGGTATAGGCGGTCAGCGTCGCCGCGCCGTCTTCCGGCGTCAGCTTCAAGACATGGTCGAGCTTGAAGTCATAGCGGTCGAGCGATTTCGGCGGGCGCCGCCGCAAAAAGGGATGGAGCAACATCATCCGCAAAGCTTCATCGTTGACGGTCCCGGCCATCGCCAGCGCGCCGTCGCGGTCCATCGCCTCACCGGTTTTCAATTCCAGCCATTCGTCGAGCAGGCCGTTGCCCGGCCCGCAATCAAAGGCGAGGAGATCGATGGCGCGACGGCTTTCATGAACGAAAGTGACATTGGCGACGCCGCCAACATTGACGACGCCGACGGCGCCCGCCTCGTCGCCGGCGGCGACCAGCGCGCGGTGATAAACCGGCGCAAACGGCGCCCCCTCGCCGCCCGCCGCCATATCCGCAGCGCGGAAATCGTTGACGACGTCGATCCGGGTTTCCACGGCGACGACGGCGCCGTCGCCGATCTGCCATGTGCGCCCGACGACGCCAGGCTCCAGCGGCGGGCGATGCAGGATGGTCTGACCGTGCAGACCAATGACGTCGATTTGCGCGCGGGCGACGCCCTTCTCGTCAAGGAAGCGTTCGATCGCGGCGGCGTAGGCTTGCGTCACCTCGCCGCCCGCCTTCCCGATATCAGCGGCCCCGTCGCGGCCCTCGAGCGCCGCCTTGATGGCCCGTCGCAGGACGATCTTGAGTTCGCGTTCAAAGGGAACGTTCATGGCCGGGCCGGGTTCGACGCGATCCTCGCCGTCGGTGCGCAATAACGCAAGGTCAATGCCGTCGAGCGAGGTTCCGCTCATCACGCCAAGCGCCGTCAAAAGGTCAGCCATCTGTCGTCATCTTTCCTTTGCCCCGCCATTATCAGAAAAAGTCTCAAGCATTTCTTGATTGTCGACCGGCGCGGGCGATTGGATTTCGTGCGGGCCCATGCTAACGCCGTTCGTCCCGCCGACGCCAACCTGCTCACGCCATGACCTATCGTTCCGATTTCCTGAACGTTCTTGAAGAACGCGGTTTCATCGCCCAAGGCACAAACCTTGAGGGCCTAGACGAGGCCTGCGCGGCCGGCCCGGTCACGGGCTATATCGGGTTCGACGCGACAGCGCCCTCACTCCACGCCGGCTCGCTCTTGCAGATCATGCTGCTTTACTGGCTGCAACAGACCGGTCATCGGCCGATTGCGCTGATGGGCGGGGGCACCACCAAGGTCGGCGACCCGACCGGCAAGGACGAGCAGCGCAAGCTCCTGACCGACGCCGAGATCGACGCAAATATCGCCGGCATCAAGACCGCCTTTGAACGATTTCTGACGTTCGGCGACGGACCGACGGACGCCCTTCTTGTTAATAATGACGACTGGCTTTCGACCCTCGGCTATGTGGATTTTCTGCGCGATTACGGCGTGCATTTCACGATCAACCGTATGCTGACCTTCGACAGTGTCAAGCTGCGGCTCGATCGCGAAAGCCCGATGACGTTCCTGGAATTCAATTACATGCTGATGCAGGCTTACGATTTCCACGAACTTTACAACCGCCATGGCTGCCGACTGCAGCTGGGCGGCACCGACCAGTGGGGCAATATCGTCAACGGCGTCGAACTATGCCGGCGCAAGGACGGTGTTGAAGTCTTCGGTCTGACGACGCCGCTTTTGACGACAGCCTCGGGCCGAAAGATGGGCAAGACCGAAGACGGCGCGGTGTGGCTCAGCGCGGATATGTTCAAGCCTTATGACTACTGGCAATATTGGCGCAACGCGGAAGACGCCGATGTCGGCAAATTGCTGGCACGGTTCACGACCTTGCCCATGGACGAGGTGCGCCGGCTCGGCGCGCTTGAAGGCGCGGAGATCAACGAGGCGAAGAAAATTCTCGCCAATGAGGCGACGACGCTGTTGCACGGGCGCGACGCTGCGAAAAGCGCTGCGGCGACTGCAGAAGAAGTCTTTGCGCGCGGCGGCGCCGGCGGCGATCTGCCGAGCGTCGCGCTGTCGAAGAAAGACCTCAGCGCTGGCGCCCCTTTGATAGATCAGTATCTCGCCGCCGGCCTTTGCGCCTCAAAGGGCGAGGCGCGCCGTCACATCAAGGCCGGAGCGCTGAAGCTGAACGACGCGCCCGTTCGCGAAGAGCGCGCGTTGACGGCGGACGACTTTGAAGAAGGCGCGGCGAAAATTTCCGTCGGCAAGAAAAAGCACGCCATTATTCGTTTGGGTTAGGCGCGGGCTCGTCTGGCGCAGGACCTTCTGGCGCAGGCGCTGGCGGTTCGCTCGCACGCCCGCCTTCGAATATCTGGCGGAAGACGCCCGGCGTCAGCGCCGAGAGCGGATTGACGAAAACATCCGGCGAATTCACCGCGCCCGACACGGAATAAGAGAGCGCGACGATCCCCTCGCCCTCTCGCCCAACGAGAATATCGCCGATGATCGGCGCTGCGCCGATTGCGGAATTAAGCTGATAGGCGGGCGCCACGGCGCCCATCATATCGATCACGCCATCGCGGGCGAAGGAAACATCACCTTCGGCGGTTATCCCGACCGATGAGCCGGTGGCGCGAAAATCCCGCAGATTCAAACGGTCGTCAGCGAAATCAAATTGTCCGTAGGCGTAGTTCAGATCGATCCCTTCGCCCTGGACGAGATTGGCGAGCCCGTCGAGGGAGCCGGCGGAGAAGATGCGCGCCAGCAACGGCGCGTTTTCAACATGCATCGCGCGCGCTTCCAGTTCGCCATAGACGCCGCTTCGGTTTTGATCGCCAAAGTATAGCGCCATGGAGCCTTCCCCGCCCTGCAGCGAGACGAGGCCCGTCACCCCTTGCAGGAAGTAGCCGAGATTGCTGGAGCGCACGTCGATGCGCCGCGCCGGGCCGTCTTCGTCGCCGGTCCGCGCGAGCGTGACTTTCAATGGCGCGCCGTCCTGATTGAGCGCGGAGAAGTCGAGCGCCTGCAACGCCTCGCCATCGCGCCATAGATCGAGGCTGGCGTCTGCATAAGAAACGCCCTTGCGCAGATCGAGGCGGTCGATCCGTCCCGTCAGTTTCAGCCCGCGCCCCCACAAATCGGCGTCGGCGTCGTCTTGCGCGTCCGCGCGATCGTTCATGCCGTCGCCTTTTGTGAAATGCAGAACAGACGGGCCGGCGTTGAAATAGTCGCCCGTCAGCGTCAGATCGAGTTCGCCGCCCGGCGCTCGGCGCGCGGCAACAGCGATATCGGCGGCGCCGCCGAACTTGAAAACGGGGAAAGCCGCAGCTTCGAGCGCGCCGCTTTTCCACCGCGCATTGCCTTCCATCGCAACGCTGTCGCCGCCGAGTTCAAGCCGGTCGACGCTGATTTCGTCGCCGTCGAACCGCAGCGCAATCGCGCCCTGCGCAGAGGCGCCCGCCGGCTTCGACCAGCCGATGAGATCGATCGACATGCCTGCATCGGTGAAGTCGGCCGATATGTCCAAGTTGCGAAAGTCGCCTAGCTCGCCTTCGGCGGTCGCCTTGGCGGCGACCGGCCCGCGCACATATTGACGCAAGGAAAGGCCGAAGAGATCGGCGACCGAGGCGTCAAAGACGCCCGACACGTTGATCTGAGAAGGCCCCTCCGCGGCGTAGAAATTCTTTTTCCAGACGAGATCGATCGGCGCATCGGCGAGGTCGGCCTCGGCGGAGACTGTCATGGAGCGCGGCTTCAATGACACTGCGCCCGAGGCGTCCGTCAGCGTCGCATCGCCGGCGAGACCGGACACCGTCATGCCCTCAAATGTCGCCTCGCCATAATACTCATAACTGTCGCGCGGGGCGTCGCGCATATTCGGACGCATGATTTCAATCTCGGCGACGGCCTCGCCGGCAAATTGAGACGGGGACAGATTGATTTTTGAAAGGAGGTTCAGCGGCGCTTGATCGAGAACGGCGAGAATGTCTTCTGAACGACCGGTCGCTGTAAACCGGTAAAACGTTTCCTGCCATTTCGGGGTGAAGACGGGGAATTCCACCTCGCCCTCGGAGATATCGACGTCGCCGACACGCGCCGTGCGCGCCTTGAGAAGAAAGCTGTTGCCTCTAAGCGTTCCAGAGCCGGCGGCCTCGGTGAGCGGCGTCATGCCAAGCACGTAGAACGCTTTGGCGCCGGAGACATCAAAGGTGACCTCCATCGCTTCATCCGGGAGATGGCCGACGCGCGTAACGGCGCCTGGCTCAACGTCAATCCGGGCACGGACATTATCAATGACAGCCGTTTCAAGACGGGTTTCGACCCAGTCGCGCGCGCCAAGGCCGGCTGTCAGCGGCCAACCCGAAAGAAGCCGTTGCGGATCGAGGGCGCCGGCCATCGCGAGTTCGGCCGAGACGCCCGGCGACATGCGCGCGCCCGTTTCGTCGATCCCGCCCAGCTCATATCCAAGCGATCCGGCGAGGCTGACGCCGAGCGCGTCTAACGCCAACTGGTCAATCAACAGGCGCGTTTCTTCAACGTCGTAAGATCCGGCGAATTGCGCCGTTGAGACGGCGATGGGCGCTGCGAAAAAGCCCTGCGCCGCCGCCGTGACGTCCGTCGCCGCAATATCAAAGAGAACCCGCTGCGGGCTGCGCGCATCGCCCTCGAATTCAAGGCGAACAGCGCCGCTCACGGCGCCTTTGTTCTCGCCGACGGCGTACTCGAAACTGTCTATCGAGAAGGCGTTTTCAGCCGGATCAAACCGGGTGCGCCATTTGATGAAGTCGATCGGCGCGGAGAGCGATCCAATGTTCAAAGCGCCAGATCCTATCATGGCGTTGAAGACGGATGAGCGCACCTTGCCTTCGGGGGTGAACTCAATCTCCGCCTGGCCGGTGACGGGTGCATCAACGACGCGCGCGCGCTCGCCGTAAAACATCGTCAATAAGTCGCCGATGGGAAAATCCTGGCCTTGCGCGGAGATAGAGATGAGGTCTTCCGTTTCCGAATAAAAACCGGCCGCCTCCAGGCGCGCGTGGCTTTCCCCGTCGCCGTCAATCGATCCGCGCAATTCGCCGGATACGCCCGTCGGCGTGCGCGTAAAGGCGAGGACAGCGTCTTTGGAGCGCCAGGCCCGCCCTGACGCCTCATCGAAAAAAACAACGTCAACATCGCGCATTTCAGCGCGACTGAACGCCGAACGAAGAAAACCCGCTTCAACGAGGTTCGAGGATTGGGTGAACAATGATCCGCGCCGTCCCCGAGCGGCCGGAATTTTCACCGCCCGCTGCGCATTTCGAACGATCCGGAATGCCGCGCCCTCGGCCTCGATCTCGCGCGGTCCGATCGACCCGGCGAAGAGATCGGCGAGGTTGAAGACAAAGTCGACGCGATCAGCGGCCGCGATGTCGTCGCCCTCTTCGTCGGCGATCGTGAGATCTAGGATCTCAAGGCGCACCGCCGAGCCATAATTCAAAAGCAATAGGCCGCCGGCCTCGGCGTCATATCCCGCCGGTAATCGCCGTTCGATCGCCGCTTCGGCGACCCCCGAGAAACCCGCAAGCGAAACCGGCCCTTGACGCAGCCGCATGTATAAAAGCGCCCCGCCCGCCGCAATGATCGCCGCAAGCAACGCCGTGACTTCGATAAATACCAGTGCGGCCTTTGCGGCGCGCTTTTTCATGCTTTACATGGCCGTCGCCGGCCGCCCCTGAACGACTGAACATCGCCCCCCAAGACGAAGCACAGAGCTAAACGCAAGGCGTATCCGTAGACAAGCAGCGCTGCAAGGGTCGTTGCAAGCGGGCTTGCGCGCCGCCTATCAAACGCCACGTTTAATCCAATGGAAAGGCCTTCGATGACCAGCTTGAAACCCGGCGACAAAGCCCCTTCTTTCAAATTGCCGACAGACGCCGGCGAAACCGTCTCCCTCGCCGATTTCAAAGGCAAGGCGCTCGTTCTTTATTTTTATCCGAAAGACGACACGCCGGGCTGCACCAATGAGGCGATCGCGTTCTCGGAGGATATCGCGAAGTTCAAGCGCGCCGGCGCGCAAGTTTTGGGCGTTTCTCGCGACACCGTCGCCAAGCACCAGAAATTCAAGGACAAGCACGGACTGAAAGTCACTCTCGGCGCGGATGAATCTGGCGACGTCACCGAGGCTTATGGCGTGTGGGTGGAAAAGAACATGTATGGCCGGAAATATATGGGGATCCAGCGCGCCACGTTCCTGATCGATGAAAAAGGCAAGATCGCCGAGGTGTGGCCGAAAGTGAAAGTCAAAGGCCATGCTGACGAGGTGCTGGCGGCGGTCAAAGCGCTTTGACGGGCTTAGCGATCGACCCCGTCGCGGCCGCCTGCACGGTCCTGCGCGCGGCGGCGCCGGAGGCGAAATGCGCCGCCGCTGAAAACGCCCTCGCCGCGTTGGCGGGGTCGGGCCCTGTCACGCAATTTGAGGCTTCGCGTCCGCCGGCGCGGCCGGCCCGCCCCGATCGCCCGAAGCTCGCCCCGCCCGGAACGATGCCGCGTCGCCGCCTCGGCTCGCCGGCGGGCCGCGTCGCCCTTCTGCATGCGGTCGCGCATATCGAGTTCAACGCCATCGATCTCGCCTTTGACATGGCGACGCGTTTTGCGCCCGCGATCCGAGAGGCACGCCTCGACGCCGACGCGTTCTTTCGCGACTGGGTCGCTCTCGGCGCCGAGGAGGCCCGTCATTTCGCCATGATCGCCGATCGTCTCGCCGAATACGGTTCGGCCTATGGCGCGCTACCGGCCCATGACGGCCTTTGGGAGGCGGCGGATCGCACCGCCGGCGACGTCGCGGCTCGACTTGCGGTGGCGCCCCTGATCCTGGAGGCGCGCGGCCTTGATGTAACCCCTGATATGGCGCGCCGCTTGCGCGCAGCCGGCGACACTGGCAGCGCCGACTGTCTTGAGACGATCTATCGAGAGGAGATCGGCCATGTCGCCTGTGGAAAACGCTGGTTCGATGCGGTGTGCGCGGCCCAAGGCGAAGCGCCGGCCAAGGTATTTCCCCGCCTTCAACAGGAATTTTTCCCCGCGGGCCTCAAGGGTCCTTTCAACGTGGAAGCGCGGCGCGCCGCCGGCCTGGAGCCTGCTTTATATGATCGCGGGACGGCGGGCGTCGGTGATTAGCGTCCCCGATTGAAACAATTTCGTCGTAGATTCTGGATATTGGGATTGAGTTCCGTTAAGGGTTAGTGGAAATTCACGTTACACCATCACATAACTGTTGCGTAATGTTCGGATTTGCGCTGCAATATCTTAAGGGGTGGCGCCGCATAACAGCTGTTATGTGTCCAAGGGGCGTTTGTTGAATGAGCCGTCGTACCGGCAAAATGAAACGTGTATTCAGTCGCCTCTTTAAAGAGCGGCAGATCTATCATCGCAGCGACGGCGTCGTGCATTTCATCTCGATGTCGGCGCACACCCAAATCGCCTTCGCCATTGTCGCGCTCGGCGCCCTCCTTTGGGTCGCTTACGCCTCGGTCAATGTGGTCTTCAAGGAACAGATCATCGTCGCCAAGGAGCGCGAGCGCCTGGTGATGCAGACAAATCTGTCAAAGCGCTTGAACGAATCCAAACAAGCCTATGATGACGTTGCGTTTTTAAATCACACGATCGAGCGGCAATTTGACGAGACCATGGAGGACATATGGTCCCGCCATCGGGCCCTGTCGAACATCATCGAGCGCAAGGCTTCGATTGACGACAAGCTCGCTGCACAGGCCGCGGGTCTCGCGGAAGCCGGCGGCCCGAACGGGCAAAAACCGGTCAATGGCAACCGGGTGATGATCGACGTCGCGCCGGGCGAACCGACGCCGCGCCAATCGCGCGTTTCCATTCTCCGCAAGGAAGCCGAAGCCGAGGCCGAGGACCGGCGCCGCCGGGCGCTTGAGAGCGGTGAAGCCGCGCAGTCCATCGGATCTATGGAAAAAGCGGCGGCCGATCTTTTCTCCGAACAGATCCAGCTTTTGGCCGCCGTTGAAGAAGAAGCCTCACGCCAGATTGAAAACTACAAGAAGGTGATCGCGTCCGCCGGCGTCGCGCCGGAAGCGCTGATCACGCCGAAGAAAATCCAGAATATCTCCCTCGCGCAGGGCGGCCCGTTCATTGACGCCGGCCTTGAGGGGGCCGCACCGACGCGGTTTTACACCCACG
Organism: Pseudomonadota bacterium; assembly: GCA_039819305.1. Taxonomy (GTDB): domain Bacteria; phylum Pseudomonadota; class Alphaproteobacteria; order Caulobacterales; family Parvularculaceae; genus Hyphococcus. The sequence continues at coordinate 12,817 of JBCBSE010000038.1, forward strand.
CCAATCGCGCCGCCGCCGCCATCGACGAACTCGACGCCCTGCAGGGCGTCATCGAATATCTCCCCCTCTCATCGCCGCTGACCGTTCAGCGGCGTTTTACCAGCGGCTTCGGCATTCGCCGCGACCCGTTCAACGGCCGCCATTCAAGCCACCACGGCATAGACTTTGCTGCGCCCTGGGCCTCGCCAGTGACGGCGACAGCAGCGGGGGTTGTTAAATTTGCGGGGACGCGCGCCGGCTTTGGCCGCGTTGTCGAAATCGATCACGGCAACGGTTTTGTAACGCGTTACGCGCATATGAATCGCATCACCGTGAAGTCCGGCCAGAAAGTGAGATTGCACGATCAGGTCGGCGAACTTGGCAATAGCGGACGGTCGACGGGACCGCACGTTCATTACGAAATTCATTACAGGAAGCGTCCGGTCAATCCGCGCCGTTTCATCGAGGCAGGTAGATATGTTTTCGAAAGCTAAGACAAACAAAGCAGCGGACGCGAACGAAGCGGCGTCTGCGCGTTTCGAGACCACGGCGGCCGCCAGTGCGCCGGTTCCCACGAAACGATCGAGCGCGAAATCTGCGCCGGGCGTGCCGTCGATCATCTCCGCGGACGTCGTCATGCGCGGCAACGTCAATTCGTCCGGCGAAATTCAATTTGACGGCGCGCTCGAAGGCGACGTCAAAGCCGGCTCGCTTATTATCGGCGAGAAAGCCAGCGTGAAAGGCGAAGTCGTTTGCGAAACGGTTGTCGTTCGCGGGACGGTGGAAGGCGCGATCCGTGCAAAATCTGTGGCGCTCGCCGCCACCGCCAAGATCATGGGCGACATCCTCCACAGCTCCCTGTCCGTTGAGACGGGCGCGCATTTTGAGGGCAATTGCCGTCATTCCGATGATCCGCTTTCGGATTCATCGGCGAAGGATTTCCGCCGTTCGCGTCCGTCGGCCCCGCCGGCGCCGCGCCCGGTGAATACGTCCAATGACGACGACGAGGCGCAATCAGCGACGGCGGCGTCAGCAGGCGCAGCGGCGCCGGCCTTTCTCAGCCAGGGCCGTTCGCCGCTTCGATAAGACTCAGAACTCGGGGGCGAGCGCGGTTGTCACAACCAGCGCTGCTATAGAAAAGGCCGCCAAATGATGGCGGCCTTTTTTTATTCAGAATTGGCCGACCGTTTCCGGCCGCCGTTCCTTTCGGTCAGTCGTTGCCGCGCAAGCCCGCAAGGCCGGCGATGAGCGTCAACAGACCAAGCCCGGCGGTGAGATAAACACCCCAGCGGATTGCCCCGAGACCCGAATCCGTTCCCATCAGCGTCAACGATAGAAGGCCCATCGCGGCGAGCGCGGCGAGCCCGGCGAGCAGCGTGACAATGCTGGTCAGCCGGCCAATCACCGGCAACAAACCAATGACGCCGAGCACGCCTGCCGCGAGCGCAAGTAGCGCTGCGTAATTGATCACATGGCCGACCATAGGCGAGTCATTAAAGGAGCCCTCAAAGCCGCAGCCTTCCCCGATCGGGACCCTCAGTTCAGTCAAACAGCCAACCATATTGTCGAGAAAGAAGCTCCCACTGAAGACGTTTTCGGTCGTGCCCGTTACCGAACCGGATGTCGTTTCGGCGAATAAAGGCCCGAAATAAAGCGCCGCAACGATCGATAGCGGCAATAGAATTCTCTGCATGATTTACCCCATCCCTGCACAACAGAGCGTCAACTTTACCGTCTTGGGAAGGACTCGCCAAGGGAGCCGAAAAAGGCCCATGATGAGCGGAAGTCCACCGGATTTTGCGGCCGCGAGGCGGTTCCGGGATATCCGCCAGCCCGCCTGAGGTAACGCTGAAATGACCCGTTCCACCTTTAAAATGGCCGCTATTCAGGCCGCCCCGGTCCTGTTCGATAAAACCGCCTCCGCCCAGAAAGCAGCAGAACTGATCAGCGAGGCCGGCCGCGCAGGCGCCGATATCGCCGTTTTCGGCGAGACCTGGCTGCCGGGATATCCCTTCTGGGTTGAGGGCCAGATCTCCGACCTCACCTGGGAGGCGAGCGCGGCCTATCTTGAAAACGCCATCGACCTGCCGGGACCGGAAACAGAGACGCTATGCGCGGCGGCGCGCGCAGCCGGCGTCGACGTCGTCATCGGCGTTGCGGAGAGAGATCCGCACACGCATGGGACGGCCTATTGCACGGCGCTGACGATCGGCGCCGAGGGTAAAATCCTGAACCGGCATCGCAAGCTGAAACCAACCCACGCCGAGCGCATCATCTGGGGCGATGGCGACGGCGCCGGTCTGCGCACTGTGGAGCGTCGCTATGGAAAGATCAGCGCCCTGAATTGTTGGGAGCATCAGATGATGCTGCCCGGCTACGCGCTCGCAGCCGCGGGAACGCAAGTGCACGCCGCGCTATGGCCTGGCTGGGAGAAAGTTCCTGGCAAGGGCGAATACTGCTGGGCGCGCCAGCATTTACTGTCACGCGCTTTCGCCAGCCAGGCCGCGGCCTATGTCATCTGTTCGGCGGGCGTGCGTCTTGAAGAGCATATCCCGGAGCGCTGGCGCCCTCTCGGCGTGTGGGAGCACACCGGCCAGTCGGCGATCATCGATCCGCGCGGGGAAATCATCGCCGCCGCCGACAGCGGAGAAACAATTCTCTATGCGGAAGGCTCGCTTGACGTCGTGCGGGCGGCGAAAGCGGCCTGCGACATCGCCGGGCATTATTCGCGGCCCGACATCTTCGATTTCCTGATCGACAATCGCCCTACCGGCGGGCGGGCGCTTTATCTGGAAGAGGATCAGGCGGCCGAGGCGCGCGCAGATGAGGCTGACGAGGCGAGCGCATCATCAAGTGCGGCGTCAAACCGGGCGAGCTGATCCGCCCAGCCATAGTCGTTCAAAACGCGCAGACGCGCGGCGGCGCCGAGCGCCGCGCGCCGATGGCCGTCGTGAAGCAGCGCGGCCACGGCGTCGGCCATCGACGCCGGGTCTTCCCTGACGAGAATGTCGTCTGCGCCAAGGCGAAGGCCGGCCGCAGCGGCGGGCGTCGCGACCACCGGCGTCGCCATCGCCATCGCTTCAAGCACTTTGTTCTGGAGCCCCCGCGCAATGCGCAAAGGCGCGACCGCGAGCTTGGCCTGCTTCAGCCATGGGCGCACGCACGCCACCCGACCGGTCACCCGCACGCCGTCAATCCCGTCCCGTTTGCGGATTGCGCTTGAGGGCCGCGCGCCGACGACCGCAAAATTTGCGTCCGGCGCCGCTTTTCGCACGCGCGGCCAGACCTCATCGAGAAAGAACAGGACCGCATCGACATTTGGCCGGTAATCCATGACGCCGGTGAAAACGATATCAGCCGGATCGCGTATCGCCGCGAAAGGCGCTGCTGGATCAAAATGCGCCGCATCAACGCCGTTCTCCCAAACACGCACCGGCCGGCAGATCTCGGCTCGCGCATTAAAGAGCGCAGCCTCCGCGTCCGTGATAGCGAAGGCAGAATCGGCCCAGTTGGCGATCTCGGTTTCCGCCTGCCCAAGAAGGCGCGCTTCGCGTTTGTAAAGACGCGCGAGCGGATCGCGCGAGCGCGCCGCATAAGCTGCGAACTTCTCTGAGTCCGCATCGACAAAATCAACAAGTCGCGCGCGTGCGCCTCGCGAGCGCGCGATGTAGGGCGCCATGGTTGACGAATAGGCGATCTCGGCGGTGAGCGGGCGCGCGCGGACGGCGTCTATCCACCGGCGAGATCGCCTATTCGTCAACCATGGCGCCCTACATCGCGCGCTCGCG
>JBCBSE010000039.1:0-16158 GCA_039819305.1 Pseudomonadota bacterium
TGCGATTGTGGTCGGCCGCCACGACCCATCCGCGCGGCGTGACGGCGATGATCGCGACAAGATAAAAGCCAAGAACGAAAACAGCGAAGCGCCGCAGATTTGTCGGGATCAGCCGGCGAAAGACGAGCCCTAGCATCGCGGTCGCCGTTACAAAACAAACCCCGAAGGCGAGATAGCGGGTGACGAAACCCTGTTCGGGCCCGAATTGCGCGCGCGAAGCGGTGATCGCGACGGCGCAAACAACGGACCACAGAATGAACAGGGAGAAAAAACTCGCAGCCCTGTTCTGTCCCGCATCAAGGCCGACGCGCGCCCGCGCCTTGTTTGAAAAGTTGTAGCGCAGCAACGCCGCCGCCGCGACGAGCGACAGGCCGGCGAAGATCGGCGCCGCGATTTCGTCGCCGGCGAGCGCGTGGTGAAAGAGCCCGCCGCTCAAGTTCAAAAAGAACAGAACGAAGGTGAAGAGCCCCGTCGCCGTTTTCTCCGGCCCGCCCGGCCCGCCGCTGACGGCCCACGCATATCCGCCGAGAGCGACCGCCGACGCGACGAGGAGAACGGCCGTCGCCCGCCAGCTCCAGCGTCGCGCCACCGCAAAGCCAAGCATTACCGGGATCGCGGCGAGGCCGGCGGTAAAAGACCAGGCGGCCCCGATCAACATCCCGGAAAGGGCCAAGAGCGCCGGCCAGTCTTCGACGCGCGCGCCATCGCCGCGCGAGCGGCTGGCGTCGAGACGGGCGGCCAGCCAGAAAGCGATGGCGACGAATAAAAGCGCGAGGCAGACATGGGTCTGCTTTGTACGGATGATATTGTTCCAATGCGCCGACCACAACATGACGAGAACCATGGCGCCGGCGCTCGCCTGCGCGAGGCGGGATTGACCGCCTGCAGCGGGCCCGCCCGCGCCTAACCAGGCGTGCCGCGCAAAGCTCGCGGCGAGGACGGCGAAACAGCCGATATGTACGATGATGAGAAAGAGGCCCGTAGACGCGAAGAGCTTGTGATCGAGGGTCTGAAGGAGAACCGGCAAAAAGGCGCGATGCTCATTGTCCGGATATTTGATCAACGGAATGAGGCCGTCTTCGCCAAGCGACCAACCGGTCAAGAACCATTCGAGATCGACCATGTCGGTGAAGGGGGCCGGCTGAAAATAGCGCAGCCACGAATAAAGGTTCGCAGCGGTGACCGCCGCAATGAAGGCCCACATGATCTGGAGGGGGCGCTCAAGCTTGCCGAATTCTGAAAACACGCGCGTTGCTCGCCCCCCGAAGTCTCGCGCCGCGCGCCGTCTTGTTGAGCCCTGCGGTCGTCGTTTTTATTCGCGGCGCTGCGCCCGCTTATTTTTCGTCCTGCGCCTTTTCGTCGCCCGGCAACACATACTGCGCGCCTTCCCAGGGCGAGAGATAATCGAAGCTGCGATATTCCTGAACGAGATTAACCGGCTCGTAGACGACGCGCTTTTCCTCGTCGTCATAGCGCACCTCGACATGGCCCGTCAGCGGGAAGTCCTTGCGCAAGGGATAACCCTCAAAGCCGTAGTCGGTGAGGATGCGCCGCAAATCAGGATGGCCGGTGAAGACGATGCCGTACATGTCGAAGGCTTCGCGCTCGAACCAGTCGGCGGCCGGATAAACGGGCGTTACGGTCGGAATGGTCTCGTCCTCGCCGACCTTGGCTTTGATCCGGATGCGCTGGTTGTTGTGCATGGAGAGAAGATGATAGACGACGTCGAAGCGGCGCCCGCGATCGGGATAGTCGACGCCGCAAAGATCGATCAGCACCGAGAAGCGGCACAGCGTATCATCGCGCAGAAACCGCAAGACAGAGGGAATCCGGTCGGCGCGCGCGTCCAGATTGAGCTCGCCAAACGCGACTTCCCAACCGAATATGTCGTTCTCGATTTGCGCGGCGATGTGCTCGCCCAGTTCTTTAAGTTCTTCAGACATTCAAATTACCGAACAATCGAGCCTTCGCGGCGAATCTTCTTCTGCAGTTGCAGGACGCCATAGACGAGCGCTTCTGCCGTCGGCGGGCAGCCCGGCACATAAATATCGACGGGCACGACGCGGTCGCAGCCGCGCACCACCGCATAGGAGTAGTGGTAATAGCCGCCGCCATTGGCGCAGGAGCCCATGGAGATGACATAGCGCGGGTTCGGCATCTGATCGTAAACCTTGCGCAGCGCCGGCGCCATCTTGTTGGTGAGCGTGCCGGCGACGATCATCACGTCAGACTGGCGCGGGGACGCGCGCGGCGCGAAGCCGAAGCGCTCAAGGTCATAACGCGGCATCGAGGCCTGCATCATTTCCACCGCGCAGCAGGCGAGGCCGAAGGTCATCCACATCAAGGAGCCGGTGCGGGCCCAGTTGATCAGCGCGTCTGCGGGCGCGGTGAAAAAGCCGCGGTCGCTGAGCTGATCGGAGAGCTCGCCGAAAAACGGGTCCTTGTCGGTCGGGTTGTAGCCCTCTCCTCCAACGCGCGCCGCGGTTCCGTAGGCAAGCTTCGATTGAGGATCGATGGCCGCTTTGCGGTCTACCGCCATTCCAGCGCTCCCTTCTTCCACTCATATAGGAAGCCGATGGCGAAAACGGCGAGGAAAACGAACATCGACCAGAAGGCGAAGATCTGGAAGTCGCGGTCCGCGCCAAGCTCGGGATTAAACAGCATCACCGCCCACGGGAATAGAAACGCCACGTCGAGATCGACGATGATGAAAAGGATCGCGACGATATAAAACTGCACGTCGAATTTCATGCGCGCATCGTCAAAGGCGTTGAAACCGCACTCATAAGTCGAGACTTTTTCAGGGTCCGGCTCGGCCGGCGCGATGATCGCCGGGGCAACAAGAAAAGCGATGCCGAGGGCCGAGGCGATCCCCAGGAAAACAAGGATCGGCAGCCAGTCGAGCAGGAAATCGGCGCTTGCCACGAATTGTCTCCTTCGATCGGGTTGGCGGGCGTTGCGCCGCCGAAGCCCCGAATTTGGCGCGAACCTAGAAAGCTGCGCGCGCGAAAGCAACGCGATTCAGCGTCGCGGCGCCGGATTTTCTAACGGGTTTTTTGAAGGATTTTGGGGCGCGACCGGCCTAATCCGGATCAACCGGCAAGATGCCCTCTTCTTCCGCGTCCGGCGACGGTTCAAAGCCCTCGCGCCCGGCGCGCAGGATGTCGTCCCAGTCTTCCATTTCCCAGAACCGCTGGTCGAGAAGGCCCGCTTTCGTCGTTTCCGGCAGATCATCGATAACAAGTTTTTTCTGGGCGTCGCGATCGGCGGCGAACGCGGCGAGGTCGGCGATCTCGTCTGCGGTAAGATATATCGTGTAGCCGAGCTCCACCGATTGCAGCTCGATCATGGCCGGCGCGCCGCGCCACATCTTGGCGGCGAACTCAAGCGCATCGACCGGCGGCGCCCCGACGGGCGCATCGAGGACCGGCGCGGCTTTGCCGCCAACCCCGTTCACCGCGTGGCAGATGACGCATCCTTTCTCGACAAAAAGCGCGCGGCCGCGCTCCGGATCGGCGACCGGCACCGGCTTCATCGCCACCCGGCCATTCTCGCCATTATGGACCACGTCGGTCTCCGGCCCGCCACAGCCGCTTAAAAAGGCGAAGCAAAGCATTGTTGCTGAAAGTTTTTTGATCATGCGATCTTCCCCCGCGAAATCTGAGCGCGCTTACAAATGACTGTAAACGTTTTGCACGGAGAATCACGTCTAGGATTTGACATAGATTAAGTCTTTGCGCCGATTCCCGGCGCGCGAGGAGCGCTTCGCGCCATGCTGCGACACCGCCTTCAGAAAATTGCCGCAGAGCTCCGGGTGATTGGCGAGCCGCGGCTGCGGGTTGCGATCTTGGGGGGGCTTGTAACGCTGGCGATGTTCGCCGCGCACTTCTCGCGGTTGTTTCTGCCGGGCGAGATCGCCGTCGGCGCGGCGCAGCAGGATTACGCCGCCTTTTACGGTGCGGCCCGCGCCGCGCTTATCGGGTTTGAGGGCGACCTTTACGACCCTGCCGTCTTTCAGGAGGCGATCGGCGCGCAAACGACGCTTCTCTGGCTTTATCCGCCGCCCATGCTGATCATGCTCGCCCCCTTCGCGTTGCTTCCCTATGGCGCGGCTAAGATCTTCTGGGCGCTGGCGGGCCTCGGCCTCGCCTTCGTTCTGATGCGCATGGCGTCGGGCTCACGACCCGTCGCGGCGATCGCGGCGCTGGGACCGGTCAGCTTCGCAGCGCTCTTTGTCGGCCAGATCAGCGCCCTCTTCGCGCTGTTGCTGACGGCGGGACTCCTGCAGGCGAAAGCGCGCCCGATCCTCGCCGGCGCCTGTTTCGCCGCGCTCACCGTGAAGCCGCAATATGGGCTCCTGGTGATCCCGTTCCTCATCATCATGGGGGCATGGCGCGCGATGCTCGCGGCGACCGGCTTTACGCTTCTTCTCGTTGGCGCATCGGCGGCGATTTACGGGCCGGAGATGTGGTTCGCTTTTTTCAGCTCGGTCTTTGAAGGCGTTCACGCAGCGTACTATCAGTCAGACGGGCATGCCGGCCGGATCACGCTCTCCGATGCGATCAAGGCGGCCGGCCTCGCCGCGCCGCCGGCGCTCGCGCTTTACCTTCCGCTGATTGCGGGGGCGGCCGCAGCGCTCTGGTTTGTTGCGCAGCGCACGACTTACGAGATGAGCGTCGCCTTCGCCCTCGCCGCGACGGCGCTGATCGGTCCTTATCTCTTTGTTTATGACTATTACATCGTCGCGGCGGCGGTTTTGATTGTCGCGACGCGTAGAGGCCCAAGCGCCGCAATCCATGTCTATCCGCTGATGGCCCTTTGGTTCGCGCCCCTCGTTCCCTTCATCGGCGGCTCGCCGGCGACGCCCGCTTTTCTCTGGCCGGTCATGCTCGCCGGGACAGCCGCGATCGGCGCGCTCGCTATTCGTCAGGATGCGGAGAAACCTGTCGGCGAGGCCGCCCGAAAGGCTATGACGCCGGCGTAACCATCCGCCGCGTTCCAGGCGGCGGCGGGTCAACCGCGGGCCCGGCGAAGCACTGCGCGATCTCCATCCACGCGCCTGCATTGGCGCCCGCGACCGTCAGCTTGGTGTCTGCGACATTGCGCGTCTGCGCGACGACCTGACAGAACTCGCTCGCTGCGCCTTCGATGCGCTCCTCATCGTTCGGCGCATTGAACTCCCAGATCGCGCCAGACGGCGCGACGAGACGGAGGTGAGGCGCCGGCTCGGGCGCGCTGATCCCCCGGTTCTGAAAGCTCCAGCCATAAGTTTTGACGCCGAGATGGGCGATCGCCTGGATGCGGTCCTGATCCTCGCGATGGACGCCGAGCGCGTCATAGACGGCCTGGCCATGGGCCCAGGTCTCCATCAGCCGCGCCGAAATCGCCGAGCGCGCGCTCATATCCGGGCCGAACCATTTGACGCGCAGTTTCGGGTCCGCCTCGGCGAAGGCGGCGGCGAGCCGCCGTGCGCCCGCGACCCACTCATTGACAAGAGTCATGCCCCAGCCATCGGCGTAGTGTTTCCGCGCCATGTCCTTCATCGAGGCGCCGGCGAGAAGGCCCGCCATCGCCTCCTGCGCGGAGGCTGCGAACGCGTCCCGATCGCTCAGCGAAACTGACGCCATATCATTGAAATAATGAAGATGCGCGACGACGTCGGAAATGGTCCACGCTTTGAACGCGGTGACGCGCTCAAGGCCCTCGTCATCGAGATCGGCGATCAGCGCATGCAGCGCCAGGCTCTCGTCCAGAAAATCATTGGCTTCAGGAATCATCGCGTCGCATCTTGAGGGCGCTGCGTTTCACGCGCAAGCGTGCGGAGCATTGCTTGCCGTCACTTGCTAGCCGTCACTGGCGAACCGCTTCCCCATTGGCTAAGACAGCGCCCAACGCTTTCGCCCCGATGAGGGAGACCCCCATGCCCGGACTTTATTTTGAAGAATTCGACGTCGGCCAGACATTCGACCACGCCCTGCGCCGCACCATCACCGAGGCCGACAATACCTTTTTCTCCGCGCTGACCCACAACCCCGCGGCGCTGCATCTAGACGAGGAATGGTGCAAGGAGAACTCCGAATTCGGCGCGCGCGTCGTCAATAGCTGCCTCACCCTCGCCTTTATGGTCGGGATCAGCGTCGGCGATACGACGCTCGGCACGACGGTCGCCAATCTCGGCTGGGACGAGGTGCGGTTCCCCGCGCCGCTGTTCCATGGCGACACCATCCGTATCGAGACGGAAGTGAAAGAGCTGCGCGAAAGCAAGTCCCGCCCCGACAACGGCATCGTCATTTTTGAACACCGCGCCTTCAACCAGAAGAACAAGCTCGTTGGCGTGTGCAAGCGCTCCGCCTTGATGATGAAAAAGCCGAAAGCGCAATAATGTATCGCTCGCTCCTTTTTATTCCCGCCGACAGCGACAAGAAGATCGCCAAAGCCGAGAGCATTCCGGCCGATCTCATTATTCTTGATCTCGAAGACGCGGTCGCCGCGGAGGCCCGGCCCGAAGCGCGCGAGAAAGCGCTTCGCTATTTGAAGAGCCCGCGGCGCGACGGCGGCTCCGCGCGCTTCATCCGCGTCAATCCTGCAGACAGCGATGACTTCGAGAAAGACCTCGAGGCCGTGATGGCCGGCGCGCCCGACGGCATCGTCCTGCCAAAGGCCCATGCGCCGGACGACATCCTGGTTCTCGGCGCGCGGCTTTCGAAATACGAGAATGCGCTGAGGCTCGAGGCGCGCTCAACCCGCATCCTCCCCGTCGCGACGGAGACGCCGAAGGCGCTGTTCAGCCTCGGCGAATATGCGAAGGTCAATGAACGCCTAGCGGGGCTGACCTGGGGCGCTGAGGATTTGGGCGCGGCCGTTGGGGCGCTCTCGAAGAAAGGCGAGGCCGGCGAATGGAGCGATCCCTTCGCGCTCGCCCGGTCCTTGTGTCTCTTCGCCGCCTCCTCGGCAGGCGTTCCGGCGATCGATACGCTCTATGCGGATTTTCGCGACGACGAGGGCCTCGCCGCATCAGCGCGCCGGGCCCGCCGCGACGGTTTCACCGGCAAGCTTGCGATCCACCCTGCCCAGGTTGAAACGATCAACGCCGCCTTCACCCCGGAGCCGGAGGAGATCGCCGAGGCGCAGGCGATCATCGATCTTTTCGCCGCCAACCCGCGCGCCGGCGCCCTGAGCTATAAGGGCCGCATGGTCGACTGGCCCCATCTCGTCCAGGCGCGAAAGATCGTGGCGCTGGCCGAGCGCGCGGGAAATTGATCGCAGGCATGGCGCGTCCCACATTTAAATGCGCCGCACAAACTGTTAGCTTTGATGTTTATGTCGACTGACCACGCTTCCATGGCCAACGCCGCGCCTCTCGTCGATCCCTTCGGCCGCACGATCACCTATCTGCGCCTGTCGGTGACGGACCGCTGCGATCTGCGCTGCGTTTACTGCATGAAGGAGCGCATGACGTTTCTCCCCCGCGCGGATGTCCTGACCTTCGAGGAGCTTGAGCGTCTCGCCGGCGCATTCATCCGCCGCGGCGTCAGAAAGATTCGGTTGACGGGCGGCGAGCCCCTCGTGCGCAAGGACATCGCCGCTTTCATCGCGCGCCTCGGCGAACATCTGAAAGCCGGCGCGCTCGATGAGCTGACCCTGACGACCAATGGCGTGCAGCTGGCGAAGTTCGCGCCGGACCTCGCGGAAGCGGGCGTCCGCCGCGTCAATGTTTCCCTCGATACGCTTGACCCGGACGTCTTCGCGCGGATCACCCGGCGCGAGAAACTCGCCGACGTCCTCAAAGGCATCGAGGCGGCGAGCGCAGCGGGCCTCAAGGTCAAGCTCAACACCGTCGCCATGAAAGACGATAACGCCGCGGACATCCCCAACCTCATCGAGTGGGCACATGAGCGCGGCCATGATGTCTCGCTCATCGAAGTCATGCCCATGGGCGACGTTGACGAAGACCGGGTTGATCAGTTTATTCCACTTACGGAAATCCGCGACGCGCTTGACGCGCGTTGGACCCTAACGCCCGACGCCCATCGCACCGGCGGGCCCTCGCGCTATTTCAGGATCGCCGAGACCGGCGGACGCGTCGGCTTTATATCGCCGCTTACCAATAATTTCTGCGAGGGCTGCAACCGCGTGCGCCTTACCTGCACCGGCAGGCTCTATATGTGCCTCGGCCAGGACGACGCCGTTGATTTCCGTGCGCTGATGCGGGCCGGCGCCGATGACGCCGCGCTTGACGCCGCGCTTAACGACGCGATCTCCAGAAAACCGAAGGCCCACGATTTCGAGATTCGCGAGCGCGCGGCGGCGCCGGCCGTCGCCCGGGCGATGTCGGTGACGGGCGGCTGAGATGAACGAGACCCGGCTTCTATTTTTTGGACCGCTGCGCGAGGCGGCGGGAGGCGGCGAACGCCTCGTCCAGCTCCCGGATGAGGTTGCGACGCCCGCTGGCGTAATCGACTGGATCAGCGCCGGCGACGAAGTCTTGGCCGCACGACTCGCGCAGCCTGATATCCGCATCGCCGTCGACCAGAAGATCGTCGATCGCGACGCGTCGTTTGATGGAGCGGAAGAGATCGCCTTCCTGCCGCCTTTCAGCGGCGGTTAGACTGAGCCCGATGTCTGCAGCGCCAACCCGAAATGAGCCCGCCGCATCGGTGACGATCGCGCCGGCGTCCTTTGATCCCGACGCGGCCCTCGCCCGGTTTCGGCGCGCGAACGTCGAGGCCGGCGCCATTGCGTCCTTCATCGGCCAGGTGCGCCCCGGCGACGCTAACGACCCGACGGAGAGCCTCGCGCTAGAGTATTATCCGGGTCTTGCGGAACGCGAGATCGAGAATTTTGCGGCCGACGCGTTGAAGCGCTGGCCATTGAAGGCGATCGAGATCATTCACCGGGTCGGCGCCATGGCGCCGGGCGAGCCCATTGTCTTTGTCGCCGCCGCAGCCGATCATCGTCGCGCCGCGTTTGAAGCGGTCGACTTCCTGATGGACTATCTGAAATCCGAGGCGCCTTTCTGGAAGCAGGAAAAACGCGCGTCGGGGACGCGCTGGATCGAACCCCGTAGCGAGGACTACGCCGATATTGCGCGCTGGCGCGACGGCGAAAGAGAAAGAAAGATCTGAATGATGGCCGGCGTCAATGAGCAGCTTGAGTTTATCCCGGTACGGATCGCCGTCCTCACCGTGAGCGATACCCGCACGGCGGAAAACGACACCTCGGGCGATACGCTGGCGGCGCGCCTGACGGAAGCCGGCCATGAGCTGGCGGACCGCAAGCTGTTGCCGGACGACGCTGGCGCCATTCGAGATTGCGTCAAGGCATGGATCGACGACGCTCATATCGACGCCGTCATCACCACCGGCGGCACAGGGCTGACCGGGCGCGACGTAACGGTCGAAGCCGTTCGGCCGCTTTTTGATAAGGAGATCGAGGGCTTTTCAGTGATCTTCCACCAGGTGAGTTACGAGAGCGTGGGACTGTCGACGCTGCAATCGCGCGCTTCAGCCGGTCTCGCCAAAGGCACCTTTATCTTCCTCCTGCCGGGCTCGACCGGCGCCGTGAAAGACGGCTGGGACAAGGTGATCAGCCATCAGCTCGACTCGCGTTACCGGCCCTGCAATCTTGTTGAACTGATGCCGCGACTGATGGAGACCTGAAACCCATGGCGCGCGAGAAATCGCTGACCCATTTCGACGAGGCCGGGCGCCCGCGCATGGTCGACGTTTCGGACAAGCCCGAGACGGCGCGCGTGGCGCTGGCGACGGGAACGGTGCGCATGAGCCGCGAGGCGCTCGACCTTGTCATCGCCGGCGCCGGGAAGAAGGGCGATGCGCTTGCGACGGCGGAGCTTGCGGGCGTGATGGCAGCGAAAAAGACCGCCGATCTCATTCCCTTGTGCCATCCCCTGCCGCTGACCGGCGCCAAGATCGAAAGCGACGTTGACGAGGAAGCGTGTGCCGTCACGATCACCGCGCGCATCAAGACAAGCGGCAAGACCGGCGTTGAAATGGAGGCGCTGACCGCCGTCTCTGTCGCCTGCCTGACGCTTTACGACATGTTGAAATCCGTCGACCGCGCCATGACGATTTCCGAAATCGCGCTCGTAGAGAAAAGCGGCGGCGCGTCGGACGATTATCTCCGCAATGATGGCGGCGCGTCGTGATCAGCGTCGACGAAGCGCGGGCGCTCATCGCGCAGGCGTTTGACCCCCTCGCCGCCGAGCGCGTTTCTTTAGATGGCGCTGCAGGCCGCGTTCTCGCCCAACCCGCCATCGCGCAGATGACGCAGCCGCCTTTCGACGCCTCGGCCATGGACGGCTACGCCGTACGCGCCGCTGACGCCAGCGAAGGCGCAAGACTATCCGTCATCGGAACATCAGCCGCCGGCGAGCGTTTCGCGGGCGCCGTCTCTGGCGGCGAGGCCGTGCGCATTTTCACCGGCGCGCCGGTCCCTGACGGCGCTGATGCGGTGATCGTCCAGGAAAACATTGAGCGCGCAGGCGAGACGATCACAGTCTCGGCGGGCGTCGCGCAAGGCGCCAATATTCGCCCCGCCGGCAATGATTTCACGAACGGCGATGAATTGCTGGCTGCGGGCGTGGCGCTGACGCCCCCCGCCCTCGCCCTCGCCGCGGCGGCTAGCCTCACGCACCTATCCGTTCGGCGGCGCCCGCGCATTGCGCTGATCGCCAATGGCGATGAACTCGTGATGCCCGGGGAGGAGCGCGGACCGGATGCCATCATTTGCTCAGCGCCCTTCGCCCTCGCCCCGATGATCGAGGCCTGGGGCGGCGCGCCGGAGTTTCTCGGGATTGCGCCCGATGACCCGGCCGCGCTGCGAGCCTTCGTCGAACGCGCCGCCGGTTTTGATCTGATCGTTCCCATCGGCGGCGCCTCGGTCGGCGACCGCGATCACATGCGTCCCGTATTCTCCGAAACCGGCTTTGAGATGGTTTTTGAAAAAGTCGCTGTGCGCCCCGGCAAGCCGACCTGGTTCGCCCGCGCGGGCGCCCGCGCCGCCATCGGTCTGCCCGGCAATCCGGCCTCTGCGATGGCGACCGCGATCTTGTTTGTCCGGCCGGCCATTGACGCCATGCTCGGCGTTCCGGCGTCGACGCGCCTTAACCGCGGGCGGCTTAGCGAGAGTGTCAGCGCCAACGGGCCGCGCGAGACCTATTTGCGCGGACGGGTGGAGATCGATTCAGACGGCGAAGCGAGGCTCACGCCCAACGCGCGCCAGGACAGCTCGCTGCACAGCGTCTTCGCCGCCTCCAACGCGCTCATCCGGCGCGCCGCAAACGCGCCGGCGCTCGACAGGGGCGGCGCGGTTGAATATCTCGACATCTGAGTATCGCGGTCGAGCCTGAATCCTGATGCGCTTTGTCGAAAATGTCCTCACTGAAATCTGCGCCGCCGCTGCGCGCGGGGAACGAGCTGCGCTCGTTACGCTGATCGGGATCGAGGGCTCGTCGCCGCGGCCCCTCGGCAGCCAGATCGCGGTCATGGAAGACGGACACCATGTCGGCATGATCACCGGCGGCTGCGCGGAAAAAGCGATCGCTTCGGAAGCGGTCGCAAGGCTCAAATCCGGCGAGAACGGGATCGTGCGCTACGGCGCCGGCTCGCCCTTTCTCGATGTGGTCCTGCCCTGCGGCTCAGGCATCGATCTCTTTTTCGAAGCGCGTGACGCGGTTCACATCGCCGAGGGCGCCACGGAACTGAATTTGGCGCGTGAGCCGGCGAGAATGGTCATCAACCGCGACATGCTGACGTCGCGCCTTCTCGCCAGCCAAGAAAAACCGCAGGCGGACGAATTTGTCAAACAGATCGATCCGGCCTTCCGGCTGTTTCTTTTTGGCGAAGGACCCAATCTTGTCGCCTGCGCGTTGATGGCGCAAACCGCCGGCTATGAGGTCTTCGCGTTCAGCCCCGACAAGGAAACGCTCGCCGTCTTAAAAGACGAAGGCGTTGAGACGCAGACCATCCACCGCGAAGCGGATTTTTCAGCGCTCCCCTTTGACCGCTATAGCGGCGTCGTCACGCTCTTCCATGAGCACGAATGGGAGGCCGGCATCTTGCGCGCAGCCCTTAATAGCGAGGCCGACTATATCGGCGCGCTGGGGAGCCGGCGCACCCACGCCGAGCGCCTTGAAGCGCTCCGAAAAGGCCCGGAGACGCGGCGCAATGGCGACATAATCCGCGGGCCTGTCGGCGTCGATATCGGCGCGGCGAATCCGAATGAGATCGCGGTCTCAATTCTCGCCGAACTGACGGCGCTGCGCCGGCGCGGGCGCGCGTGAAAATCGCCGCGATCCTCCTCGCCGCCGGCGCTTCGAAGCGCTTCGGCGAGGCGGACAAACTCACTGCCGATTTGGACGGCGAGCCGATCCTAAAGAAAGCCATCAAGGCGTTCGACAAAGCCGCGCTTTCCCGGCGCATCGCCGTGACTGCGCCCGGCGGCGCGGCTGAAGCGCTTCTTCGCGCCCATGGCGGCTTTGAAATCGTCGTCAACGAACGCGCATGCGACGGCATGGGCGGCTCGCTCTCAGCCGGGGCTGCGGCGCTCAGCGATGAAGACGGCGCCATGATCGTTCTCGGCGACATGCCTTTCATCGCGCCTGCAACTTTTGATCGCGCGATCGACGCCTTCACGAAGAGCGATGGCGCAAAAATCGTCGCGCCGGATCACCATGGCCAGCGCGGGCATCCGGTGATCTTTCCAAGGACCTATTTTGCGGCGCTCACGCGCCTGACCACCGACTCAGGAGCCGGCGGGATCATCGCGCGTCACAAGAACGACTTCGCCGTGTTCGCCTCGGACGATCCGGGCGTCTTGCGCGATATCGATCGTCCTGAAGATTTGACGCAAGTCTAGGCGACAGGCAGCGCAAGCTTTTCAGCGCGCGACGCTGCGCCTTGTGGCCATGGCGGGTTCCCCGCGTTATCCATCGGCGCAGACAAACAAAACGCAAGGTGGCGACGCATGACGGACCACGATCTTTCAAACAATCGGTTTTTTAAACAGAAATGTTTCATCGGCGGTGAATGGGTGAGCAGCCACGAGACGATAACGGTCGTTAACCCGGCGACCGGTGAGAATATCGGCGCCGTTCCGAAACTCGCCCGCAAGGAGGCGAAACGCGCCATCGCAGCGGCGGAAACCGCCTTTAAGGACTGGCGCAAGACCAAGGCCGGCGAGCGCGCCGAAATTTGCCATAAGTTCCATGACGCGCTGATGGACAACAGAGAAGATCTTGCGCGCCTGTTGACCATCGAGATGGGCAAGCCGCTGAATGAATCCCGCGGCGAAGTCGCTTACGCGGCGAGCTTTTTTAAATGGTTTGGCGAGGAAGCCCGCCGCCTATATGGCGATGTCATCCCCTCGCCTTTTGACGGCGCGCGCATTCTCGTTACGCGCGAACCCGTCGGCGTCGTCGGCGCGATCACGCCGTGGAATTTTCCGACCGCGATGATCGCGCGAAAGGCCGCGGCCGCGCTCGCAGCTGGTTGCACCATCGTTTCAAAGCCCGCGAGCCAGACGCCCTTTTCCGCCCTCGCCTTTGGCGTCATCGCTGAAGAGATCGGCCTGCCGCCAGGCGTTTTGAACGTCATCACGGGCAGCGCCTCCGAGATCGCCGATGAATTCTGCGAAAACCCGGCCTTGCGCAAGATAACCTTCACCGGCTCGACGGCCGTCGGCAAAACGCTCGCCGCGAAGGCGGGCGAACACATGAAGCGCGTCTCCATGGAGCTTGGCGGCAATGCGCCCTTCATCGTTTTTGATGACGCTAATCTTGACCGCGCCGTCGAGGGCGCCATCGCCTGCAAATTCCGCAATGCCGGCCAGACCTGCGTTTGCGCCAACCGCATCCTCGTCCAGGACGGAATCTATGATGCGTTTACGGAAAAACTGAGCGAGGCCATGTCAAAACTGACAGTCGGCGACGGCCTTGAAGACGAGACCGACCAGGGACCGCTCATCGACGAGGCCGGCGTCGAAAAAGTCATCGAGCATATTGAAGATGCAACATCAAAAGGCGCGCGCATCGCCGCCGGCGGCGCGCGCCATGAAAAAGGCCTCACCTTCTTCCAGCCGACGCTCCTCCTCGACATGACCGGTGAGATGAAAGTTGCGGACGATGAAACCTTCGGCCCCGTCGCCCCGCTTTTCAGGTTTAAAACCGAGGAAGACGCAATCGCCATGGCCAATAACACCGGATATGGTCTGGCCTCCTATTTCTATACGGAGGATCTGGGACGCGCGTTTCGGGTCATGGAAGGTCTTGAATATGGCATGGTCGCCGTCAATGAGGGCATTCTCTCGACCGAGGTCGCGCCCTTTGGCGGGGTGAAAGACTCCGGCGTCGGCCGCGAAGGCTCGAAATACGGCCTCGACGATTACACCAATGTCAAATACGGGCTTGTCGGCGGGCTGAAGGCGTAGAGCTTTAACTGACTGCGCCGCTTTTGCGCAGGCGCGCAATCGCGTCAGCGTCATGGCCGAGACCGGCGAGAACGTCGTTGGTGTCGGCGCCGATCGCCGGCGGCGGCGAGACAGGGCCCGAGGGCGTGCCGGCGAAGCGCGGCGCCGGCGCCGGCTGCATAGCCCCGCCCGCCTCGACAAAGGTCTCGCGCGCCGTGTTGTGCGGCGCGGCCGCCGCCTCCCTCAACGACAATACCGGCGCGACGCACGCATCGACCCCCTCGAACGCCGCCGCCCATTCATCGCGGGTCTTTGTCTTGAAGACCGTGCTGAGCTTTTCCTTCAAGCCGCTCCAGGCGCTCGGATCGTTCTGCGCGTCGAAGTCCGGATCGTCGGCGAGCCCAAGCACATTGCGCAGGGCGGCGTAGAACTGCGGCTCAATAGCCCCGACGCTCATATACTTGCCGTCCTTCGTTTCGTATACGTCATAATAATGCGCGCCCGTGTCGAGACCGTTGACGCCGGTCTCGTCCCGCCACATGCCTGACGCCATCAGCCCCCAGGTCAGCGTCGTCAGCGCCGCCGAGCCGTCGGTCATAGCGCAGTCGATCACCTGGCCGCCGGCCCCGTTCTTCACGGCGAGGAGCGCGCTGACCATGCCGAAAGCGAGCATCATCGCGCCGCCGCCAAAGTCGGCGAGATAGTTGACCGGCGGCGTCGGTTTCTCACCGGCCCGACCGCAGGTGTGCAGCGCGCCGCTGACCGCGATGTAGTTGATGTCATGGCCGGCGGCCTGCGCATAAGGCCCGTCCTGGCCCCAGCCGGTCATGCGGCCATAAACGAGTTTAGGGTTGTCTTTCATGAGATCGTCGGGACCAAGACCCAAGCGCTCCATGACGCCGGGGCGAAAGCCTTCGATCAGCCCGTCGGCGCCCGCGACGAGGGCTTTGGCGATTTCAAGGCCCTCCGGCGTCTTCATGTTGACGACGATCGATCGCTTGGACCGGCCCAGGAGATCGACCGGCACGCGCAAGCCGCCCTCCCGGTCGATACGGATCACCTCCGCGCCGTGATCGGCGAGCATCATACCGCAAAAAGGCGCCGGGCCGATGCCGGCGAATTCAATGATCCGTATGCCGCTTAAAGGTCCCGCCATGAGCGCGCCTTTCCTTGCTATTCGTGAAACGTCGCAAAGTCGTCGAGGCCGGCGCGATCTGCGCGCAGGCGATTGATCGGGTGCTCATCGTCGCGAAACCCCAGCGCCATGCCGGAAAAAACGATGGCCCCTTCCGGCAGTCCGCAGAATTCAATAACGGTCTGCGGCCATCGGCTCCAGCTTTCCTGCGCGCAGGTGTCGAGGCCCGCCTCCGTCGCGAGCAGCATCAAGGTCTGCATATACATCCCGACATCGGACCATTGCGGCGGACCGAAGCGCGGATCGAGGGTGAAAAACATGCCGACCGGCGCGCCGAAAAACTGGAAATTTTTTGCGAGCTGGCCCATGCGCGCCAGCTTGTCCTCGCGCCCGATGCCGACGAGCCCATACATGTCCTCGCCGACCTTGTAGCGATAGCTGCGATGGGGCTCCCACAAGCCCTTTGGATAGACGTCATATTGCGGCTCTTCCAGTTCGCCGCGCGCAAGCTTCTCTTGTATCAGCGCCTTGAAATCGTCGAGGCGGGCTCCAAGCAGCACGTCGACTTTCCAGGGCTGCACATTGCCGCCAGAGGGCGC
>JBCBSE010000040.1:0-14253 GCA_039819305.1 Pseudomonadota bacterium
TCAATCAGCGTGGCGGCCCGGTTATACCCGATTTGCAAGCGCCGCTGCACGTAGGAAGTCGAAGCCTTGCGATCGCGCAGGACCACCGCCACCGCGCGGTCGTAAAGCGCATCGCCCGAGGAGGTGTTGCCGCCGACTTCAAAGCCGCCCTCGCCGCCCTCTTCGTCCTTCATCTCGGTGACGTCCTGAACGTAATCCGGCGCGCCCTGTTTCTTCAGGAACTTGACGATCTTCTCGACCTCGTCGTCGGAGACGAACGCCCCGTGAATGCGGCGCAGCCGGCCGCCGCCGGCCATGTGCAGCATGTCGCCCTGGCCGAGCAGCTGTTCGGCGCCCTGTTCACCGAGGATGGTGCGGCTGTCGATTTTGGACGTCACCTGGAACGAGATGCGCGTCGGGAAATTTGCCTTGATGGTGCCGGTGATGACGTCGACTGATGGGCGCTGCGTCGCCATAATGAGATGGATGCCGGCGGCGCGGGCCATCTGGGCGAGGCGCTGAACCATGCCTTCAATGTCCTTGCCGGCGACCATCATCAGGTCGGCGACCTCGTCGATGACGACGACGATGAACGGCATCGCCTCATATTCGAGCTCTTCGCTTTCGTATACCGGTTCGCCCGTCTCCTCGTCATAACCAGTGTGCACGGTGCGGCTCAGCGTCTCGCCATTGTTTTCGGCTTCGGCGATGCGGGCGTTGAAACCTTCAATGTTCCGCACTCCGACTTTTGACATTTTACGGTAGCGCTCTTCCATCTCGCGGACAGTCCATTTGAGCGCCACAACCGCTTTACGCGGATCTGTGACTACAGGCGCCAGCAAATGCGGGATGCCTTCATAGACCGAAAGCTCGAGCATTTTCGGATCGATCAGGATCAGTTTGCACTCATCTGGCGACAGTCGGTAAAGCAGCGACAAGATCATGGTGTTGATGCCGACCGATTTGCCCGAGCCGGTCGTCCCGGCGATCAGCAGGTGCGGCATGCGAGCGAGATCGGCGAAGTTCGCTTCCCCGCCAATGCCCTTGCCGAGCGCGAGCGTGAGATCGCCGCGCGAGTTTTCGTATTCGCTCGCCGACAAAAGCTCGCGCAGATAAACCATTTCCCGGTCCTGGTTCGGCAACTCGATGCCGATCACATTGCGCCCCGGCACGACAGCGACGCGCGCCGCGACCGCGCTCATCGATCGGGCGATATCATCGGCGAGACCAATGACACGCGACGATTTAATGCCGGCGGCGGGTTCGAGCTCATACAAGGTGACGACCGGACCGGGCCGCACATTGATGATCTCGCCGCGCACGCCGAAATCGGCGAGCACGGTCTCCAGCATCCGCGCATTCTGATCGAGCGCTTCATCGGATATGACCGTGCGCCGCGAGGCGTTCGGCTTGGCGAGTAGGTTCAGCGCGGGCAATTCATAGTCGCCCGAGAAAACGGGGAGAACTGGCTGCGCTTCGCGGCGTTCGCGATTGCCCTTTTTGGTTTTTGTCTGGCTGCGGATGATTTTACGCTTGCGCGACGGGGCGCGCAGGACCGGCTCGCCGGCGTCTTCTTCATCAAACGCGTCGACGTCCTCGTCATCGACGTATTCAGCCTCATCAACGGGCTCGCCGCGCCGCCAGGCGAGGGCGGCGTCATAAAGCGCGATGGCGCCAGCCACGACGCGCGCGACAAGATCCTCGCCGGCCCACAAGGCCTGACGCGCCCGCGCCGGGGTCAGCCCGCAGGCGAGGGCGTAAGCCACGAGCGCCAGCAGGGCGAGCAAAGCCGCCGCGGCCGGGGCCGCCAAGGGCATGCGGACGGCGGCGATAGCGCCGGCGACGGCGCCAAGCATCGCATCGCCGACAAACCCGCCGACGCCGGCGACAAAGGGCCAGGTCGCTGGCGGCGCAAGAGCCGCAGCCGCGCCCGCTCCCGCGACAAGCGAGATCGGGAACAATGCGGCGCGCACCCAGAAGGCGCGCGGCGTTTCATCGGGCGCGCCGGTCAACAAGGCGGCGACGCCCCAGATCGCCATCGGCGCAATTAGCAAAAGGCTTGCTGCGCCGAAGGTCTGAAGCAGCATGTCAGCGACGACGGCGCCCGGCGCGCCGGCCAGATTTTGCACCGGCGCCGGCGTTGAATTGTTGAAGCTCGGATCGCTGATCGAAAAACTCAACAGCGCCGTCAATGTCCACACGGCGAGCACCGCGAGCGCAAGCCCGCCCCCGCGCATGACGAGATTGCGCAGGAATAGGCGCGCGGCGGCGAGAAGCTCGCCGAACTGATCGTCGTGGCGCGAATTTCGAGAAGACGAGCGGCGGACGGTGCGAGACATGGAACGGTAACGGTCTTTCGGCGAGGCAAGTCGCGTTTACGAAGGCCCAGACTTTTGCACGGGCCGCAAAAGAATGGGTTAATTTCGGTTAACGCTTTGCGCGGTCGGGGGCGTCGGGTCGGCCGGGGGAACGCGGGCCATTTTTTGTCGCGCGCCGAGGGGCGAGAATTTGAGCGCTGTCCAGATCAGGAGGCTCATGATGAACCCGAAGGCGGCGATGGCGCCGGCGCCCGCCGCCTGGCCGAAGGGGTCGAGATCGGGATTGACCCAGGCCGCGATCACCGCGCCCCAAAGGCCGCAAAGAAGGTGCGTCGGCGCCACGAAGCCCGCGTCATCGATGCGCGAGCGCGCGAGGAAAGGCGGCGCCACCGCGACGATAACCCCGCCCACGGCGCCGATCATCGCCGCCTGCCAGAGATTGGGGCTGACCGGATCGCCCGCGAGCGAAACCGGGCCGGCGATCACCGCGCACATGGTCGTCACGAGGCCCGGCCGGTCGTAAACAAATTGCGTGATGACAAGGGCCGATAATACCGCCGCCGCCGTTGCAATGGAGAGATTGCCGATGATGACGCCGAGTCTGATCGCGTCGGCGGCTGAAGACATCGGCCCTGACAGACCGGCGATGACGCCTTGAAGCGCGATCCAGGCGAGGCCGGCCGCGAAGACGCTTAAAGGCAGCATGGCGGTCGCCGCGATCCAGGGCGATTTCGCGTTGAAACGCCCGGGCCGGGGACCGACCACGAAGGCGGCGGCGAGCGCCGCCGCGCCGGCGATGATATGGATGCTGACCCCGCCGACATCGGCGTAGCGCAGCGCGTGCGCGAAATAGCCCCCGCCCCAGACCCACGAGAGCGCAATCGGCAGGATGAGCCCCGCGAGAAAACCGACAAAGATCAAAAACGCCCATAGCCGCACGCGCTCAGAGACGGACGCGGCGACAATGGACGCCGCGAGGCCGGCGAGCGTCGCGTGAAAAAACCACGCCGCGCCGGACGCGCGTCCAAGCGCAATGGGATCGGCGTCGCTCGGCGACCAGGCGGCCGCATCGCCAAGGAGGCCGCCCTCCTCGACGGAAAAAGCGAGCTCAAACCCAAAGAGCCAGAAGGCGAACATCGAAACAGCGAAAGAGGCGAGCATGCGCAGGCAGACGGCCGGCGCATTCTGCACCCGCGCAAGCCCGATATCGCGCAAACCATAGGCGACGATGAAGAGCATTGCGGAAAGCCCACCGGTGACCAGGATGGCGGTGTCGAGAATAAACCGCGTCGTATCGCTCGCGGGCTCCATCTCCTGGCCGAGGGCCGGCGCGGCGAAAACGCTAAGGCATAGAAAGCCCGTACTGGCGACAATTATCGAGCGGCGCATTTTCGGTCTCCCGGACCCGGAAATAACGCGCATCGCGCTGCCCCAAGGCCCTTCCTTCTTCTCTCATGCCGCGCTTTTCGCCGCAGCGGCAAGTCTTAGAGTGGACGGCGAGACCTTAAACGCGCGAAACTTTCCTAATGGAGCGTGAATTGCAGAGTTTCGATATCGTCATTGTTGGCGGCGGAATGGCCGGCGGCCTCGCCGGCGTTGCGCTTGCGCATAACGGCTTTTCTGTCGCGATTGTTGACGCCGCGCCGCCAGAGGCCATGCGCGCCGCACCCTTTGACGGGCGAACGACAGCGATTTCTTACGCCTCTGCCCGCGCCTTTCGGCGGCTCGGCCTGTGGCCGGCGATCGCGCCAAAGGCTGGCGCCATTCGCGATATTCTCGTCACGGACGGACGGGCCCGATCGCGCTTCGACAAGGGGGCGGTGTCTTCCTTCGCCTTGCATTTTGACAGCCGTGAGCTTGGCGAGGAGACCCCGCTTGGCTGGATTGTCGAGAACCGGCTTCTGCGCAACACGCTGTTTGACGCGATCGAGGCTGCACCGAACATTTCGCTGTTTGCGCCGGCCAAGCGCGCCGGCGCGGCCTTTGAGCCGGGCGAGGCGTTGATCGATCTTGAGGACGGGCGACAATTATCGGCTGATCTCGTGATCGCCGCCGACGGCCGGTTCTCTTCCCTGCGCGCCGAAGCAGGCATCAAGACCAACACCTGGCGCTATAAGCAGACTGGCATTGTCTGCACCGTCGCCCATGAACGCCCGCATGAGGGCGTCGCGCAGGAGTTCTTCCTGCCGTCAGGGCCTTTTGCGATCCTTCCGATGACGGACAATCGATCCTCGCTCGTCTGGACCGAGCGCGCGGCGGCGGCGCCGGCATTTCTCGCCCTCGACGACGAAGCGTTCACGCAAGAGATTGAGAACCGGTTCGGGCCTTACCTCGGCAAGCTAAAGCTCGCGGGCCCGCGCTGGTCATACCCCCTCGCCTTCACGCTGGCGCAAACGTATATTGCGCCGCGGCTCGCCCTGATCGGCGACGCCGCGCACGCCATCCACCCCATCGCAGGCCAAGGCTTTAATCTCGGCGTAAAAGACATCGCGGCGCTGGTCGACGTTCTTGTCGAGGGGCGCGATCTTGGCCTTGATATCGGCGCGCTCTCCGTGTTGCAGAATTACCAGCGCTGGCGGCGTTTTGATTCAGCCTCATTGGCGCTCGGCACCGATCTTTTAAATCGTCTGTTCTCGAACGATTTCGGGCCCTTGCGCCTTGCCCGCGATATCGGCATGGGCGCGGTCGGCGCTGTCAAACCCTTACGGCAGTTCTTCATGCGTCAGGCCGGCGCGGATATCGGGTCGTTGCCGAGCCTGATGGCGCGGGAGGGGTGAGCCTTTGGCTACCCCCTTAAAACCAGCTCGCCGGCTCTCGCCTCGACGCTTTCAAGGCGTGACAGGAACGTCATGCCCAAAAGATTCACTGAGAGCTGGTCGTCGGGCAGGATGAATGCCTTCACGTTCTCAACCCGGATGCCGTCGATTTCCATTTCTTCGAGGGTCACGAATGCGGCCTTGGTTTCGCCATTCGCGGTGCGCACCGGATAGGTATAATCCGTCCACGCAGTATATACGCCGGCCTCGCGCGCATCGCTGTCGCGCAGCGCGACATAACTCGCCCCGGTGTCGACAAGAAACTGCGCGGCGCGCCGATTGACGTCTGCTTCGACGTAAAATTGATGATCGCGCGCCGCCTTGATCCGGACTTCGGCCCCCCAGCCTGAACGTTTGGGATAATGGGCAACGGCGACGCCCGGCGCATCGGTTGCTGACGCGGCCTGCAGCTGCTGATCCGTCTGCAGAGCGTTGGCGCCGCGATCGACATAGCGAACGCCCAACACCGCCGCCGCCACTATCGCCCCCGCCAAAATGATTTCCGATCGCATGCGTGCGCCCCGACTGCCCTTTTGAGCGCTGCAAGCTGACAGATCAGGGTTGCCGTTCTCTCGTCGCGATAGTTCGAATTGAAGGCTTTTTTCGCAGCCCGGCGGGCGCCCGCAGCGCCGCTTCAGAGGCCTAGAACGTCGCGCATGGAGTAAAGGCCGGGCGGCTGCGCGAGCGCCCAGCGCGCCGCCGCGACCGCGCCGCGCGCGAAGAGGGCGCGGTCGATGGCGCTGTGGGAGAGGGTCACCACCTCCTCCATGGAGGCGAACGAGACGCGGTGCTCGCCGACAACGCCGCCGCCGCGGGAGACGGAAAAGCCGATGTCCCCGGCCCGCCGCTTGCCGGCCCGGCCGCCGGCCATACCGGCCGATTTTTCGGCCAGATCGACGCCCCGCCCGCGCGCCGCCGCGACGCCGAACATCAACGCCGTCCCTGAGGGCGCATCGGCCTTTGCGCGATGGTGCGCCTCGAAAATTTCGATATCGAAACTATCATCGAGCCGGGCTGCGGCCTGTTCAATAAGGGTCGCAAGGAGGTTGACCCCGAGGCTCATATTGCCGGATTTGACGATCGCCGTCTTTGCGCTCGCATGCGTGATCGCAGCCTCGTCTTCATCGCTGAAACCGGTTGTGCCGATGATGTGAGCGACGCCGGCCTGGGCTGCGGCGGCGGCGTTGGCGACGCTCGCCTCCGGCGTGGTGAAGTCGATCAGGGCGCCGGCCCGCTCCAGCCCCGGCGCCGCGGCGTCCTCGATCGTAAGGCCGATGGCGTCGAGCCCGGCGAGGGCGCCGATATCCTTGCCGATGTCAGGCCCGCCCGGCCGCTCAAATCCGCCTGCGAGCACCGCGCCGGGCGTGCGCAGGATTTCGGCGACCACCGCCTTGCCCATGCGTCCGCCGGCGCCGGCGACCAGAATTGCGTTTTTTGCCACGGCGGTGTCCCTCGCGTGAAATCAGGCGTGCGTTGCGTTATACTGAAGAGACTAGGCGTTGGGAAACGCCGGCGCCAACGGCCGGACCCGCGCCCTCTGCGAGACACCTCAGTCGCGATCGAAAGGCTTGAGGCGGCGAGGGTCCTTATCGGCCCCTTCGCGTTGTTCCCAAATCACTTCGGGGAATTCCAGGATCACTGATCGCGTTCATCACGCCTGTGATGAAAACCCGCGCGGCATTGCGGTCCCGTAACGATGCGCGAAATAGGCGCCGATATCGCGCGCATTGTCCAGAAACCGCGCGCCATTCGCCGCGTGCACCTTCGCGCGGGGCCCTGCGTCATGGCCTTCGGCGAGAACCAGCGTCGGGCAGTTCCACGACCCCTCGCCCAGCATGGCGACGATACCGGGGCGCGGATGCGCAATCGGTTGATAGCGGATTTCCAACGCTTCGCGGATCGCCGGATAATAACCAATCAGCCCCCAAAGTTCGGCGCATTCCGGGCAATATTGCCGCTCGCTTTGCGATTCAAAACCGGGCGCCAGGAGAAACAGGATATCACGGCCCTGATCGAGACCGGACGCGCGCGCGGCGCTTCGCGTCACAGTTTCGTTTCCATAAAGATCAATCCGCCGCGTTTATCGCAACGCTCCCAGCCTTGCGCTTCGTAAAAGCGGATGGCGCGATCATTCTGGGCCGCTACGTTGAGCCTCGCGCGTTGGGCGCCGGCGGCGCTTAAAACGTCGCGCGCATAATCGTCGAGCAGGCCGCCAAAACCCTGACCGCGATGGCCCGGCTCAATATAGAAATGATGAACGCGGCCCATGCCGGCGCCGCGATCGTCAAGGCCGAGCGCGACAAGACCGATCGGCCGGCCGTCTTCGTGTAAGAGTTTTGCAAAGTCAGGGTGGGCCGCGGCGCAGGCGTCGATCCATTTCGGAAAGGCCGCGCCATAGGGCCCGAAATCGCGGAAGAAAGCGTCGTCCCGCCCGAGGCTCTCCAGATAAAGATCGCGCCCGAAGCGAATGAGTACGGCCGCATCGCGCGCGCCATTGACGCTGCGAAAGGCGAGGGATTTGGAATATTTAACGTAAGCACTGTCTGGCATGAAACGCGCCTTCTCTCGTCTCGCTTTGCAAGGCTATTGAATTCCGCAGACAATGACGAGGACTTGACGCGCAATTAATCTGCGTATTTTGCGCCCCAATCGCGCATCGCGTTGAGGATGCCGCTCATTTTCCGGCCCTTGGCGGTGAGCACATATTCGGCGCGGGGCGGGTGATCCTCATAAAAACGCCGCTCGACGATGCCGCCTTCTTCCAGCATTTTCAGCCGCGCGGACAACGTCGTTGGTGCAATGCCGGCAAGCGTGTCTTGAAGGTCCTGAAACCGGCGCGGCCCTTCAAAGGTCAATTCGCGCAAGATCTGCGCGGTCCAGCGCGATCCGAGAATCGTCGCTGCGCGCGCAATCGGACATCCCGTTGACGTCTTGGCCATGCGCACAGTTTAGACGGCGCAAACGGAATTGACTACTCACTACGTTATTGATAGTGACTATGAAAGGAGGAAGCCCATGTCGACAGAACTTATCGCTCTATTCATCGTCAGCGCGACTCTGTTGGCGCTGGTCAGCTTTCAGGGCGGGCTTGTCCCGGCGACTCACGGCTTTCGATGGGGCCTTGGGCCTCGCGACGAACCGCGCGCGCCATCAGTGCTGCAAGGCCGCCTCAACCGGATCATCGCCAACCACCTCGAAGGCATGGCGATGTTTGTCCCGCTAATCCTGATCATTGAGCTTGGCGCGCTGAGCTCGGCTTTGACGGGCGCCGGCGCCATGATCTTCGCGGCGGGACGGATCGCCTTCGCCGTGATCTATCTTTTCGGGGTGCCGGTCTGGCGTTCGGCGATGTGGGGCGTCGCCATGATCGGGCTGTTGATGATGGGCTTTGAGATCGCAGCCGCGCTCATCTAGCCTCAGCCGCCGGCGAGGATCTGAGGCAGCAATACCCGGCCAAGGTAGTTTGCAAACCAGGCCATGGCGTAAGAGGCGCCGAGAACCATCACCCACTGAAACGCGGTCGCCGCGAGGGAGGGTTTCTCCGCCGATTTCTCAGCCACGGGGCTGAAGGCGAGCGTCGACAGCGCCACGAGGAGCGCGATGATGAGGGCGCCGGGATAGACGAGCCAGGCCGGGCCGTTGATCGCGCCGGCATAAATCTCAAGCAGCACAACAGTATAGGCCGTCAGGACGGACAAGATCCGAATTCCGAACATGGGTGGCTCCCCGTTGCGATCCCCATAACCCCTGACCTTATATAGCCGAGAAGGACAGTCGGGGCAAAAGCGGGCGGGGCGAAAGCAGGCGGGGCGAAAGTGCTGGCGCGCGGGGCGCGCCGGGCCTGCGCCTTGGCGAATGCGCCTCGCCGCGCTTAAGGTTCGCCCATGACAATCGAAACATGGCTTCTCTATGTCGGCGCGGTCGCCGCGCTGATGTCGACGCCGGGACCGAGCCAGCTCCTGATGCTGTCAAACTCCCTCGCCCACGGCTTTCGCCGCTCGACCGCGACGGCGGCCGGCGATTTAACAGCGAACTTCTTCCAGATGCTGCTCGCAGGGCTCGGCCTCGCCGCGCTGATTTCAACATTCGAGAACGCGCTTGCGATCATCAAATGGGCGGGCGTTGCGTATCTCTTATGGCTCGGCGCGAAGATGGCGTTCGGCGATAATGGCGGCGGCGAAAAGCAAGCAGCGAAACGCCGCAGCCTCAAAGCGCTATGGCTGCAAGGGTTCGTCACGTCGGCGTCAAACCCCAAGGCCGTCATTTTCTTTGCGGCGCTGTTCCCGCAATTCATTTCCGGGGCTGCGCCCTTCTGGCCGCAATTTGCCATTCTCTCGGCAACCTATATCGCCATGGATGGTTTCATGCTGACGCTTTACGGCAGCGGGGCGGGGTGGATCGGCGAACGCGTCAAAGGCGCGGCGCGGCGACGGCTACACAAAATAGGCGGTGGGCTGATGATCGGCGCAGCGATGTTGTTGGCGATGCGGCCGGTGGGGCGGTAAGGAATACTCGCAAAACACATCGTCATACACTGAGGTGTTGCATTACAAAATTCGCGAAAATGCGCCAGCCCGGTAATTGATGCATATCTCATGAGTTGCGCATCAACTTGGGATTTAATGGAATTGCCAATAGTGTTAAATTCATTGTGGCCGTGGCGACTCTTATTCCCCAGAACTTGTGCTAACTTGCCTTTGTGAGGGAAGGGGTGGGCTATGCGAAATCGAAAAATTAGTCAGGAATATGCGGCTCTCAAGGAGATTCGCGCACAAGCAACGCCTAAACTTACTCGAAAAAAGTACGGACGCTTCATACTCGACCGCATAGTCGGGTGGTTGGTTGGAACCGCGCTGAATATGGTCCTTGCCAGCTTGGGTGTAACATCTTTGCTTCAAGCCGCAATTCTTCACTATACAAACCTCATTCCAAACGACCCTGCGACAATCGCTTTAAGTGCTGGAATTACATTTATTGTGATTTTTGGGCTGCTGATTCTGGTCAGGAGTCGTCGCCCCGATTTGCCTGCTCCGCCAGGCGATTATCAAATTGAAACTCTAAAAATTCAAATGGAATACAGGAGCCGCGAAGATATTGTATACAGCCGCAGTTTTAGAATAAAAGTTTCAACCGATAGTCTGGACTGCTTTCGTGATACATTTCACTGGACTGGCAAACGGGTAAACTCCATGCAGTCGAGTGACCCGCACCACACAATAGCAATAACCGATGAGGCGAGTTTTTATAGTCAGTACGAGGTTTCATTCAATCACAATTACAAAGAGGGCGATGTCGTCGATTTCACAATCACATGGGAACTTGACGACTCTGACCGCGTTGCGCGCCCGTTTGTCGCGCGCCAAGTGAACCGGCCACAAAAAGAGCTGTCGTTCTTCGTGAAGTTGTATCCAAACGCTTATGAGGGAATGGCAATTGGGCAAGTGTCTGTGAGTTCCGCTGACCGCGCGCATGCCAACCAAATTTTTCTTGCGTTTGATGATGACGGTGTAGTTTCATGGACGATCCCACGCCCACTATTGGGGTATTACTATGAATTGCGCTGGTCGGGACCAGATTGGATTTCAAGCGGCAACAACAACAAAGGGCAATCATGACGACAGTCTCCCAAGTCGGCAGCGACGTAATCCGCCAGAAGGCTGTGCCTGTGGACTTTCCACTCTCAGAACAAGATGTGCAAATTGTTCGAAACTTAATAGAACAAATGCGCGCCAACGATCTTGTTGGAATGGCAGCTCCACAAATCGGCCAATCTCGTCGTATTTTCGTGACAGAAGTGCGCCGTACAAAATTTCGGGATTCCGGGCTTGACCCACTAAGGGTATTCGTCAACCCGTCGATCGAAAACGCGTCGAGCGAAACACAAACGGCTTACGAAGGGTGTGGCAGTGTTGCGGAATCTAATTTATTCGGCGAAGTCGAAAGGCCGAAGAAAATTGCTGTAAAATGGCAATCTGAAGATGGGTCTCACCAAACGGCTGAATTCGAAGGGTTTATCGCTCGCATCATTCAACACGAACTAGATCACCTAGACGGAATCGTATTCCTTGACAGAATCAAAACCACGAAAACTGTTATGTCGGGGATCGAATTCCAAAAAGCATTTGGGCCAAAATCGAATGACAAAGATTCTGAACCCTAAGGTTCGGGCAACTGATAATTTACGACAATCTAAGTTGTGCGACATTGATTTGTGTAACGATTAATATGTCCGATATTCAAATCATTCGCTGGCGCGCATGCCGGAGCGATGCGGCGATCTGACGAACCTACCGACCGTCAGTCACATTATCCCAGAAAGTCTTCGCGCGTTCGAAAAAGCCCTTGGACTGCGGGCAGGACGCCTCTCCGCCGCCGGCCTCGCAGAACTGGCGCAGGAGGTCTTTTTGCTCCGTATTGAGACCAACCGGCGTTTCGACCTGGACCTCGACATAAAGATCGCCGCGCCGGCGGATGTCGCCCCGGCCGGACGTGTCGAGCTGGGTCATGCCGCGCCCGCGCACGCGGAAGCGCTTTCCTGTCTGCGCGCCTTCGGGCACTGAGACCTTGACCCGGCCGCCGTCAATGGTCGGCGTTTCAAAGTCGCCGCCGAGCGCGGCCGTCGTCATCGGGATCGGCGTCACGCAGTAAAGATCGGCACCGTCGCGCTCGAAAAGGTCGTGGTCCTTGACGCCGACGAAAATATAAAGATCGCCCTCCGGCCCGCCGCGCGGGCCCGCCTCGCCCTCGCCGGAAAGGCGGATGCGCGTGCCGTCCTCAATGCCTGACGGCACGTCGACTGACAGGGTCCGCTCGCGGCGCACCCGGCCCTGGCCGCTGCAGTCCGTACACGGATCAGCGATGGTCCGCCCTTCGCCGTTGCATTGCGGGCAGGTGCGCTCGATGGTGAAGAAGCCCTGCTGAACGCGCACGCGCCCGGCGCCCTTGCAGGCGCCGCAGGTGACGGGGCCGGACCCCGGGGCCGCGCCGGAGCCCTCGCAGGTCTCGCAAGCGACCGAACCCGGCACGCGGATCTCCGCCTTCTTGCCGGCGAAAGCCTCTTCCAGGGTGATTTCGAGATTGTATTTGAGGTCGGCCCCGCGGCCCGGCCCGGAGCGGCGTCCGGCGCCCCGCGCGCCCATGAATTCAGAAAAGATATCGTCGAAGATGTCGGAAAAGCCGCCGGCCGCGCCGCCGGCGAAGCCGCGCGCGCCGTTAAAGCCGCCGCCGGCCGACGCGCCGTGGCCGTTCTGGAAGGCGGCGTGGCCGAAGCGGTCATAGGCCGCCCGCTTTTGATCGTCGGAGAGAACGTCGTAAGCCTCGCCCAGCTCCTTGAACTTTTGCTCCGCGGCCGGATCGTCCTTGTTACGGTCGGGGTGATATTGCATCGCGCGTTTACGGAAGGCGGACTTGATCGCCGCCGCATCCGCGCCGCGCTCAACCCCCAATACGTCGTAATAGTCCTGCTGCGCCATAAATCTCGCCCGACCCTAAAAATCCCTCTTCGCCAGCACCGAATTCATCCGGGTTCGCTCGGCGATTTCGTATCCATTTTCGCGGCATAGTTTCAGCGCCGCTTCGTTGCCGTCGCCCCTTCGCGGGGTCTCCATAATGATCGTCGCCGGACGGTCGCCCGGCGCGATGGCCTTGAAATAGGCGTTCAAGACCTCGAATTCGACCCCCTCGATATCAATTTTCAGGGCGTCAGCCTTGTCTATCCGCGCGTCTTCCATGACTTTTGCGAGCGGCGCGGCGCGAACGGCCGCGCCCTCGCCGTCTTCGCCGCCTGAGCCCGCCGCAATCGCCGTCTCGCCGCGATTATCGCCATGGGTGGCGAGACGCGCCGTCCCCTCCTCGGCCGCCAGCGCCGTTTCGGCGACAGTGATCTCATTCGCCCCTGACGCGTCGAGATTAAATCGCAGCCGCCTTGCGGTTTCAGGGTCAGGCTCGATCGCCAGACCCTTAAAGGCGCGGCCGTGGCGCGCCGCAGCGCTGCGCGCAAACAGGGAATAAAGACCGACATTGGCGCCGGCGTCGATGAAAACGAAAGGCCGGTCCGCCGGCGCCGCGGCGATCGCCCGGTCCAGCGCGGCGCGCTCGCCTGAGTCCCATAATTGCGGCGCGGCGAAAACGCGCTTCTCACACAGATTATCGCGCGGATAGAGCCGCACAGACTGTCCCTGAAAGAGCATCACGTCGAACGGGTCCTCGCGGCCCAAAATTGTCAGCTTACGAAGGAATGAAGCGACGCGCCTTGCGCCAAAGCCCTCAGGCAGAGAGCACCCGACCGCGCGCAAAGCGGCGCGCACGCCCGACAGAGCGTACGCGCCGAATGGCGGATCAGTTGCGAGAACCTGGCGCATATATCCCCACGCCCCTTTATGAAGGCGGGAATTTATGTCGCGGCGTCAGTCTTTTTTGTCGCCGTCGACTTCCTCGAAGTCCGCGTCGACGACGTCGTCGTCTTTTTTCGCGTCTGCTTCAGCCGCCGCCTCGCCGGGATCGGCGCCCTCAGCGCCCGACTGGCCGGCGCCTTCCTTGTACATCGCTTCGCCAAGCTTCATCGTCGCCTGGGCGAGCGTTGTCGACTTCGCATTGATGTCTTCAAGGTCGGCGTCTTCTTTTTCGAGCGCGGCTTTCAACTCGGAGAGCGCATCCTCGATCGCCTTCTTGTCTTCATCGGAGAGCTTCTCGCCATATTCCTCGAGATTTTTCTCCGTGGAGTGGACAAGCGCTTCGGCGCGGTTTTTCGATTCGACGCCCTCGCGGCGGGCCTTGTCGGCCTCGGCGTTGGCTTCGGCGTCCTTGACCATTTGTTCGATGTCGTCATCAGACAAACCACCGCTCGCCTGGATGCGGATCGACTGCTCCTTGTTGGTCGCCTTGTCTTTCGCGGACACATGCACGATGCCGTTGGCGTCGATATCGAAGGTGACTTCGATCTGCGGCACGCCGCGCGGCGCCGGCGGAATGCCGACAAGGTCGAACTGGCCAAGCATCTTGTTGTCAGCGGCCATTTCGCGCTCGCCCTGCAGCACATGCACTTCCACCATCGTCTGATTATTTTCTGAGGTGGAAAAGATGTCCGATCGCCGCACCGGAATCGTCGTATTGCGGGGAATTACCTTTTTCATCACGCCGCC
>JBCBSE010000041.1:0-13609 GCA_039819305.1 Pseudomonadota bacterium
AAGGGAAAAAGGCCCGCGCGAGGTCGCCCTAGTGACCGGCGAGGAGAAGATCGTGCCTCCGGGCGCGCGCTACTGGGTCGCGACCGTGGAGGCGATGCCGCTGCAGCGCGAGGTCGAGTTCCTCGCCATTGACGAAATCCAGCTCGCCGCTGACCGCGAGCGCGGGCGGACCTTCACCTCGCGCCTCCTCCATGCGCGCGGAACCGCCGAAACGCTGCTGCTCGGCTCAGACACCATGCGCCCGATTTTGTCGCGGCTTTTCTCGCGCATTGAATTCATCTCTCGCGAACGCCTGTCGCGGCTGACCTATGCCGGGCCAAAAAAAGTCTCCCGCCTGCCGCGACGCGCGGCGGTGATCGGGTTTTCCTCCGACACCGTCTACGCGCTGGCCGAATTGATCCGCCGGCAGCGCGGCGGCGCGGCGGTCGTCCTCGGCGCGTTGTCGCCGCGCACCCGCAATGCGCAGGCTGAGTTATATCAATCGGGCGAGGTCGATTTTCTTGTCGCCACCGACGCCATCGGCATGGGCCTCAACATGGACATCGACCATGTCGCTTTCGCCGCGCGCCGAAAATTCGACGGCGTTTCGCCGCGCAATCTGACGCCGGCGGAAATCGGGCAGATTGCCGGACGCGCAGGCCGTTTCACGAAAGACGGCGCCTTCGGCGTCACCTCCGACTGTCCGCCCTTCGAACAAGATCTCATTGACCTTGTTGAATCGCATGAATTCGAACCGGTGAAAGCGTTGCAATGGCGCTCCGAAGCGATCGACTTGAACTCGATCGCGGCGCTGTTGCGGTCGTTGGAACGCGCCGCGCCGCGCCCTGAATTCGTGCGCGCCCGCCATGAGGCCGACGAAGACGCGTTACGAAGACTTGTTGCGCGCGATGACGTCAGGGACATCGCCTCCAGCGGCGGGGCTGCATTGGCGACGCTGTGGGATGTCTGCCAGGTGCCTGATTTTCGCAAAGTGGCGAACGATCAACATGCGCGCCTACTTGGCGAGATTTACATGAGCGTGATGACGCGCGGCCGTATTGGTGATGACTGGCTGGCGCCGCGGATCGAGCGCCTTGATCGCACAGATGGCGATATTGATTCCATCTCATCGCGCATCGCCCATGTGCGGACCTGGACATTCCTCTCGCACCGACCTCAATGGCTCGAAAATCCCGCTTATTGGCAAGAGCGGGCGCGCGCTATAGAAGATTCGCTTTCAGACGCGCTGCACGAAAAACTGACGCAGCGTTTTGTCGATCGGCGCACTTCCGCTTTGATCAGGCGGCTTAAGGATGACGCGCCGCTTCTTGCAGGCGTCACCGATGACGGAGAGGTGATTGTGGAAGGCCAGTTCGTAGGCCGGCTTTTGGGGTTCGATTTCATCGTCGATCCGCGCGCGCGGGGCGCCGAGGCGAAATCCCTGCGCGCCGCCGGCGAACGAGCGCTCGGCCCCCTGCTCGCAGCGCGCGCAGCTGCGCTTGCAAACGCAACAGCCGACGAGCTTGTCCTTGACGCTGACGGCGCGATCATCTGGCGCTCCGCGATCGTCGCGCGCCTTGTGAAAGGGCCGACGCCCTTGCGCCCGGACATCAAGGTGCGCGGGCTTGATCGTATTTCGCCAAATATGCGCGGGCGCGTTGAAGACCGGTTGAAAGACTTTCTCGCCGCCAAGATCGAAGGCCTCTTGGGTCCG
The DNA here is from genome assembly GCA_039819305.1 of Pseudomonadota bacterium. Lineage (GTDB taxonomy): Bacteria > Pseudomonadota > Alphaproteobacteria > Caulobacterales > Parvularculaceae > Hyphococcus. The sequence continues at coordinate 1,694 of JBCBSE010000041.1, forward strand.
CTGATCACGCTGCAAAATCTCGCTAACGCTGCAGGCGATGATGCGTTGAAGGGCGTCACAAAAGGCGTCGCTTACCGACTCGTTGAAAATTTCGGCGCCACCTCGCGCGCCCAATTCGGCGATGAATTGAAGCAGATCGATCAGACCGAGCGCGCAAAGCTACGCAAGGCTGGAATGCGGTTTGGCGAATACACGCTGTTCGTGCCCGCGCTCTTGAAGCCGGCGCCGGCCCAACTTTTAGTTTTGTTATGGGCGTTGTGGACCGACCGCGATCCCGCGGCGACGCCGGCCCCAAAGCCGGGCCTCGTCTCCATCGAGATGAATGAGCATCTTCCGCATGCCTATTATTATGCGGCTGGCTATCGCCCGTCCGGCGTTCGCGCCGTTCGCATCGACATGCTGGAGCGTCTCGCTAACCTTATCCGCTCGGCGCGTAACGACGCCAATATGCGCGAAGGTTTTGAAGCCGGTTCCCAAATGATGTCGCTAGTTGGGTGCTCAGGCGAAGAGTTTGAAGCGATCATGCGCTCGCTCGGCTTCCGCAAGAATGTGATCAAACGCAAGAACGCGGCCTCGGCCCCAGCATCGGAAGAGTCCGCAACGCCGCCGGCGCCCGCCCCCGACCAATTGGACAATGCTGGTGACGCAGCCGCAGCGCCCGAAGCCGACGCGACGCCGGCGGACGCGGCGCCAGCCCCACAGGACGTCGCGCAAACGCAGACGCAATCGTCGCCTGCGCCCGCTGAGCAAACCAGCAGCGAGGCGCCGGTCGACAGCTCGCCGGCCGAAGCGGCGGCCCAAACACCGAGCCCCGCCCCGACAGATAATTCTGGCGAAGCCAAGCCCTCGGATCCCGAAACGGACGAAATAGAAGTCGTCCTGTGGCGCCCGGCGCCGCGTCGCCACCCGCAAAAGCAAAAGCGCGATCAAGGCGGAAAAAAAGCCGACGGCCATCATGGCAAGACTGACCGCCGGCGCGATGACAAGCCGCGCGGCAAAAAAGCCAAGGGCCGCAGCGGCCCGCCGCGAAAGGGCGATGACCGCGGAGACAGGCGCGGCGGAAGTCGGCGCGCAGAACCGACCATGATGCACGAGCCGCGTCACCGGAAAACAGCCGACCCCAATTCGCCCTTTGCGGTCCTTGCCGGATTGAAGCCGCAGCTTGATCAGCCGGGCGCGAACGAAAAGTCGGAAAAGCCCGAGAAGGCTAAATGAGCGACGGCGAGCCTCGCACGCAACGCCTCGATCAATGGTTCTGGCATGCGCGATTTTTCAAAACCCGCACGCTTGCGTCGAAATTTGTCGCTGAAGCGCGGGTGCGCGTGACGCGGGGGCGCCAAACCATGCGCGTCGAAAAGCCAAGCTTCCCGGTGATGATTGGCGATGTCGTTGCATTCTCGCGGGGCGACCGTTTGCGCATTGTCGCCGTCGAGGCGCTCGCGAGCCGGCGCGGTCCGGCGAGCGAGGCGCAGACGCTGTACACGGATCAGTCGCCGCCGCCAGCGCCGCGAGAAAGACCGGCGCCGACGCCATTCGTTCGCGAAAAAGGCGCAGGTCGGCCGACCAAGAAAGATCGCCGGGCGCTCGCCGCCCTCAAACCATAAACCTGTTCAGGACGGATTATGTTTAAAGGATTATTCTCTAGCGCCCGAAACGAAGATGACGCCGAAACAACGCATAAGATCGAACGCGCTGTGGCGGCTCTGCTCGTTGAAGCCGCGCGGATCGACGAGAACTACGAAGAGCATGAAAAAGAATTGATCGACCGGTCGCTTGGCCTGATGTTCGGTCTTGATGAAACCGCGGCCGCAGCTCTGCGCGCCGAGGGTGAAGCCGCGCAAGGCGAGGCGCTCGATATTCAGCGATTCACCCGGCTTGCGAAATCCTTGACCCGCGAGGAGAAGATCGATTTCGTTGAGCGATTATGGGAGATCGTCCTCTCTGACGGCGAACGCGACCCCTTCGAAGACGCATTGATGCGCCGGATTTGCGGATTGATCTATATTGACGACAAGGACAGCGGGGCGGCGCGAGCTCGCATCGCGGCGCGCCTTGGGGCGTCCTAAGCGCCGCAGTCCGCTGATGTTGCGTCGCGCGACGGAGAAGCTAAAGAGGACGGGAACCGCCTTGAAGGAGCAAACACGAAGATCATGACGTATGTAGTCACGGAAGCCTGCATCAAGTGCAAATACACCGATTGCGTCGAGGTGTGCCCGGTCGATTGCTTCTACGAAGGCGAGAATATGCTGGTGATTCACCCCGACGAGTGCATTGATTGCGGGGTTTGCGAACCGGAATGCCCGGCCGAGGCGATTATCCCCGACACCGAGCCGGAGGCCGAGAAATGGCTGGAGCTCAACACCAAGTTCTCCACCGCATGGCCCAACATCACCCAGAAAAAAGATGCGCTTCCCGACGCTGACGCCGTCGCCGAAGAAGAGGGAAAATACGAGAAATACTTCTCCGATAAGCCCGGCGAAGGGGATTAAGGCGGAGCGGCGCTCGCTGCCCCGATGATCGGGGTTCAGTCGAAAGCGCGTGGAATTGCTTGCAATTTTATGCTATGGCTCTGGCCGATTGTCGGATGCTGCTTCACTGCGCATGCCTCTTTCTCGCCTTAAGGAATAACACCAACCCATTGAAAAATCAGGCAGAATGTCTTCCGTCGTCGCCGGGGCAAGGAGCGACCGGCGGAAAGAGTGGCGCTTTTGCAGCGAATGACGCGAAGGTGAAACCAATCGTTACCTGAACAACCGATCGGCGGCCGGCGCCGGGCATAAAAGCGCGCCGGCGGCCCATAGAAAGCAAGACCCATGGCGACAAAAAAGAAAACAACGGCCAAGACCACAAAATCCGCGGCGAAAAAGAAGTCGGCCAAAAAGACTTCGTCAAAATCAACGGCGAAGAAAGCCGCGGCGAAGAAAACGACCAAGAAAGCGCCGGCGAAAAAGTCGACGAAAAAGGCGCCTGCCAAGAAAACGACGGCCAAGAAGGCGGCGCCGGCCAAAAAGAAAGCCGCGAAAAAAGCCCCGGCCAAGAAAAAAGCCGCTACGAAAAAAGCCGCGCCGAAGGCCAATAGTACCGCCGCCAAGAAGACCACAACGAAGAAATCCTCGGCTAAAGCGCCGGCCGCAAAATCGGCTGTGAAGGCGGCTCCGCCCAAAAAGAGGCAGAAGGTCAACGTCGGCCAGGCGCCGCGTAAGACCAATCTCGCCGCGTCGATCCCCGTGCCGACTCAACTGCCGCCGCGCGAGGCGCCGCAGGCCGACGCCAAAGCCTCTGTCGACAAGCAGGCCTCGGGCGCTGCGAAGCTCGACTTCAAGGTCAACGACCAGATCGTTTATCCGGCCCATGGCGTCGGCAAAATCATCGCCCTAGAGCGCCAGGAGGTCGCCGGCATTCCTATCGAACTCTTCGTGATCGATTTCGACCAGGAGAAGATGAAGCTTCGCGTGCCGACCGGCAAGGCGAAGGCCGCCGGCATGCGCGCCCTCTCCGATGACAAGTCGATCAAGAACTCGATCGAACTCTTGAAAGGCCGGGCGCGGATCAAGCGCACGATGTGGAGCCGGCGCGCGCAGGAATATGACGCGAAGATTAACTCCGGCGACATCAAGCTGGTGGCGGAGGTTGTTCGCGATCTTTACCGGGCCGAAGACCAGCCGGAGCAGAGCTACTCCGAGCGTCAGCTCTTTGAGGCTGCGCTCGACCGGATGGCGCGCGAGGTCGCAGCGGTGCGGAAATCGAGCCTCGAAAAGGCGATCGAAGAGCTAGAAGCCTCGCTGAAGCAAAAAGCGTCTTAGGAGCGCGGCGGCGATAGCGCTTCGAGCTGTTTCGGGTGACGGAGCTCGATCGAAGGGCCATTGATCGGCTTAACGAAACCGCGCGCGCGGAGACGGGCGCCTAGCGCGCCGATTTCGAGTAGGTCAAGCCCCCCCGCGCGCCACCGACGGGCCCGCCCGGCCGTTGCAGTGACGGTAAAATCCTCGCGATAATCTGCGCCAAAATTAAGATAGACGCGGCCCTTGCGTTCTGCAGCGGCCTCAACCCGGCCCTCGACAAGATTGAAGCCGTCCACCGCACCCCAAGCGTTCGCCGCATCGAAGACGCGATAGTCGTCGAGGCGCCAAAGCCCGCGGCGCTCCTTGCGAGCCTCGTCTTCCAAATGCAGGAGGCGGTCAATTAGGACATGGTCGTCCGTTTGCGGATCGACGCGCGCCGCGCCTTGCGCAACAACTCGCTCTTGCAGCGTTAGAGCATCGCCGGCAAGCTTTGCGACGACGGGCGTGACCCCCCACCGGTCGGGGCCACCTTCGGCCAGGAGAGTCACGGCGTTGTCGCGTATGAGCGTTTCCAACACTTCGCGCGCGTCTTTGAAATATGGCTCGTGCGCGCGGCGGAGATCATAGGGCGACGGCGCTGCGATATCGCTCAACGAAAATTCTCGGGCGCCTGCACGGAAGCGATCGCCTGAAAGCGCTTCGATTTTGGTCAGGGTTTCGCTAGCGACGGCGCGCGATGCGGCAATGGCTGCGGCGCCAGCCAAAAGCCCGCGCCGGTTCACGACGGCTGTCGGTCTGCAAGGCGCACGCGCACTTTCGCGCGCGATGATTGACCGGCGCGGTCTACGACCACGACATCGAAAAACCCGCCGCTTTCAGGCCGCCACAAAGCGCGGCCGTCGTTCTCGTCAACAGGCGTTCCGTCGACATACCAGCGATAGTCATCGGCGCCGCCGCGGGCGGCGAAGGCGAAATCGCGGGTTCGCTCGCCGACGAAAAGCTCGGCGCCGTCACGCGGGAAAATGATTTCAGGCGAACGCGGGCCTGCCGCGATAACGGGCGCCCATCCCTCGTCCATGTCCGGATCAGCCGGACCATCGCCCCCGGCGCCGCGCATTTCGCGAACGAGATCGAACGCGTCGAACAACAGCGGCGCCGCCGCCTTTAATCCAGTGACACCCGGTCGCGAGGCGCCGTCGGCCCGTCCGACCCAGGCGACGATCGTGACGCCTTCGCCGCCCGTCGATGCATTGTGGCCGGCCGCCCATGCGTCGCGAAAACCATAGGAGGTGCCGGTCTTGAAGGCGATGCGCGGCGCGCCTTCACTGAGGCGCGCCGGCGCGCGACCGGCCGGCGCAGGCGCATCAACGAGAATGGCGTTGATGCGCCGCGCGGTATTCTCTGAAAATAGCCGGCGCGTCGGCGGGGTGGCTGCAGCGGCGCACGGCGACCATTGCAAAGGCGCGGCGACGCCATCATTCGCGAGCGCCGCGTACAAGACTGCAAGATCTTCCGCTGTAACCCCGGCGCCGCCGAGCGCGAGCGCAAGACCGGGAGTCGGATCGGCGCTTGAACGAAGTTTTAAAGACGCTCCGGCGCCGCTGAGTTCCGCAAAGAAGCGTTTGACGCCAACCGATTTCAGGGCCGCCACCGCCGGCAGGTTCAATGAGTATTTCAGCGCCTCCTTAACGCGGACTTCGCCTCGATAGGCGCGATCGAAATTCTCCGGCGAATAGTCGCCGAACCGGCGCGGCGCGTCATCGATAAGGCTTTGCGGCCCGAGGCGGCCGTCTTCGAATGCAGCGGCGTAGATAAAAGGCTTTAGCGCAGACCCCGGCGAGCGCGACGCGCGCGTCAGATCGATCCAGCCGCCGGCGACATCAAGGCTAGACGAGCCGACGGCGGCGATCACCTCGCGGCTTGCATTGTCGACGATCAAAAGCGCGGCCGTGGCGCTGTCGTTGAACTCCGCTGCATGGCGGGCGACCAGCGCTTCTGCGCGGGCCTGCAGACTGGCGTCGAGACTCGTATGGGCGGGGCCGTTCGCCGAATGAGCAAGGCGATGCGCCGCATGCCAGGCGAGTTTCGGTTGCTCGCGCCGCGAGCCGGGCAACGCCGCTTCGCGCGCTTCGGCCGCGCGCTCCTGCGTGATACGCCCGGCTCTCTCAAGTCTCTTTAAGATGTCGCTGCGGGCTGCAACCGCCGCTTCGGGACGCAAATCCGGCCGGCGCGCTTCGGGCGCCTGGGGCAAGGCGATCAGAAGCGCCTGTTCGGCGTCGGTCAGGCGCGATGGTTCTTTCCCGAAATAGAAAAGACTGGCCGCCCGGACGCCTTCAAGGTTGCCGCCATAAGGCGCCAGCGTCAGATACAACGCCAAGGTCTGTTCCTTGGAAAGGCGCCGTTCTATTTGAACCGCCCGCGCCATCTCGATGATCTTTGAGCGGAGGGTTCTGGGTCGCGGCTCGATGAGGCGAGCGACCTGCATGGTGATGGTCGAGGCGCCGGAAACAATGCGTCGCGCCTTTAATGACGACCAAGCCGCCCGGCCGACGGCGATCGGATCGACGCCCGCGTGCCGATAGAACCGCTGATCTTCAACTGCAATCAGGCGCTCGAGATAGAGCGGATCGATCGCAACTGGATCTGCTGCGAAGCGCCAGCGACCCTCTTGCGTCGAAAAAGCGTGCAGCCAGCGACCGTCGCGGTCGAGGGCCACGGGCGAGACGGCGCCTGCATGTTCTAACGGCGGCGGAAAGGCGAGGTCAGCTGCAGCGATCAACACGCAGAACGCAATCGCTGCAACACTCAATCGCCTGACGCCGCTCATTGTCATGGCGCCGGCCCGATTTTCAGATCAGTCTTGGCGGTCCGGGCGAAAACGCCGGGGCGATACATATCTTCGATCACCACGCCAGGCATCGCGTAGTCTCCAGGCGTAACGGCGCGCACGACATAGGCGAGCGTGAAGCGCTCCGTTCCGCGGATATCGACAGCCGCCACGAACCGGTCATCTCGCGCCTCGGCGATTTTCGGCCGGTCGATCTCGCCGATCCACTTATAGGGACCGTTGACGCTTGCATTGGCCCCGTCCTGCGGTCGCAGAACCGATTCAATCTCGAAACCGGCCGGCAACAGATCGGCGATAATGGCCGGATGGGTGCGCGCGTCCTGCGCCCGCCCCGTCAGAACCACGACCAGTCGATCATTCTGCCGTATCGAGGCGAGATCGACGGCCTGCCCATCGCGCGTAGCAACCCGTTTCGAAATCGTCAGGCCCTGGGCAGTCGGCGCCGGCGCCGCAAGCGGCGACCCGGAAACTGTCAGGGAGCGGTATATCCGCCCCTCGCCCTGATTCGTGAAAGCGATGCTTTCAGAGAGCGACGCAAGGTTTGGGGTGAATACAGGCGCCGCCGGCAGATCCTGGAGGCGCTCGCCATTGCGCGACAAAACAACCTCTTCCCCGGCGCGCAATAGAGCCTGCGCTGCAAACAGCACGTAAGCCTTTTCCTGCGTGTGCATTGCGTCCGGATCCTTGATGAAAGTGAGCAAACCATCTGTGATGGTCTCAAGGTCTTCACCAAGATTGGTTTCCGCCGCCAGCGCAACAACGCCCGCAGCGTCGCGCAGGGGCGACTGGTAATAGTCGCCGCGATTGTTCCAGCCGAAGGCTTCGAACGCCATCTTGAATGCGTTCAAGGCCCGGGCGCGGTCGCCCATGATCGCGAGCGCGGCGCCAATATGGGCGCGCGCCAACGGGCTCGGCGTTTCCTCAAGCAGCGTATCGTGAAAATAGCGCAGATCGGAAATATCGCCGCGGCCCGCGCGCGCCAGCACATAAAGGGCGTACGCCGAAGCGCGCCGGCGCAGATGTTCGGTTGTATCATTCGAGCCTTCCCATGGCTCAACGCGGGTCTGGTAGCCGGCCGCATACCAGCGGTCGAGACGCGTAATCTCTTTCAAGGAAGCGTACGCCGCGTCCAACGCCGGCTGCGGCACCGCATAATTTTCGGCTCGCGCACGATAAAGAAAATCGGTCACATAGGGCGCGAGCCAGGCGTCAGCGTAACGATCGCCGACGCGCCAAAGGCCGAAGGCGCCGTCCGGGCTCTGACGGTTTAGGAGCGTATTCACCGCTTTTTGCACCCGCGGGCGCACCGCGCGTTCGGGCTCGCGGTCCAACTCGCCGCCAAGCACGTCGACAAAGAGCAGTGGATAGGCAGAACTGACCAGTTGCTCCGTACACCCCCATGGATATCGGTAGAGAGACTCAAGAAGCGGCCCGGGCTCGATACCACGGATTCGCGAGAATGATACGCTCGCTTCGCCGGATCCCTCTACGAAGCCTTCGAAAACCGCGCTCGATACTGTGAACGTCTCGCCGGGATCGAGTGGCGCAGTCTTAATCTCGCTGACTGGAAAATACGGCGTGCGCGACTGGATCGGATAGGAGCGCGCCACGGAGAAACCATCCGGCCCCTCAACCGAGAGCGCAATTTCGCCAACGCCGACTGCGGTTGCTGTAAAGGGAAATTCGGCGCTCGCCTGTTCGCCTTGCGCCAAGGTGAAAACCCGCCGCGCATCCATATCAAAGGGCGCGGCGCCGGCGAGGCTGACTGCATAATCACCCGGCGGGCCTTCGACGTTATCGATCAGCAGGGTCGCGGTCGCAGTATCGCCAGGCGCTGTAAATCGCGGCATTGACAACACGGCGGGAACAGCGTCGCGCACCGTGAGCGGCGCCGATTTCGACCCAAGTTTCCCGGCCGACCACGCGACGGCCATGAGACGCAATTCGCCATTGAAATCCGGTATCTCCAGCGGGATGGTCGCAAGGCCGGACCCGTCGAGTGAGACAGGCCCCTCAAAAAGAGCGACGGATTTGATTGGGACCACGGTTAAGCCTTCGCCGCCAAGCTGGTCGCCGCCGAAACGCGCCGGTGCGCCGAGATTGGCGTTAAGGAGCCGGCCATAATCATCGCGCACGGAAACGGCGAGGCGTTTCTTGCCAAAATAGTGTTTGACCGGATCGGGCGAGGCGAATTTCGTCAGCCGCAATATGCCTTCATCGACGGCGGCCAGCGTCATCATCACCGTCTCGCCGGCGTGTGCACCGGCGATCGTCACCGGCAATTCCAATTGTTGGCGCGGGCGAACAATTTCAGGCGCCTCGACGCTGACATCGAGACGGCGAGCGCTCATCTCGAACGGGACATGGGTCACCGCCATGGCGCGGCGCGGCGTCGGCCGCTCGCCTGGATCGCGCGAGGTGGCGACGCTGGCGAGCACGTAAAAGCCGGCGCCCCACGCCGGGTCCGTATCAATCACGATTTCCTTGCCGGCCCCGTCGACCCGAACGCGTTGAACCGAGTGAACGCGGTCGGTGGCGACGGCGACAATCGCCTCGCCCTCATAGGGCGCCGTCAGGACGAGACGGGCGCGCGCGCCGGGCGCCAGTTTTTCATTTTGCACCGTCAATTGCGCCTGGTCCGGCGAGTCGACCCCGGCCTCGTAAGACCGCCAGCCGACATAAAAACGGATTGCGCTCGTTTCCTTGCCGCCTGCGCGCGTCGCGGTCAGACGGTAAGACCCATGATCAAGGCGTTGCCCGACGAGGGAGCCCAGCGCATCGCTGCCCGTCTTTGCCCGTCCCTCGGCGACGAGGTTGTCTCGCCATGACCGTCGCCAACGCCATTCGCCGTCGACGCGATACCAGTCGAACCAGTAATCTTGCTCGTAGAGCTTCCACTCGATTTCCCCATCGGCGACGTCTCCGCGCCAATCGAGGAGCGCCGTTTCAATCGCGACGGTTTCGTCGAGACCAAAGCCGCGTTTGCCGTCAGCGAGTTTGAGACCGACATAATAGTCGCCCGGGCGCACAGGAATGCGCGTTGATTCGCGCACGACCCGCCCGCCCGGCTCAACGACGCCGACAACGAGGTCGGCCCGCATCGGTGCGCCATAGCCTTTTCGCGCCTCGCTAACGTCTAGCGCCAGTTCAGCAACGCCACCCGCGTCAGTGGTCGTGTTTGGGAGTTTGATGAACTGTTCATTGAAGCGACCGTCGACAGGACCGAAACGGAAACCGGAAAAATCCGGGAACGGATTGGGATCGAGGCGCAGGCGCGCCTCCCCCTCCACCGGCAACCCGCCCGCGGGCGCGCCATAAAGATATCGGCTCTCAACGCCGATTGCGCGCGTATCGCCGGGACGGATTGGCGTCTTCTCGACACGGAGCGCCACCGCCAGTCTTTGCGGCACGAAGTCTTCAACAGCGAAAGACCCGCTTGCCGCAGGCGCGGACTCGCCGTCGAGGGTCACCTCAATTCGCCATTGTCCGCGCGGCGCAGAAGTTGGGACGTCGTAATCAAATTGCATGGCGCCGACATTGAGCGCCTCGATGCGGCGGGTCTCAGCGATGACGCCGTTCGGGCGGTGAATATTCGCGGTCGCCGGACGCGAGGCGATCGCGCGGCCGGACGCGTCGCGCATGAGCGCCGTCACATGCGCGGTCTCGCCGGGACGATAGACGCCGCGGTCGAAATAAAGATAGCCGTCTACACCCGCCGGAGCGTCTCGCCCGCCGACCTTGCGATCGGAAAGGTCGAGCGGCGCGCGGGTCAGATCGATTGTCGCGAAATCGTTTTGGGGCCCGTAAGCCATGATCGCTTTCGGCGTCAGCGGGTAATCGCCGTTGACCATAGCGGCCTCAAAACGGGCGCGGCCATTTGCGTTGGTGACCGCCTCGCCCAGCAGATCATTGTTTTCCGCGACAAGACTCAACGAGACGCCGGACAACGGTTTGGCGCTGTCGAGCGAGCGCACAAAAACGTCGACGCCGGCATTGGATGAGAATGTGGTGAGCGCCATGTCGGTGAAGACGATCCAGCGCCACGCCGTCGCCGCGCGGGCTTCGCCGGCGCCGTCGGACGCATCGGTGACGCGCACGAAATAGGTGCCGGGCTGAAGCGTCTTTAACGCGGCCCCGAGCGCAAACACTGTTGTCTTTGTTTCGTTGCGTTCGCCTGGCGTATTGATCTTGTCTTCAAAGACTTTGACGCCGACATCGGCGCCGTCATTGCGTTCCCAGACATAAGAATAATCGTTTTCGCCGCTTGCCTCGCCAGCGACGATTTCTTTGCGCGCGAGCGCGCGGTCAGAGACGCGGTAGACTTCGAGTTTGACGGCTTCTACGTTTACGGTCTTCACGCCGAGACCGTCAGCATCAAGACGCGGCAACACCACGCCGTCGCCAGCGAAGCCGACATAAGCCGGCTTGTCGCCGAAGGCGACGGCGACCCGTTCGGCTTGTTCGAGTGTCGCGCCGCTAGCCGAAGGCAACCCGGCGCGCAGGGTCGCCGAATAGTCAGCGTCAAACTCGAGGCCGGCGACGCATAGCGTCGAGCCCTCCACCATAACTGCGCTGTCGGCGTCAGGCGTGAGGCGAAGGTAGTCGCCGTAGTTTACCTCGCCGGCGGCGTCGAGATCCTCGGTGAATTGGAAGCAGGCCTTGGGCAGCTCGCCGCTCGTGTCGAGAAAAGCCCGGCGAAAAGCGAAGCCCTCAATCACGTCGCCTTCAGGGCGCTCGGCGTCCTCGCCGCGAAAAGCCTGAAACGCGTGCCCCTCTCTCTGGGACGAGGCGCTCGGGCGAGCTGTTGCAATGCTCTGCTCGACGGCCTCGCCAGCGCCTGTCGCCGGCGACGCCGTCTGCCGGCCGACGAGCACCCCAAAGACAAACGCCGCTATGACCCCGCAGGCGAGGACGGCGATATGGGTTCTATTCATGAAGGTCTCCTCCGCCGCGCCCCGCGTTTGTCTTTGCTGTCGCACAATTATGGCGTTTCGACAGCACAAGGAAAACGATTTTGCGGAAAACTCGTGGGCCCGCGCGCCGCAATCGGACACGGCGATGCATCTTGCCCGCGCTTTTGATGCAGTGCGATATTGGCTATTGAGTCACGAGGCGCATGTCCCCGACAGGATTCGAACCTGTGACCCTCAGATTAGGAATCTGATGCTCTATCCTGCTGAGCTACGAGGACGTTTATTTCCTTGAGTTTTCCGAAGTGCATTAGACACTGTCTGACGGGTTAGACACTCGGCGTTTGCGTGTTGGTCGTTAGCATCCCGATCATGC
>JBCBSE010000042.1:0-12678 GCA_039819305.1 Pseudomonadota bacterium
ATGGCTACTCTGGTCATGCAAATGCCGCAAGACGCAGAAAGGTTCTGTGAACCAAAATTAAGAGTACGTTGATGTAATGTTAGACGAGCGACGCACGCTCGCGTTTTATTACCGCAAAATGCGGCCGAGTTTTCGAAAGCCCCGCATGACGAGCGGCGGCGTCAAATCCGAAGCAATCTCGTTCAATCGAACGCTCCAGTCGCGCTCGTCTCCAGTCCGAGGGCGCGCCTTGAATTGCGTGGTTCGACCGCGCGTAACGCCGTCCCACGTCGCCGTATAATAATAAATTGCAATGGAACGCCGCGGCTTCCCCTCAGGGTGATTGATTGGCGCGGGGTGTCCGTGAAAACTGTTCGCGTTTGTCGAAAAGACGACACAACGATTGAAATCCGGTGTTAATCTGTGTACGCAGTTTTTCATGTCGACGTCCCACAATTCAAGGGCGCCGCCATATTCCTGTTTCCAGTCGTGGTTGAGATAGATGAGAAGGTTCAACCGTCGCTCAACTTTCAGGCCGGCATGTAGATTGAAATCGGCGTGGACGCTCAAATGGCCGCCCTGTTTCGTCTGGTGAAATCCGCCGCCCAGAAAATGCGGATCCGCAATGAGCCCGTCGATGCCGGTCATGTTTTCTAGAAACCGAAGGAACGGGCGAGAGTTGAGCGAATAGAAAAAAGAGCGAACAGGCGCTGGCAGGTGGTCAGGATTGAAACTCGTTTTCAACCGTTCCTGGGCGCGGTCAAAACTAATGCTGTCGGGATCTGGTTCAGCCGGAAACAAGGCAAGGCATTGCTCGAGAATGTCCGGCGTACAAAAGTCGTCAATGACAATATGCGGAAAAGGCGAGGCAGACGCATAGCGCGCGCTCAGTTCGCGCCCCTTTTCCGCCATGCGTTCTGCATCGAAAAAACCATAGGCCGGATCGGAAACTTCAAGATAGCTCATGGAAATTCCACCCCGAAATGGGCTCTGCACCCTAAGACGCAACTGACGCAAATATCAGACCAGCTGCGCCCCGTAACAAGCCTGACAGGATGCGGCAAAAACGGATCAATTGAGTACGCGCCATCCTAATCACGCTCCGTTCGCGTCCATCGCTTCGCAGAATCGCGCCCGGACCTGCCATATATTTTGAGCTTGGCGGCGAGAAACGAAAACACGCCCGGCAGAGCGTGCGCCGGCAAGATGCGTCGCCCGAAAGCCGCCCAACCAATGACGACGGACAAAGCGAACAGGCCGCCGGCGGTAACTACAATGGCGAGCGGCGCCGCAGGTCCGACGAGCGCCGTGACAGCGCTCACCATCACGGCGGCGGTGAGAAATACTGCGTAAGCCGCGAGCGGCGGGGTCATGGCGTCAAGCGCAATGGCGCCGAGCTGCATGTTTTTCTCCCTGATGGCGCGCGCGAGCGCCCGAGGCGCCAGACGAGTTAAGACGCCTAACGAACCATGCTCCCAACGCGCCCGCTGCGTGACCATGGCGCTTTGTTTTTGCGGGAAAGCGCTTTCGACGCGTATCCAAGGCGCAAATCTTGGCGCCGCCCGCCGCTCCGCGAGGGCGAAGGTCAGGCCATGGTCCTCGGTCAGCGCACCGGAGCCGAAATCCAACCCTTCAAGCGTTGACCATGGCGCGGCGAGACCGACGCCCGTGAACCGGGTGACGCCGGCGATAGAGGCAAGACCGCGCATCCGAACCAGATTGATGAAAACCCAGGCGAAAGCGGCGACGGCGCCGACGGGCCCTGCGTCGTCGGCCGGCGCCATATCGTATCGCGCCTGAACCGGTCGGCCTTGCGACGCGCTCAACCGCGCGAGCGCGAATGGCGCGTCGGGCGCAAAGCGCGCATCCGCGTCAAGAAAAAGGACGATCTCAGGCGACGCAGATCGCAAGGCGTCGATAGCGTATTGAAGCGCGTAGCCCTTGCCGCGGCGTTCAGGGTCATGGCGAATGAGCACGTCCGCGCCGGCGTTTTTCGCGACTTCGGCCGTATCGTCAGTGCAATTATCGGCGACAACAATAACCCGCGCGCCCGCCTCTGCAGCAGCCGAGAGATCGCGCAAGGTCGGCAGGAGATGCGCCCCTTCATTGTGGGCCGGAATCAGAACGGCAAGGCTTGGATTTTCTGAACCGGGCGTGAAGCGGCGCACGGGCGCAAGCGACGCCAGCACCTCCGCAAAAAGCACAAGCGCGGGCAAGAGAGCGGCAAGCGCGATAATCGACGAAACTATGGTCAGGAGCGCAATCATCGGACCGGCGCCATTTGTAAACGGAACAATTCCGCAAGCTTCGCCGCTTCAATGTCGATGTCATGGCGCGCGGCGACCCGAGCCTGCCCCGCCTCGCCCATGCGCGCGAGCGCTGCGGGCTCCAGGTTCATTGCCTCATTAATCGCTGCTGCAATTGCATCAACATCGCCCGCGGGCGTGAGCCACCCGCAGTCCGGCGTCACCAATTCCGGAATGCCGGCGATATAGGTCGATATGACCGGGCGGCGCATGGCGAGAGCCTCCATAATGGAAACGGGCAAGCCCTCCGCGTAACTCGGCAGCACGAAGACACGGCACGAGTTCAGCGCCTCGCGAACCTCCGCCGGCGCCCGCCAACCCTCGAAACGGACGAGATCGCCAACCCCGCTCTCGCGCGCAGCCGATTCGATCTCGGCGCGCATCGGCCCGTCGCCGATAAGGCGCAGACACAAATCCGGCGTCTGGGCGCGCGCCTTTGCAACGGCGCGAACAAGATCGATCTGTCCCTTCTCCGGACATAGCCGTCCGACGCAGAGCAGCGTATTCTGTGCAGCAGGCGGCGCATCGCCTCGATATGATTTTTCAACGCCGCAATGAACAATATTGATCCGTGGCCAAACGGCCGTCTCGGTAAGCTTCTTCAATTGCGCCGCACCATATTGCGATATGGCGACGCTAAAGGCGGCGCGCGTCGCCTTTTCGGGGAGAGCGATCAAGTCGGGTTTTTCGAATTCTTCAGGCCCGTGGATGGTGACGCTAAAGGAAAAGCCGTCAAGGCGCGCCGCCAGCATCGCGATCATCGCGCTGTTGGTGCCGAAATGCGCATGGACATGGGCGAGGTTTTCAGCGCGCATCCAATCAGCGAGCGCCAGCGCCTCACCGAAATAGAGGATGTGGCGAAAAAGGCCCGCTTCTGATCGCCAGCCGAGCCTAATCGCTTGAAAAAGCGCCGCCAGCGCGCCCAAAGGATTGCGCAAGCCCGCCTGCGCGATCGAGCCAGCGAGCGAGGCGACGCCCGCATTGACGATGTGACTCGTCTTTTCTTGTTCTGCCGCGTCCTCGGCCGAAAGCGCCCCTTCAGGCGCGGGCCGGATCGCGAAGCGATAGACGGTTGCGCCCGCCCGCTCGAGGGCCTGGATTTCCCGACGGATAAAGCTGTGGGAAATCGCCGGATACTGATTGATGAAATAGGCGACCCGGATTGGCCCGTCAGCGCTTTTCATAACGCGCTCTTCAGCGGGGCCGCTCGCTGCCGAGCCAGAACATGCACGCTCCAAGGCATTCAGGCGTGCGGCCGAAGGCGCTCAACAGGGTTGATCCGAATCCGGCGCCGCCCGGCGATCTGAAAAAGACGGCGTCGACGAGACCGATTATGAGATAAGCGGCGAGGCCAGCGCCGAAAACAAGGCTAGGCAATATGTAAGCGGGGTCAGCCGGCATAAGATAAGGTGATAAAACAGCGGCGGCGCCGGTCAGCGCGAGCACGCCAAGCGGCAAAATTGCTCCGAACGCAACGGCGGCGAGCGTCGACGAAACGCCAAGCCGTTCCGGCGGCGCGCCGTGGAGGCTGGCGCGAAACGCATTGTCATAGCCCCGCCTGAACCGGCGCGACCACCACCCCTCCCGCGACCGCGGGCGCGCTTTGCAGCCTGACATTGTCTGCTCCACCCGCCAGACGCGGCCGCCGCGACGGCGCAGGCGGATGCTGAGGTCGTCAAACTCCGCAGTTGGAATATCGCCGCGAAAACCGCCGGCGTCTTCAAAAGCGCTCGCGCGCACGAATGCACTATCAGTATGCGGAATGATAATTTCCGCATCGCCATCTACAAACTCCCGGTGGGGTCGCATCTCGCCGCGCTTGTTGATTTCAGCAACGCCGCCCTCAAGCATGACGATTTCGGGGCGCCGCGCCATGAAACGCTGCGCCAGCCGCACCCAGGCCGGCGCCAATTCCTGATTGGCGTCAAGAAACTGGATGTACTGAACATGCGGCGCGATCTTCTTTAATTGGCGATACCCGGCGTTCCGCAGGCGGCCAAGCGTCGCCTCCGCTCCTTCAGCGCATTCAGCGACAACCGCCCCGGCATTGCGCGCAACCTCACTGGTTTCCACCTCGCCAGGCCAGGCGGCGTAAACGATGGCGAGCCCGTCGCCCGCCGAATGGATCGCCGCTTCGAGCGCGCCGGGCGAGCGGGCGCCGGTAATGACGATGCCGGTGATGGAGGATTCTTCCCTTGCGGAGATCGCATCATCGCGCAGGCGCGTCGTCGCCGGCTGGGCCGTTAAAGCTGGCGCGCGGTCGCCCTCGTCGAGGTCCGCCGACGGCGCGACGATCCGTCGTGGCGCAGGGTGGGGCTCGACATGGCTCGGCGTCACATCATGAGGTCTTGTATCGAAGCCGTCTCGCACATGCGGCGACGGCGCCGAAGGCGTTGAGCCGCCGCCCGCCCGCTTTTTCTCCGCGTCCGCCGCATCAGCGAAGCTGTCCATCGCGGAGGGGTTTGCGGGTTTGAGCGGGGCGGCCGCGTTCTTGTCAGATGCAATGCCAAAAACGCCAAACTCTGATTTATCGCGAATGACGTTGCGGATCGTATCAACGCCGACGACAAGCTCTTCCGCGGAAAAGGCGTAAACCAGGGCCGTGTCTGCGATCACATTGATGATCCGCGGCACGCCGCGCGATTGCTCGGCGAGAAAATCCATGGCCCGGTCGGTAAAAATGCGCCGCGTACAGCCGGCGATGGCAAGGCGCGTCTCTATATAGGCATGCACCTCTTCGCAGGTGAGCGGCGTCAGATGAAAATCGGCTCCAATGCGCTGAGCGAGCTGCAAAAGCTCAGGTTGATTGAGCAGATCCTTCAACTGCGGCTGCCCGACCAGTATGAGCTGCAGCAATTGATCCTTACCGGCGTTGATGTTCGACAGCATGCGCAATTCTTCCAGCATGTCTGTCGACAGGTTTTGCGCCTCGTCAATTACCAGAACGACGCGGCGTCCTTTGCCGTATTCGGAAATAAAGAAGTCCTGGAGCTGCGAGAACAGCTCCACATGGGACTTGCCCGCGAACGGCTCGCCAAAACCCATCAGCACCCAGCTTAATAGATCGCCCCGCCCTTCCTGAATGTTGGAGATCAGCGCGACCGTGTGCGTATCGGCGAGCTGGTCCAGAAGGCGGTGGATGAGCGTCGTTTTCCCGCAGCCGACTTCGCCCGTGATAACGGAAATGCCGGCGTGATTGAGAACGCCGTATTCGAGCATCGCATAAGCAAGCCTGTGGGTCCGCCCCCAGTATAAAAAAGACGGATCGGGCTGTATGGAAAAGGGCTTCTCCGTCAGTCCGAAAAATTGCTCATACATAAATCGGCGGCCCTTCGCGACGCCTGTAGGGCGTTATTGCGCGCGATTCTCTTCGAGCAACGACCGAACGTCATCGGCGTAATCGAAATCCGCGCCGGCTGCGGCGAGCGAACGCTCCAGCAGCGAAACGCCCGCCTCTGTGTCGCCGATTGCGATTTTCGCCGCGCCGGCGTGGTACAGGATCTCGGGATTGTCTGGGGCGCCCTCGACGGCGGCGTCAAGATGGCCGACGGCCTTTTCTGCATCGCCCGCCAGGAAATACGCCCAGCCGGCGGTGTCTTTGAGCGATGGGTTTGTGTCGTTTTCGATGACGCCCACATATTGGAGCGCACGCTGCGAATTCACGGGATCAGGCCGAAGCTTGTTCAACAAGCTGATGAAGTTATTCACGACGATCCTATTCTCGCCAAAGCTCGGCAAAAGCTCTTCATATAGCGTCAGGGCGCCATCGAGGTCGTTCTGCGCCAGAAGCATATCGGCTTTATAGACTTTAAGCGCATTGCTGTTCGGCGCGTTTTCAAGGCCGCGATTAATTGCGGCGAATGCGTCGGCGCGCTGGCCCAACGACATATAGACGCGATAAAGCGAGATATGCGCTTCGGGTCGGGACGGCGCGACTTCAGAGGCGCGCAGAAGCGCGGTTTCAAGCGCTTCGCGATCGCCCGCTGCTTCGACAGTTTGCGCAAGCAGTATATGCGCCTCGTAATTGTCGGCGTCGCTTTCGATCACGCCTTCAAGCGTATCGCGAGCCTCGGCGTAGCGCTGTTGAGAGAGATACGCTCTCGTCAATGCGGCGAGCGGCGTCGCCGACAAGGGCTCTGACGAAGCGCCCTTGTTAACGAGTTCGATGACCTCGTCATATTCCTCCAAGCCGGACAGGGCGACGGAGCGAATGTTAAGCGCCGCAGAGTCATCATCCTCGCCGAGATTGTCGAGGATGTTCGCAACTTCTTCTGCGCCCCGCCAATCTTGATTTTGCAGTCGCGCTTCAGCGAGAAGCTTCAGGTTGGCTCTATCGCGCGGATGGCGCGCCAGGGATTCCTCCAAGACGTCTGCAGCGCGCACCGGGTTGCCTTCCGAGAAAAGAAAGCGGGCGAATAGGTTGGCGACTTTCGGATCTTCTTGGCTCGCCTCGAACGCCTTTGCCAGCTCTGACCTGGCGAAATCGCGATTGCCTTGCGTCTCAAACGCGCCGGCCATGACAATCATCGCTTCATAGGCGTCTGGGTTATTGTTCAAAGCCGTGCGCAAATTTGCGACCGCCGCATCGGCGTCGCCGTCAAGAATTTGCATCTGAGCGCGTCTCGTCAGTCCGCCGACATTCGCTTCATCCTCTTCGAGGATTTCATCAACTAAGGCCTCTGCGCGCTCGCGCCGACCGTCGCGCAAGGCGAAGGCCGACATACGGTTTTTCGCCTCAAGCGCCGCCGTACGATTTTCGCTGTCGAATAGAGCTTCAACGATGTCGAAAGCGGCCTGGCGCTCACCATGTTGCAACAGGAAATCCGACAGCGCGAATTGCAGTTCCGTATTATCCGGATTGGCGTCGGCGAAGGCGCGCAGTTGCGCTTCAGCCGCATCGGCCCCGCTACCCGCATTGATGACGCGAACCAGATCAAGCTTGGCGTTGTTGCTGTCAGGGAGAACATCGACGACCGCTCGAAGTTGGGCTAACGCCCCGTCGTAATCTTCGCGCGCAAGAAGCGCCGAAGCATAGGTTCGGCGATAAACCGGTTCTTCCGGGAACAGCTGCGTCAATCGCGCGTAGCCGTCGAGAACGTCCTCCTCACGCTCGAGCTGGCTCAGGAACTGAATGCGCAAGAGCTGCAACACAGCCGAACGCGGCGTCAGTTCAAGCACGCGGTCAAGCTCGTCGATCGCACCTTCAATATCGTCCTGCATTACGCGCGCCGTGGCGATGACAGTCGACGCTTCGGCGTTAGCGGGCGCGCGCGCCAAAACGTCATTGGCGATCTTCACCGCCTCTTCGCGATTGCCGACGCGCAAGAAGACAGCGCTCTTTGTCGTCAGACCATCAATGTTCGTCGGATCCAACGCCAACAGCCGCTCCGCCATCGCGAGGGCTTCGGTTTCATCGTCCGCGATGAGTTGAAGCTTCGCGAGTTTGCCGATCGCGTCGGTATTGTTCTCATCGAGCCGGACAACTGTCTGCAGGATCCCGAACAAGGCTTTGAATTCGCCTCGCTCCTCAGCGCTTCGCGCAAGCGCCATCAATGTCGGGACATGCTGGTCGTTGATTTTCAGAACATTCTGAAATTGCACATTGGCGCGGCCGTAGTCGCCCTCATCCAAATATTCGACGCCGCTTTCATAAAAGCGCTCTACGCGCTCCTCGGGCGAGGAGCACCCCGCCAGCAACGCCGCCGAAGCGAGAAGGCCAATCAGATGTCCGGTGCGGTATTTCATTCTCTAAACCCTACTGTTTCGTCTGCAGTTGCTATAGCGAACCCATATGGCGGGCGCGCCAATCCTTATATCCCAACTCAAGCGGCGTGTGAGCGCCCCGTCGTCTCTGCATCGTCGGATCGCTCCGGCGCATCGGCGAAGTCTACGTCGTTCAGCGCCAGCAAGCGATGATGCGTTTTGCTAATCTTGGCGACGAGAAGCCGGCGTCCGCGGCGCGCCAATTCGCGTTCAAAAAGGACCAAAAGGCCGACAAAGGCCATGTCGACGCGGCCCAGCCCTTCACAGTCAAGGACGATGTCTCCGTCCTCTTCGAGCGCGTCCTTAAACGCGGCGCGCGCGGCGCCGAGCCCGCCATGGCGGTGATCGCCGGCGAGCCGGAGCGCCGCGCCATGACGCGAGGCGTCCCGTGCAGCCCGCGCGTCCCCGCTCGATTTCTGCGTTGAGAGAGCGAAAAGACTTGGCGCCAGCCGCGTGATGAGGAGCCTTGAAAGCATCGCGCCGTCGCGCGCGTAGCGACGCCACAGGGCCGGCTCTTCCTTAATGCGCCACGCCCATTCCAGATGCATGCGTTGCAGGAGTTTTGGAGCGCGCCTGATGGCGCCGCCCGTGAAATCGACGACCGCGCCAAGATGGGCGATGACCGGCGCCTCGAGGCGATCCTGATTGCGGTCGATCCAGGCCTGACCTTTCGCTGCGCCAAGCGCGACGACCACAAAGTCCGGCTTGGCGGCGTTGATGGCGTCAATGACGGCGGGCGCGCTCATCGATTCAAGATCGCCAAAGCCCGGATTCATCCAGCCTGCCGATGTCAACGCCGAGCCGGCCTGGCCAAGGGCTTCAGCAGCGGCCTCAGCCGCCCCATCCCGTCCGCCAAAGAAGTAAACGCGGATCGCGCGCTGTCCGGCGAAGCCCGGCCGGCGGCGCAACGTTTCGAAAAGATCGGCGCCGGCGACGCGCCCGGCCAGCGGCGCGCCTAACAGCCGAGCCATTAGCGCGACCGGCGCGCCATCGGCGAGGCTGAGATCAGCATCGCGGATTTCGCGGCGCGCGGCCTCGCTGGCCGCGGCGCGCACCAGCCAGTTGACGTTCGGCGTGACAAAGGAGAGCCGGCGCCGCGCTGTCACCGCATCGTCGATCTCGGCGATGGCGGCGTCGATTGTCGCAAGATCGATCGGCGCGCCGAAGACGCACCACGCGTCGCGATCGAGCGGGGAGCGTGCAATTCGGCGCGCTGCCGATGATGACGCAGCGGGCGCGGATGCGCCGGAAATGATCTTTTCTGCCTGTTGCGCCATGCGTCTTCTGTCAAATGCGTTAACGGGTCGGGTCGCCCGCCACCACCAAGAGAGGGTTCGAGTTTACCTTTTTGTCGGCAAACTTGCGCCTTTCCTAGCAAACGACGGGCCATAAATGCGCTGCAGAAGGCAGGGTATTAGTGGAAAAGCCGCCGAATGGCGATAAAGTCGTGATTGCGGGAGCGTGCGCTCGCAGACCGATCCAGCGGGCCAAATCGTTAACGAGCACATCCGATTTTTTGCAATCGGTTAAGAGCGTGCAGCGCCGCATACACGCTTAGCGTGCGCCCAATCCGTGAGGCGCCGCAGGCCAGATGCCTATTGATAAGCCATAGCATGGCCTGATACGCCCATATTCAGCGGTGGCGGGCGTGAATGTTGCATCAGCGAGCGGGAGCTAAACCCAGCGCGCCGATCAGGAAGCAGAGTGGCATGAACGAGGAATTCTCGCTTGAGGACGCGCTAATCATACTGCGCCGGCGCATCTGGTATTTCATTGCGCCGATTTTGATCATCGCGCCGATCGGCTTTGTCATCGTGATGACGCTGCCGAAAAAATATGAGGCGCGCGGCACGATCCTCGTTGAATCGCAGCAGATCCCGGAAAACCTGATCCGCTCGACGATCAACGCCTATGCGCAAGAACGCATTCAGACGATCCGACAACGGGTGATGACCCTTAACCGCGTGAACGAGGTCGCAACCAAGTACAATGTCTTCGTTGACCAGCCGCGCCTTTCCGATTCTGAGCGCGCGCAGCGAATGCGCCAGCGCGTCAACGTTTCCCTGATCACCGTTGAACGCGGCGTGCGCAGCGGCGACGGCACCATTGCCTTCACCGTCTCTTATCAGGATACCGACCCGCAACGCGCCTATTTGGTCGCTAATGAATTCATGACGCTGTTTCTAGCGGAGGATTTGCGAACGCGGACCGCAGGCGCGTCAAACACCACCGAGTTTTTTCAACGCGAGGCCGACAAGCTGCAAAATGAAGTGGCGCGGACCGAACAGCGCATTTCGAAATTCAAGAGCGATAACGCGGACTCGCTGCCCGAGCATTTGGATATGCATCTCAACATGCTCGAACGGGCCAATCAGGAACTGGCCTCCATTCAACGCATGAACGATCAGCTTGAAGAAGAGAAGCAATTCCTCGCGTCACAGATTGCAGCCGGGGGCCAGGCCGGCGGTCTTCCAGCGCGTCTTGCAAGTCTGGAAACGGAGCTAGCGAGGCTGCGATCTCTTTACACGGACGACTATCCGGAAATCCGGGCGACGCGAAGCGAAATCGCCGAGGTCAAGCGCCAGATGGCGCCGAGTCCCGCGTTGCAAAGACTGCGCGACGAATTAGCTGACGCCGAAGATGCTATTGACGCCCTTGAGCGGGCGAGCGCCGACATGCAAGCCATCTCGGAAGCTGAGGTCAAAGTTGAATTCGCCCGGCAGGCGTTGAGCGATGAGATCACGGCTCAGTCTCGCAACGGCGCTGACGCTAGCAATTTCCAGACTGAAGGCCGGATCGCCATCATCGACAATCGAATCCGGATGAACAGTCGGCGAGAGAACACGTTGCGTGCGCGGATCGGCGACTTGCAGGCGCGAATTGAGGCGACGCCTGCGATCGAACGCCAGCTCGCCGCACTAACACGCGACTATGATAGTATGGATGCGCAGTATCAGGAGCTCCGGAACAAGCAGCAATCCGCCGCGCTGGCCGAAAGCCTTGAAGTTAATCAACAGGCGGAGAAATTCTCAATTCTCGAGCCCGCAACGCGGCCGCATTCGCCCTCTAGCCCTGATCGCCCTAAACTTATCGTGCTTGCTCTGTTCGCCGCATGCGCAGCGGGCGGAGCCTGTGCAGTTTTAGCGGAACTCTTTTTTGCAGCGCTGCGCGGGCGCAGCCACATTACGTCGATTATGGGCGACCATCCGATGGCGGTTGTACCCTATATTCAAAGCGACGACGAAGTGTCGCTGCCGGCGCGGCTTTTCCGTCGACTGCGCCGTGCTGGACGAGGCCGCAAGGCCTTGGCGCCCGCCGAGTAGAGTTGGAGAGTACGCCTCAATGGATCGCATCCGAGACGCTATTTCGCGAGCGCGCACAGAAAGCGGCGAGCGCCCGCAGTCGCTCTCGCAACGCGCGCAACCCGCCGCGCGGACGGAGCCAACCGCGCCGGCGCGGGGTGAATTCCGCAAGGTCATCTGCGACGCCGGGTCGTTTCAGAAATACAGAATCATTTCCAACGAACAGGATCCGGTTCTGAATGCTTTCCGGGTGATGCGCACCCGCCTTTTGCAAAAAATGGAGGCCAATAACTGGCGCACCGTCGCCGTGGTCTCACCCGGGGCCGGCGCTGGTAAAACTGTCACGGCGATCAACCTCTCAATCGCGCTGGGCGCCAAGCAAGGGATCCGGCCGACCCTCGTCGATGTCGATTTTTATCGCCCGAGCGTCGCCCGGTATCTGGGGTTGAGCGATTTCGACTCCGTCCTTGATTTCTTCGAAGGCAAGCGCGCCTTGCGCGCGGTGACGGTAGAGCCGGATTTGCCCGATGTTCTGGTCATGCCCAATGAGCGGGTGACGCGGCGCGGGGCGGAACTGCTGCATTCCGACAAAGCCGACGAACTGATCGACACCGCGATCAATGAATTTGGATCGAAGGTCGTCATCTTTGACATGTCGCCCCTTTTGGGGTGCGATGATGCGCTGGCTTTTCTGCCAAAGGTCGACTGCGTTCTCCTTATCGCCGCGAGCGGTCAGACCCGGGTCTCGGAACTCAAAGAAGCGAAACGCATCTTGGCAAAGTCAAATATTGTCGGCACCGTCCTCAACAAGGCGCCGCGCTCCTTTATGCCGAATCCCTATTACTGATTTGCGCCATTATCGTTGGCGCGGCTCTGATCGTCGTCCGGCACCTCGAAAATCTGGCCCGGATAAATCAAATCAGGATCGCGGATCTGGTCAGCGTTCGCCTCATAGATGATCGTGTAGCGCGCGCCGCGACCGTAAGCACGCCGCGCAATCCGCCACAGGCTGTTGCCGGGCTGGACGACAACCCGGCCGTCGCGCAGCTGAATTGCATTCGGTGATGCGCGCTCGAATGGAAGCTCGATTGCGTAGGCAGGGCGACCAGCCTCATCAAGCTGAACGACGAGAAGCTGATAGACGCCCGGCGTCACCTGCGCATCGGGAGAGATCATCCATTGGCCGTCTTCATTCGCTTGCGTCTGACCGATGAATTGCCGGTTGATGAAAATCTGAACGACAGACCCTGGGCTCGCGCGTCCGGAGAAAATCACGGCGCCAGAATCGTCATAGTCAATGACGTCGAGCGCCAGCGGACCGAGCCCTT
>JBCBSE010000043.1:0-12273 GCA_039819305.1 Pseudomonadota bacterium
AAACCGGACGGCCCGACTTCGTCAAAGACCTGTATGGTTTCACCCGTCGTCAGGTCAGCCCGGATGCTCATGTCTTGCGCGGTTGAGCGCATGGCTTCGCGAACGTCTTCGGGTTCGCTGCGCGAACAGGGGCCCAGAAGCCAGCCGCGATCAATCTTATCGCGCACCTTGTCCGGGCGAACATTGCGCGTTTCGCCGTCATCACGACGATCATCGTCATCATCATCATCGTCGTCTTCGTCGTCATCCGGCCGGCACATCCGAATGCGCGTTTCGCCATCCTTCTTCCGGATTTTGCGGATTTGCGAATTCTCGCCGTCGATCATCAGGGCTGCGACTGCGGCGACATGCGGCGCAGACGCCGACGTTCCGAAGAAGTTCGGGAATTCGCCATCTTCGAAGCTGGTGAATTCGCCGTCGCCATCATCGTCGTCCCGGAACGTATCAACACGGAAGAAAGTCGTGTTGCCGCCATCCGGTCCGGTGAGGCCCGGTTTCAGCCGCCGCACAGGCGAGCTCAGGCGATTGCCCTCAATATCGAAGAGGATCGGCGTGCCGCCGGCCGACGAGAAGTCATTGAGGCAGGCCGGAACACACTGAGGCTCGCCCGCATCGCCGCGCAGATCAACCGTCTGCGGATCGCCGATGAATTCCTCTGTGTAGAAAAACCCGGACGCGCCGACGCCTTCTGCGCCCGCCGCATTGTTGTGGCCGAAGCCCGACGGAGCGTCGATTGGATATTCAGACGCTGCGAAACCGCCGCCGAAGAGGACGAATTTCACAAAGCCCGCGGGATCGCCCGCTTGCGTTTCAAAGCCGATGCCGACGTCTGCGCCGCCAGTAAAATCGACAAGTGAGACCAGCTCGACCGCATCGCCGCCAGCGCCGCCGTCAAACGGCACGCCGCCATCGGTGAACTGGAACTGGCAAAGACCGCCGGCCGGGAACTGGAAGACGCCGCCCGGAAAGCAGTCCGGCACGCGATTGCCAGCGCTGTCGAACATGATGACATCAATGTCGTTCTGGGCTCCGTCGCCGCCGGAGACGGAGAAATTCGGGCTGTCCCAGTTAAATGTCAGATTGGTCTGCGTGGAACCGTCGAGCGTTACGTTCAGGAGCGGATCGACGCCGGGACCCGGATCGAAATCGTGAAAGGTCGAGCCGTCGAATGGCACGGGCCGATACTCGGTTTCGAATGCGTCGCGGCCGCGATTGCCGTTTGAAGAATAGTACGGCACGCCCAGCCGGTTCACCTCGTCGGCGGCTTGCGCAATGATGCCGTCCTGGAACATCGGTTCAGCAAAATAAATGACGTCGTCGACGATCACGTCCGACCCGACTTCCGCGAGTTCAACGATGCCTTGCGCAAAGTCCGGCTGGCCGAGGAAAGCCGTATGGAACGCGATTGACGCGCCGGGCGCCACGTCGTGGATCAGCTGAGCCATACCGCGGCCTTCATCAATGCAGCCCTCATCAGGCGGCGGCGCTTCCGGCGCGATGTCCTGAAGGTTGATGATTTCTTCAGGAATATCGCCGCTGGCAATGTCTTGCGCCTGCGTGGTGAACGGCCCGCCGGCGTCATTGACCGTGGCGCAGGAGAAGCTGTCCGACAAAACGCCGATCAGCGTTTTCGACCCGTCTAGGCCGGTATTGGCGCGAACGACGTCAGTGCGCATGGAGCGATCGCCCTGCGACGTCACGGCGCCGACGTCAGTTGACGAAAGGCTTGGCCGCGCAAAGGCGAGATAAGGGCTTTTCGCCAGATCAAGCAGGCGTCCCGCTGGAAAGGCGGCGGAGACCATTCTGCCGGCGGAGCTGACATGTTGCCCGCCCATGGACTCAATCGTCAGCGCAAGATCGGCGGCGTCCTGCGAGGCGATCGCCTCGATGACGACGAGACCGTCAGCGGTGATGGGTCCAAGATACAGCGTTTGATCATCAGCAGGCTGGCGGCCGATGACGATGTCGTCAGCGCGGGCCGCTGTTTGCGCGCGCTGTGACTGTGCAACATTCGCTGCGCTGCGCGCCGCTTCCATTTTTTGCAGCGCTTCTTTTTTGGTCGCCTGCTCGTACATGACGGAAAGAGCGCCGCTCATTTTCGCCATATCCGCATCGGCTGCGGACGCGGACTGCGCCGCTAACAAGGCAAGCGCAGAAACGCCCGCCCCGATAATAGGTTTTGTGCCCATGTTTCGTTCCCTATTTTTTGAAGTGATGCATATGAGAATTTCGGGCGCGCGAACATCGCCCGCACGCTTAACAAGCAATTTGATCGAATTGTAGAAAGAATTTCGCACCCAAAACCCTCGCGGTCCTGATACATCAGTATATCAATAAAGGCAATCTAGGCTTTGCATTTTTGATGACTGTTTTCAAAGCAAGGCGTTTCTTTGCATACGGATTAAGGTCGTAACAATACAACTTAAAAGCAGACTAATGGTTGCGCAGCTGTTGCGTGGTTGCAAAGCTGAATGCACGGATCCTGCCTGCATGTTGCAGCAGTCAGAAACGAGACGCTTTCCGGCGCAACTTGCAACCATCGAACATTCGCCAATGCGAAAGCGTTCTATAAATAGCCATTCTGGCGGCCGGGCGTATTAAACTGCGCCCGGTTCAGTCCCGTATATCGAGCTGTGGCCCGATTTCGGTATTCAGCAGTACTTCAAACGCGCCGAGCGAACAGGTTCGCAATTCGTCGCCGCTAAGCCGCTCTACAATTGTTACGGCATCGCCTTCGCACAGTGAGGATTGGCTTCTGGCGATCTCGATACGCGACGCGCCATCGCTGGCGCCATCACACCTGTCGTCAAGCTCGCTTAAGAACGCGACGTCTTCGCCACGCACGAGGAACTGAAAGTCGCTCAACGCTGAAACGGCGACAATTTTATCGACATCAATGCAGTCTTCATAAGCGCCTGTTCGCACATAGCCCGGGACTGCATCGCTCGACGCCTGCTCACTGGCCGGATCATTTCCGCTCGTCGATCCGTTAGCGGCGCAGGCGCCAACAAACGCAACAAGCAGGCCGGCCGCTTTCAATTTGCAGAGCGTCTTCACGATAATACCCCGCGCGTTGTTGACTGATATTCCCTGACGATACGCGTCGACATGCAAAGGATACAAATTAACTTTGATTAGAGATGCGTCGGCGATTTTGCGCAGCAGCGCGATCACGACCGTCGCCGTCAGCCACGAAGAGCCGGACGGTAAAATCAAAAAAGCCCGCGCGTCGTAATTAGAGTTCCACTCGCCGACGAAATCGCGTGGGTTTAGTATCCGGCAACGGACGGGAAATGTACATGCGCAACGACGAAGAATTTCAGACGGCCGGCGTGTTGATGCCATGTCTCGCCGGCGCCGGACAGGCGAACGGCGCGGCGCCGACGGCCCGCCGCCGCCAGCGGCAATCGGATAGCATGTGCGACGCATATACGGCGTTTGCCTAACGGGCCGCATCGTCTATCAAGTCCCAAAGAAACGGAGAGTCGCGCAATGCGCATTGGAACCCGGTCAAGCGCCATGGCGCTGGCCCAGACAGACGATATCGCCGCCGCCTACCGACGCGCCCATCCTGGCGCCGAGATGGACATCGTCCGTTTTTCGCCGCGCGGCGATCGCGACCAAATCTCGAAGCTCGATCGGCATGGCGGCAAGGGCGGGGCGTTCGTTGCGGAGATCCGCGACGCCATGCGCGAGGCGCGGCTCGATGCGGCCATGCATTCGCTCAAAGACATGCCTGGCGACGAAGAAGCGCCTGGCCTTGTTATCGGCGCCTATATGCCGCGCGAGGCGGTTGAGGACGCTCTCGTCCTACGCAAGGGCCTCGATGTTGAAAATTTCGCTGGCGCCGGCGGCGACGGCTTTAAGATCGGCACCAACTCGGTGCGCCGCGCCGCCTATCTCAAGCGTTTATACCCGGCGGCGGAAGTCATCCATTATCGCGGCGCAGCAGACACCAGAATAAAGAAGCTCGACGAGCGCGCGATGCAGCGGCTGCCCGATGGCGGCGAAGTGGGTCCGGCGGATGCGCTCGTGATGGCGGCGGCCGGCCTGCAGCGCGTCGGCCTCGCCCACCGCATCATCCACCGGTTTTCGATCGACGAAATGCTCCCCGCTGTCGGCCAGGGGATCGTCGCGGTGGAATGTCGCCGAGCTGATTACGATGCGCATAAATCCCTCGCAGCAATCGATGACGCGCAGGCAAGGATCGCAGCCGAAGCCGAGCGGGAAATGTTGTGGGTGCTCAATGGGCATTGCAACACGCCGATCGCCGGTTATGCGCAAGAGCAAGGCGGCGAAATTGAATTGCGCGGCGCCGTTATAGAGCCTGACGGCGGCCATATCATTGAAGCAAACGCCGCGGGACCGGCGGACCGCCCTCGCGAAGTCGGGCGCACCGTCGGGCTTGCGCTGCTCGCGCAGGGCGCTGCGGAGATTATCGAAGCCTCCCGGCCTTGACGCCTCGCCATAAAAAAAGCGCCGGCGCGAAACGCCGACGCTGTACATACAAAAAGAACGCGGATGTGATTACATAACCTTTAGGTTCGCAGCGGATGATTTGCCGCGCTGATCCGCAATCTCATAAGAAACCTTTTGTCCCTCATTGAGGCCCGGCAGGCCGGCGGCCTGAACGGCGGTGATGTGAACAAACACGTCTTTTCCGCCTTCATCTGGTTCAATAAAGCCGTAACCCTTGGTTGCGTTGAACCATTTCACTGTGCCTGAAGCCATTTTCCAAGATCTCCTTTCATGGCTCGCGGGCGCATCCGGCCCGCTCATAGGCAACCATGTCTTGGAAGTCTCCCGTCGGCTGGCCGTAGGCAAGTCTCGTAAAAGTCGGCCAAAACAAAGTCGCGCACGAGCTTTACGCAATGGCGCGCCGCCCCGTCAAGCGCTAACCGGGGCGCTGCTTTTAGACACTTTTTTGACGGGCCGGCATAGGAAAAGGATAAGTCCCCGCCACCACTGAGGCGCATGCGCGTCGGCGGCCCGTTGTAGAGCGCCTCGCCGCTTACTTTTTTCAATTGACTTGAGGGCTCGTCTTTACACCGACGATTTTTCCTATTGCTCGCGGAAGGGGCCGCCGGCCTCGTTTTGAATTTTGTTATTGTTCATCACCGGCGTCGTCCCTGTCGCATTGCGTAAAAGGCGGGCGCCGCGCCGATAATTGGTGATCGTGTTGCCTGAGATGGTCAACGATCGCGCCTCGCCGCCGCGCGAAGTATCGTAGTTGATGATCGTCGCATTCTCTGAATCGCGCGCTTGAACGATCGTGTTGTCGCGAATCGTGACCGAGCCGCCCCGGGAGGCGTCGACAGCGTAACTGGTCCGGCCGTCCGCATCATCAAAGCGGTTACCGATGAGACGCGTCTCGCCCGCTAATGATTTCACGTGGTGGCCAATCCGGGTGCCGATGAAAGCGCTTTCCGTAATTTCGAGCCGTTCAGCGCGAACGACATAGATCCCGTGCGAATAGCCATCGCCATGGCCGTTGCGAAGGAACTGGGTGTCCGCAATGCGAATGACGCCGTTTTCCTGGCCGGTGGCGAGGACGCCGTTTTCATTGCCTTCGAGGACGCAGCCCCGAATATCGAGATGGAGACCGTCATGCCGGATGGCGGCGCCGTTGAGATCCGGCGAGCGTGCGCTGCGGATCGTCAGGTTCTCAATCGTGAGCGAAACGCCCCAGAGCGGGTTCAAAACGCCCTTGGCGACCGGCGACGAGGCATAAAGGACGGCCCCGTCCTCGCCTCTGATCGTCAAATCGCGGTCGATCCTGACCTCGCCAATGTCGTGATTGCCCGCGCGAACGATAATGGTCTCCCCGGCCCGCGCGCCCGCCGCCGCCGCGCGAAACTCGCTCGCCGTTTCGACGATCATGTCGGCGTAAGACGGCGTCGCCATGAACAACACCAAACTGGCGATGACTGCGCGCGCAATCATAATGGCGCAGCCTCGCTTCCGTCCGCAGCTTCACGCAGCGCCGCCGCGAGGCGCGCAGGCGGCAGGGCGCCGGAAAACCCGGTGCGCTCATTAACAATAAAGGTCGGCACGCCCGTCACCCCGGTGCGCCGAAACGCTTCCGACTCGGCCAGAATTTCATTCTTCGATTTGGCGCTGTCCATCACGCTCAAGGCGTTTTCAAGATCGAGGCCACTCGAAGCGGCGATGTCGCCCAAGACGGCGCGGTCGCCGATATCGGCGCCCTCCTCCCAATAAGCGGAGAAAATTGCGCCGGCGACACGCTCTTGCGCGCCGTTGTAATGGGCCCAGCGAATGACCTGCTGGGCTTTAATCGTGTTCGGCAGGACGGTCGGTTTCGCCGGGTCGAACTTAAATCCGGCGCCGACGGCGGCAGCACGCAATGTGTGAGCCATTTCTTCGCGGCGCGCCTTATCGGGGAATTTATTCTCATAATGGGCCGCACGATCGACGCCGGCCTCGGGTGTTCCGGGATTAAGGAGATAAGCGCGCAGCCGCGGCAGGATCTGGTAGTCCGTCGCCAGGCGCTCGCGCGCCGCCTGGAAGGATTTGAAACCAACGAAACACCAGGGACAAACCGGATCGGAGACGATGTCGATCACGAGGCGGGGTCTTGCGGATTGTTCTTCCATAACTTGTCTCAATAGCCGAATGCGCGCCTTCGCCAAAGACTGTCAGCAGCATGGCCGCTAGGCCGTCCGCGCCAAGCATGATAAGCCCCGCGCGATTGGGCCCGAGGGACAAAGAAAAAGATTATGGCGAATACGGCGTCAAAACCAAAACTCATCACGCGCACCGCGGAGCTTTCCGACGTCGCCGCCATCGCGGCGCTTTCGGCCCGAGTATATGGCGAGGCGAACGCGTCCACCGAAGATGAAATTCGCGGACAGATCAACAATTTTTCGGACGGCCAGTTTATTGCGGAATATGAAGGCAAGCTTGTCGGTTATTGCGCCACCTTTGTCGTCAGCGAAGAGCTGGCCTTGAAGCCGCACACTTGGATGGAGATCACCGGGGCCGGGTTCGCCTCCCGTCACGATTCCGACGGCGACTATCTTTACGGCATGGACGTAACGGTCGATCCAGGCGCGCGCCGTCTCCGGATCGGTCAGCGTTTTTACAAACATCGCCGCGAGTTGTGCGAATATCTCGAACTCAAAGGCATCGTCTTCGGCGGCCGCATGCCGGGCTATCACCGCCGCGCGAAGGAGTATCCGAACCCGCAGGATTACTTAACAGCCGTGACCGAGAAGGTGCTGAGAGATCCCGTCGTCAATTTTCAGCTGGCGCAAGGATTTGAACCGCTCGGCGTCCTGCCGAACTATCTCGACGACAAGGAATCGCTCGGCTTCGCCGCCCATATGATCTGGCGCAATCCGGTTGCGCCCGAGGTGGCGTCACAAAAGTCAACGCGGTTCGACTCCCGCCTGCCCGAATCGGTTCGCGTCGCCACAGTGCAGTTTCAGATGCGGCGCATTGAACGCAAAGCCGAATTCGAAGAACAGGTCGAATACTTTGTCGACGTTGCGTCAGACTACAAAGCCGACTTTGTCGTCTTTCCCGAACTATATACGCTGCAATTGCTTTCCGTTGAGACGGAAAAGCTGGCGCCGGCGGCCGCGATCGCAAAGATCGCGGAATACAAGGACCGGTATTGCGCGTTCATGGAAAAGCTCGCCGTCTCCTACAACATCAATATCGTTGGCGGCTCGATCCCCACCGATGTCGGCGGAGGCGAGATCCGCAATGTCTCTTATATTTTTCTAAGAGACGGCGCCGTCTATTCGCAGGACAAATTGCATCCGACGCCGGCGGAGGCGACCTGGTGGAATATCAAGGGCGGTGATGCGGCGTCCGTGATCCCGACCGATTGCGGGCCCATCGGGGTGATGATCTGTTACGATTCGGAATTTCCGGAGATTGCGCGCCATCTCATCGATCAGGGCGCGATGCTCCTGTTCGTACCATTCTGCACTGACGAACGGCGCGGCTATCTGCGCGTGCGTTATTGCTCGCACGCCCGCGCTGTTGAAAATCAGTGTTACGTCGTGCTTGCGGGCGTTGTCGGCAATCTTCCCAATGTAGAGAACATGGATGTTCACTATGCGGAGAGCTGTATCCTGACGCCTTCTGATTTTCCATTCGCCCGCGACGGGGTCGCCGCTGACACCGCGCCCAATACTGAAACCGTCGCGATTGCGGACCTAAGCCTTTCCGACCTGTTGGTGAGCCGACAGGCCGGCGCCGTCCAAAATCTGAAAAACCGGCGCTTTGACTTGTATAATGTGCGCTGGCGGGGGCGGAACCGCGGCGGCTGACGGTTCATAAGCCGCAGCCGCAAGGCGGCCAGTCACATGCCGACGACCCACGCCGCGTTCGGCGCGACGCGCCCAGCGAGGACCTCCCGCCAGGCCGCGTCCACAGCTTCCGCCCCGCTCGCCTGCTGGATCGTCAGCCAGGAACGGCTTTTCAACGCCGCCTGATGCCAGAACAGGCCGGCGCGCTTTTCAAACTCGCCCGGCCCCCAATCTTGCGCCCGCTTGGCGATATGGCCCGGCGCGAAAAACATCTCGCTCCGGTCCCGGATGAAATCCGGGCCCATCTTGTTCTCTTCGAAATGCGTGATGCCGACATTTGACGTGTAACGCATGGCCTCGCCGAGCCGCTTATGCAGCGTGTTCAGGACGCCGCCATCGCCAGACATGTCAATGATCACGGTCGGGATGTTCTCAGGAATAGAACCGGCCTCGTCGTAGGTGAAAACCTCGTCATAGATCGAAAGATTGCGCACCGCCTCAACGTTGCCCTTGGACGTCATGCCTGAGAGGCGCGGCGGCGCGTCGTCGCCTGCGATCGCATAAGCAAGGCCGATCGCTGTTTTTGACGATGCGCTCAAGACCAGTACTCGGTCGGCGCCGAACCAGTCCTTGTCTTTCAGAAAATCGTAGATGCAAAATGAAGTTGCGTATAATGGGTAGAGCGTCATCCGCTCGTTGTCCATGTCGCCATCGTAACCGATTTCATGGGTCATCCGCGAATAGGCATTGTAGACCGCAGGCAGGTCGCGCCGACGCGGCGCGCCGTCAACAAAACGGTTTGCTCGGACTTTGTCTGGCGCCATGACAAGATGGCTCGCCATAGGCCAATAGCCGTAGAGGCGTTCGCCTTCTGCAATTTCAGAATGGTTCGATTTTTCGACGTCCGCAAAGCCCCAGACGGGAACAATGCCCCAATCCTCCTCACCGGTCGGAAAGAACTCCCAGTACCGAATTTTATCGCCGACGACCGCATAAGTGACATTGTTGGCGGTCAATGCAAAACGATCGATCCGCACCAGGATTTCGCCCTCGCCGAGATCGATTAATTCGCGCTCGAGAAGGCGCGTCTCGGCGAAATCATTTTTCTTGATCTGGTATTCAGCGATTTTCGTCATGGCGAGGCTCCATTGCTCCGGCGGGCGTTCTGCTTAGTTCGCCAATTCTTCGATGACAATGTCGCGGCGCATTTGAAACGCATCGCGCGGCAACGACAGGCGCACGGTCTCAACGTCGCGCCCGCGGGCGACGGACGCCATCGTGACGCTCTCACCGGTCGGCACAAATCCGATACGCTTCAGGACGCGCCCTGAGGCCGGATTGTCGCGGAAGTATCCCGATATTGCCTGTTTGGCGCCGAGCGTCAGAAAGGCGAATTGAACGGCCGCCAGCCCTGCCGCAGTCGCGACGCCGCGGCGGCGATAAGGCGCACCGACCCAATAGCCGAGCTCGTAGACGCTGTCGCCTTTCTTCGAGACGCCGGCGCAGGCGATGATTTCATCATCGTCGCAGACGGCCAAGGGATATTCCGTTCCGGCCGCTATCGCCTCTGACGCGTATTTAACAAATGCGCGCGCATCCTCGAGCCGATAGGGATGGCCGATTCGGGCGGTATTGCGCGCGATGTCGATATCATTGCACAGCTCTGCAAAGCGCGGCGCGTCATCGTCTCTTATCGGACGCAACAGCAAATCGCCGGTTCGGATGATCGTCATGGCCGGTCCCTGAAAAGAGAAAGGGAAGACCTGACAGGCCTTCCCTCTCGTTCATTCCAGAAGGCCCGAAGGCCGCCCTTGAGCGTGTGGGCGTCTATTCGTTCTCGGATACAATCGAAACATAGTTCCGACCATTACGTTTGGTCGAGAACGCGACGCGGCCGGTCGCCGTCGCGAAAAGCGTGTGGTCGCGGCCCATGCCGACATTGGCGCCGGCGTGGAATTTCGTACCACGCTGGCGAACGATGATGTTGCCCGGAACGACGATCTCGCCGCCGAATTTCTTGACGCCAAGACGACGCCCTTCTGAGTCGCGGCCGTTGCGTGATGAACCGCCTGCCTTTTTATGCGCCATGACTTACTCCTTGTCGCCTTTGGCGAGCGTTTTCGCCTGTTCAACCCAACCTTCGCGTTCGATGCGGCCCTTGAAGGAGAGCTTTTCATCGAACTCTTCGATTTCTTCCGGACCCCATGACGCGATCTGCGCAAAGGTCGTGACGCCCGCTTCTTTCAATTTTGTTTCAAGTACGGGACCGACGCCGCTCAATTTTTTCAGATCGTCGCCGTCGCCCGCCGGCGCCGCCGCTTTCGGTGCGCTTGCCTTGGTTTCTTTGCCCTCAGCCTCGCTCGCCTTTGGCGCAGGCTTGGCTTTCTTCGGCGCGGCTTTCTTCTTCGACGGCTTGGCGCCGTCAGTCAAAATCTCGGTGATTTTCAGAAGCGTGTAGTGCTGGCGATGGCCCCTGCGGCGACGATAATTCTGCCGGCGGCGCTTTTTAAAAATCAATACCTTGCGGTCGCGCGCTTGCTCGACGATCTCGGCCGCAACTGACGCGCCTTCGACCTTCGGCGCGCCGACCGTTACGTCGGCGCCCTCGCCGACGATCAAAACGTCATCAAGGGTGACGATGTCGCCTGCATCGCCCGCCAGGCGCTCGACTTTGAGCGTATCATTTTCGGAAACGCGGTATTGCTTACCGCCCGTCTTCACGACTGCGTACATGTTCGACCTCTATCGGCGCGCGTTTTTAGCGCCAGCGTCCTTTTTCACCCCGGCTTCATGCGTCCGGTTGTTTAAAGAGCGGCGGTGATTACAACCGCGCCGCCGCGCCGTCAAGCGCGTGCCCGCCGACAACGGCGCGCGCCGCAGAAGCTTCTGTAATTGTTTGAATTTACTGAATAATTATGAATGGCGGACCCGAGAGGATTCGAACCTCTGGCCTCTGCCTTCGGAGGGCAGCGCTCTATCCAGCTGAGCTACGGGTCCGAAGCCGATCGCGTCGGAAGGCGCGGGATACGCGAAAGATCAAATCCAGGCAAGTGACGCCGACGCCCGCCGCTGACGCGGCCCCGCTCGCGCCACATTCTCCTGCTTTGGCTCTGAACTGTCGCGACATCACGCGAACAGCTATAACGCGTTTCGAGAGTTAACAGTGAAAGTCGTCGTCATGCGCACCGTCGTCCTCGCCTACCTCATCCCGTTGCTCGCCGCCGCCTGGACCGGCGCCGCCGCAGCCAACGATGCGCCCGCCTCCGACGGGCCGGCGATGTGGCGGGTCGCCGATGAGGACACCGAGATCGTTTTCCTCGGCACGTTTCACATTCTGCCGCCGGGGCTTGAATGGAGAACCGCGACGATGAACGAAAAACTGTCCGAGGCCGATGCGATCTATTTCGAAGTCGACACAGCCGCGCCAGACGCAATCTCGAAAACGCGCGCTGTCATGGAAACGCATGGGGAGTTTCAGGATGGCGGCGCCTTGACGGAAACACTCTCCGCGGACGATTCGAATGCGCTCCGCGATATCGTCGCCTCCCTCGGACTTCGCTTTGAGGGCGTGAACGCGATGCGGCCGTGGAACGCGTTTTTGACGCTATCGGTGCAGTTTATTTTGCAGCAGGGCTTCCAGCCAGGTTCAGGTGTTGACACCGTGTTGCTTATGGAATCGAAAATTCGCGGAAAAGATATCCGCTTTTTTGAGACGATTGAGCAGCAATTGGGATTCTTTACGGCGCTCCCGCCCGATGTCGAACAAAGACTGCTTGAGTTGACGATCCGCGACTGGGAAAAGCAGACGGAGACTTTCGACGATCTTGTCATGGCTTGGCGCGACGGCGATATCGACTTCATTGATGAAGAAATGAACAGGCTGATGCGCGATGTCGCGCCTGATGCTTACGACAGCCTGATCGCCGATCGGAACCGCGCCTGGGCTGATGAGCTTGAACGCGCCTTGAACGAGGAAACCGGCGTCATTTTCGTC
>JBCBSE010000044.1:0-11214 GCA_039819305.1 Pseudomonadota bacterium
ATCGGCGCCGGCGCCGGCGCCGGTCCGCTATCAGGACTGCTGGGACGGCTCGAGCGTGCCGGTGACGGCCGAATGCCCCCCGCAGATCGTCGAAGACCAGTTTGCGGTGGCCGAACCCATCAATTTCACGGTCTACTTCGACTACGACAAGTCGAACCTGACGCCGGAAGCGTCAAACCTCGTTCGCGAAGCCGCCTCGCGCGCGCTTCAAAATGACATCGACACGGTTGTTGTCGCCGGGAACACGGACACCTCTGGCTCGTCAGCTTACAACCAGATGCTGTCCGAGCGCCGCGCCGCGGTCGTGCGTGACGCGCTGATCGCCAATGGCGTGTCGGCGGATCGCATCCGCACTGAAGCTTACGGTGAAACGAACCTTGCTAAGCCGACGCCAGACGGCACGCGCGAGCCGCTGAACCGTCGTTCGGAAGTGACGATTTCTTTCGAATAATCGATCAACTGCCTCGCAAAAACAGGAACCGGCGCCCTCAGCGGCGCCGGTTTTCTTTAGGAAAAGGCGCAAGGAGTTGGCGGCGCCGACCGCGACGCTTTTATTCTGCGTAGATTTTGAAAAACGCGTCGACGCCGCTTTCGACCTGGCGCTCAATCGCGGCGTTAAGATCCTCCGGCGCGGCGCCGAGGAGGGCTTGGGTATAAAGCGGCTCGGTAATCAGCGCGCCAAGGCGCCAGATCGCCGAGCGCGGATTGTCGATCGCCAGCGCGGCCTTGCGCGCAATCCGCTCCAGGATTGGCGCGCAATGGTCGACCATCCATTGCGGGCCGTGTTCGAGATAAGAGCGGCCGATCGCCGGCGTGCGGTCGGCCTCAAAATCAGCAATGCGCCGCAGCGACAACGCCTCTGGCGATAAAATGCCGGTCACGAATTGCCGGCTCAGTTGAATTATGAAATCGCGCGGTGGCAGCGTCGCCTCAATCTCGCTGGTGTTGACC
Source organism: Pseudomonadota bacterium (assembly GCA_039819305.1). Lineage (GTDB taxonomy): Bacteria > Pseudomonadota > Alphaproteobacteria > Caulobacterales > Parvularculaceae > Hyphococcus. The sequence goes on from JBCBSE010000044.1 coordinate 952, forward strand.
GGGACAAGGTCGCGGCAGCTCGCTTCAATCGCCGCGCCGAACAATACTTCTTTTGAGGGAAATCGATTGTAGACCGTGCGTTTTGAAACCCCGGCGACCTGTGCGATCTGGTCCATGCTGGCCGCATCAAAGCCGCGGGCTAGAAAAGTTTTGCGCGCCGCTTCGATGATCGCTTCGGACTTTTCGTCTGCGCGCTCCAGATACGCGGTTTGCAATGACGCCTCTGAGTTCTTTTGAAGTGTTTTGACCAAGACGTCATTTTAGAAGTGTTTTTGCGGTTTGCCTACCGAGGTTTGCATATGGTTTACGCCCTGTTAACGCCTGGCGGTCGATGTGAAGGGCGATGGCCAGCACCCGCCCCAAGCGCAGAAAACCTGCAAAGAGACGCCGCGCCCGGCCGGCCGCGCAGCGATCGCCGTCGCGCCGACGCGTCCGACGCAAAGGGTCGAGGCAGAACCGCTACTGGCGCTATGTTGCTGACGCCGGCGCGTTCAGCCTTCTCGGCCTGATCGGTCTCGCCGCGCTATTTGCGTTCATCGCGCGCGATCTCCCCGACACAAGCGCGCTTTGGCGCGACAGCTCCGGGCCCAAAGTGACCATTCTCACCGCGGACGGCGCCCCGCTCGCCGTGCATGGCGCCAGCGTCGGCGCGCCGATAAGGCTTGCAGATTTGCCGGCGCACGCGACCGACGCAATCCTCGCCATGGAAGACCGAAACTTCCATCATCATTTCGGCGTCAATCCCGTTTCCGTGACCCGCGCCGCCATCGTCAATATTCGCAGCGGCGGCGTCGTGCAGGGCGGCTCGACCATCACGCAACAGCTGGCGAAGAACGTCTTCCTGACCCCTGAGCGCACCTTCAAGCGCAAGGCGCAAGAGTTGCTTCTCGCCTTCTGGCTTGAGCACAAGTTCACAAAAGACGAGATCCTGACGCTCTATCTCAATCGCGCCTATTTCGGCGCCGGCGCCCATGGCATTGACGCGGCGAGCTATCGTTATTTCGGCAAGTCGGCGCGTTATCTCACGCTCGGCGAGTCGGCCATCCTCGCCGGTCTTCTCAAGGCGCCGTCGCGCCTCGCCCCGACCAGCAACCCGGAAGACGCCGGCCGGCGCGGCCGCCTCGTCATCGAGAAAATGGTCGACGCCGGCTTTCTGACGCGCGCAGACGCCGACGCCGTCATCGCAAAACCAATTCTATTGTCCGGCGACCGCTTCTCTGCTGCGCCCTATTTCATCGATCATGTGATGGCGGAGCTGCGCCGCACAGTTGGCGCGCCTGATGCCGATCTAATCGTGCGCACAACCTTTGATCGGCGTTTGCAGGATGCGGCGGAGACAGGTTTTGACGCCGGGATTGCGCTTGCCGGCGCGCCGGTCGCGCGGGCGCAAGGCGCGCTTGTCATGATCGACGGGACGGGCGCGGTGCGAGCGATGATCGGCGGTCGCGATTACGCTGCGAGCCAGTTTAACCGCGCAACGCAAGCCCGCCGTCAACCGGGATCGGCCTTCAAGCCGTTCGTTTATCTTGCGGCGATGCAGCAGGGCGCAGCGCCGAATGCGCGGGTTGATGATTCGCCGATCCGCATCGGTCGGTACGCGCCGGACAATTATAAGTCGAAATTTTATGGCGAAGTGAGCCTGCGCCAGGCGATGGCGTTATCGCTCAACGCCGCGACGTTGCGCGTTCAAGAAGCAATTGGGCGCGGCGCTGTCCGCGAGGCCGCGCACGCCGTCGGCTACCCGCGAGAGCTCAATGCCGGCCCGGCTCTCGCGCTCGGCGTTGACGCGGTTGCGCCCATTGAACTCGCCGGCGTCTATGCGCCTTTCGCCAATGGCGGCTTCCGGGTCAAGCCGCATGTCATCGCCTCGGTGACGACCCGCGACGGCGACATTCTTTATCAGCATACCGCTCATTACGAGGGTGAGGCCGCGTCCCTCGGCGCCATCGACGCGGTCAATGCGATGATGGCGGACGTTGTCAGTTGGGGAACGGGAAAGGCCGCGCGCATTCCCGGTTACGCCGCCTTTGGCAAGACTGGCACCACCCAATCCAATCGCGACGCCTGGTTCGCCGGCCATGCCGGCGGTCTTGTCTGCGTGGTCTGGCTCGGTCACGACGATAACACGCCGATGCCCGGCGTGACGGGGGGCGGAGCGCCTGCGGTGATCTGGCGCGAGGCGATGGCGCGCGCGCTGCCGCCGCGCTATGTCGCGCCGCTGCAAGGCTTTGTTGAGCCGGCGACGCGCTAAGCTGCGGTGATCGTGTCACCGCAGCCTATGCGGCGGACGAAGCAACGTTTCGCGGTTTTTGCCCGTATGCGAACAAACCCGGGCCATGTTCATCGAGCCAGGATTCGCCGCGCGCGGCGTCAACGCCGAGAGCGCGGACAACGCGCCAGAACGCCGGGGAATGGTTCATATGCGCAAGGTGGGCGCATTCATGCGCAGCGACATAAGTAAGGATCTCGGGCGGCGCCATGATAAGCCGCCAGGAAAACGACATCGTCCCGTCTGACGTGCAGGAGCCCCAGCGCGTGCGCGTATCGCGTACGCGGATCGGACGGCGAGCGCGGTCAAGGCGCGCGCAGAAGAGATCGACAGCCGCTTCAAGATCACGCCGCGCTTCGCGCTTCATCCAGTCGACGATGCGCCGATTGGCATGCGCCGGTTCGCCGCTCACGAGAATGGCGGGCCCGTGCTCGTCGCATCGCCGCACCGGACGGCGCGAGACTTCGTCCTGCCGGATGTCATGCAATACGCCGCGCAATGGCGCTACGGCGCCGATTTCAAAAGGCCGCGGCCCGGCGCCGGCTGCGAGCTGGCTTGCAATCCACGGCGCTCGCTCGCGGGCGAAGGCGATGGCTTCAGGCAGCGCGCGTTTCGACGGGGACGTGACGAGGATTTCCCCAGCAATGGGATCAACTTTTAATATCAAGCGCTTGGCCCGGCGGTTGACCCTCGCCGTCAACGGCGTCTGATGGCCGTTGATATCAATGGCGGTGCGAAGACATGACTGGCTCGGCATCAGATCGAATCGCCGTTACGCTTGCGGAAAACAAAATGATGCGTTCGCCTTTCGCTGGCGCGCGCCGCCAGTAAATTGCCTCGCCGCTGATGCTTGACGCTGAAATGAACCATGTAGCCAAAACTCTCTCGCGCGATTCGGGGCCGAAAAAACCGGCGGCCCCAACCCCGATGATGGCGCAGTATCAAAAAATCAAAGCCGAGGCCGGCGACGCGCTTTTGTTTTACCGCATGGGCGACTTTTACGAACTCTTTTTTGAGGACGCCGTCGTCGCAGCGCGCGCGCTTGACATTACGCTTACAAAGCGCGGCCAGCATGCGGGCGACGACATCCCGATGTGCGGCGTGCCCTTCCACGCTTACGAAAACTATCTCGCGCGTCTCATCAAGGCGGGGTTCAAGGTCGCGATCTGCGAGCAGATGGAAGATCCGGCCGAGGCGAAAAAGCGCGGCTCGAAGGCGGTGGTGCGCCGCGAAATCGTACGCACGGTAACGCCGGGCACGGTATTTGAGGATGCATTGCTTGATGCGCGCCGTCACAATTTTCTGGCAGCGCTTGCAATTCTGCGCGGCGGCGCCGACGCGGCGATGGCCTGGATCGATGTTTCGACCGGCGAAGTCAGCATACGGCGCGTCTCGATCGACGATATCTCGGGCGTGATCGCGTCAACCGCCCCGCGCGAAGTAATCGCACCTGCGCTGGAGGAAGGCGATCCCTGGCTCGACGCGTTGACGGCGATTGAAGAGGACAGCACGCTGACCCTGATGGCGCCGGAGAGCTTTGATTCCGCGTCCGGACAACGCCGCTTGCTGGAGGCTTATAATGTCGCCTCGCTCGACGCCTTTGGCGAATTCGATCGCGCCGAATGCGCGGCGCTCGGCGCGCTCCTTTCTTACGTTGACCTGACGCAAGCCGGTCGTCTGCCTGCGCTCTCGCCGCCGCGAAAGGTGAGCGCAGCAGAAGCGATGGCGATTGATGCGGCGAGCCGCGCCTCGCTTGAGATCACGAGCGCGCAAAGCGGCGGGCGCCGCGGCTCACTTTTGTGGGCGGTCGACCGAACTGTCACCGGGCCCGGCGCGCGGCTGTTGGCGTCCCGTCTTTCCAGCCCGCTCGCCAACCCGGAACCGATTAACGCCCGTCACGACGCCGTTTCGGCTCTCGTTGACGCCGGCGGTATCCGCGACGCTATCCGCGCGCGGCTGCGTGAGACGCCAGACGTTGCTCGTGCGCTGTCCCGGCTTTCTTTGTCGCGAGGCGGTCCGCGCGACCTCGCTGCGCTGCTTGCCGCGCTTGCAGCGGCCCGCCAGATCGCCAGCGACGCGGGCGCGCTCGCCAACCCGCCTGCGATCATCGCCGAGGCGCTAAGCGCGCTGGAAGACAAAGACGGCGAGGGCTTCTCGGCGTTGATTGCGCTCCTGACCGACGCCTTGCGGGCCGATCCGCCGCTTCTCGCCCGCGACGGCGGGTTCATCGCTAAGGGCTTTGATCCCGGCCTTGATGCGGCGATCGCATTGCGCGATGAGTCGCGGCGCGTCATCGCGGGCCTTGAAAGTCAGTACCGCGATGAAACCGGGATCAAGGCGCTAAAGATCAAACACAACAACGTGCTTGGCTATTTCGTCGACGTGCCGACGGCTCATGGCGACAAGCTGATGAGCGGCGCCCATCAGGAAACCTTCATTCACCGCCAAACCCTCGCCAGCGCCGTGCGCTTCACCACCGGCGCGCTGGCTGACTTGGATGCGCGGATCGCGCGGGCCCGCGACGAGGCGCTTGCGCGCGAACTGGAGCTCTTCGATGACATCGTGACAGCGGTGCTCGATCGCCAGGCCGCGCTTGCCGCGCTCGCCGTTGCGTTGGCCGAACTCGATGCATGCGCGAGCCTTGCGCACCTCGCCGTTGAGGAAAACTATTTGCGGCCGGTCGTTGATGCGTCGAACGCTTTCGAGATTGTCGCCGGCCGCCACCCGGTTGTCGAGCGTGCGCTCAAAGATGCTGGCGAGGCGGCGTTCACGCCCAATGACTGCGCGTTGAGCGAGGCTGGCGAGGCAAAACTGTGGCTGGTGACCGGCCCCAATATGGCCGGCAAGTCGACCTTCCTGCGCCAGAACGCGCTGATCGCGATCCTTGCTCAGGCAGGCTCCTTCACGCCGGCGGCGCGGGCGCATATCGGCTGCGTTGACCGCGTTTTCTCGCGGGTCGGCGCCGCCGATGATCTCGCCCGCGGGCGGTCGACATTCATGGTGGAAATGGTGGAGACGGCGGCGATTCTCAACCAAGCGGGCGATCGCTCGCTGGTGATCCTCGATGAGATCGGGCGCGGCACCTCTACTTTCGACGGGCTTTCCATCGCCTGGGCCGCCGTCGAGCATCTTCACAGTGCGATCCGCTGCCGCGGGCTTTTCGCCACGCACTACCATGAGCTGACGGCGCTCTCAGAGCGTCTATCGCGTCTCGTCAATATGTCGATGAAGGTGCGTGAATGGAAAGGCGATGTCGTTTTCCTGCATGAGGTGGGTCCTGGAGCCGCAGATCGGTCCTATGGCGTCGCCGTCGCCAAGCTCGCCGGTCTGCCGAAAGCGGTGGTCGCGCGCGCCCAGAAACTCCTCGCTGAACTCGAGGCGCGCAATGACGCAAGCGGCGCCGGCGCGTTGCCGCTCTTCGCCGCCGCTGCGCCGGCGGCAGTCGAGACGGCGACAGCGTCGCCATCAGCGTTGGAAACGGCGCTTGACGAGATCGATCCCGACCAGATGACGCCCAAAGACGCGCTCGATGCGCTTTATCGGCTCAAAGCCCTTTCAAAGGAGACGCCATGACGGCGAGGGCGAGCGGCGCCGCGTCCCTTGAGAAGTCGGCCTTCGCCGCTGAACTGAGCGAAGCGCTCACGGAAGAGCGTGCTGGCAAACGTCCAGGCGCCCTTGCTGCGTTAATGCGCCGCGTCGCGGCGGCGGCGCGCGTCGACGCCATGCAATACGCCGATCGCGGCGATCGTATCGCGGCGCGGCTCTCCCGCTCCATCGATTCAGTGACGAAAGCGCTTTTTGCGGAAGCCACGGCCGGCGAAACGGGCTTCGCCTTATGCGCCATCGGCGGTTATGGCCGGCGCGAGCTTGCGCCGTTCTCCGATATCGATCTGTTGCTCCTGCATGAGGCCGGCCGCGAGGACGCCGTGCGGCGAATCGTCGATTTCATGCTGTACCCTTTATGGGACAGCGGCCTGAAAATCGGCCACGCCGTTCACACGCCGAAAAGCGCGCTAGACTTCGCTAAAGAGGACATGATCGCGCGCACCGCCTATCTCGATGCGCGCTACATCGCCGGGTCGAACGATCTTTATACCGATTTTCTCGACAGCTATGAAAAGCTGCGCAAGCGCACCGGCGCTGAGTTTGTCGCGGCGAAACTACGCGAGCAGGGTGAGCGGCAGAAAAAATCAGACGAGACGCGCTATCTTGTCGAGCCCAATATCAAGGAGGGCAAGGGCGGCTTGCGCGACGTGCAAACCATCCGCTGGATCTACAAATATGTGTTCGGCGATGCTGTGGACGGCGGGGTAAAACGCAAGAACGTATTAGGCGACCGCGATCTGCGCGACCTCGTCAAGGCGGAGCGGTTTTTGTGGTCAGTGCGCGCGCATCTGCACGATCTGCGCGGGCGCGCCGACGAGCATCTTGCTTTCGACGTGCAGCCTCACGTCGCCGAGCGCCTCGGCTACGCCGATGATCGGCGCGGCGTCTCCGCTGCGGAACGGCTGATGCGCCATTATTTTGTCACCGCCGTCGACACCGGACGCTTGACGCGGGTCCTGTGCGCGCGTCTTGAAGAGATCAGCGCCAAACGCCCGCCGCGCCTGCCCAAAGGTCTGCCGAAAACGATGCAAAAAGACGAAGCGCCGGGGCGGCCGAATTTGCGCATTCGCGGCGGACGTCTCGATTTTCGCGATCATGAAAAGGCGCGCGATACGCCGCTCGATTTCTTCCGCCTTTTCCGCGCGCACGCAAAAGACGTGAAGCTCGACCTGCACCCGGACGCGGTCGCCACCGTTTCCAACAATGTTGCAAGCGTGACCACGCCGGTGCGCCGCGACGAGGTCGTCGCCAAACTTTTCAAAGGCGTCCTGGAAAGCAATGACGATCCGGTGCGGGTGCTGCGGGTGATGACCGAGGCAGGACTTCTAGGCAAATTCCTGCCGACCTTCGGCGGCCTTGTCGGGCGCATCCATTATAGTCTTTACCGTCGCTACACGCTCGACGAACAGGCCCTCAGGGCCTTTGGCGTCTTGCGATCAATCGCCTCGGGCCGCGACGCGGAGGAGCATCCCGTCTCCACTAGCGTCCTGAAAAGGGCGCAGATGCGTTTTCCCCTGATGATCGCGGTTCTTTTGCATGAAGCGGAGTGGACACTGCGCGACCGCTCCAGCGCTGATGCGGAGAAACTCTTGCGCCGGGTGATGCGCCGGCTTGGCGTTGACGATGGGCTCGCCGCAATCGCGGCCTGGGCCGGCGCTCATTATCAACTGATCATTCGCACCGCGGAGCGTCGCAATCTCACTGTGTCGCGAACGATTGCGCAATTCGCCAAAGCCGTTGGCTCAGCCGAACGCCTCGACGCCATGGTTGTTGTTGCGACCTGCCATTTGCGCGTCGTCGGGCATGATTCATGGGACCAGGTGACGCGCCGCCAGCTGATCGAGCTTTATGAGGCGGCGACAACCTGGCGCGAAGGCGGCGAGCCGGCGCTTGTAAAACGCCTAGCCGAACGCGCCGCGCTCGCCCGCGAAGAGGCGCGAACCCGTCTCGCCGATTGGTCTAAGTCGGACCGGGACGCCTTCCTCGAGCGGCTGACCGACGACATGCTGCGCTGCGTTGATTCAGACATCATCGTGCGTTTCGCCTATCTCGCCCGCGCGGCCGAGGAGGACGCCGCTGACGCCGCCGTCACCGTGACCCCGCGCGACGGTGATCTTGAATGCATAGTCTATGCGGACGATCGGCCGGGCCTTCTCGCCGATGTCGCCGGCGCTGCCGCGGGCGCGGGTCTCAGCGTGCGATCGGTTCAGGCGCTGACAACGAATGACGGGCGCGTTTTCGATATCTTTGCTCTGCAGTCGGCGGGCGAGGCGCGCGTCGACGATCCCGCGCAGTCGCTGCGGGTTCACCAAGCGCTGCTCGCCGCGGCGCGGGCGCGTCCGAAAACGCCACCAGATTTAAAACGCCGGCTCGGCGACCGGCGGGCCATTTTCACTGTCGAACCTCGCGTCAAAATCGAAAGGAACGCATCGGACAGCGCCGTCGTCGTCGAGACGGAGGGGCTCGACCGGCCGGGTCTACTTTTTGAGACCGCATCTGCCCTGACAGCGCTCGGCGTCTCAATCGTGTCCGCTCATGTCGCGACCTATGGCGAACGCGCGGTCGACGCCTTTTACCTAACCGACGCCAAAGGGCGGAAGATTAACGACGCCCGGCAGCTAAAGCGCATTGAAAAGCGGCTGCTGCAGGTGCTGGCGACTGGCGCGGCCCGATAAACCGCTTTATTTCGGCCCTTTCGCGCCACGAAACGGCGATAGAGACGGGCGCCTATGAGCGGCATTTTAAAATCCCTGGCGACGGTCAGCGGCATGACGATGATCAGCCGCGTCCTTGGCTTTGTGCGCCAGGTGCTCATCGCCGGCGTTATCGGGGCCGGCGGCAATCCGGTCGCCGACGCTTTCTGGGCCGCTTTCCGCCTGCCCAACATGTTTCGCCGCCTGTTTGCGGAAGGCGCTTTTCACGCCGCCTTTATCCCGATGTTTCAGGGCCGGCGCGCCGATGGCGGCGCGGCAGAGGCAAAAGCCTTCGCCGAAGAAGTGCTCGCCGGGCTCATCTTTATACTGACCTTATTGACCGCGCTTGTTGAATTGGCGGCCCCGCTTTTCGTTTACGGGATAGCGTCAGGTTTCGTCGACGAGCCGGAGAAGTTCGACTTAACGACGCTCTACACGCGGATCATGTTTCCTTACCTGATGATGATGTCGCTGGTCGGGCTCTTGAGCGGCGTCTTGAACTCGCTCGGCCGCTTCGCCGCGTCCGCCGGCGCGCCCCTGTTGCTCAACATCGCTATGATCGCGGCGATTGTCGCTTACGCCGACGCCGACACGGTCACGACGGGAACGGCGCTCGCCTGGGCGGTCTTCGCCGGCGGCCTCCTGCAGCTCGCTATCCTCGTCTATGGCGCCTGGCGGCAAGGCTATCTCCTGCGGTTTCGCCTGCCGCGGCTCACGAAGTCCATGCGCAGGCTGATTGCGCTCGGCGCGCCGGGTTTCATCGCCGCCGGCGCTGTTCAGATCAATCTCATCATCGGCACAAATATCGCCAGCCAAGAGCCAGGTGCTGTTTCCTGGCTGATGAATGCAGACCAGCTCTATCAATTGCCGCTGTCGGTCATCGGCATTGCGCTCGGCGTTGTCTTGTTGCCGATGCTCTCGCAAAGGGTCAAAGCCGGCGATGACGCCGGCGCGGCGCGCGCTATTAATCGTTCGCTGGAGTTGTCCGCGTTGCTTTGCTTTCCGGCCGCCGCCGCTTTCATCGTGATGGGCGCGCCTTTGTGCGACGCGTTGTTTCGCGGTCTTGCGAGTGAAGCGCTTGGCCTCTTCGGCGGGCGCGCCTCGCTTTTTACCGAGAACGACGTGGCGATGACCGGCGCGGCGCTCGCGATTTTCGGCGCCGGCTTGCCAGCCTTTGTCTGGCACAAGATTTTCTCGCCGGCCTTCTACGCGCGCGAGGATACGAAAACGCCGATGCGGTTTGCCCTGATCTCTATCGGCGTCAACACCGTCCTCGCCCTCGCCCTGTTTCCGGTTTTCGGGTTTTTGAGCGTCGCCTTTGCGACCGTGCTCGCGGCCTGGTTGCAGGTCGTGTTGCTGGCGGAGAAGCTCTATCGGCAAGGCCATTTTCGACCGAGCGCAAGACTTGGCTGGCGGCTCCTACGCATTCTAGTCGCCACTGGCGGGCTCGCCGCTTTCCTGGCGCTCGCCTTGAGCGAGCTTGATGCGCTGGCGGCGGTCTTCTGGTCGCGGGAGTGGATCGCCGTTTTTGCGCTCTCGGCCGCGGGCCTCGCCGTTTACGGCGCGCTGGCGCTGGCGCTTGGCGCCGCCCGGCTCTCCGACTACAAAGCCGGCGTTTCATGACCTTTCACCCACCCATCACCGGAGACGGAGAATCATGACCGGCTATCAGGGGCCCATGCGCGTATTGTCCGG
>JBCBSE010000045.1:0-10810 GCA_039819305.1 Pseudomonadota bacterium
CCGCGCCGGATCTCCGGCGCGGGCGCAGCAATATTACGAAGGCGGTTTGCAGCTGATTGAACAGATGCGCCGGGGCGTGCCGTTTGCAGTCATTGCCCAGCAATATTCCGCTTGCACGACTGCAGCGGTCGGCGGCGACTTAGGATGGGTGCGCGCCGGGGAACTGCCGCCCGAGCTCGACGACGCCATTCGCGAGCTGCCAACCGGCGCCGTGACCAACCCGATCCCGTCCGAGGGCGCCTTTATGATCTTGGCGGTGCGCGACACGCGCGCCGCGACTGTCGCGGGCGAGCCGACTTATACGCTCGCCTATGCTTCGGCGCCCGCGTCGATGGGCGAAAACGCTGCGCGCCTGGCTCTCGAAAAGCTTCCGACGGCAGATCCGTGTTCGCCGCGGACCCTTCGCACTGATCTCGGCGAGGGAATTGGCTTTGCGTTGCTCGAGAACCTGACGCTCGACAAAATTGATCCGCGGTTTTCGGACTTCGTTGATGGCTTAAATCGTGACGATATGATGCCTGTCATCGAGGCGGACGGCGCCTACCATACCGCCCTTGTCTGCGAAAAAGACGACGGGCTTGGACTGCCTTCGCGAGAGGCGTTGGAAAGCCGAATTCGCCAACGGCAATTGTCGCGGATCAGCCAGCAATATTTACGCGATCTTGAGCGGCGCGCCGCAATTGACATTCGCCTTGATCGCCAGCTCGACGTCAACGGCTAACGGGCGGTCCGACATGCGTGAAAATTTGGCGCCGCTGGCTCTGACCATGGGCGAGCCCGGCGGCGTGGGGCCGGAAATAACGGCCAAAGTCTGGCGCGCTTTACGCGAAGGCGGGCCTTTCTTTTTCGTGATTGCGGATCCGGGACTCTTCGACAGCGCGGAGACGGTTGTAATCAAGACTCCGCACGAGGTGTCGGAGCACTTCCGAGACCGGCTACCGGTCATGCCCTTGCAACAAGCCTTGCGCGCCGAGATCGGCGTCGCCGATCCGGCCTCGGCGCCGGCAGTACTGGAGAGCATCGAGACGGCCGTTCGCGTAACCTTGAGCGGCGAGGCCGCGGCCGTGGTCACAAACCCGATCCAGAAAGCCTCGCTGATTGCGGCCGGGTTCGCTTTTCCGGGGCATACAGAATATTTACAATCACTGACCGCTGAGGCGCCGATGCCGGCAGGCCGCGCGCGCGGCGCGGTTATGATGCTCGCCTCAGACGCGCTGCGCACGGTTCCGGTAACCGTTCACCAGAGCGTCGTCGACGCCGCGAAAAACCTGCGTCCCGACATGATCGTCGAAAAAGGCGTTATCGCCGCGCAGAGCCTTCGCGACGATTTCGGCGTTGAAGCCCCGCGCCTCGCCGTCAGCGCGCTGAACCCGCATGCGGGAGAAGCCGGCGCCATGGGCTACGAGGACGCCATGATCATCGCGCCAGCCATCGACGAATTGCGGGCGCTCGGCGTCGATGTGAGAGGCCCCCTTCCCGCCGATACGATGTTCCATGAAGAGGCCCGCGCGCGCTATGACGCGGCGCTTTGCATGCTCCACGACCAGGCGCTGATCCCTGTCAAAACGCTGGCTTTCCATGACGCCGTCAATGCAACGCTGGGCTTGCCGATCATTCGCACCTCGCCCGATCACGGCGTCGCGCTTGATATTGCCGGCAAGGGCCTCGCCCGGCCTGACAGTCTGATCGCCTCAATCAAATTGGCCGCGAAATTGGCGGCGCGGCGACAGGTGGGCGAATGAGCGGCCCGCCGCCCCTTCGCGAAGTGATCGAAGAGTTCGATCTCGCGGCGAAGAAATCGCTCGGCCAACATTTTCTGCTCGATCTCAACATAACGGCGAAAATCGCCCGTCACGCCGAAATCCGGCCGGGCGATTTTGTTCTTGAAATCGGGCCCGGACCCGGCGGCCTGACGCGGGCGCTCTTGGACGCCGGTGCCGTTGTTACTGCGGTTGAGCGTGATGCGCGCTGCATTGAGGCGTTAACGGCGCTGGCGACGCACTATCCGCGGCGGCTACGCGTCGTCGAGGGCGATGCGCTCACCGCCGATGAAGGCGCCATCCTCGGCGCGGTCGCGCCGGTGAAAATCGTCGCCAATTTGCCCTACAACATCTCCACCGAACTTCTGATCAAATGGCTGAAGCGAGGCCCGGAATTGTGGTCGCGGATGACGCTGATGTTCCAAAAGGAAGTCGCAGACCGCATTCTCGCCGGCCCAGGGTCAAAAACATTCGGCCGGCTGTCGGTCATTGCGAATGCGGCCGCAACGCCGTCGCGCGGTTTTGACTTACCGGCGCGCGCTTTCACGCCGCCGCCAAAGGTCGAGTCAACCGTTGTCATTTTTGATACGCCTGAAGAGCCCTTTTCGCGCATTGCCCAGCTTGAGCGCGTCACGGGCGCTGCTTTCGGGCAAAGACGAAAGATGCTGCGCGCGTCGTTAAAGTCGCTTTTTGGCGAGGATCTGGCCACCGCCCTCGACGAAGCCGGCGCAGCGCCGACCGATCGCCCTGAGACGCTCAGCGTAAAACAATTCAAGACGCTGGCGAGCCGTCTCGAGCTTTGATCAGCACGGCGACAAGCAGCGCTGTCTCGGACCCATGATTAGCCCAGGCGTGATTGGTCGCGCGTTGGATCACGACGTCGCCAGGTTTCAGCGAGGTTGGCTCGCCCTCGTCCAGAATGAGATCAACGCGCCCTCGCACCAAGATGATAACGTCGAGCGTTTCCGTTTTGTGCATCATGGGATGTAGGCTCGCGTCCACACGCGTATGAGACGCGCCGACCGCGCCAAAGGCGAAAGCCGCTGCGGCTTCCTTTTCCTCTTCTGACTGCGCCGCATCCTCTGGCGCGACGGTGAACCAGCGCACTTTCATGGCGCCATCTTGCGGCTCTAGCCGGAGATCTTCGCCTGCGAGCCGGTCTGTCGCATCGTAAAGCTCCTCTGATGATAACCCGGCGGTCCAGATCTCGGCGAGCCCCGCCTCTTCAACTGCAATCTGTTTCGCCGCGGCCGTGTCGATCAACACGCGCGATCGCCCGTCGACGCCGTCTTCAGTGACGATACGGCGAAGGGCTTCCCAGTCCATCAGATTGGCGCCCGTTGCTGGCGTCGATCATTCATCTTCGAGGCCGTAATTGGGCGCCGATCCCTCGATCGAATCCAGCACGGAACGCGCATCATAGACTTCGCCGTCGGCGGGTTTTTCGCCTTCGCCCAGCAGCACTTCAATTCGCGCGGTGTAATATTCCTGCGCGCCGACCCGGCCGAAATTGCCGCCGACGCCGACGGAAACGCCGCTCCGCCGGCCATAGGAGCCGGAGCCGACGCCGCCGCCAAGAGAGACGCCGCCGCGTTCCTCGCCGGAGAGGCTACGCCCGACAATGCGAAACCAGTCATAGCCGCCGGCGAGCGCAATTTCGGCCGCCCGGCGATAGGCGTAGTCTTCAACCATTTCAGGCGGCATCCCGCCGGACCCGCCATAAGCGATCCGGTACCGGCCATCTTCAATTTTCTGTTCGCTGTAGCCGAAGCCGTCTTCGCCCGCCGGTCCGTATTGCGCCGGCCCGGCGGCGGCGCATGACGCCAACAACAAAACAGCAAGCATTCCAGTGAGGCGAGGCATCGCGCGCTCCCATTACAACCGTGACTAAATCCTAACACTGCAGGCGAGCCCGGCAAAACGCCGGCCGTTAACGATGTTCAGGCGCGGTTTGCGAAGTCGCCGCGCTCAAAAGCTTCACGCAATTTGAATTTTTGGATCTTGCCAGAACCGGTGAGCGGCCATTCTTCAACCCAAATCCAGAACGCCGGGGTTTTCTGCGGCGACAGCCGATCCCGGATGAAGGCTTTCAGCGCTCCATCGTTTGGTTTTTCATCGCCCTGCGCCCGCATGAAACAGGCGACCTGTTCGCCCCACTTCTCATCTGGCACGCCGACGACAGCGACTTCTGCCACTGCATCATTTTCCAGCATGGCGTTCTCGATTTCCGCAGGAAACAAGTTTTCGCCGCCGCGGATGATCATCTCTTTCACGCGTCCGGTGATTTTCACGAACCCGCGCGAATCCATCCGGCCAAGATCGCCAGTATGGAGCCAGCCGTCTGCGTCGATCGCCTTTGCGGTCGCTTCCACATTGTCATTATAGCCGAGCATGATGAGATAGCCGCGCGCGCAAATCTCGCCTTGTTCACCGACAGGAACGACCGTGTTCGTCTGCGGATCGCGAATGGAGACATCAACATGCGGCAAAGGCTGGCCGATGGTTTCGGTCAAATCTTCAAGACTGTCGTCGCGCCAGCATTGCGTTATCACCGGCGAGGATTCTGTCTGGCCGTAAAGGATCTGGATCGGCGCGCCAAATGTCTCTTGAGCCGCGCGGCACAGTTCCGGCGCCACCATCGATCCGCCGGACATCAGCTGTCGTACGCAGGAAAGATCACGTCCGCTTTTCTTGGCCTCTTCGATCAGCGCAACGAGCATGGTCGGCACGCCGAATATAAAGGGCACGCCTTCGCGTTCGATAACCTTCGCGATCATGACAGGATCAAATACTGGCGGCAGCATTATGGTTGCGCCGATGGCGAGACTGCCAAGCGTACAAATTGCACAGCCCGTGGTGTGAAACATCGGCATATGGTGGACGAAAGCATCGCCGGCGCGCACGCCGCCTCGTTCCATAACGTCGACCGCATTACGGATAAGGCCGTTGTGATGCAACAGTGCGCCTTTGGGAAAACCGGTGGTCCCCGACGTGTACTGAATTTGTACGGGGTCATCCGGTTTTGGCGATCGCAATGCGCCGCGATCTTCGCCTTCATAAAGCGCCGCCTCGTCGGTCAGGAGAATTCGATGACGGATCTCAGGGATCGAGTCGCAAACTGCATCGGCGATTTCCTGCATCGGATTGCCGCGGAAATCTCGCACGTAATAGATCGCCTCTGCGCGCGACTGTTTTAAAACATATTCAAGCTCGCGTTTCTGATAGGCGGGATTCACCGTCACCAGAGTAACGCCGGCGAGACCGCAAGCCAGTTCCAGCAATATCCATTCAGGAACATTGTTGGCGTAAACAGCGATGCGCGCGCCTTCCTCGTGGCGCGAAGCCAGCGCGCGCCCGAGCCGCTCAGCATCTGCATGCAGCGCTTCGAACGTCCAGCGCCGCGCCGGCGCGCCCGCATAATCAAGCTCGACGAGCGCGTCGCGGTCCGGCGCTGCGTCGACGCTCGCGAGCAGCATTTCGCCGATGGTCAAGGGCGCTGGAGCCGCGCCGCCGATCGCAGGAAAAAACGATTCTGTCAGTGAGACGTCGTACATGAAAGGTCTTCTCCCTAGTTGGTTATTTCGCCGTCAATCCGCAGGCGGCGCATTTTGTTGCGCCGTGCACGCTAGCATCGCGGGCCCGCCGTGTGAATTCCCGCACGCGACTCACAAGACTTTGGCCGCCAGAAGCAACGGATGCAGAACGACAGCGTCTAAATCGTTACCGGCTTTATTAATTCCAGCCCGTCATTCCTTGGCGAACCGACGGCTTTGGATACCGGATGATACGCCCATGCTCCCTCCGCCGGAGCGCGCAGGAGATCAACCAGCATCGGAGCATCGCGCTCGTCTGTCTCCAGCCAGATTTCGTAATGCTCCGGCGCAATCACCACCGGCTCGCGGTGATGCAAGGCTCTCAGATCAGGACCGGCCGCCGTCGTCAAAATCGCGCAAGTGTCGATCTCGCCGCCGTCCGGATCTGTCGCTGTCTCCCAAATACCGGCGAAACCGAAAAGCCCGTCGCGATGGATAGCGTATGGCTGCTTGCCGCCCTCCTGCGCTTTCCATTCATAAAACCCGTTCGCAGGGATGAGGCAGCGGCGCCGCTTGAAAGCTGCGCGAAAGGTCGGCTTTTCTGCAGCAGTTTCAGCGCGCGCGTTGATCAGCGGCTTAGATCCCATGCGTTCGTGGTAGTCTTTCTTCGCCCAGGACGGGATAAACCCCCAGCGCATCAACGCATACTGGCGCGCCGGGATCGGGTCTTCGCTCATACGAATGACTGCGATCGGCTGGGTTGGCGCAACATTGTAGCGCGGCGGAAAGTTATCTCGCGTATCGACATCGAAATGACGGGAAACCTCAGCCGGCGTTGAGTTCAAATGATAGCGTCCGCACATGAACGCGATTATAGGGGCGCCATGAAGAAAGACGAAACCATCGCGGTCGGCGTCGGCGCCGTCGTTTTCCGCAAGAACGAGGTGCTCCTTGTCAAACGCGGAAAAGCGCCGCTCCTAGGCCAATGGTCTATCCCCGGCGGCGGCTTGCATCACGGCGAACGCCTTGAGGACGCCGTCGCACGCGAAGTGCGCGAAGAAACGACGATCGAGATTCGCGTAATCGGGCTCATCAATGTCTTTGAAGCCTTGCCGTATTCGGCAAGCGGCGAGCGCCATTACCTCATGATAGACTACGCGGCCGAGTGGGTGGCCGGGGAGCCCGTCGCCGGCGACGACGCCGCCGAAGCGGAATTCGTGTCCATCGATGAAGCGAAAACACGCTTAGAATGGGACGAAACGCGCAAAGCGCTGGAAATGGCGCTTGCAATGCGCCCCTGAAACAACGCCCGTAAATCGAAATGACCGGAGCGTAGAACCGCGCAATCGCAACCAACACTTTGACGCGGCATTTCCACATATTCGGATGCCCTCGGCGCAGGTGCTTTCCAGGCCTTAACTGCCGATGAATATCGCGATCCAAGGCGCAATCTGGCTGAGGCCCTTTGCGAGGTTGCGGACATCATCCCGTTACTCGCGACACCGCACGGCCCCGCTGAAACTGAACGATTCTTCCAAATTTTATTCTTTATACAATTTATTCAAAAATTTTGCCTGTTTCGCGCCTGTCTCAATTACTATTGTGCATGGAGCGAAAGCTGGCAGCTCTAATTTTTTTATCTGTATACCGATTATAAAATGACGTACACGCCTTGACAACCACCTTAAATTTAGTTATTTTTCTAACGTTTATAGTTATAAGATAAGGAGTTTGTTATGCGAAATTTTTTGATGACCACTACCGCAGCAGCGCTTGCGCTTTCCGGTTCCGTAATCGCGTCTGATTACGCGGCGGATAAAAATGAGCGCGCGGCTACTGACGCCGAAATGCAGTCCACGCAAAAGTGGGGCAGCAAGTCGACCAAAAAGGATAAAATCGCCTTCTCTGATGATGAGATCAACGCCATCGCCGTTCTGACGCAAGTAACATCGCGTCCGACTATCGAGCTTGGTGATGATGCAATCATTTTGACCCGGTCGGCGCACACGGCGAAACGACTGATTGATCGCCCTGTCTACAATATGAACGACGAGAAAATTGCGACCGTTGAAGACATTCGTCTGAATGACGATGGCCGCATCGACACGCTTATCTTAGCGTCGGGTGGCTTCGCTGGACTAAACGAACGCACTTACGAAGCGCCATTTTCCGAATTTCGTGTTGAGATGACGGACGATGATTTCCACCGCTTGTCGCTTGATAAGTCCAAAGAGGAATTTCGTTCCTTTGCAAAATTCGACCGCAATGCGGTAACGGATGGCTGGTTCGTTAACGAATTGATTGGCCTTGATGCGACCTTCGCCAATCCGTCAGCAAATAAAAATTATGATTCGGCGTATCTTGATGACGTAATCTTCACATTCGACGGCGAAGCGCAATTTGCTTCAGTTGAATATGGCGGCCTTTTGGGCATCGGCGAGAAAACGGTTCTTGTTCCGTTTGAACGCGTATCCATTGCGCAAGGCGATGGCGAAGCGTACGTCGATATTGCCGAACGCGACGTTTTAACCGGCGTTACGTTTTTCTACGATCTGAAGGATGTTGATCGCGAAAACGCAACGACCGCCGAAGAAGCTCAATAATAACGAGTTATAAAATCCATGGCGGGCATCGGCCGCCATGGTAAAAAAGCCGGCTGCGCTCGTCGCAGCCGGCTTTTTTGCCGGGCGCCGCAAGTGAGACTGCATCAATTGTTGGGCTCTGCCCTTGACCGGCGCGCCTGGCAGCAAAAACACCCGGCAGCATTCGGTGATTGACAAAGCGGCTGAGTGGCTCTTTTCGGAGAGTCCGGCGGCGTCGTGGCTGAGGCGGAATTTGTATCCATCAAGGTGGCGAAATCACGCTTGCAATGGGACGAAACACGCAAAACGCTGGAAATGGCGCTTGCGATGCGCGCCTGAGGCAAGGCCGCAACCGCCTGTAAATCGACACAATCGCGGTGTAGAACCGCGCCAACGGATTTGACCATGATACGCCTCGTTTTCATCATAACGGCCCTCCTCGCCACTGGCGCGGCTCGGGCCCAGACCGCGGACGAATATCGCGACCGCCAGCGCGATCTCGCCGCGCTCGCCAGCGTATTTGGCGAGCTGCATCATATTCGACGCCTGTGCGAGCCGCGCCTTGAAAGCGATGTCTGGCGCGAGCGCATGAAACGCCTCGTCGAACTTGAGCAGCCGCAACCGGAGGCGCATGAAGAGTTGATTAAGCGGTTTAACAACGGCTATCGCAACGCCGGCGATCATTTTGCGCGCTGCGATCGACGCGCTCGCGATTACGCGGCCGGACGGGCCAGATATGCGCAGCGCGTCGTGCGCAATCTCGCCGAGCCCCTCCGCGAGGCCGCCGCAAGCGAGACGTTTCTTGTGACCGTTCCTCAGGCGACAGACGACACCGACTAGGACGTTTCCTTCACGGCGCCGGCGAAGCGCCAGGCGAGCCTTTCGCCGGCGTGAAACGGGACGACTTTTTCATCGCTTGCGTCCAAAACGCTTGGAACCTTCGATCCTGTTCGCTCCATGATGATGCTCGTATCGTTGAGCGGCAGGCCATAGAATTGAGGGCCGTTTTGGGACGCGAACGCTTCAAGCCTGTCGAGCGCGCCTTCTTCTTCAAACGTCTTGGCGTAGCTCTCCAGCGCGAAGGGCGCATTGAAAACGCCGGCGCAGCCGCAATCGGTTTCTTTCGCCGTCACCGCGTGGGGCGCTGAATCCGTACCCAGAAAGAATTTCGGCGAGCCGGAAACAGCGGCCTTGCGCAAGGCGAGCCGATGAGCTTCGCGTTTCGCGACCGGCAGGCAATAGAAATGCGGTCGGATGCCGCCCTCAAACATCGCATTGCGATTGAATTCTAGGTGATGCGGCGTGATGGTCGCGGCGATCGTCGGACCGCTCTCCCGGACGAAATCGACTGCATCAGCGGTCGTGATGTGCTCGAAGACAATCTTCAGGGCGGGAAAATCTTGCATCACGGGCCCAAGCACCCGTTCAATGAACACGGCCTCGCGGTCGAATACGTCGATCTCAGGATCGGTGACTTCGCCATGGACCAGCAGCAGCATGCCAATCGCCTGCATCCGCTCCAGCGCCGGATAGATATTCCTGACATCGGTGACGCCGAAGCGGGAATTGGTCGTCGCGTTTGCGGGATAGAGCTTGCAGGCGGTGAAGACGCCTTCGCTGAAGCCGGTCGCGATTTCTTCCGGCGCCGCTTCGTCAGTCAGATAACACGTCATCAAGGGCGTGAACGCCGCGTCAGGCTGAAGCGCGGCGAGGATGCGTTCTCGATAGGCGCGCGCTGCGGCGACGCTCGTCACAGGCTCGGCCAGGTTGGGCATCACGATAGCTCGCGCAAACTGCCGCGCGGTGTAGCGCGCAACCGCCTGCAGCATGGCCCCGTCGCGCAAATGCACATGCCAGTCATCCGGCCGGCGCATGATCAGCTTGTCTGGTGAAGAAGCGTTCTTGTTTACAGCCATACATTGTCTTTTAGGCGTGACTGCGGGCTTTGCAAATTCGCTCCGCTCCGCCTACATGCGCCGGCATGACGCTAACCAACCTTTCGGACCGCGCCGTCCTATCCGTTTCCGGGTCTGAGGCGCGCGCCTTTTTGCAAGGTCTCATCACCCAGGACGTCTCGCGCCTCGACGCCGGCGCGATCTTCGCCTGCCTCCTGACGCCGCAGGGCAAGATCCTGTTTGATTTTTTCATCGCCCCTGCAGGCAGCGACGAAACGGAGAAGCTGCTTGTTGATGTCGCCGCGGAGAGCGCCGACGCTCTCTTGAAACGTCTCAAGCTGTATAAATTGCGGGCGAAGGTCGAGATCGCTCTTGCCGATGATCTCGCCGTCTACTGGTCGCCGGAGGCCGCTGAAAGCCTTGACGGCGCGCTATGCGCTTTCGCCGACCCGCGCCATGCCGGGCTTGGCCGCCGCATCATCGCCGATCCGGGAGCCGCGCCTGCAGGCGATGACTACGCCAGCGCGCGGATCGGCGTTGGCGCGCCAGAGGCCGGCGCTGATTTCAACGCCGATGACGTATTCCCGCTGGACGTCAATTTCGACGCCTTGAACGCAGTCGACTACAAAAAGGGATGCTTTGTCGGTCAGGAAGTCGCGAGCCGGATGAAACGAAAGGGCGAAGCGCGCAAGCGCACGCTGATCGCGTTATTTGACGGCGCACCGCCGGCCCCGGGCGCCGCCGTAACCGCTGACGGATCGACGTTGGGCCGGATCATGTCCGGCGTCGAGGGGCGCGCGCTGGCGCTCATCCGGCTGGACCGGCTCGCGCGCGCGGTTGACGCGAATCACGCCATCGAAGCTGACGGCAAGGCGTTGCGCCTCACCCGGCCCGGCTATCTGGCCGACGGATAGCCTGTGTCAGGGACCCTAAAGGAACGATCATGACCGCCACCGCCGCCGCATTAATGGCTTATGTCGCCTGGACGCTCTTGATGACGATCGCGCTCGTCGCCTTCCGCAGCTGGGTTGTCGCCGCAC
>JBCBSE010000046.1:0-9462 GCA_039819305.1 Pseudomonadota bacterium
CGTGCAATTCATCGAGCGAGTATCGGCGCAATACCCGGCCGAGCGGCGTCACGCGCGGATCGCCTGCAGCGGCTTGTTTGATTGAGTCGCCGTCTTCAGCGACGGTCATGGTACGGAACTTATAGATTCTAAATACAGAATTATTAAAGCCGTGACGCTTTTGAATGAACAGGGCTGGGCCGCCGTCCTGGAGCCGGATCGCCACCGCGATCAGGAGCAACAATGGGCTCAGGACGAGTACCAATACCCAACCGAGAACATAGTCCTCAACCGCTTTCATGACGCTGCCCCAGCCCTCAAGCGGTCGCCGATAAAGCGAAAGAACCTTGACGCCGCCAAGCTGCGAAACGGCGCCGCCGCGATGATCCATCCAGTGCTTGTTCGGACATAATGATACGGAAACGGGCAAGGCCGAGAGCCGGCGGATTAACCGCGCCATCGTGTCAGCGCTTTCATCAAGGGCGGTGATGACAATGTCATCAACAGCGCCGTTGCGCGCGGCTTCCTCAAGAACGTCAAGACCGCCGGCATAGTCTGCGTGAGGCTTCTCGGCCGCCGCGCCGGCGTCGAATACGCCGATCACCGATACGCCGTTCTCTTCCGCGCCGACAAACCGCGCAAATCGCTCTGCCGCGTCGCTGGCGCCCACAATTGCGATGCGCCGCGCGAAAACGCCGCCATCGCGGATCATCGCCCGAACAATGCGGGCGGCGATGAAACGCGCCGCGAGGATGAACAACAGCGTCGATATCGTCCACGCGCCGAGCCAGACGCGCGAAAAACTCTCCGATATCTTCAGTGCGAATCCGAAGGCGATGAGGCCCATCAACACCAGCGCCCATCGCCCGGTGATGGCGCGCAACGTGCCGGAAGAAGACAACAACCGGTCGAATTCATAGTAGCCGTCGCGGCGAAGCAGCGCCGTTAAACCCGTCGCGCCGACGATGCCGGCGGCGGCGTAGCTTTGAAAATCGAATTCGGTTTGCAACCGGAACGCGTGATACGCATAGGCGACGACAACCGACATGGTGATGACGCCGCAATACTCGATAAACTGCACGAGATCGCCCAACAGCGCGCGCGACGCCGACGAGCGACGGCGTCCGTTAACAGCCGTTAGTTCGTTAACCTTTCTTGCCTCTGTCGACGGCATCATATGCAATACCTGAAAAGGCTCCCGCAACGTTGTCTTTTTATGCCAAACAAGTCCTAACGCCAAACCCTTCCTTGCGCGGAAAATGCCAGAATGCAAGGCCGTTTCGGGCAAGCAAACCGGCGCGAAGCTTGCCTATTAAAATAGTGTTATCTTTCTTCTTGTCGCAATTGTCCGAACGGTTGTCCCATGTCGAAACAATACGCAGTTTTCAGCGTCAGCTGGCGTGACGCCAAACGGCAACCCGTCGGCCTGTTCGCCAATGAGCGCGACTTCGCCCGCGCCGCCGCCGCAGCGATGCAGGAGCGATTGAACGCGCTGGCCGACGAGGGGTGGATCATCCAGGACATCATCCCGTCGGCGGGATTAACGCCGCGACAGACAGCGAGTTTCACAATCGTCGCATTTCGTTGAGCGAGCCTCTTGAATTCGCCGCTGTGATCAGACATGCGGTCTTTTATGACCGAGACTGCCGACGCCAATGATCGAAAGATTTGCGACGCCCTGAGAGGCGTTGCGCTCGCTGCCGGCGCCGAGATCATGGCGATCTATCGAACCGATTTCAGCATCGATGAAAAGGCGGACGCATCGCCGGTGACCGAGGCTGACGGGCGGGCTGAAGCCATCATCATCGCCGGATTAAATGAGCTTTCACCGGCGACGCCGATCCTCGCCGAAGAAGCTGCTAGCGCCGGCCATGCCCCTGCGCTCGGCGACGAATTCTTTCTCGTCGACCCGCTGGACGGGACGCGCGAATTCATCAACCGCAATGGCGAGTTCACGGTCAACATTGCTCTCATTCGAAACGGGGCGCCCGTTATTGGCGTTGTCTACGCGCCAGCAGCCGGACGCCTTTATGAGGGCGTCGTCGGCGACGGCGCGCGGCGCTATGACGTCGACGAGAAATGGCGATGCGGCCCGCCGACGCCGATCCAGACCGCAGATAACTGCCCGAGGCCCCGAGCGGTCGCCAGCCGCTCGCACCGGTCGCCGGAAACGGACGCTTTCCTCAAGGACAACGATTGCGACGATTGTGTCTCGGCGGGGTCATCGCTCAAATTTTGTTTGATCGCCGAAGGCGCGGCGCATCTTTATCCCCGTTTCGGCCGCACCATGGAGTGGGATACCGGCGCCGGTCAGGCCGTGCTGGAAGCCGCCGGCGGACGGGTGCGCGTTTATCCCTCAGGCGAACCGTTGCGCTACAACAAACGTGATCGCGGCTTCGATAATCCGCATTTCATCGCATCCTGCGAATAGTCCGCTGTCAGAGCATCCCCTTAGGCGAAAGCGCATTTCGGCGCACCCAGATCTCCCAGAACGGCGTCTCCTCGACCAACCGGAATTCGGTGTAGAGAAGCGCCTCCGCGCGCCCTTTCGCAGCGGCGGCCCCCGGCCCCAGATCGAGGCGTGGGACAAACACGACGCTCGCGACTTTCGCCGCGTCATTGCTGTCCCTGCGGCAGGGCTTGGCGTTGCTGATAACGCACGCCGCGTCTGTTCCTGCGAGAATTGCGACCTCATGTCCTGAGGCTGTCATCGGCCTGGCGCGGCTCGCCGCCTCCAGGAGCACGGCGGATTGATCAATTGGATTGAGCGCCAGAAATTCGCGCGCTTCCGGCGTTGAAAACCGCCCCTCTTCAATCCAGCGGGCGAGCATTGGCCCGCCGGGTTGAACGAGCGCGAGTTCGGTTCGGATATGGCCCGGCGCCGCTTTGGCGGTCTGGCTTTGCAAGGCGAACTGCCCGGCCGATTGGACAACCATCGCGATCGTCCAGAATAACGGCAGGATCGCGGCAGCGAGCGCAACGGAAACGCTGGCGCGATCATGATTGCGAAAAAGCCCGTCGTAAAATGGCGAGGTGACAGAAAACGCTGCAACGATCGCGGCGAGAACGAAAACCGGAAAGGTATTGGCGCCGGCGATGCGCCCCGCGATCAGAGCAAAGAGGCAGAATACCGCCGCTATCGCACTGGCACGCCAATGCTCGCGACCGCCGAATATCGCCGTCATCATCACGACGAGCGCGGCGCTAACCGCAACGCCGCCAAGGCCGAGGGCGCTCGCCCCGCCTTCAATGCGAATGTCTGCGGCGAGCGTGCCCGATGCGGCGGCGGCGCGCGCCATATTCAGCCCCGGCGCAAGCCATTCCGCGACCGCTGCGAACGCCACGAAGGATGCAAATGTCGCAGCGTACCGCGTCAGCCCGCATGGGCCCGACAAAAACGGACACGCTGAAAGCGCGATAAAGCCGGCGAGCGAGAAAACGGGATTGAGCGTCCATAATGCGAACAGGATGGCGCCCGCGAACAGGCCTTCGACGCGGGCGCGCCCCGGTTCGGGATCTGCGGTCGCTGACAGGAAGCAGAAGCCGCTCACGAGGAACAGGGCGAGCGCAAATTCCGCCGGGCCCGCAAAAGGCGAGGCGACGAAGCCGGCAAGCGCAGCGACAAGCGTCGCCCCGGCGAAAACCGGCAAACGCGAAACGGCAAAATAGGCGGCGGGCGCAAGGACGAACAGCGCGCAAACCGCTTTTGAGACGAGATGGATGCGGCCTGGCGAATCCGCGAAGACATCGCCAATCATCAGGGTCAGGAGATAGAAGGGCGAGGACGCCTCAATCAATGCGATTTCGCCGGCCCGCGCCGCCCTCGCATCAGCAATCGGCGCCAGCATGTCGACTGTCGCCGACAGGCTTAAAAGCGCCGGCGCATAAATCGCCGCCAGGATAAAGGGCGCCGCGGCGAGCAGGCATGCGAAATAGGAGATGTGCGGGCGCTGCCAGGAATAAAGCGCCATCGCCGCGCGCCGCGCCAGCGGCGCCGGTCGGCGCCATGCGAAATCCATGGAGTCCTCTCGTCGCGATGAGCCCATGACGTCCTCAATCCCTTTCCCGCCCTTGTCGTTTCAAATCGAAACAACCGGTCAAATGTGTTAACGCAAGGGTTGCAAAGCTTTTGCCGGCCGCGGCGACGGCTCGACTAAAGTGTTGAAAAAATGGAACTTCGCCGGGCTTTCGCGCGGCAAGCTAAGGTTAACGAATGGTGTCCTTTAAAAACACGGACGCGGGAGCCGCCCCGCCTTCGACGTCAGAGCTCGCGGCTTGATGCGCCGGCTCCTGCACATGCCGCTGGATCCGGGATGCCGGGTCGTGCGGGTCGCGCTTGCGGAGAAGTGTCTGCCTGTTCAGCTGGAGGAAGCGTATCCCTGGGAGGACGCCGAAAAGCTCGCGGCGATCAACCCGGCCGGCGTTACGCCGGTCTTGATCGACGACGCGTCAGACGGGGAGACTGCCGGCATCGCGCCGTCGATGGTTATTCTAGAATATCTTGAAGACGCTTATCCGGATTTTTCTCTATATCCGAGCGCTCCGGCGGCCCGCGCAGAAACGCGTCGGCTGGTGGCGTGGTTCACCGACAAGCTCGAATATGAAGTGATCGCGCCGATCATCCGTGAACGAATTGACAAACGACTGATGCGCCGCGGGCAACCCGATTATGATCTCTTGCGCGCCGGATTGAACGCGCTGGACTGGCATTTCGATTATTTCGCCTGGCTCCTCGATCAGCGCGCCTGGCTCGCCGGCGAAGCCTATAGCGCCGCCGACGTCGCCGCCGCCGGCTATCTCTCGGCGCTCGACTATGTCGACGCCGCGCCGTGGGATCGATTTCCAACAGTGAAAGAGTGGTATGCGCGTATCAAATCCCGCCCTGCATTGCGTCCGATTTTGAAAGACCGCGTGCCAGGCCTGCCGCCGCCGCGCCATTTTGACAATCCTGATTTCTAGATGACGGCGGAGCCCGGCGAGCGACGCGAACAAATCCGCGAAATGGCGCGGAAGCTTGGCTTTGATGCTGTCGGCTTCGCAGGCGCGGATCTGCCGAACGCGACCGCCGAACGTTTGAAGGCATTCCTTGACCAAGGCCGGCACGGGACGATGCAGTGGATGGAAACCCGCGCCGACCAGCGCAGTCATCCGCAGAATTTATGGCCGGATGCGCGCAGCGTCGTAATGCTGGGCGTGAATTACGGCCCCGAGCGCGACCCGTTAGAGATTCTCAAAAAAAAATCCGCCGGCGCGATTTCGGTTTACGCCCACAACAAGGACTATCACGACGTCGTCAAGAAACGCCTGAAAGCGCTTGGGCGCTGGATTGCAAACGAATATGGCGCGTCATTGAAAGTCTTCGTCGACACAGCGCCGGTGATGGAGAAACCGTTCGCCGAAAAAGCCGGCGTCGGCTGGCAGGGCAAGCACACCAATCTTGTCTCGCAAGAACACGGCTCGTGGCTGTTCCTCGGCGCCGTATTTCTTGATTTTAACCTACCGGCCGACGCCGCGGAAAGCGATCATTGCGGCACATGCAAACGTTGTCTTGAGATCTGTCCTACGGCGGCGTTCCCCGCGCCCTATCAGCTCGACGCCCGGCGTTGCATTTCCTATCTGACTATCGAGCACAAGGGGCCGATCCCGCAGGAGTTCCGCGCGTCCATGGGCAATCGCATCTATGGCTGCGATGACTGCCTTGCGGTCTGCCCCTGGAACAAATTCGCGCAAACCGCAGACGAAGCCGCCTTTCACGCGCGCGACGAACTCAAAGAACCCGCGCTCGGAGAACTCGCCAATCTTGACGACGCGGCCTTTCGGCGCCTGTTCTCCGGCTCGCCGATCAAGCGCAGCGGACGCTCGCGTTTCTTGCGCAATGTCGCGATCGCGATCGGCAATTCCGGCGACAGCGCATTAGCGCCTGCAGTGCTGAAACTGCTCGATGATGTTGATCCGGTGATTCGGGGCGCTGCCGTGTGGGCGGCGCGGCGCCTGTTCACCGAGGCCAAGATTGGCGCTCTGCGCAATGAGCGCTTGGCGACTGAGTGCGATAAGACGGTCCGCGCCGAATGGACTGATGAAGGAGGCTACGCCTCGACCGTTACCTGAACGAGCCCTTGCGTGAAGACGCCATTGTCGTCTTGCAGCCAGTAGTAAAACTCGTCTTCGCCAGTGAAATTTGGATCTGACTCATAAGTAATGCGGCCATCATCCTGAACCCAAACCGATCCATGCGTCGCTTCGCCGAACCCGTCGATCCAGATCGAATCGCCGTCGGGATCGAAATCGTTCGCCAACGCGTCAAAGGTGATGCGGCCACCCTCTCCGACGGTGATGACATCCACGCCGGCGACCGGCGCAGCGCTGTTCAGATCCAAAACGCCGTGATAAGTCGCGCCCGAAGTTTGAGCCCAACCAAGGCCCGGTGTTGAAATAAAGGTCGAAACCTTGATTTCTTCGCCGGTAACGCGATCGGCGAATACGCGCTCGACCGCGGTCACCGCAAGGCCGCTCTCTGTCGTCCAGTAACCTTCCTGAAACGCCGCCATCTTGTCGGTCGTGTTCCGGAAAAAGTGGTGATCGAATTCGCCGACCTGGAATTCGCCAAGCGTATCCGATTTTACGCCGACAAGATTGTTCAAATTATTTGTAAAAATCGGCACGCCGGATTCAAATGCTAGCGGGCCAGCGCTCTGTGACAGCGCTAAGAGTTCCTCGGCGCTCAGAATTGTGTCTTCGTCGGTGAAATTGCGATAGGCTTCACCGGGTCCGTTACTGCCGTCGATGAGGTTTATGATTTCGCCGCCAACAACGATAAATTGGCGCGAGGATGGATCGCCGGCGGCGCTAATCCCGCTGTTAAATCCGTCAATCTGCGCATCGACGATGACGATGTCGTTCACGGCCGAACCGAAATCGAGACCCACAAGCGCTCGGCCGTCTCCTGCGCCAATCAGATCGGCATTCGTGAACGAATAGTGGGCGGTATACTCGTTATGAACGCCGTAGTAGACTTCCCAGGCGGTGAAGTCTTCGATCATCGAGCGCTGATCATGGCCTTGCCGCCAATCCGATTTGATGACGATAAAGCCAACGCCGACGCCTATCGCTTCATTGCCTTCGAACTGAGAAATACTTGGCCTGCCGTTATCGATGGTTTCGTCGTGATAACTTCCAATTTCCGGATTGTTGAGCGTATCGACCGACGTTACGTTGCCGTCGCCGCCCCGATGGAAATAAACGAAACCATGCCCGCCCGGCGAGCCGGCGGCGACATTGCCGATCGCGTCGACCTGGCGGCCCTGAAACCAGAAACCGGCGCCATTGCGTCCGAGATCAAACGCCATAACATCCTCAGTGACTTTGGGACTGTTCAGCTCAGCGCCATAACCGCTAGTTCCACCGTTCTTGATCGAAATATTGCTGACCCATCGACCGGTCTCGTTTCCGCTTTCAGCAACGAATGCCGCGCCGAAAACGTCATAGGCGGCATTGTCGGCGAAGATGGCGTTGGAGTCGTGATGAACATAACCCCATCCCGGTGAGCCCCAGACCGCGTTGCCGACAATCATCACTGGATCGTCCTGGTCGCTTACGCCCGCGCGATGGATATGGAGGGAATATCGGCCCTTCATATTGGTGTCAGACGCCACCGTCGCGACATCATCTGGATCAAAAGATCGTTCAGATTTGTCGGTGCGTCCGAGATCGGTAAATTCGCCGTAGCGTACGTCAATCTCGCCAGAATGCATAAACATGACATGGCCGCGCTGCGAGGGCGGCAACCCATCAGCGTTCTCGGTGACGACTTGCACGTTGCGCGAGTAATTGGCGACGTAAGCTTTCAGATCATCGCGAGGCGCAGCGTGATCATAAACGAGCGGGTCGGCGAAATGGATCGTAGTGCCTTCGATCCGTGTAATGATGAGTTCTTCATCCTGGGTAACGACATTACGGTCCTGAAAGATATCGTTGGTGCGCGTGTATTCGCCCAGCTCGGTGCCGGTCAGTACAAGACGGTCGCCCACGGCCCACCCTTCGGGCGCCTCTTCAAGCACAAGCGAGGTGTCGCCGCGCATCGGGTCCGCCGCAAGGCGCAGGAACGTATCTTTCTCAGCGCCATGAATTTCGATTTTGCCGTGTGAGATCAGTCCGCGCGACAATAACGCAGGGTCCCAAGACACATCGATCGGTCCGTTGTCAGCGATTTGAATGACAGCATTGAATTGAGACGGCAACGGATCGTCTATCGTGCCGATCGTCAAATGCCCCGTCGGCGAAACAATGACGGTGTCGGCCTCCATAAATGTGTCGCGATCTGTCGCGAATTCCATCATTCCATCGACGCGGACAGTGAACAGCGAAGCGTCGCTCTGCCCGTCATAAACAATCTTGACGCCGCTCGGGATGACGACCTTTGCGCCGGCGCCCGGCACTTCGCCGTTAGCCCAGCTATTGGGATCAAACCAGGAGCCGTTATTGACGGCGACGTGAGTCGCCTCGGAAACGGGAACAAGGTTGAGCAGCGCCATGTGCTCGGCCGCTTTTGCCGGATCGTCAGGATGGGCGTGGCCGCCATGATCATCGCCGTGCATCCCGCTGTGACCGCCATCGCCGCCGTGCATGCCGTCGTCGCCGCCGTGCATGCCGCCGTGGTCGCCGCCATGCATACCGCCGTGATCGGCCGGCGCGACGTCGATCTCCACCGATGCGACCGTCAGATTGCCGGCGCTGTCGCGCACTTCGTATTGAAAGCTGGCGACGCCGTCATATCCCTCGTCGGGAATAAACTCGATGATCGCGCCGTCTAACATGACCGTGCCGTTAACCGCGTTGAATACTCGAACAATCTCAAGCGACCCGCCGTTCGCGCCGATATCGTTGGCGAGAAGCTCGCCGACGTCAATTGTCCGGGATTCATTTTCGCTCGCCTGGAGCCGATCCGACTGCGCACCTGCGTCGTTTTGACCGCCTGCGACGGGCGCAGGCGGCAGGGCCGCTTCGCCGGAAGAAGCGCCGGATCGCCCGGCTGCGGCGCCTGAGCTTGCACCGGCACCTGCGCCGGCGCTCGCGTCGGGCCCCGCAAGGGGCAGCTCGCCTTTGCCGACCGCAAAACAGCCTTGCGCCGCGAGCAAGGGCGCGACCAAACCGCCCTTGGCGAGCGCGCGCCGCGCCGCGCGGCGACGGGCGCGCGGCCCGCCTGGCGCCGGCGCTAAAACTCCGCCTGCACTCAACGCGTCCAGCGCTTCGTCGATGTTAAATGTTTCCGGCTCAAAAGTTGAAGGGCGGTTTTCCGGCCTGCGCATGCGGTAATTAACGCTCATGAAAACCCTCTCTATAAATCCTTTTGGCGCAATAAAGGCGCGCAGCTTCCTGGCCGCGCACCGCAGGCTTCGTAGATACTACTGGCAGAGGTCTAAGATTGATTTCGTCAAATCGTTCAATTTGAACAATACTGTTTTGTAACGTGTGCGGAATGACCAT
>JBCBSE010000047.1:0-9288 GCA_039819305.1 Pseudomonadota bacterium
TAATGTAGTCCGGAAAAACGGCTTCGTAGCGCGCGGTCTGCTCGTCAGTCATGACCTTGCGCGACTCGCCCAGCATGAATTTTCCGATGGTGTCGAGCGCCAGACCCTCTGCGAGCACGACCTGAAAATTTGAAAGCCGGGTTGCTGCGTCTGCGTTTTCATCGGTCAGGGCGACAGTGGCGTCAGCGGTCAACGCCTTGGCGAAGTCGATGGCGCCATTGATCCGAACTTCGCTGTGCTCGGCGGCGGTTTCGGCCTCCGGCTCCTGGGCGCTCGCCGTTGCAGTCACGGTTGCGGCGGAGGACGCGGCGATTAACGCAGCAAGAATACGAACCCGGGACATGAACATCGTCTTTGGACCCTTCCGTCATCATGCGCCAGGGAACAAACCTCCCCGACCGTCATTCACTCGCCGACAATATGGAGCGATTGCGTGCTTTATCCAGCCGAACCGGGACAAAATCATGACAGCGTCTTTGCGCCGGCGACGATCTGCGCTTTAGCCTGCGGCTCGGGAAAAATCTAGGCTTAGTAAGCTGAGGCCAAGAATTTACTTGTCTTTGTAGCGTAAGCCTTCGCTGCCGATGGTGACCCCGTCGAGCCGGCGCTGGGCGTAGGTGAAGGCTGCGGGCAACACCACAAGGGTACAAATCAATGTGAAGAGGATCGCCACCGTCAGGAGTTCGCCCATGGAGGCGGTGCCTCGATGTGGCGAGAGCATCAAAGAGCCGAAGCTCGCCAGCGTCGTCAGCGCCGAAAACAGGACCGCGCGCGGGGTCGACGTGCCGTAAACGCCTTCGCCCGCCTCAACCTGTTCGTGGCGCAAGACGAGGTGGATGCCGCTGTCGACGCCGATGCCGATCAGCAAGGGCAAGACGATGACGTTCGCGTAATTGAACGGAATGTCGAGAAGGACGCCGGCGGCCGCCGTGAGGACGGCGGCGAGGGCGAGCGGCAGCAGCATCAACAGAACAAGCCGCGCGCGCCCGACAAGCATGAAAAGAAAAACCGAGACGATCGCAAAGGCGATGCCGGTCGCCTGCAACATCGCCGCGGAAATTGTCTCGCCGGCCTTCAGAGATTGGTAGGCGCCGCCTGTGAGGTCGTCGAGGACACCGTCGACGTCGTCAACAAATGTGCGCAACGCCTCATAGTCGCGCACATCCGCCTCCGGCAGAATATCGACGCGCCATTCTCCGTCCGCAGAGAGATAACGGGCGCGCAAGTTTTCGGGAAGCGTTTCGACTTCAATGAAGTCCGCGTTCAGTTGCGCCGCGAGCCGGTCTGTTAATTGCGGCCAGAACCGGAAAACGGCTGCTTCCGTTCGCGCGATCGTTTGATCGTCTGCAGCGTCGAGCCGCCCAAGAAGGGCGGCGAGGCGCGCCGCAGGTCCGTCCGAATACGCCGCATCGAGACGGTCTTTCAGAACCGCGACTCCCTCGCGCGCCGGCGGGCCGTCAACGCTTGCGGGTTCTGCAGCGAAGGCGAAGACGAGCGTGCCTGCGGCGAAATCGATCAGCTCAAGCTTGGCGTCTTGATCCTCCGGAACGAAATCGGGCAGCGAGCGCGTTGCGGCGACGGTTGAAAGCGCGCCGGCGGCGGCGGCGCTCGCGCGCGCTTCTTCTTCCGAGCCGGCGAGGCGCGTCAGGCGATAAGGGATGGTTTCGTCGTCTTCAAAAAGGAAATTGAACCCCTTCACGGACGGGGATGCAGGGTTGCGAAGCGACATCTGGTCGGCGTCGAATCGCACTTGCGGCATCAACAGGAGCGCGAAAACGCCGATCAGGACCGTGATCACCGAAACCGGACCAGAAATCTTTTCCACCGCCGCGAAACCGGCGCGGATCGCGCCCTCGCGTTGAGGCCTTGTCGGTTGGGGCAGGCGCTTCAACGCCGCGGGCAAAAATGTCACCGATACGAGAAACGCGATGATCACGCCGCCGCCGGCGATAACGCCAAGCTGCGCGATGCCGTCAAAGCGCGTCGGCACAAAGGAGAGGAAAGCGAGCGCCGTCGTCGGCGCGGCGAGGGCGATCGCGGGACCCACTTCATGGATCGCGCCTTTGAGCGCGTCGCGGTTGGACTGGCCGGCGACGCGGCGTTCCTGAACATGCAGGAGAAAGTGGATGGCGAAATCGAGCCCGAGACCGACGAGCAATACCGTAAACGCAACCGAGACGAGATTGAGTTCGCCGACGGTTGCTGCGGCGAAAGCCGACGTCATCACCAGCGTGACGATCAAGCTCAACAGGGTCATCACCGTCATCGAGCGCGAGCGGTAACAAAGCAAAAGCAGGATCGTGACGAGGATGAGCGACAGGCCCATGGACAAGCCGATGCCCGTCGTCACCGCTTCGAGTTCTTCGACCCGCAGCGCGGGATCGCCGGTGATGTAGGTCTCGACACGCCCGTCATATTTCGCGTTCAGCGCCTCGATCTCTTCACGCAAAGCGATGATGCCGGCCTTGGCGGGCTGCAGGCGCGAATAGTCGAGCACCGGCGTTGCATAAAGCAGACGGGTATGAACGCTCTTTTCGCGAAGCTCTTCGTCAAGGGCGCCCATCCACGAAAAGGGCCGGACCTCGCCGGCAAGGCTCGCCTCCACAACATCGCCAAGTTCGGCGTAAAGCGCTTGCAGCGTCTCCTGGCCGAGGTCCGATTGCTCGGCGAGTTCGTCATTCTCCGCGAGCGTTGAGAAAAAGGTGCCAAGCTGCGGGCTCTGGATAAGCGTCTCGATGAGCCCAGAGGCCCGGGTCATCTGGGTCAGTCGCGATTCGAGCTCGCCCTCGCTAAGATACATGAGGCCGTTTTCTTCAAAGAACGGCTCCTGGGCCGGCGCGAAGACGGCGGAAAAATCATCCTTGTTCGCTGCGATCGCAGCGCGCAGATCGGCCGCGTAAGCATCGGCCTCGTCAAGGCTCGCCGCCCGCATGATGACGATCATGTCTTCCTTGATCTGCGGGAACGCCTCGCGCAGAGCGATGGCGCGCTGCTGGAACGGCAGATCGGGGTCCAGCATGGCGCTGGTGTCGGTGTTAACCGTCAGGTTGTTGGCCGCGTACCATCCGGCCGCGCCGGTCGAGGCCAGTATGACAACGCCCAAAGCGACGCCGCCCCGCCGCGCCATTTCCGTCCAGAAGACCAGAGCCTTCTCAATAAGGGTCAGCATAAACGCCCCGCCCGCCTACGCCGGGAATAATCAGACAAAGAGGCACCTTAAGCGGTTCGGCTTGCCGTGAAAACCGGCCTTCGCTAGTGCTGTGCGCCATGACATCTGGAAATTCCCTACACAAAGACCTTGCTTTCCTTGACGATCGCCGGGCGGCGATGACCGAAACCTTGCGCGCCTGGTGCGCCATTAATTCCGGCAGCGCCAATCTCGATGGCCTTTCGCAAATGCACGCGACCCTCGCGGACGCGTTCGGCGTCTTGAACGCGGAAGTCGAGACCGTTCCGTCGGCGCCGCGCGAGATTGTCACTGCGAAGGGAGACAAGGTCGAACAGAAACTCGGCGACATGTTGCGGATCGTAAAAAGACCGCAGGCGCCGATCCGCGTTCTTCTGACCGGCCATATGGACACCGTCTTCGGCCCCGATCACCCGTTTCAAAACGAAACCATGATCGATGAGGATACGCTGAATGCGCCGGGCGCCGCTGACATGAAAGGCGGCATTCTTGTCATGTTGAACGCGCTGCAGGCGGTTGAAGAATCGTCGCTTGCTGAAAAGGTCGGATACGAAATTCTGATCAACGCCGATGAGGAAATCGGGTCCCACGGATCGGCCCAAGCGCTCGCCGACGCGGCGGGCCGCGCGCATTTCGCCTGCGTCTATGAACCGGCGCTCGCCGATGGAACGCTCGCCGGCGCGCGAAAGGGCTCGGGCAATTTTTCAGCGATCATACGCGGCAAGAGCGCGCATGCCGGGCGCGAACACCATCTGGGGCGCAACGCCATCGCGGCGGCGGCGGATTTCATCGCCGCCATCGACAAGATGACCGGCGCCCGCGAAGGCCTCACCGTCAATGTCGCGCGGGTCGACGGCGGCGGCCCGGACAATGTCGTTCCCGATCTCGCCGTCGTGCGCTTCAATGTGCGGCTGCTTGAGCCGGCGGACGCCGATTTCTTTGAGGCGGCCGCATCTCATGTCATCGCCGAGATCAACGCCCGCGACGGGCTCAGCGCCGAACTCGCCGGCGGTTTCACCCGTCCGCCCAAGCCGATGACGCCGAAACTCGCTGCCTTTTTCCGGGCGCTGAAAGAAACAGGGGCCGAACTGGGCATCGATATTGAGTGGCAGGCGACGGGCGGCTGCTGCGACGGCAACAATATCGCGGCGGCCGGCATTCCGGTAATTGATACGTTAGGGGTTCGCGGCGCGCATATTCATTCGTCCAAGGAATATGCAAAGCTCGACAGTCTTGTGGAGCGCTCGAAATTATCGGCGCTGTTGCTCCTGAAAATCGCGGCGGGCGAATTGCCCAATCCGGGCGAGCTGGCCGAGGCGGAGACGGCCTGATGGCGATGAGCTATATGCGCCCCGTCGAGGCTGGCGATCTCGACCAGATATACGCGCTTGCGAAGCTCTCGGGCGGCGGCATGACAAATCTGCCCGCCAATCGCGACACGTTAAAAGCGAGGATCGATTTCTCCGTCGCCAGCATCGCCGGCGATCCGCAGGAGCCGCGCGGCGAAGTTTACATGCTGGTGCTAGTGGACGACGGCAAAGTCATTGGCACCTCGGCGGTGTTCTCTGCAATTGGCCTTGATCATGGTTTCGTCAATTATCGGATTAACAAGACGGTCCACGCTTCCACGCAGCTGAAAAAGCGCGTTGAGCGGCGCATCCTAGTGCCGACCCACGACTTCACCGGCTGTTCGGAAGTCGGGTCCTTGTTTTTGTCGCCAGAAGCGCGCGGCGGCGGCTTTGGAAAATTCCTCGCCCGCGCCCGCTATCTTTTCCTCGCAGAGCACCGCGACCTCGTCTCCGAGCCTGTGTGCGCCGAGCTTCGCGGCTGGCGCGCGCCGGACGGCAAACAGCCCTTCTGGGAAGCGCTCGGCAAACTCTTTTTTGATATGGAGTTCGAAGACGCCGATCTTGCGAATTCCGCCCTCGGCAACCAGTTCATCGCCGATATGATGCCGCGCCATCCGATTTATGTGGCGTTGTTGCCGCAAGATGCGCGCGAGTGCCTCGGCAGGCCCCATGACAGCGCCATGCCCGCCTTCAACATGCTCTTGAAAGAGGGCTTTGCCTTCCGCGGCTATATCGACGTTTTTGACGGCGGCCCGCTCGTCGACTCTCCCATCAGCGACATTCGCACGGTGCGCGACAGCAAAGTGTTTGCCGCTGAGATCGGCGATCCCGGCGATGCGCCGACCATGCTCATTTCCGTGGGACGGTTGAAGAGTTTCCGCGTGGTGCGCGCGCCGGCCAATGCGGGCGAGGAAAAGCTGACTGTGAGCAGCGAGACGGCGACCGCGCTCGGCGCGAAGTCTGGTGACCGGCTGCGCGCTGTGGCGTGGTGACGTCTCCGCGCGCGCCGGGCAGCGTCGCCGCCCTTGATGAATTCGGCCGCATCCAGCTTTCTAAATCGTTTTTCATGCGCGATTTTCTCTATAGCGAGATCGCGAATTTTCACGGCATACCCAATATTCCTGACGACCCGAAGCTGGCGATCGAGGCCGGCGCCCGGCTTTGCGAAGAGCTCCTCGAACCCTTGCAGCGAACTTTCGGGCGCATCGCCATTCGCTCCGCCTATCGCAGCATCAAGGTTAACGGCTTCGGCAACGACATGCAGCGGCGGAAAAAGGTCGGTTATTCCTGCGCATCAAATGAGACGAATTTCGCGGGCCATATCTGGGACCGCCGCGATAAGAACGGCGCCATGGGCGCGACGGCCTGCGTCGTGGTTCCGTGGTTTGCAAAGCGCTATGAGGCGGGCGCGGACTGGCGCTCGCTCGCCTGGTGGATCCACGATAACCTTCCTTATTCGGCGCTGCAGTTCTTTCCCAAGCGCTCCGCCTTCAATATAAACTGGCATGAAAATCCCGCACGGCGCATCGATAGCTATATCGATCCGCGCGGATGTCTGACAAAGCCCGGCATGGAAAACCATGAAGGCGATCACGCTGAATGGTATCCGTCCTTTCCAGAAGTGAAGCGATCATGACCGAAAAGATTCTCATCAATGGCGAATGGCGCGACGGCGCCGGCGCCGAGTTCTCATCCTTCGACCCGGCGACGGGCGAGGAGATCTGGAAGGGCGCGGGCGCGAGCAAGGCCGACGTCGACGACGCGGTCGCCGCTGCGCGCGCCGCATTCGAGCCCTGGGCGATGACGCCCCTGGGAGAGCGCATCACGATCATGGAGCGCTATCGCGACCTGATCCGCCGCGATGCGGAAGACCTGGCGCGGCTCATCTCCCGCGAGACCGGCAAGCCCTTTTGGGAAACGAAAACGGAAGCGGCGGCCGTCGCCGGCAAGGTCGATATCTCGGTGAAGGCCTATCATGAGCGCACGGGGCTAAAAGAAACGCCGGGCGCGACAACGGCGGTTCTGCGCCACAAGCCCCATGGCGTGATGGCGGTGTTGGGGCCCTATAATTTCCCGGCGCATCTTGCGAACGGCCACATGGTTCCCGCACTGATCGCCGGCAACACCGTTGTTTTCAAGCCGTCAGAGCAGACACCGGGGCCGGGCGCCTTCATCGTCGAGCGTATGGTCGAGGCGGGCGTTCCGGCGGGCGCTGTCAACATGGTGCAGGGCGCGCGCGAGACCGGCGAGGCGCTCACCGGCGCGGCCCATGACGGCAAGGTCAACGGCATCCTCTTTACCGGCGGCGCCAAGACAGGCCTTGCGATCCATAAAATGTTCGCCGACCGCCTCGACGTTATTCTGGCGCTGGAGCTCGGCGGCAACAATCCGCTGATCTGGTGGGGCACGGAGGATTTTGACGCCGCGGCGCTCGCCGTCGTGCAATCGGCTTTTCTGACCAGCGGCCAGCGCTGCACCTGCGCGCGCCGGCTAATCCTTCCCGACGATGAACGCGGCGATAAGGCGTTGGACGCGCTCGTCAAGCTCACCGACCGATTGATCATCGATCAGCCTTTCGCTGATCCCCAACCCTTTATGGGTCCGGTGATCTCGCCGAAGGTTGCAGAGGGCTTAGAGCGCGCCTTTGACAAGTTGACCGAGGACGATGGCGAAGCGATCCGCAATCTCTCTGTGCGAGAGGACGGCTCGGCCTTTGTGACGCCCGGCATTGTCGACGTGACGCGCTCCAATGTCGTCCCCGATGAGGAGCATTTCGGACCGCTCCTGAAAGTCTGGCGGGTCAAGGATTTCGACGCCGCGATCGAGCGGGCGAACGCCACCAAGTTCGGGCTCTCCGCCGGGCTTCTTACCGACGACAAAACGAAGTGGGAGAAATTCATCGCGCTCAGCCGCGCCGGCATCGTCAACTGGAACCGCCAGACGACGGGGGCCGCCGGCTCTGCGCCCTTCGGCGGCATCGGCGCCTCAGGCAATCATCGCCCCGCCGCCTATTACGCCGCTGACTACTGCGCCTATCCGGTCGCCTCGATGGAGGGCGAGGTGCTTCTTCCAATGACGGACGATCAGGTAGGGGTGAAGGCATGACAATTTCTGGCGAGTGTTTCTGCGGCGCCGTGCAGTACGAAATCGCTGGCCGCTTGCGGGATGCGCGCTCTTGTCATTGCTCGCGCTGCCGCAAGGCGTTCAGCGCGCAAGCGTCAGCTTACGCCGAGGTCAACGATGATGAATTTGAATGGCGCTCCGGCGAGGAATTGTTGACATCTTATGTCGGCGAGCATGGGTACGGCTTTCAATTCTGCAGCATTTGCGGATCGACGCTGTGCGGCGTTTACGATGGCAAAGTTCATGGCGTCACGCTGGGATGCGTTAACGGCGATCCAGAAATTGAAATTGGCCGGCACATTTTTGTCGGCTCAAAAGCGAGCTGGGAAGTGATGCCCGATGGGGTTGTTGCTTTTGAGGAGGGGCCGACAGACTGATGTATGCAGAATACAATTTCGATGGGCTGATCGGGCCGACGCATAATTATGCAGGGTTGAGCTTCGGCAATCTCGCTTCCGCGACCAACGCCGGCGCGGCGTCAAACCCGAGAGAGGCCGCGCTGCAGGGGCTCGCGAAGATGCGGGCCGCGATGGAATTGGGTCTGAAACAGGGTTTCCTGCCGCCACAAGATCGCCCGCATCTGAAGACTCTGCGCGCTCTTGGCTTTTCCGGAACCGACGCTCAGGTCATCGAACAGGCCGGCAAGACCAAACCGCAGCTCCTCGCCAATGCTTACGCCGCCTCGTCCATGTGGACGGCAAATGCGGGAACTGTCGCGCCGTCGCCGGACACGGGCGACGGCAAAGCGCATTTCACGCCGGCCAATTTGGCTGCGAATTTTCATCGCTCCATAGAAGCGGAGACGACGGCGCGCGCGCTGAGACACATCTTCGCTGACGAAAAACACTTCGCCCATCACCCGCCATTGCCGGGCGGCGTCCACTTCGGCGATGAGGGCGCGGCCAATCACGGCCGTCTCGCTAAGACCCATGGCGATAAGGGCGTACATCTCTTCGTCTACGGCCAGGATGGCGACCGCTTTCCAGCGCGCCAGAAAAAGCGCGCCAGCGAGGCGGTCGCCCGCAATCATAAGCTCGATCCGGACAAAACCGTTTTCATTGAGCAATCGAAGAAAGCGCTCGACGCTGGCGCGTTCCATAATGACGTTGTCGGCGTCGCGAACGGAACGGTGTTGTTCCTGCACGAAGAAAGTTTCGCCGACCCCGACGCGGCCTATGCCGAGATCCGCAAGAAAGCGCCCTTCGTCGAGATCGTGGAGGCGCCGGCGAAGGCGGTCAGCCTGGAAGACTGCATCAAGTCTTACCTTTTCAACTCTCAGCTTCTGACGTTGCCGGGCGGTGAGATGGCGCTTCTTCTGCCGAAGGAGTCCGAAGAGAACAAGCGCGTCAAAACCTTCGTCGATGAGACGCTCTCCAAAAACAATCCCATCAATCGCGTCATCTACAAAAATGTCCGCGAGTCGATGCGCAATGGCGGCGGGCCCGCTTGCCTGCGATTGCGGGTTGTGCTGTCGGAGAGGGAAGCGGCGGCCGCCAACGAAAGCTTCATCCTGGATGAAGCGAAGATTTCAAAGCTTGAAGACTGGGTGAAAGCCCATGCCGAGGAGATCGGTCAGCGCCTGCATTGCTTCAATGCTTTCCGTCATCAGCGCAGGATCGCGCAAATCGT
>JBCBSE010000048.1:0-8748 GCA_039819305.1 Pseudomonadota bacterium
CTTCATCCTGGATGAAGCGAAGATTTCAAAGCTTGAAGACTGGGTGAAAGCCCATTACCGGGACCGCATCACGCCCGACGATTTGCGCGATCCTGCGCTGATGACGGAAAGCATTGAAGCAATGCAGGCGCTGACCGATCTCCTCGGCATGGGCGCCTTTTACGATTTTCAGCGGTGACGTCTATCGTCCCGCGCTCGGCGGCAGGGGCATTACAACCTTGCGTTCGACCTCGCGCAGCGTGAAGCTCGACTCGACTGTCGCAATGTTCGGCATGCGGAGCATCGTTTCTGAGAGGAACGTCTCATAAGCGGCGAGCGACGGCACCAGCACCCGGATGAAATAGTCGAACTTGCCCGTGACGAGATAGCATTCCATCACTTCAGGCCGGTCCTTTATGGCCTTTTCAAATTCGCGCAGGGTCTTGTCGTCTTCGCGTTCAAGTTTGACGAGAATGATCACGGTGACGTTGACGCCAAGCGCCTCGCGATCAATCTCCGTATGGTAACCTTTGATGATTCCATCCGTCTCAAGACGACGCAGGCGCCTGAGGCACGGCGTTGGCGACAGGCCGACCTTGTCGGCGAGCTCCGCATTGGTGATGCGGGCGTTTTCCTGTAGGTGCCGCAGGATCTTATGGTCGATCTGATCGAGCTTCA
The DNA here is from genome assembly GCA_039819305.1 of Pseudomonadota bacterium. GTDB lineage: Bacteria > Pseudomonadota > Alphaproteobacteria > Caulobacterales > Parvularculaceae > Hyphococcus. Next base: position 658 of record JBCBSE010000048.1, read on the forward strand.
TGAGCGTGTTTCCTATAATACTTCAACTATTTAGCATTATCTGCTAAGCGTCAAGCGCGAGCGATGCGCTTTTGACCGAAAGCGCCCGTCTGAATCCGCTATACCCGCAGCGCTCGCGCGCGGACGGCCGTCCCGCGTCAAATCACAACACAACGCCGCGTCATAACGGCGGGAGGATCCGGACTATGGAACAACGCGAAATACCGGTCGCCGGCTGGCGCAAAGTGGTGCGCTTCCAAGATGAAGAGGCCGGTCTCGACGCGATTATTTCGGTCCATGACGATACGCTCGGCCCGGGCTGCGGCGGTTGCCGCATGCTTCCTTATCCGGATTTCGACGCCGCCATTGAAGATGTCAAAAATCTGTCCCGGGGCATGACCTTTAAAAATGCGCTTGGCGGCATTCCCTTCGGCGGCGGCAAGTCGGTCATTATCGCCGATCCCCGCAAGGACAAGACGCCCGAGCTGATCAAAGCCTTTGCGGCGGCCGTCGACAGCCTCGAGGGGCAATACTACACGGCCGAGGATTCCGGTATCGCCGAATCCGATATCGAGCTGATGCAAACCGTCACGAAATACGCCGCCGGCATCGGCAAAAACGGCGTTGGCGGCAATCCGGGGCCTTTCACGGCGCGCGGGATCTGGCGAGGCATGCAGGCCGCGGCGCGCCATCGCTTCGGTTCCGAGAGCCTGGACGGCGTCAAGGTGTCTATCGTCGGCGTTGGCTCCGTGGGCATGGCGCTTGCGCGCCTCGTTCACGAGGACGGCGGATCGCTCGTCGTCGGCGACATCAATGCCGAGGCGGTCAAAGAAGCGGAGGAACGTTTTGGCGCGGTCGCCATGAGCCCGGAAGACGCGGCGGCTGCGGCTGTCGACATTTACGCGCCATGCGCTTTCGGCGGCGCAATCAATCCCCAATCTTTGGAAAAGCTGCAGGCTAAAGTCGTCGCCGGCGCCGCCAACAACCAGCTTGCGACCCCGGCGCTCGGCAAGGCGCTGAAAGAGCGGGAAATCCTTTATGCGCCGGACTATGTGATCAACGCCATGGGTGTTATCAGTGTCGGGCTCGAGATCCTTGGAACGTGGTCCAAACACGAATTGGAGCGGCGCACTGACAGGATCGGCGAGACGTTGAGCGACATATTTGCGCGCGCCGACGCGGAGGACCGCACGCCCGACGAGGTCGCGGACGCCATGGCGCTCGAAATCATAAAACGCGGCCGCCAAGCCGCTTGAAGGAGGCATAAATGACGCAACAAGACCCCATCGTCATCGCCGGTCCGGCGCGCACGCCGATCGGCAATTTTCTGGGCGCCTTCGCTGGCACGCCGGCGCCGGAGCTCGGCGCGCGCGCCATCGAGGCGGCGCTGGAGCGCGGCGGCGTTGCGAAGGGCGACATCGATGAAGTGTTAATGGGCTGCGTCTTGCCGGCCGGCCTCGGCCAGGCGCCGGCGCGCCAGGCGGCGCTGGGCGCGGGGCTCCCGCAGAACGCCGGCTCGACCACCGTCAACAAGATGTGCGGGTCCGGCATGAAAACCGTGATGATGGGTCACGACGCCATTCTTGCGGGCGCGGCGGAGATCGTCGTCGCCGGCGGCATGGAATCGATGACCCGCGCGCCGCACCTGCTTCCCGCGGGGCGCACCGGCATCAAATATGGCGCCGGCGCCGTGCAGGATCACATGGCGGTCGACGGTCTCGAAGACGCTTATGACCGCGGCAAGGCCATGGGCGTTTTCGCCGAGAAATGCGCCCGCGAATGGCAATTCTCCCGCGAGACGCAAGACGAATACTCCATGCGCTCGGTGACCCGCGCCCAGGACGCCATCAAGAACGGCTCCTTCAAGGACGAAATCATTCCCGTTGAAGTGAAGACCCGCAAGGGCGCCGTCACCGTCGCGGACGACGAAAAGCCGGGCCTCGTCGATGCGGCGAAAATCCCGTCGCTGCGCGCGGCCTTTGAAAAGGACGGCACGGTGACCGCCGGCAACGCCTCGGCCATCTCCGACGGCGCGGCCGCGATGGTCCTCATGCGTCAGTCGATAGCCGATGAGAAAGGCGCCAAGGCGGTTGCGCGCATCATCGCCCATTCGACCCACGCCCAGGAGCCGGAATGGTTCACGACGGCGCCGGTGGAATCGATCAAGACGGTGCTTGAGAAAGCCGGCTGGTCGGCGTCGGACGTTGATCTTTTCGAGATCAACGAGGCGTTTTCCGTCGTGCCGCTCGCCGCTATGCGCGAGCACGATCTGCCCGCCGACAAGGTGAACATTCACGGCGGCGCGATTGCGCTCGGCCACCCGATCGGCGCTTCGGGCGCGCGCATCATCTGCACGCTTATCAGCGCGCTGAAACAGACCGGCGGCAAAAAGGGCGTTGCGTCCCTTTGCATTGGCGGCGGCGAGGCGACAAGCGTGGCGCTGGAGTTGCTCTAGCGGCGCGGACCCTCACCCAAAACCGATTTGTGCGGTTTTGACCTCTCCCGGGCGAGACGTGAAACAGATAATACTTAAAAGCTCAGCCTCTCTCTCGGGCGAGTCCGAAATCCCGGATTTCGGTTAAAGGGCGGCAACGGACGTAGAAAGATCGATATGGGCGACAAACAAACCTTCGACTGGGCTGATCCGCTCAGTCTCGAAACCCAGCTTACCGACGAAGAGCGGATGATCCGCGACGCGGCCCGCGGCTATGCGCAGGACAAGTTGATGCCTCGCATTCTCTCGGCTAATCGCGAGGAGCGATTCGACGAAGAGATCATGACCGAGCTCGGCGAGCAGGGTCTGCTCGGCGCAACGGTCGCGGAAGAATATGGCGGCGGCGGCGGATCCCACGTCGCTTACGGCCTGATCGCTCGCGAGGTCGAGCGCGTTGACTCCGGCTACCGCTCGGCGATGTCGGTTCAGTCCTCGCTCGTCATGTACCCCATCGAAGCCTTCGGCACCGAGGAGCAGAAACAGAAATATCTGCCGAAGCTCGCCACCGGCGAATGGGTCGGCTGTTTCGGGCTCACCGAAGCGGACGGCGGCTCCGATCCCGGCGCGATGCGCACGCGCGCGACCCGTGTCGACGGCGGCTTCAAGCTCAATGGCTCGAAGATGTGGATCACCAATTCGCCGATCGCCGATCTCGCCGTTGTCTGGGCCAAACTCGCCAATGAAGACGGCAAGGACGAGATTCGCGGCTTCATCGTTGATCGCGATACGGACGGATTTTCGACACCGACGATCAAAGGCAAACTCTCATTGCGCGCCTCGATCACCGGCGAGATCGCGCTGGAAGACGCCGTCGTGCCGGAAGAAAACCTGTTGCCGAATGTCAAAGGTCTGCGCGGGCCGTTCTCGTGCCTCAACAAGGCGCGCTACGGGATTTCCTGGGGCGCCATGGGCGCAGCGGAGTTCTGCTGGCTCGCCGCGCGCGATTACGCCATGGACCGCGTTGTCTTCGGAAAGCCGATCGCTGGCACGCAGCTTGTGCAGAAAAAACTCGCCGACATGCAAACCGAGATTGCGCTCGGCCTCCAGGGCGCGTTGCAACTTGGGCGTCTGCTCGATTCAGGCGCTTACGTGCCGGAAGCGATATCGCTCATGAAGCGGAACAATTGCGGCAAGGCGCTGGAGATCGCCCGGCTCGCCCGCGATGTTCACGGCGGCAACGGCATCTCTGACGAATATCACGTGCTGCGCCATGCGGTGAACCTTGAGACGGTGAATACCTATGAGGGCACGCATGACATTCATGCGTTGATCCTCGGGCGCGCCATGACGGGCCTTCAGGCGTTTCAGTAAACGATCAATGCCCGCCGCCGCCGGCGTTTAAGCCAAAGAGGGCGGCGAGATTGCCGCCGAATTGCGCGTCGATCCCGAAGACGAGGATCAGCGCCACGGCGCCGGGGCTCAGCCAGCGGATCAAAAACCGCCAAACATGGAAAGTCGCGGGGCTGGCATTATGCAGCTCCGCGCGCATGACCTCGCGCGGCAGGACCCACCCTGCGAGCAACGCGCCCAAGAGCCCGCCCAGCGGCAACAAGACATTGCCGGCGATAAAGTCGATCAATTCCGGCGCGTCGGCGGTGAAGATGGCGCCGACGCCGACAAACCAGCAGATCGCGCCAATGATGAGGCTCGCCTGAACGCGGCCCCAGCCGAACCATTCCTCCGCGACAGCCGTGTTGATCAACAGCATGCTGATCGACGAGGTTAGCGCAGCGATGAACGCCAGAAAGAAGAAGGCGGCCCCGACGATATTGCCGGCGGCCATGCCGGAGAAGACCCGCGGCAGCGCCTCGAAGATGAGGCCCATGCCGGCGCCGGGATCGAGGCTGAAGGCGAATACGATCGGAAAGATCATAAGCCCCGCAACGATGGCGACGAGGGTGTCGGCGCCCGCGATGACGCCGGCGTTGGCGGCGATATCTTCCTTGCGGTCGAGATAGGCGCCGTAAGTGATCATGCCGGCGGAACCGACGGCGATGGAGAAAAACGCCTGTCCGAGGGCGGCGAGCACAACTTCGGGCGTGATCTCGTCAAACCGCGGATTGAAGAGGTAGGCGATGGCTTGGCCCGGCGCGCCGCGCCACAATGCGTAGGCGCACAAGACCGTCAGCAAGACGAAGAAAATGGGCATCAGGACCGTCACCAGCCGTTCGATTCCGTCCTTTAATCCGCGCGCGACAACGAAGACGGTCAGCCCAAGGAACAGCGTGAACCAGAAAAGACCCCATGCAGGTCCGTTATAGAGCGGCAGTGACGCGCCCGCGTTATCGGCTGCGAAGACGCCGCCAAGCGACATCAACGAGAAGGCCATGATCTGGCCCGCGACATTGGAATAGGTCGACAAAACGAAGAAGCTCGCGAGCGCGCCGACGAGACCGATGACGCCCCAGCCGCGCGTCGCGCCGGCGTCCCTGGCGAGGGCGGCGGTGGACCCGACGGCCGACAATCGTTTCGCGCGCCCGAAGGCGATCTCTGCAGACAGGATCGGCCAGGCGATAAAGGCGACGCAGAGAAGATAGATGAAGACAAAGGCCGAGCCGCCATTTTGTCCGGTCTGGAACGGAAAGCGCCAAAGATTGCCTAGCCCGACGGCGATGCCGACGGCCGCCATTAGAAAAGCGAAACGCGAGGACCATTGCGGCGGCGAGGCCGACGGTGTTGTAGACGCCATTTTGGATCTTCCCTTAACCCTGCAGTGGCCTCGGCGCCGTCCGGCGGCGAAACCCGCCTATGGTTAGGCAAAATGGCGGGGTTTCGCTAGCCGTTTTCGCCGGCGAGCCAATCGAGCTTTTTCCGCGTCGCTTGCGCTTCCTCCATAAGCCAGCCTCTGAACTTTTTCACGATCGGCCTGTTCATGGCCGTCGCGCGAAACCGCGCATTGAAAGCGAAGGCCGTCCAGCCAACCGGTTTCTTTGGATAGAGATTAATAATCTTGCCGTCTGCAAGGAGGGGCAAGAGAAGCGCCGCGCCGCATATCAGGAAGCCGGCGTCAGAAAGCGCTGCGTCAAGCGCCGGCGCAATCCTTTGATAGCGGATGCCCCGCGCGGGGGCGGTGCGTTTGAAGCCGTGGCGCTCGATCCACTGGGGCCAGTTCAGCGCATCCGGGTCGTCTTTGTAAAAATCAAGATGAAGTAGGGGAAACCCTTCGAGCGCATTCTTCCGGCGAAGCGGTTTCAGCCGCTCAGCGTTTTGCGGCGACGTCATCGCCGCGAGATAATCCCGGAACAGAAGCTCCGTATCGTCTGTCGGCGCGGCGAATGCGATGGTGCAGTCGGGCGCGCCGACGCGCAATGGCGCCTCGCCCTCGCCATTGATATTGAACGCGACATTGGGGTGGCGTTTCTTGAACGCCGGAAGACGCGGCGCCAGCCAGAGCTCGGCGAAATCTGAATTTGCGGCGATGTGAATTTCATTGATACGCTGAAGATCAAGCTGTTCGGCCGCAGAACTCAGTTCGCGGAACGCAACCGACAAATGGGGCAGCGCGTTTTCAAGCGCCGGTGTCGGCTTGAGGCCCGAGCGATTTCGCGACAGCAAATCAACGCCCAAAAAGTCTTCAAGCGACTTGATGCGCTGGCCGACGGCGGCCGGCGATATGGCGAGCTCGCGCGCGGCGGATTGCAGCGTGCCGACGCGCACAGCGAGCTCCAGCGCCTGCAAGGATTTCAAATGGGTCACTGCGGTCATGGGCAGATACTAAAGGTATTCTTTCGTAACGCAAACAAACTTTAGCTTGCGATCAGCCGCTTCGGGTGACCTAATCCGGCCATCAAGGCGCAAGGAGAGAGATGTCATGTTGAAACGATATATGGTCGAGCGCGAGATACCGGGAATTGGCGGCATGTCGATTGTGGAGCTCTGCGGCGCGGCGAGGGCGTCTAACCAGGCGATCGACAAGATCGGCGGTGGACTGCAATGGCAGCACAGCTATGTCGCCGGCGATAAATCCTTCTGCATCTATCTGGCGGAGAACGAGGATCAGATTCGCAAGCATGCGGAACTGAGCGGCATTCCTGTCGGCGCCATTACCGAAATCCCGCAGATCATCGATCCGCTCACGGCGAATAACTGATCGCGTCTTCAATCATCAACATCACGCAATAAGGGAGAGAGAAATGCAACAACCAGACATGGCGGGCGTCCAACAGCTCGCCGGCAAAGTGATCGGCGATATCGCTGGGGCGCTTGGTATTTTTATGGGTTACATGGGCGACCAGGCGGGCCTCTATAACGCCATGGACGGCGCCGGCCCGGTGTCGTCGAAAGGTCTTGCTTCGAAAACCGGCATGAACGAGCGCTATCTGCGCGAATGGCTAAGCGCCAACGCCGTCGCCGGCTATGTTAATTATGATGCGGATACGGAAACATTCGAACTGACGCCTGAACAGGCGACGGTAATGAGCCGCGAAGGCCAGCCGGCGTGCATGCAAGGGTTCATTCAGGCGGTGATTTCTCAGTTAGAGGAACACCAGAAAGCGGTCGACACCTTCAAGTCAGGCAAGGGCCGCCCGTGGAGCGATCAGTCGCCTTGCTGTTTCTGCGCGACGGACCGATTTTTCCGGCCCGGCTACGCCGCCAGTCTTATCGATGAGTGGATCCCGGCGCTCAACGGCGTGGATGAAAAGCTCAGAGCCGGCGGGAAGATCGCGGATATCGGCTGCGGGCACGGCTCGTCAACGATCCTGATGGCGAAAGCCTATCCCAAAGCGACTGTCGTCGGCATCGACTTTCACGAGCCTTCTATCGAGGAGGCGAAGAAGAAAGCGGCTGAAGCCGGCGTTTCCAATGTCGAATTTCAGGTTGCGATGGCGCAGGATTATCCAGGATCGGATTTTGATTTCGCCTGCATCTTCGATGCGCTTCACGACATGGGCGACCCTGTCGGCGCGGCGCGCCATATTCGCTCAACATTGAAAGAAGACGGCGCCTTAATGCTGGTGGAGCCGATGGCGGGTGATAATCTGTCGGACAACATGAACCCGGTGAGCCAGATCTATTACGGCTTTTCGACGACGGCGTGCCTGCCGAACTCTTTAAGCCAGGATGTCGGCTACGGGCTCGGCGCGCAGGCCGGCGAAAAACGCTTGTCCGACGTTTTAAAGGAAGGCGGTTTTTCGACAGTGCGCCGGGCGGCGGAAACGCCGACCAACATGGTGCTGGAAGCGAGGTAGGCGATGGCGCGCGGCGGCTTTCATCATATTGATCTCAATGTGAGCAATGTCGCCGCATCCAAGGCCGTATACGATCCCATACTGACATATCTCGGCTACGCGCTGGTGCGCGATGATCCCGAGGCCTGCGAGTGGGACTTGCCCGCCAGCGGCGGCGACGATTCGAACGGCGCCTCGATCGGCATCAAGAAACGCGCCGACGCAGACGCGGGCTATCGTCATCGGCGTTACGCGCCGGGCCTCCATCATCTCGCCTGGCGCGTTTCCAGTCGCGACGACGTTGATCGTTTCCACGATCTCCTGAAGGAAAAGAAAATCACGGTGCTCGATCCGCCGGCGCATTACCCGGAATATTCGGGCGACTATTACGCGGTCTTCTTCGAAGATCCGGACGGCATCAAGCTTGAAGTCGTCTATGCGCCGGGCTGG
>JBCBSE010000049.1:0-8735 GCA_039819305.1 Pseudomonadota bacterium
GAGCTGACCGTCACGCTCGAAAATCTGCGCGAAGCCTCCGACGGCCTCGAAGAGTTGATGACGGTCAGCTCGGTCGCCGCCCGGTTCACGTTCTTAATCAGGTCGGAAATGTCGTCGCGGTTTTCCGCAACCGCGCCCGTAACCGTTTCCACATTCGCAAGGGTATCGGCGATGTTCTGGATGTTCTCATCGGAGAGTAAAAGGCTCGCGCGCTTGATGACATTCTCTGTACTCTGAAGAAAGGCTGCGATGCCGGCTGTGTCCGCCTCGATCCGGGGAACGCGGTTTTCGGAGACGTCTTTTAACAAAGGCGCTTCGGCTGATCCGGCGACAAACTGGATGATGGCGAGACCGGTGAAGCCGACCGGCTCCAGTTCGGCGGTGGTGTCGGTCTTGATCGGCGTGTCCTTGTCGACGCGCACCCGCGCGATGACGACGGATGGATCGTTGGGGTCAATGGTCAGGCTTTCGACTTCGCCTTTCTGAATGCCGTTAAAGCGGACGATCGAGCCGTTGGAGAGGCCGGTGACGCGCTCGCGGAAAATGACGTCATAGGAATCGAACTCGCGCTGGCCGGACCCGATCCACAATACGAAAGCGAAGGCGAGCGCCACAACGATCATGACGGCCGAACCGACGACGATATAGGCGGCGCGCATTTCCATCGAGCTTACTGTTCCCCGCTAACTTGCCTTGGCGGCGAGCGCCGCCCGGCCCCGCGGTCCAGCGAAATAGTCCTGAATCCACGGGTGATCGTTGCGGCGCACCTCATCGAGCGACCCGCAAGCGATAACTTTTTTCTCTGCGAGCACCGCAACGCGGTCGCAGGCCGCATGTAGGGTATCGAGATCATGGGTGACCATAAACACCGTTAACCCTAAGGTTTTCTTGAGATTGACGATCAATTCGTCGAATTTCGCGGCCCCAATGGGGTCGAGGCCGGCTGTCGGCTCGTCCAGGAAGACGAGTTCAGGGTCAAGAGCGAGCGCCCGGGCGAGGCCGGCGCGCTTGCGCATGCCGCCTGACAGCTCCGAGGGGTAATTGGCGCCCGCCTCGGCCCTCAGGCCGACCATGGAAATCTTCAAGGCCGCCATGTCCTTAGCGAGCTCGCCCTCAAAGCCGAGATGCTCGCGGATCGGCGCCATCACGTTCTGGGCGACCGTCATCGACGAAAAAAGCGCGCCGCCCTGAAACAGGACGCCCCAGCGACGCTCGATGGCGAGGCGTTCGTCCTCGTTCGCGCCGTAGAAGTCCTCGCCAAAAACGCGAACCGTTCCCGCCGACGGTTTCTTGAGGCCGATTATCGCGCGCATCAAGACCGACTTGCCGGTGCCGGACCCGCCGACAACGCCGAGAATCTCGCCCTCGCGCACGCTGAGATCGAGACCCTCATGGATCACATGATCGCCGAACTGGGTCTTCAGGCCCTCAACCTCGATGATATGCCGCGGCTCGCCGTCGCGCATCAGTAATCAATCTCCAGGAAGAACATCGCGAAAAACGCATCGATCACGATCACCATGAACAGCGCCTGAACGACAGAAAGGGTGGTGCGCGCGCCGAGCGATTCAGCGCTGCCCTCCACCTCCATGCCCTGGAAGCAGCCGATCACCGCGATGATGAAGGCGAAAAACGGCGCCTTGATCAGCCCGACATAGAAGTTGTTGATGCCGATGCTTTCCTCGATCTGCGCGACGAAGAGCGCCGGCGGGATTTCCATCGCGGTCCAGGCGACAAGTCCGCCGCCGATAAGGCCCAGCATGGCGCCGCAAAAAGCGAGCACCGGCAACATGATGACGAGAGCGAGGATCCGCGGCAACACAAGCACCTCAACCGGATCAAGACCGAGGACGCGCATGGCGTCGATTTCCTCACGGATCTTCATTGATCCGATCTGCGCGGTGAACGCGCTGCCCGATCGCCCGGCGACGAGAATGGCCGCGAGCAACACGCCGAACTCGCGCAACACCGAGATGCCCACAAGCTGCACGGTCAGGATTTCGGCGTTAAAGAGCTGCAGGATTTTCGCGCCCATGTAGGCGATGACGGCGCCGATCAGAAACGCCATCAAGCCGACGATGGGCAGCGCGTCGAGGCCGGCGACCTCCATGTGATGAACCGTTGAACGCCAGCGGAAACGTCGCGGATTCAGCGCGAGGCGCGCGCCAGTCACGAGCGTGTAGCCGATGAAATCGTAAAGCTCGAGAATCGACCGCCAGATTCTGAAAGAGCTCTCGCCAATCCGGTTCAAAAGCACCAGGAAAGCGTTGCGCTGCAAAGGCATGACGTGGCAGGGCGCAAGGTGATCTTCGATCTGCGAGAGCAGCTCGGTCTGCTCCTGCGTCGCGCCGGTATATTTGGATTGCTCTGTCCGGCTGGCGCAGGCGTAGAAGGTGCGCTGCAGCACCATCGCGCCGGCGGTGTCGAGGCGATTGACGCCCTTTAAGTCGATGACGAGCTCGCGCCCGACCGAATCGTCAGCGAAATCGCGCAGCGCCGCGTCGATCGATTTCAGATAGCGCGCCCGCCAATCGCCCTTCGCCGTCAGGCGCAAAATCCCGTCATCGGTTAATCCAATGTCAAAAGTCGCCGCATCGCTGGTCATGGTTTACGCTTTCTTAACCGGCTCGCGCCGCCGGCGCAGAGCTTGCAGTGTCATCATGCCTGATTGGGTGTTAAAAACATCCTGAGAGTTTATGGCATAGGCCCATTTTGGCCCATAGCGCGGCCCGGCCGCGCGGGGGTCTGTTTCTTTTTGAGAGGCCGCCGCGGGCCGCGGCTCCTTGGGAATGGCGAATTGTCGCAATGATGCGTGACGGGTTTGAGTGGCTGAAGGCGCTGCCCTTGCTGGCGGTGACTGCAACCTTGGGCGTGCTCGCCTTAATGACGCTCGCCGGAGCGCAGTCGACGGACGCAGGCGCGCGCGAGCATCTCTTCGATTTCTACCAGCGCCTGGCGCCCGCCTCTTACACGGTCGACGCCGAGTTTCACGTGGTCATGATAGACCGTGAGAGCGCTGATCAGGTCGGTCCCTGGCCGTGGCCGCGCACCATTGTCGCCGATCTTGTGGAGGCCGCCAAGGCCGCTGGCGCGAAAGGGGTGATCCTGACCGAGCCCGTGGACGCGCCGGATCCCTTGTCGCCGGAAACCATCGGCGCCTTCTGGCTTGAGGGAGCGAGTGATGAAGCCTTGGCGCGAGAGCTGGCGCGCCTGCCTTCGACCGACACGGCGCTCGCCGCCGCGTTTGAGGGCGCGCCAGGCGCCGTCGGCGCGGCGCTGACGCCGGCGATCAACCCCGCCTCGGCGAACGCCTTTGACCGGACGGACCTATTCGCCGCCGACTGGCTCGTCGCAGCAAATGAAGGCGCTCAACTGATCGCGCTTCCCGGCGCTCAGTATCTTTACGCCGTCGATCCCGCCCTCGCCGCCGCCGCGCAGCCCGCTGTCGCGGCGTTGGTCAGCGACCCTGACGGCGTCGTCCGGCGCACGCCCCTTTTGTGGTCGCTGAAAGGCGCGCCCGCGCCGTCGATTGCGTTGCGCGCCGCGCAGATCGCCAGCGGCGCCGAAACCGTCGGCGTCGCGCTTGACCGCTCGGCGGCGCGTTCCCAAGGCCGCGTCGTTCGGTCGGTGACGATTGGCGATGAAATCATTCCGCTGTCTGACAATACCGCGCTTCGCCTTTACCTGCCCAAGCGCCTTTCCGCGCCAGCGACATCCGCAGCGCGCCTACTTGGTCCCAACTCCAATAGCCAACTCGCTGGCAAGGTTGTCTTTATCGGGCGCGACCGGGATCTCGGCGACAGCGTGTCGACGGCGCGCGGCGACGTTGCGCCGGCGGCGCTCCACGCGATCGCCGCAACGCAGATCCTCTCCGGCGACGCGCCGCGCCGGCCGGGCTGGACAGGCTATCTTGAAGCGCTTGGCGTCATGCTCTTTGGCGCGGCTGCGATCATGATCGCGCAACGGCTAGAATTTTGGCCGGCGATGGGTTTTGCGGCGGCGGCGAGCGCTGTTCTTGTGACATTTTCGTTCGCGATCTTTTCAAGCAACACACTGTTGCTCGATCCGCTTGCACCCTCTCTCGCCTTGTTTGTGGGCGCGCTTTCCGTCGCCGGCGGGCGCTCTATCGGCGGGGCTCTGCGCGATGATTCCTTCCGCGGCGCCTTTCATGACACGCTGCCGGAGCCGGTGATGGCGCGCCTGCGCGATGACCGCGCGAGCGATATCCTGACGGGCGTTTATCGCGACATCACCGTTCTCGCCTGCGAATTGCGGATCACTGATCAAGATCTCGACGCGCTTGAAAACCACCCCGACGACGCGACCAAAATTCTCGCCGCAGCAAGCATTGATTTACGCAAGACCATCATCGATGCCGGCGGCGCAGCCGACCAGGCCGAAGGCGGGCGGATCTTCGCCTATTTCAACGCGCCCGGCGACGTCGCCGATCACGTTCAGGCCGGATGCGCCGCAGCGCTGCGCCTGATCGACAATATGGACAAGATCAACAAGGACCTCGAGACATCGAGCAAGACCCGCGGCATTCAGGTCCATCTCGCCATCGGCGTCGCCGCCGGTCCTTGTTTCGCCGGACCGATGGGACACGGACGAAATAACCGTTATTCCGCGATTGGTCCGGCGGTCGATCGCGCCGCCTTTCTGCGGAGCCTGTCGGAATATTACGGGCCGGCGATGATCTGCGATGAGCCGATTTACAAGGAAAGCCATCATCAGTTCGCTTATCTTGAACTCGACCGGATCAAGACCCGGGAGGCGGAGAGGCCCTTCAGCATCTATGCGTTGATCGGCAATCCGTTCATCAAATCCTCCAAAGGCTTTCGCGATCTCGACGACGCCCATCGCGCGCTGTTGACCGCTTACCGCGCCGGCGACGTCAGGAAGGCGGAGACGATGCTGGCGAAGGTCAAGCAGTCTCCCGGCGCGAAGATCGCGCTCTTTGACATTTATGAAGAGCGCCTGCGCGCCATGGCGGCTAAGGGCGTGCCGGAAAACTGGGACGGCGTGTCCGCGCCTGGCCGATAGGCCCCCGGGCTTTACAAACCAACGCGCGTTACGATCCGCGCTTGCGGCTTTCGAAGACAAAGAGCTTGGCGGTCAGAAAATTGACGCCCATGCCGGCGAGCGAGCCGGCCGCGATCGCGATAACGGGATTGCTCGCGAAAAACGCGATTGATGCGACGAGCGCGGCGTATAGGCCGTAATTGACCGCGCCGCCGCCGGTCTGAAGAGCGATGAATCGTCCCCACTCCTCCAACATCGAATGCTCGCTGGCGGCGAAAGTGAAGCGCCGGTTCAAGAACCAAGTCGCGCTCGCCGCCGCCAAATAAGAGCCGGCGCGCGCGCCGTAAAGATTTTCAACAAAGCCAAACAAGACGAGGAAAGTCCCGGCGTCGACCAGAAAACCGACAACGCCAATCCAACTGAACGAACCCAGCTGTCGCGCGAGCGTTTTAAAGTCATTGAGCGGCATCAGTGTTCCCGCGTCAGAAATCGCCCGTCATGCTGCAGGCGAAGTCTTGCGATTTATTCAAGAATTCGCCCGCCCGGCCAAATGCGGCGAATGACGAGCGCGCACAGGAATGCGCCCGCCCCCATCGCCGCCATCATAAGGTAGGCCGCGCCCGGCCCCGCGCCCGCCCAGACAAAGCCCGCAATCGCCGTCGCAACCCCTGTGATGGCGCCGACGCCCGTCGCCGACATCAAGGTCATAGCGGTGTTAACAAGGCGCGGCGGCACGGCCCGATCGACGAACTCAATAGCGCCGAGATAGGCCGCGGCGAAGGTGAAAGCGTGCAAAGTCTGTACGGGGAATAAAATCCATAAGGGCGGTTCAGCTGCAATAATCGCCCATCGGATCGTCGCCGCCGCGCCGCCAAGCGCAAAAAGCAGGCTTGGCGAGCGCCGACGCACGAGACGGCGCGCCGCGATGAGGATCAATATCTCCGCCATCACGCCCGTCGCCCATAAGGCGCCGATGATCAGCTCCGAGTAACCGAGCGCGCTCCATCGCAGATAGGCGAAGGCGTAATAGACGGCATGAGCGCCTTGCGTGAGGCCGGAGGCGAAGAGCGCGAAAAGGAACACGCGATTGAACAAAAGGCGCGGCGCCTCGCGCCAGGTCTGGGGGCGCGCGCCCCCGCGATCACCGGCCTGGGGCGGCAATGCGAGCGAGGCGAGAAACGCGAATGCAGCCGCGATGGCCATCGCCGGCGCCGCCGCGCCAACGCCCAGAACGCCAAGGACGCCGCCGCCGATGAGCGTCGTTGCAAGAAACGCCGCGGATCCGACCGCGCGGGTCTGGCCATATTGCAGCCAGCCATTGCGGTCGGCCCGCAAAACAGCGCTATCGGTAAGCGGCACGAGCAGCCCGAAGGTCCAGAGCACGATGAAGGCGGAAAGAGCGATCAAGACCTTGCCGTCGAACGCAACAAGACCCGCCGCGCCGCACGCGAACAGCCCCGAGACAATTGTCAGCGCCCGGCGTTCGTCGATTTGCGTGTCGGCCCAGTAGGCGACGAAGGGCCCGAGGCCGAGGCGCGCGACAAGCGCGAGCGCCGTTACGATCCCGATCTCAGGCGCGGAGAACCCGTTTAACGTCAGCCAACCAGCAAAGAACGGCAATTGAACGCCAAGCAGAACGAACTGGCCGCTGTAGAAGAGGCTATAGAGCGCGCCCGCGAAACGCTTCGGCATCCGGCGTGAAAGCATGCGCGCGGCTGTACCGGAAATCACTCCCGGCGGCGAGCCGTCAATTTGAATGCTGAAAGCCGGTTAAAGGTCTGGAAGCGACCGCGCAATCGATGGGCTTGGCGCGGCGAGCGTCGAAGAGCGGTCGGTTTCGACCCGCTCCGCCAAGCGGTCGGCCGCGGCGCTGAGCGCGCGAATGGCGCCCGTGAACTGGTCGCGCAAAGCGTCGATATCGGCGTTCGCGACAAGGCCGCCGTCGTCCTCAAGCTGGCGCGCGGCGGCCGCGTAAATTTCGCGATGGTCGCGCAAGGTTTGGATCGCCGTTTCGACGAGCGCGACGTCATTCATGGAGACCCGCGCCGCGCCGGCGGTGAGATAGGCGACGTCGCGCAATTGGGCCGCGGCTTCTAGGGTCGCGTCTGCGTCCGCGCGCAGGTTTTGAAAACGGGATGGGGCGTCGCCAAGGGCGTTTAGATAATAATTCACCGCGTCGTCGCGCGTGAAGCGGTCGCCGCCGCCGCCGGTGATCATGGTCATCAGCGAGGCCGGCTCAGGTTTCGGCCACTCTACGTTCTCGACCTGCCGCGCCGCGTCGGCCAGCAGATCGTGCTCTGCCACAGGTGATTTTGAGACATTTCTGCTTTGGCCGCCGCCGCCAATGGCGCAGCCTGAAAGCGCAATTCCTAACAGTCCTAGCGTCGCCCCCCACGCAACCAGTTGACCACTCTTCACGGGACCCCTACTCCGACAAACTCATATTGCTCCACCCTCGCCCTTTTCACTTCTTAACGAATCACCGGGGAAAAGTCAGCCGCGAAATGGAAAAACGTCTCAGTTTATTTCCGCCTGCCGAACCATTCGAGGCGGGAATGCTCCCCGTATCAGACATCCATGAAATTTATTATGAGGTTTCCGGCGCAATTAACGGCAAACCCGTCATAGTCTGCCATGGCGGGCCCGGCGGCGGCTCAACGCCCTCGATGCGGCGCTACTTTGACCCCAGCCTCTACAAAATCATCGTTTTTGACCAGCGCGGCTGCGGGCGATCCACCCCCCACGCCAGCCTCGAAGACAACACGACGTGGTCGCTGGTGGAGGATATGGAGAAAATCCGCCAGCACCTCGGGATCGATACCTGGCAGGTGTTCGGCGGCTCCTGGGGCTCAACGCTCGCGCTCGCTTACGCGCAGACCCACCCCGAGCATGTGAGCGAGCTCGTCCTGCGCGGCATCTTCACGCTGCGCCGCTCAGAGCTCTTGTGGTTCTACCAGGAGGGCGCCAACGCTGTTTACCCGGACGCCTGGGAGGCGTTCGTTGCGCCGATCCCCGAAAACGAGCGCGACGACATGATGGCGGCGTATTACAAGCGCCTCACGGGCGAGGACGAGAAAAAACGCCTCGAAGCGGCCAAGGCCTGGAGCCTGTGGGAAGGCGGGACCGTCAGCCTGCTTCCCTCAGAAGAGCGCATGCAGAGCTTTTCGTCCGACGCCTTCGCGATCGCCTTTGCGCGCATCGAATGTCATTATTTCGTCAATGGCGGCTTTTTCGATCGCGACGACCAAATCCTCGCCAATATGGATCGTGTACGTCACATTCCTGGCGTCATTGTTCAGGGCCGCTATGACGTCGTCACGCCGATGACGACGGCGTGGGCGCTGCATCAAGCCTGGCCGCAGGCAGAGCTTGAGATCGTTCAGGACGCGGGGCATGCGGCGAGCGAACCTGGCATCATTGATGCGCTGATCCGCGCGACCAACCGTTTCGCGCGGAATTGAGGGATTAGCCGGCGAGCGTCGGCGCGATATAGGGGGTCCAGATCACGGCATAGAAGATCACCGTGGAGATCCCGATCGGGCACACCCAGCGGATCAGAAAGCGCCAGCGCTTGAACCAGATTTCCGACTTGAAGCCGATCGCTTCGCGCGCGGTGTTTGCGGAGACGATCCAGCCCGCAAAAATCGACGCGACCAATCCCGATAACGGAAGGATGATGTCCGTCGTCGCCGACAGGAAATCCAGGAGCACCA
>JBCBSE010000050.1:0-7970 GCA_039819305.1 Pseudomonadota bacterium
AAGGCTGAGGCGAGCGGTCCGATGTAAAGAGGGCCGCAAAAAGGGGGGCTTAACCTTTCCGCGCTTCAAGATCCGCCAGTTTTCGACCGATCTTTATACGACTGCGGCCAAAGAGCAGGTTAAACACGCCGTTCCCCCCGGATGGCTGACGCAAGTGTGTATCGCATGCTGGCGCGGAAAGGTTAAGCCCCCCTTTTTGCGGCCCTCTTTACATCGGACCGCTCGCCTCAGCCTTCCTCTTCTCCGTGATAGGCGCCTTCCGGCCGGTCGAAGGCGAGGCGCGCATCAAGATATTTTTCGGCGGATCGAATAAAGTCTTCCATATGGGTCTCGAAGAAATGATCCGCGCCGGGAACGACTTCAAACTCGATCTTGCGCCCTTTTTGGGTGCGCGTGCGCTCAACCATGCTTTTCGTTTCCGCCGGCGCGCAAATCTTATCGTTCTCCGCGTGCAGAACGAGGCCGGAAGACGGACAAGGGGCGAGGAAGGAGAAATCGTAGAGATTGGCTGGCGTTGAACCGGCGATAAACCCGACGATTTCCGGCCGCCGCATCAACAGCTGCATGGCGATCCAGGATCCGAAGGAAAAGCCTGCGACCCAGGCGAAAGGCGAGTTTGGGTTGATCTGCTGCATATAGTCGAGCGCCGTCGCCGCGTCGGCGAGCTCGCCCTGGCCCTGGTCATATTCGCCCTGGCTGCGCCCGACGCCGCGGAAATTGAACCGCAGCGTCGAAAATCCCCGGCGCACAAACATCTGATATAGCTCGTAAGTCGCCCGGTTGTTCATCGTGCCGCCGAACAGGGGGTGGGGATGGAGCACGAGCGCGACAGGCGGATTATCGCCCTTGCCTTTCTGGTAGCGTCCTTCGAGCCGTCCTTCGGGGCCGGCGAAAATTACTTCAGGCATCGTCATTCCTTTGCTTTGTCGTCGCGTCAAATCGCAGCGAAAAAGTCCGATTTCCAGCAATCAGCCAAGAATTTCCGAAGATTTTCCCACGAAATTCCAGGAAAATGCGCTCGAGAAAACTTGATCAATTTAGTCGGATTTACTAAGTAGTCCCTGCGCCAGAGAATTGGCGGGCGGCTATAGCATGTTTTCAGCGGCGCGCCAGCCAACCAGTTGAAAGAAAGGCCTCTTCGCAGGTGAAACTGACGACAAAAGGACGATACGCGGTCACAGCGATGGCGGATCTCGCTGCCCATGGCGCGAGCGGGCCCGTGGCTTTGTCGGACATTTCGCTGCGCCAGGGCATTTCGATCTCTTATCTCGAACAGCTTTTCGGAAAACTGCGCCGGGCCGGGCTCGTCGAGAGCGTGCGCGGGGCTGGCGGGGGCTATTCGCTCAAAAATTCGCCGGCGATGACCCGGGTCGCCGACATCGTCGCCGCGGTCGATGAGCAAATCCAGACAACCGCCTGCGCGCCGGGCGCCAGCGTCGGCTGCACCGGGACAAGCGCGCGCTGTTTGACCCACGACTTATGGGACGAGCTTGGCCGCCAGATTGAGCTGTTTCTGAACGCGGTCAGCCTGGACGACATACTCGCCAAACGCGTCGCCGGCATGGCCGCGGTTCATCCGCCGCGCGCGCGCGCTGAGACGCGCGACAAAGCGCTTCACATCGAGGCCGCCGAATGAGCCGCCATTATCTCGACCATAACGCGACAGCGCCTCTGCGCCCGGACGTCATCGACGCCGTCGCCGACGCCATGCGCCATGACGGCAATTCGCTGTCAGTGCATGAGGAAGGCCGGCGCGCGCGTATGATCGTCGAAGATGCGCGCGAGGCGCTTCGCGCGCTCGTCAACGCGCCGGTCAATGGCGTCATCTTTACAAGCGGCGGTACGGAATCGATTCATTTCGCCCTCCATGGGACGCTGCGCCCGCATAATATCAAACGCATTTTCGTCAGCGCGCTCGAACATTCAGCTGTGCTCGCGAACGCCGAGACGACCGGCGCAGAAATCGAGATCATTCCGGCGACGCCGAAGGGCGTTGTCGATCTTGACTGGCTGAAATCGCGGCTCGCCGATTACGACGTCGGTCGCGACGGCGGCTTCATCGTCTGCGTGATGTTTGCAAATAACGAGACAGGCGTCCTGCAGCCGGCAAGAGACGTCGCCGACATCACCCATCAGGCGGGCGGCCTCTATTTTTGCGACGCGGCGCAGGCCGCCGGCAAGGTCCCGGTCAATTTTGTGATGTCCGGCGCCGACATGATGTGCGTGACTGGACATAAATTCGGCGGACCCGTCGGCGTCGGCGCGCTGGTCGCCGGGCCGAACCTGCCATTGGAGCCTGTCTTTCGCGGCGGCGGCCATGAGGAGAACCGGCGCGCGGGCACCCATAATGTTCCCGCTGTCGCCGGGCTCGGCGTCGCCTGCCGGCTGGCCTCAGAGAGCCTTGCGCGCGCTGACGAGATCGCGGCGCTGCGCGACAAGATGCAAGCCGCGGCGATATCCGCCGGCGCCGCTGTTTGGGGCTCCGAGGAGGATCGCCTGCCGGGAACGCTTTGCCTGTCTGCGCCGGGATTTTCCCGCGAGACGCAGATGATGGCGATGGATCTTGCCGGGATCGCGATTTCCGGCGGCACGGCGTGTTCGTCGGGCAAATCGAAGCCGAGCCACGTTCTGCTCGCCATGGGCGCGAGCGAAGAGGAGGCGTCAAACGCGATCCGCGTTTCCTTGGGCTGGAACTCGACGGAAGAAGATGTTGACGCCTTCATCCGAGAATGGCCGAAAGCGTATGAACGCGTGAAAGCGAGGGCGGCGTGACCGTATATTCAGTAGCGCAGATCAGAATTAAGGACCGCAGCGAATATGATCTTTATGCGGCGCAATTCATGGACGTTTTCGCCAAATTCAAGGGAACGGTGCTCGCCGCTGATTTTGAACCGAAAGCGGTTATAGGCGAATGGGATGCAGACCGGCTGGTGCTCTTATCGTTCCCAGACGAGGCCGCGTTCGCGGAATGGGCGACGTCAGAGGAATACAAGGAAATCGCGAAACACCGGATCGCCGGCGCCGACCTCACGTCATGGCTTGCAAAAGGGATTGACGCTTAAATGTCTGAAGTCAAAGAATCGATCAGCAAAGAAACCGTAGAAACGGCGAAATCGCTGGAGACCTATAAATACGGCTTCACGACGGACATTGAGTCCGTCAAAGCCCCGAAAGGTCTAAACGAAGACACGGTTCGCTTCATCTCTGCGAAAAAAGGCGAGCCCGAATGGCTTCTTGAATGGCGCCTTGAAGCCTTTCGCCGCTGGCTGACCATGGATGAGCCGACATGGGCGATGGTCCATTATCCGGAGATCGATTATCAGGACGCCTATTACTACGCCGAGCCGAAATCGGGCGCGAAATACGACTCGATCGATGATGTGCCGGAGGAAATTCTCGCGGATTTCGAAAAGCTCGGCATCCCGTTGCGCGAGGCCGAGGTGTTGCTCGGCGTCAAGGGCGCGGGCGAGACGCCCGGCGATGCGCGAACGCATCCTGACGCGGCGCCCGGCGCGCCGAAGGTCGCCGTCGACGCGGTTTTTGATTCCGTCTCCGTCGCCACGACGTTCAAGAAGGAACTGGAAAAAGCCGGCGTCATCTTCATGTCGATTTCCGAGGCCGTGCGCGAGCATCCCGATCTTGTCAGAAAATATCTCGGTACGGTGGTGCCGACATCGGATAATTTCTTCGCGACGCTGAATTCGGCGGTCTTCTCCGACGGCACCTTTGTTTACGTGCCCGAAGGCGTCAGATGCCCAATGGAGCTCTCGACCTATTTCCGCATCAACGAGGCCAATACCGGTCAGTTCGAGCGCACGCTGATCATCGCCGCGCCGGGCTCTTACGTTTCCTATCTCGAAGGCTGCACGGCGCCCATGCGCGATGAAAACCAGTTGCACGCCGCCGTCGTGGAACTCGTCGCAGAGGACGATGCGGAGATCAAATACTCGACCGTCCAGAACTGGTACCCGGGCGACAAGGACGGTAAGGGCGGCATTTATAATTTCGTGACCAAGCGCGCCGATTGCCGCGGCGTCAATTCGAAAGTCTCGTGGACGCAAGTCGAAACCGGCTCCGCCGTCACCTGGAAATACCCGTCCTGCGTCCTCAAGGGCGATAACAGCCAGGGCGAGTTTTATTCGATCGCCATCACCAATAATCATCAGCAGGCCGACACCGGCACCAAGATGATCCATCTGGGGCGCAACACGAAGTCCCGGATCATTTCCAAGGGCATTTCCGCCGGAAAATCGAACTCGACCTATCGCGGGCTTGTCAGCATTCACCGCAAGGCCGAAGGCGCGCGCAATTTCACGCAATGCGATTCGCTACTCATCGGGTCCGATTGCGGCGCGCACACGGTGCCTTATGTCGAGGCTAAAAACCCGCGCTCGATCCTCGAACATGAAGCGACAACGTCGAAGCTTTCGGAAGACCAGCTCTTTTATTGCCAGCAGCGCGGGCTCTCCGAAGAAGAGGCCGTCGCGCTGCTCGTCAACGGCTTCTGCAAGGACGTCCTCCAGGAACTGCCCATGGAATTCGCCGTCGAGGCGCAAAAACTCGTTTCCGTCAGCCTCGAAGGGAGCGTCGGGTAATGTGGTGGAGCAGCGGCAGCCGGTTCGACATCAAAGGCAACACGCTCGGCGCGTGGATTGCGCGCGTCGTGATCGTCGCTTTCATCTTGATCGGTTGCCTCATTGTCTTTCGGCTCGTCGCCAGCGGCGCGTCGGCGCAGGACAATCCCATTCCGCCGTCCGGCGGCGCCATCATTATGAAGGCGGCGCTGCCTGATCCGGTCGAGGCCGGGTGGAAGGGTGAGAAGACCTGCGAAGTGCTTCAAGAGAACGAGCGGGTGCGCGCGCTGCGCTGCGCCTTCAATCCGGGCGAGGGGCACGAGAAACATTTCCATGCGCCGCATTTCGGTTACATCCTCGAAGGCGGGGTCATGGAGATCACCGATGCGTCCGGAACCCGCGAGCAGGAAACGCCCGCCGGCACGAGCTGGTGGTTGGACGGCGTCGACTGGCACCGCGCCCTCAATGTTGGCGAGACGCGAACGGTTTACGTGATCGTCGAACCGAAGAGGGGGATTTAAGATGAGAACGTCGCTTCTTGTCGCCGCCCTGACGGTCGTCGCTTCAACTGCGGCGGCCGATGACAGGACTTTTCATCGCAACGAAAAGCTGCCTGAGACGTTTCCGTTCTCCGCGGCCGTCGTTGTCGGCAACACGATCTATCTCTCCGGCGAGCTAGGCGTCGACTATGAAACATTCACGCTGGTCGAAGGCGGCGTCGGCGCGGAAACGAAACAGATCTTTGAGAATTACGCCGCGACGTTAGGCGCGCTCGGCGCATCGCTTTCCGACATCGTCAAATGCACGGTCTTTCTGGGCGACATGTCGGACTATGCGGCGATGAATGCGGCTTATGCCGAGGCGCTGCCGGACCCGAAGCCGGCGCGATCGACTTTCGGCGTTAACGGGCTCGCGCTCGGCGCCGCGCTTGAAATTGAATGTCTCGCAATCAAGGGAACCAAGGACGAAACATGACGAAGATACCAGAGCCCGCGAAAAAGATTCAGCGCTTGATGATGCTTGGCGTCATCATCGCCGTTATCGGCGCGATGGCCCTGCTCGCAGCGGGCTGCGCGACGCCGTCGAGTTACGCTTATGACGGTTGCGCCGAAGGCGAGAAGCGCGTGCGCGTCGGTCCGCGCGGCCAGGCGCCTGACTATATTTGCCGCGACATCAAATAGATAAGGAATTTTTGATCCGTATGCTTAAGATTGACGATCTCCGCGTCGCCGTCGATGACCATCAAATCCTGAAAGGGCTGACCCTTGAGGTCCCCGCCGGCGAAGTGCACGCGATTATGGGCCCCAACGGCTCCGGCAAATCGACGCTCTCCTACGCGGTGGCGGGCCGAGATGGTTATGACGTCACCGGCGGCGACATTCTGCTCGAGGGCGCGTCGGTGCTTGATCTTTCGCCGGATGAACGCGCCGCGAAAGGGCTTTTTCTTTCCTTCCAGCACCCGATGGAGATCCCCGGCGTCCAGACCATGACCTTCATCCGCACCGCGCTCAACGCTCAACGCAAGGCGCAAGGCAAGGACGAGGTCTCTGCAGCTGACTTCCTGCGCGCCGTCCGCGAGAAAGCAAAGCTCGTCGGGCTCGACGACGCAAAGATCAAGCGCGCCTTCAATGTCGGCTTTTCCGGTGGCGAGAAGAAACGCATGGAAATGCTGCAGATGGCGATGTTCGAGCCGCGGTTCTGCATTATGGACGAAACCGATTCAGGGCTCGATATCGACGCGCTGAAAATGGTGGGCGAGGTCGTCAACGCGTTGCGCGGCCGTTCCGGCGATGAAGATGCGCGCGGCTTCCTCGTGATCACGCACTATCAGCGCCTGCTTGAATATATCAAGCCGGACCGGGTGCATGTTCTCGCCGACGGCCGGATCGTGAAATCCGGCGGGCCGGATCTGGCGCGCGAGCTTGAAAAGTCCGGCTACGAACAGTTCATCGAGGCGGCTTAGCGTGAGCCAGTCCCTTCTCATCAACCCTTCGGCCTTCGAGGCGGGCCTTGAGGCGGCGTTCCTCGCGCGCTCGGCGACCAATGAGCGCCAGGCCGCGGCTTTTGAGCGCTTTGCCCGCCAGGGCCTGCCGAACCGGCGCGTCGAGGGATGGAAGTGGTCCGATTTCAACGCCGCTTTGCGCGCTGAAACCGCGGGCGCCGCTGAGCCTGCGGCGCCGGCGGCGAGCGATGGTTCCTTTGCGGCGCTCGATGCGCTTGAGATCTCCATCGTCAATGGCCGCATCGAAACGCCGTCGGAATTGCCGGCGGGCGTGCGCTTCGGCATCCTCGATGCGGTTGCTACCATTCCCGAACTTGAGACCCATCCCATCGCTTCGCTCAATGTCGCGATGACGCGCAAGGCCTTTGCGCTTGAAGTTGAGGAGGGCGTCGCGTTCGAGCGGCCAATCCTGATCCGCCATCGCCAGGCAGGCTCGGGCTTTTCTTTCGCGCAGACGATGTTGCGGCTTTGCGAAAACGCGTCGGCGACAATTATCGAGACATTTGAAGGCGACGGCGCCGGCTTTTACTCCCATCTCGTCCATGGCGATCTGCGGGACGGGGCTAGATTGAAGCGCTATGTCCTCGACGACGCCGGCGCCCGCGCGCGAACCCATTCCCTCTTTGCGCTGAAGGTCGACCGCGCGCGCCTCGATCAGACCAGTCTCTCTTTCGGCGGCGCGCTCACGCGCCACGAAAGCGTCATTCATTTTCTCAGCGAAGGCGGTTCTGTAAACACGACCTCGGCCTCGCTCCTTTCGGGCGCGCGCCATGCAGACTTTACGAGCCACGTCCTTCACCGCGCGCCGGCCTGCGTTGCGCGCGTCCTGCACAAGGGCGTCGCCAGCGGCAAGGCGCGCAATGTCTTTCAGGGCAAGTTCGAGGTTGACCGCGCCGCGCAGAAAACCGACGCGCAGATGACCGCGAATGCGCTTCTTCTTTCCGATGGCGCGGAAGCCAATCACAAGCCGGAGCTTGAGATCTACGCTGACGACGTCGAATGCGCCCATGGTTCAACCGCCGGCGCTCTCGATGAGGACGCGCTTTTTTATCTGCGACAACGCGGGCTCTCGGAAGCTGAAGCGCGCGGGCTTTTAATCGAAGCCTTTGTCGGCGAAGCCATCGACGCCATCGACAATGACAGTATTCGAGAGGTCTTTGCGATCCGCGCCAAGACCGCCATGGAGACACTTTGATGCCTGACGGCGCACAATCCCTCGCCCTTGACGTTGCCTCCTTGCGCGAGGAGTTCCCGATCCTGAAGCGCGAGGCCTATGGCAAGCCGCTTGTCTATCTCGACAACGCCGCCTCGGCGCAGAAGCCGCGCGCGGTCATCGACGCGATGAAAAACGCGATGCACATTCGCATAGGAATGCTCCATCGCGTTTTTCATCG
>JBCBSE010000051.1:0-5349 GCA_039819305.1 Pseudomonadota bacterium
TGGTCGCCCGCGGTGCTCACGTGGCGCGATCCGCGAGAACCGCCTCCGCCGCGGCGAGGCCGGCCGGGTCGCCGACATGCAGCCAGTCGCCGCTATGGACAGCGCCGTATAGCCGCCCGCGCGCGCTGGCTGCGTCCCATAACAGTCGCGTCGAGAAGGCGCCGCCCGGTCCTTCGTCGATCAGCGCCGGCGACAGGATTTGCAGCCCGGTGAAAACGAATTCAGCGCGATCGCCGGCGCGCAAGGCGATGCGGCCGTCGTCGGTCCGGTCAAAATCGCCGCGGCCATCATAGCCGCTGGCCCGCGCGATGGGCGCGAGCAGCAATAGCGCGTCCATCGCGTCGGGGCGCCAGGCATCCGCAAGCCGCGCGCAAGGCTCCGGCCCGTCGCCGTCGATCAGGATCGCGTCGGTGTTGGTGCAATAAATCGCATCGTCGCCGAAAAGCGGGCGCGCTTTCATCAGTCCGCCGCCGGTTTCAAGCAGCGCATCTCTTTCGTCCGAGATCAGAACATCCGGATGCGATCGGCCTTGAAGATGCGCCTCAAGTTGATCGGCGAAGTGATGCACGTTCACGACGGCGCGCTCAACGCCGGCGCTCGCAAACCGGTCAAGAGCGAAGTCAATGAGCGCTTTGCCGGCGACGCGGATCAGCGGCTTCGGCGTTACGTCAGTGAGCGGGCGCATGCGCGTGCCCTTGCCCGCGGCGAGCACCATGGCTGTCTGCGGAATGCGGCTCATGGCGCAAGCTCTGGCAAGTGTTCTTCGATCCAGCGGCGCATCGGGGCGGCGGCGTCGCGGGCGAGGTCTTTGCGGAAATGCGCCTCGACCCGCGGCAACAGATCGAGATAACGGGCCTTGCCGTCGCGCTTGGCGAGGCGCGCGAATACGCCAAGGATCTTCGCATTGCGCTGCGCGGCGAGAAGGGCGTAGTCGCTCAAAAAACGCGCCTCATCGAAGCCGTCGATCGCTTTTGCTTGTGCGCAATAGCGCTCGATCATCGCTGCGGCGAGGTCGGCGCCGACATCGCGCCGCGCGTCCTCAAGCAATGAAACAAGATCATAAGCCGGCGCCCCCACAAGGCCGTCCTGGAAATCAATCAGCCCGACGCGGGCTACGCCCTTGCGATCCGGCAGCCAGAGCAGGTTTTCCGCATGATAATCCCGAAGGACAACGACGCTCGGCTTCGTGACCGCGCGCGCAATTTTCTCAGCCGCTTCAGCGAATCCAGCCAGCGCCTCGCGTGGCGCGGCTTCTCCTTTTTTCAAAGGCCAGTACCATTCCGGCAGCAGAGCCATTTCCGCCTTCAACGCCGTTTCGTCATAGTCGAGCATCCGATAAAGCGGCGACGCCGGCGCCGCAGGACGCTCCTTATGCAGATGAATG
The DNA here is from genome assembly GCA_039819305.1 of Pseudomonadota bacterium. GTDB lineage: Bacteria > Pseudomonadota > Alphaproteobacteria > Caulobacterales > Parvularculaceae > Hyphococcus. Next base: position 1,385 of record JBCBSE010000051.1, read on the forward strand.
AGCGCGTCGATGGCGGCCTCATAAAGCGCGGCCTCGTCAACCTTGTCGGCGATGCGCGCGAATAAATCGTCGCCAAGATCCTCGATCAGCGCGAGGCCCAAGCTGAGGTCAGCCGCATAGACCTTCGGCGCGGAGAGCCCGGCGGCGTTTAACGTCTCGGCGATTGTTGTGAAGGCGGCGAGGTTCGGGCCCGCAAGCCGCGCCATGGCGTTATAACCGAGCGTTTCGCGCTGATCCGGGCTCGCGTCGGGCGGACAGGGCGCGCTTTCGGCGGCCGGCGGCGCATGCATCAGGACCGCCTTGCGATCGCCAAGCGCCGCGCGCTGATAGGAACGCGTCGAGGCGTCGCCGGCGAGCGGTCGCAATTGCGCGCCCGCCCAGCCATGGGCGGCGAGGAAAGGCTCAAACTGATGCCCGGCTTTTTGGTTTTCCGCTGTCGTCATTGCGCGTCCTTAGGGCGATTCTGGAAAGCGCTGAGCGTCTTCTGAAGGCGCGCGCGAAAGTCTTCGCCGCCGGAGATCTCAGCGCGCCGGGTCTCGCCATCAAGGGAGAGACTGATCATGAGCGCGTTTTCGGGCATCATCGCTTCCGCTCTTTCCGGCCATTCGATCAGCGAGACGCCGTCGGCGAACGCCTCCTCAACGCCGAGCTCCCAGATTTCGTGCGGCGCCTCGAGGCGGTAAAGATCGAAGTGCCACAGCGAAAACGCCGGGGCCTCATAGGTCTCGACCAGCGTATAGGTCGGGCTCGGCGCGGCGACGTCGCCGCAAAGTTCGCCGATAATCGCGCGCGCAAGCGTCGTTTTTCCGGCGCCGAGCGGGCCTTTCAGGAGAACAACGTCGCCCGCCGCCAGGCTTCGGGCGATCGCCTGGCCGAGGCCTTTAGTGTCGGAAAGCGAGGAAAGGGTAAGGACAGTCATCAATAACCCTTGTGTCTTTACACCATCGTCGTGCGGCTTGTCGCCATCGCCTGCGGCGACGCGCCCTCTGTTGCGAAAGCGGGCAGGGGTTGCCCTTCGCCCGCGTCGCGCTAAACGTCTCGCGCTTCGCCCGCGATAAGTGAGGACAGACGACCAGCATGCCGAAAATTACCTATATCGAGCATTCAGGCGCGGAACATCAGATCGACGCCGAAACCGGCGCCTCGGTGATGGAGACCGCGGTCAAGAACATGGTGCCCGGCATCGACGCCGATTGCGGCGGGGCCTGCGCCTGCGCCACCTGCCATGTCTATGTGGACGAGGCGTGGCTCGAAAAGGTCGGCAAGCCTGAGGCGATGGAAGAATCCATGCTCGATTTCGCGGCGGAACCGAAGTCGAATTCGCGCCTGTCCTGTCAGATCACGGTCAGCGACGCGCTCGACGGCCTCATCGTGCGCCTGCCGGAATTCCAGGGCTGAGCACCCGTCGGCCTTTCGCCGCTTGACGATCGCGCGGCGGCGATGTTTCATGAACAAATGCAGAACGCCGGGTCTTTCACAAGCGCGGGCCCCATGGGCGCGCGACCCGATCAGACAGCCCTTTTGACCCGGGGCGTCATCCGCCTGTTTCTCGATCTCGGCATGTCGCCGCTGGCGGAATTCCGCCTCGCCAACGGCCGGCGAGCCGATGTCGCCGCTCTCGACAAGGCGGGGCGCGTGACCATCGTCGAAGTGAAGTCATGCCGGGCCGATTTCGAAGCCGATACGAAATGGCCGGACTATCGCGACTATTGCGACCGGTTCTATTTCGCCGTCGATCCGACCTTTCCGCTGTCGCTTCTGCCGCAAGATGAAGGGCTCATCCTCGCCGACGCCTATGGCGCTGTCGTCAAAACGCGCTCGCCCGAGCGCGCGCTAGCCCCGGCGCGGCGCAAGGCGGTGATGCTGCGTTTTGCGCGCCAGGCCGCCTGGCGCCTCGCGGACGCGTAAAGGTCTTACTGCGGCGTTAGTCGTAGGATGCGCCCCTCGGCGTTTTCCGCGCCGACTTCCGAGGCGACATAGATCGCGCCGTCTGGGCCGACTTCAACGTCGCGAATGCGCTCGCCGATGAGATAACGCTCTTCGCCCGCGGGCTCGCCATTTTCGACGATCACACGATGCAGCGCGGTTTTCGCGAGCGCGCCAATGAGGAGATCGCCGTCCCACTCAGGAAATAGATCGCCGCGATAAACGTCGAGCCCTGAAGGCGCGATTGACGGCGTCCAGTATTTCACTGGCTGCGTCGCCCCTTCATATTCCGTAAACGGCGTAATCCGCGCGCCATTGTAGTCGATGCCGTAAGAGGCGACCGGCCAGCCATAATTGGCGCCAGGCCGTATGATGTTGATCTCATCGCCGCCGCGCGGCCCGTGTTCGTGCTCCCACATAATGCCGCGCTCAGCGTCATAGACAAGACCTTGCGGGTTGCGGTGGCCTTTCGAATAAAGTTCAGGCAGCGCGCCGTCGCCGAAATCAGGATTGTCGGACGGGATCGAGCCATCCTCATTGATGCGAATGACGGCGCCGAAGCTGCTTGTAAGGTCCTGCGCCTTCTCTTTATAGCGCGAGCCTTCGCCAATGCTGGCGTAAAGCTTGCCGTCCGGTCCCCAGTCGAGGCGGCCGCCGAAATGGTGGCCGGTGTCTTTGAGCGGTTTGGCTTCGTAGATCACCTCAAGATCGCGGATCGCTTCGCCGTCATAAATCGCGCGCGCGATGCGCAGCGCGTTTTCTTCGCGCGTGCCGGCGGAATAGGCGATGAAAACGGTCTGGTTTTCGGCATAGTCTTGGTGCGGAAGAATATCGTAAAGGCCGCCCTGGTTCCAGTCCATCACCTCCGGCGCGCCGGGCACGGGGTCAGGCGCAAGCGCGCCGTCGCGAATAAGCCGCACCGTTCCCTTGCGTTCGGAGATCAGGATATCGCCATTAGGGATGAAGGATATCGCCCACGGCACGTCGAGGCCGCCGGCGACTGTCTCGACGGCAAGGGCTGTGTCGCCCTCTGGCGCCGGATCAGCGAGCGTCGTCTGCAATTCCTTGTCGCCGCCGCCGCCGCCCGGGGGCAAGGCTGACGCGGCCTGCGCTTCGGCGTCCCCACCCTCGCCGCAACCGCAAAGCGCGATGGCGAAGGCAGCGGCGAAAAGGGACTGACTGGCGGTGTTTCTCACAACGATCTCCCTGCTATGATGGTTTCAACGGCCCGGCGCCGTGGGAATGGGAAACTAAGGGTATCAGCTAGGCGACGGCCGCCGCCGCCGTCAACAGATGGCGCTGATAAGCAGCGTTTATTTGATGCGTTGCGGGAGACGAGAAAGAGACAAGCATGCTGCGAACGATGATTGCATTTCTGACGGCCGTCATTGCCGCCTATCTCTTCGCGTCGGTGTTTTACACCTATCAGGTGATTGGCGCGCAGGCGGCCATCGGGGCGACCTACACACCGGCCCAGCAGGCGGAAACCTACGCCGCGAACCTTATCGGCCTATGGCAATATGGCGCGATGATCGCCGTCGCATTCGTGATCGCTTTTCTGGTTGCAGCGGGCGCGCGGCGGGTCCTGAAGCCGCTGGCGCCGGTCGCCTACCCGGTCGCCGGCGCAGCCTCGATCCTTGTCCTGCTTTACGCCGTCGAAGCCCAGCTTGGCGGCGGCGCGGGCGTCATCGGCGGCGCGCGCACGGCGACGGGCCTCGCTCTGCAGTGTCTCGCGGGCGCTATCGGCGGATTTGTCTTTGCGCTGATGAGGCCGCAGGGCCGCTAGCCTTAATCGCGACCGCATTTGCGCTCGCCTTCGCCGGGGCGTAGGGATCGGTATATGCAGGAAGAAATCGCCGTCACCATCAAGAAGACCGCCGCGCAAGTACGCGCGCGCGATTTTTTCTGGGCGGCCGGCATCAGCGCCGGCGTCGGGATTGTCGTGCTCGCCGGTTCCGATGCGGACTGGCGCATCCTCGCCTTTGCGTGGGCCGCCTTTCTCGCCGCGCTTGCGGTGCGTTACCGCTTTTCATCAGGGC
>JBCBSE010000052.1:0-4873 GCA_039819305.1 Pseudomonadota bacterium
GCAGTGCAGCTCTCGCGCCCGCGCTGGGGCTATGGCGCTGATCTGGGCGGGGCGCGCGCGCCCTGGATCATGGGCGGCATGGTCGTGCTCGCGGCCGGGGCGACGCTTTCCGCTGTCGCGACGGCGCTGCTTGCGTCAAGCGCTGCGCTCGGGCTCATCGGCGCGGTTCTCGGCTTCACGCTGATCGGCGTCGGCGTCGGCGCAGCAGGCACGAATCTCCTGGCGCTCCTTGCAACCCGCGTCGCGCCGGCGCGCAAGGCCGCGGCCGCGGCGATTGTCTGGATCATGATGATCCTCGGCTTCGTTGTTACGGCCGGCGTCGCGGGCCAGCTTCTTGATCCGTTCTCCATGGGCCGGCTGATCGGCGTCGCCGGCGGCGTCTCCCTCGTCGCGCTTCTCGTCGCGGCGGTGGCGCTGTGGGGCGTTGAAGGGCGCCGAAGCGAGGCGATAAGGGCGGTTGTTCCGCCATCTGATAGAGTCCCGTTTCGCGAGGCGCTTGGCGCCATCTGGAATGAGGGTCAGGCGCGGCGCTTCACGATTTTCATCTTCGCCTCGATGATCGCCTATAGCGCGCAGGATCTGATCCTGGAGCCTTTCGCGGGCTTCGTTCACGGTTATACGCCCGGCGAGTCGACAAAGCTTTCGAGCGTGCAGAATGGCGGCGTCCTGATGGGCATGATTGCGACAGCGATCATCGGCACCATCGTCGGGCGCTCGCGCGCGCGCTTCATGCGCATCTGGACCATGGGCGGCTGCGTCGCCTCCGGCGCAGCGCTGCTCGCGCTCGCTTATGGCGCGCAATTCGGCGCCGCCTGGCCGCTGCAAACCAACGTCTTTGCTCTCGGCGTCGCCAACGGCGCCTTCGCGGTCGCGGCCATAGGCTCGATGATGACGCTTGCAAGCGTCGGCCAGAAAGCGCGCGAGGGAACGCGCATGGGGCTGTGGGGCGCGTCGCAAGCAATCGCCTTTGGTCTTGGCGGATTCATCGGCGCTGTCGGCATCGATTTTATGCGCACGATGGTCGCCGACGTCAGTCTCGCTTTCGCCGCCGTCTTCGCAATTGAAGGCTTTGTTTTCTTGATCGCCGCCTATCTCGCCGTCCGTGTCGGGCCCACGCAAGCGGATAACGCCCGCTTGCCGGCCATGCCCGCCGGTGAACATTTACCCGCCGAATAGGCGGATGCCACAAGGAGCCCGCGCCATGGCGTTTGATGCGAATACTGAAATTCCCCGCTACGATGTCGTCGTTGTCGGCGGCGGTCCCGCCGGCGCGACAGCCGCGCATGAGCTTGCAAAGGCGGGCCGGAGCGTTCTGCTTCTTGACAAGGCGGGACGCATCAAGCCCTGCGGCGGCGCGATCCCCCCGCGGCTGATCCGCGACTTCGATATCCCCGAATCGCAGATCGTCGCGCGCGCCCAGTCGGCGCGGATGATCTCGCCGAGCGACGCCGAAGTCGATATGCCGATCAATGGCGGCTCTGTGGGCATGGTCGACCGGGAGCATTTCGACGAATGGCTTCGCGAGCGCGCAGCAGCGGCGGGCGCAACCCGCATCGACGGCGCATTTGAAAAAATCGATCGCGATGAAGACGGCGTCGCTGTCGTAAAGTATCGGACCAAGGGCGCATCCAAGAAGGCGCCGCTGGCCGCCGTCAAAGCCGGCGTCATCATCGGCGCCGACGGCGCGAAGTCAAAAGTTGCGCTGCAGACCGTGCGCGGGGCCGATAAAAAACCCTGCGTCTTTGCTTATCACGAGGTGATCCGGTCGCCGGCGGACAACGCCGGCTTCGATGGCGAGCGCTGCGATATCTATTATCAGGGCGAATTGTCGCCTGACTTTTACGCCTGGGTCTTTCCCCATGGCGATACGACGAGCGTCGGCGTCGGCAGCGCCAACAAGGGCTTCTCCTTACGCGGCGCGGTCGGCGCGTTGCGCGAGAAAACCAAACTCGACGGCGCGGAAACGATACGCTGTGAAGGCGCGCCGATCCCGCTCAAACCCCTAAAGCGTTGGGACAATGGCAAGGACGTCATCCTCGCAGGCGACGCGGCGGGGTGCGTCGCGCCGGCCTCGGGCGAGGGCATCTATTATGCGATGCTCGGTGGACAGACCGCAGCTGAAGCCGCCGACGAAGTTCTCGCGACAGGCGATGTCCGCGCGCTCGCGCGGGCCCGCAAGCGCTATCTGAAAGAGCATGGCAAGGTCTTCTTCATTCTCGGGATCATGCAACATTTCTGGTACCGCAATGACAAACGACGCGAGCGCTTCGTCAGCATTTGCCGCGATCAGGACGTACAAAGACTGACCTGGGAGGCGTATATGAACAAGCGTCTCGTCAAGGCCGACCACATGGCGCATGCGAAGATTTTCTTTAAAGATCTGGGGCATCTGATCGGCGTTGTCTCGCCGCAGCGATAGCGCGTTGCTCATTTGCGCCGTCCGAATTGAAGGCGCCGCGCCATGATCGAGGCGACGCCGAGGCTGATCGATTTCATTCTCGCCGGGATCGTTCTTGAGGCGGTGGCGATTGCTTATCTTCTGTCAAAGACGCGCGCGCTTGAACTCATGGCGCCGGCGCTCGCTTTTCTGGCTTCCGGCGCCTTGCTCATGCTGGCGTTAAGAGCCGCGCTTGCGGGCGCGCCCGGGGCGATCCCCGCTTTTCTTCTCGGGTCATTCGCCGCCCATGTCGCAGCGCTCATCTGGGCGGGAAAGCGATATCTTCGTTCCAGAGATCGGGATGATCGTTGATGAACTGCGCCATCTGCATGATCGATGCATCGTGAGCAGCATCAATCACCTCAACGCCGCGCTCAAGCAGGAACGTTTCATTCCCGCCGAAGTTCTGCGTGTCGTTGATGACGACGCGGGGGATCTTGAACTGCACGATCGTCCCTGAGCACATCATGCAGGGGCTTAACGAGGTGTAGAGCGTCGTATCAGCGTATGTCGCCTGCCGGCCGGCCTTGCGAAGCGCGTCCATTTCCCCGTGAGCAATCGGGTCGCCCTTCTGAACGCGCTGATTATGCCCGGCCGCGAGGATGGTCTCGCCGCGCGCCAGAACCGATCCGATGGGAAGCCCGCCCGCATCGCGGCTGATCTTCGCTTCCAGAAAGGAAAGCTCGATCATCTGCCTGTCGAATTCCGAAAGCATGGCCGGGTCTCCTCAGATGGCGCGTCGCGCAATGGACTTTAGGCCGCGCGCCCGCGATAAACCACCAACGCATTTATGGACCGCGCGCCGCTATGTCGTCTGCAAATCTCACCGTCGTCGAACACCCCCTGATCCAGCATAAGCTCACCATCTTGCGGGACCGCGAGACACCGACTGCGCAGTTCCGTCAGGTGATGCGCGAGATCGCGTTCGTTCTGGGCTGCGAGGCGACGCGCGATCTGGCACTGCGCGAGATCGAGATCGAAACGCCGCTGGAGCGCGGCCTCTTTCCCTATCTCGACGGCAAGAAACTCTGTTTCATTTCGATCCTGCGCGCCGGGAACGGCTTTCTCGACGGATTGCTGGACCTCGTGCCGTCGGCGCGCGTTGGCCACATCGGTTTCGAGCGCGATCACGAGACACTCAAGCCCCGCAACTACTATTTCAAAACACCGGACCAGCTGGAGAAGCGTCAGGTGCTGCTGATCGATCCGATGCTGGCGACGGGCGGCACCGCCATAGCCGCAGCCAATGCGCTGAAGGAGAAAGGCGCGCAGCGCATAAAATTCACCTGCCTTGTCGCCGCCCCGGAAGGCGTTGACGCTTTCAGCGCCGCTCACCCGGATATCCCCATCATTGCGGCCGCCCTCGACCGGGAGTTGAACGACAAGGGCTACATCATGCCCGGCCTCGGTGATGCAGGGGATCGGATTTACGGCACAAAGAACTGAAAAACAGACCTTTTTTTGCGCTCATGGACCCCTTTGGCGGCGTTTTTTCATTCCCTTTCGCCGCCAAAAGCGCTATTTTCTGCCTCTGTAAGAGAGGATCGCGCTGCTAAGGCGGCGACGATAAAAAAGACAACCGGTCCGCAAATGAGCCCGAGCGCCCCCTTCGATATCAACACCCATGCGCAGAAATATGCGCCCGAATATGGCGAACACCATTTCTCCGATCATCTGCCGATGACGGCGACGGCGCTGAAGCGTCTCGGCGCGCCGGCCGAACGCATTGACGCCTTTGCGAAAGTCTATCGCCGCAAGCTGAAGCGCCGGCGTCCGGCGAAGTCGACGATCGATCCGCTTCTGTTGTCGGCGCGGCTCGGCGATCCGACGGTCTATCCGGCGGCGCTCAACTATTTCACGACCCGCATCTCGACCGAGGGTCGCGCCCACGTGCTTGCCGAGCATCTGCCCGAATTGACCGGGTCGCTCGCGGCGGCGGCCTTTCACGGCGTCATCCGCGTTGCATACGGGCTCATCGCCAACAGCGATGCGGAAATCGCCGCCGGCATGGCTTACTGGTACGCGCAAGCCCATCCGATCAAGTTTGGCCGGCATATCGGCGCGTCGAACAATGACGTGACAACTCTTTTGCAAGACGTCGCCGCGACCATGAAAAAGCAGCGGCGCAAGTTGTCGCTCGACCAGGATACGATTTCAGCGCGCATGGACGAGATCTTCGCGAACCCGGCGCTTAACGCCGTGCTGGCGCGCACTGCGGCCGCCGATGTCGCATTTGAAGAAATCGCGTCAGTGGCGCTGCGCTTGTTTTTGGCGACGGAAGACTTCACCGCGCTTCATTGCGTGACGGGCGTACATGCAACGCGCGTTCTTTCAGAGCATGTCGTCATGGACGACGCGGCGCTTCGCAAATCATTATGGTCGAGCCTCTGTGCGGCTTATGCTTCGATTGGCGCGCCGGAACTTGCAAGTTTAACC
>JBCBSE010000053.1:0-3471 GCA_039819305.1 Pseudomonadota bacterium
GTCCTTGATCACGACGATGCGGTCCATGCGCTTGGCGAGACGCTGGTCGTGGGTCGCGATGAGCGCCGCGAGGCCCTCCTGGCGCACAATCTTCAGAAGCGCGTCGAAAACGACGTCGGAGGTTTTCGGATCGAGATTGCCGGTCGGCTCGTCGGCGAGGAGGAGCGCCGGCCGATTGACAAGGGCGCGCGCGATCGCCGTGCGCTGTTGCTCGCCGCCCGAGAGCTGGCCCGGCTGGTGGGTCAGTCGCTCGCCAAGGCCAAGCGCGGTCAGGAAGCCGGCGGCCTTTTCCTCGGCGACCCGCTTCGCATCACCGGCGATCAGCCGCGGCAGGGCCACATTATCAAGCGCGGTGAATTCGGGAAGCAGATGATGGAACTGATAGACGAAGCCGAGATAGTCGCGGCGAATCGCCGTGCGGGCCGCATCGGAGAGACCCGACGTCGCGCGCCCGCCGATCGTCACCTCCCCCTCGCTCGGCGCTTCGAGAAGCCCGGCGATATGAAGAAGCGAAGACTTGCCGGAGCCGGACGGCCCAAGCAACGCCGCGGTCTCGCCCCGGCGCAGCGCGAGGCTTACCTCCTCGACGATGACGAGATCGCCGTAACGCCGCGCGACGCCGTCGAAACGCAACGCTTCTTCGTCAGTCATGTTCATCGGTGTGCCACCACTCCCAGAACGACTGGGCGCGGCCATGCTCGCTGAACTGAACAACGAGAATGCCGTCAATATGGACGCGCTTGCCCGTTGCGGCGCGCGTGAAAGAGACGGTCCAGTGCGCGCAGCCGAGACTGGCCTGCGTATAAAGAATGCGCGCATTAAAATCGATTTCGCGCTGGCGCGCGACCGCGCCGTTGAACGCCGCAACAATCGCGGCGCGGCCCTTGTTCGGTTCTTTGAGCGGCGTCCAGTAATAGACGGCGTCGTCTTCGAAAAGGCTTCCAAAACGATTTCCGTCGCGCGCCGCCCAGGCCGCGCCATAAGCGTCGATCCATTGTCCGAACCGTTTTTCGCTTAACGTCATGGAGGACCTCCTATTCGTATCTAAGGGCTTCGACCGGATCGAGCCGGGCCGCGCGCCAGGCCGGATAAAGCGTCGAGACGAAAGACATGAAAAGCGCCCAGCCGGCGATGGTCGCGACCTCGCCGGGCTGCATTTCGGCGGGGATATTCTGGAAGAAATAAATCTCGGCGTTGAAGAGGTCCGTGCCGAAGAGCGCCGAAAGCATCGCCTCGATGGGATCGATATAGGTGACGAAGAGCGCGCCCAGAATGACGCCCGCAAGCGTGCCGAGAAGGCCGATCAAGGCGCCCGACAGAAAGAAGATGCGCATGATCGCGCCCTGGGTCGCGCCCATGGTGCGCAAGATGGCGATGTCGCCGGTCTTGTCTTTCACGAGCATCACGAGGCCGGTGATGATGTTGAGCGCGGCGACGGCGACAATCAGCATCAAGATCAGTCGCATTACATTGCGCTCGATCTTCAGCGCATCGAAATAGGGCCCGATGATGCGGGTCCAGTCGGTGAGCCGGCGCCCCTCGGCGATCTCGGTGATGGCCGGGACCCAGGCGTCGAATCCGTCGGGATCGGCGACGCGGATCTCGATCTGTTCGCTCGCCCCGGAGCCAGCGAAGAAAATCTTCGCCTGCTCGAACGGCATGAAGATGATCGTCGAATCATATTGCGAATTGTCGACCTCGAAGATCGCGCCGACGAGATAGGTCTTCGAGCGCACCGGCACGCGGCCAAAAACGGTTTCATTGCCTCCATGGGTGGTGAGCGTGACGCCGGCGCCGACATCGACATTGAGCGCCGAGGCGAGCCGCGCGCCGAGGATGATCTCGTTGCCGCCGTTTCGCCCGACGCCGAATGTCTCGTAATTGCCGCGGATCAGGTTTTCCGGATCGTTGAGCTCGTCAAAGCCGAGAATATCGGCGCGCCGCATGCCGCGGACCAGCGCGACCTCCCCGCCCGCCGGCGTCGTCGCATAGGAGTAGCCCTGCAACAGCGGGGCGGCGTTGATGACGCCGTCGACCGTTTCGAGCCGCGAGACGAAGGGGTCGGGATCCGCGCCCGCCTCCATCTCAATGAAGATGTGCCCGTTAAGGCCCAGCATCTGATCAAGAAGCTTTGCGCGAAAGCCTTGCATCACCGACATCACGATGATGAGGACCGCCACCGCCAGCATGATGCCGAGAAAGGCGATGATCGATATCAGCGATACGCCGCGCCCCGATCGCGTCGCGCCGAGATAGCGCCGCGCCACCATCCACTCGAAAAACGAGAAGGGCCGGGTCGGCTTCGACGGCGCGGCGGCGCGCGCGATGGCTTCGTTGTCCTTCAACATAGGGGCCTTGATGTAGGGCGCGCCGCCTGGCCTGTCGAGGCGCAACGCGGCGAGGCGCCGGCTGAAACCGCCGACCCGTCCTGGGCCGACGCCGCCCCAACACGCTTAACGATAGTTAAGGCCAGCCTTCACCGCCGCCGCGACATGGGCCGCGGCCGCCTCAAGCGAAACTTCCTCGCGCGCGCCATCAGCGCGGGACTTGATCTCGGCCTTGCCGTCTTTCAGCCCGCGCGGGCCGACAGTCACCTGCAGCGGCAGGCCGATGAGGTCCATGCGCGCAAACTTCTCCCCGCCGCGCGACGCCGTGTCGTCGTAGAGAACCTCAACGCCTGCATCCGTCAGCGCCCGGTAGAGTTTCTCGCAAGCCGCGTCTGCGTCCGCGTCGCCGGCTTTGAGATTGATGATCCCGACATGATAAGGCGCGACAGCCATCGGCCATTTGCACCCGTCGTCGTCATGGAACGCCTCGATCAGTCCGCCGACAAGGCGCGAGACACCGACGCCATAGGAGCCCATTTGCACCGGAATCTCCTTGCTGTCGGGGCCGGCGACGACCGCCTTCATCGGCTCGGAATATTTGGTTCCAAAAAAGAAGATGTGCCCGACTTCGATCCCGCGCGCGGAAACGCGATCGCCTTGCGCGACCTTTTCCTCAAAGCCCGCCTTGTCATACATTTCATCAGTCGCAGCGTAATACTGCGTGAACTGATCAACGATCGGCTGCAGGTCCGCCGAGAAGTCGGTGTCCGCAGCCGGGACAGGCAGATCAAGCAGGCGCCGATCGCAAAAGACCTCGCTCTCGCCCGTCTCGGCAAGGACGATAAACTCGTGGGAAAGATCGCCGCCGATGGGCCCCGTGTCGGCGCGCATCGGGATCGCCGTCAGCCCCATGCGCGAAAAGGTGCGCAGATAGGCCGTGAACATGCGGTTATAGCTATGGCGGGCGGCGGCCTCGTCAATGTCGAAGGAATAGGCGTCCTTCATCAGGAATTCGCGCCCGCGCATGACGCCGAAGCGCGGCCGGATCTCGTCGCGGAATTTCCACTGAATATGATAGAGGAGCTTCGGCAGGTCCTTGTAAGACCTGACGCCGGCGCGAAAGATCTCGGTGATCATTTCCTCA
>JBCBSE010000054.1:0-2550 GCA_039819305.1 Pseudomonadota bacterium
TTTTCGTGCAGTAAAGCGGCCTGGTTTCGACCCCGAGCCAGTGCCGGAAGGCGGCGATGTCAAATCGGGCGTAATGGAAAATCTTAAGGACGTCTGGATCGGCGAGAAGGCATTTCAGATTTGGCGCGTCGTAAGTTTCCCTGTCGAGCTGAACGAGATGCGCATCGCCGTCGCCGGCCGAGAGCTGGACGACGCATAGCGCGTCGCGCTGGGTATTAAGGCCCAGGGTCTCGCTGTCGATGGCGATCGTTGCGCCTAGGTCTAGATCGCCTGGCAGGTCGCCTTGGTGAACGTGATTGGTCATCGCCTCGTCGCAATGTTGGCGGCGTCCTGAACGCCATAGCACGGTTTATTCTGATTGAAAGACGGCGACGCCGTCATGAGGCCCGGCGGACAATGACCGAACCTGCCGAGTAGCCGGCCCCGAACCCGCAAATGACGCCGATATCCCCGACATCAAGCCCGTCGCGATGTTTGTGGAACGCGATGATCGAGCCGGCTGACGAGGTGTTTGCATATTCGTCGAGCACGACCGGCGCTTCCTCGCGGCTGGCGTCGCGGCCAAGGACCTTCCGCGCGATGAATTCGTTCATGGCGAGGTTCGCCTGATGCAGCCAGAACCGCTTCACCGCTTCTGGCGCGATCCCTGCGTCAGCGAGATGGCCCGATATCAGTTCGCTGACCATGGGCACAACTTCCTTAAAAACCTTGCGGCCCTCCTGGATGAAGAGCTTGTCGGTGTAAGGGTCGGTTTGGGGGTCGGCCCGCGCATCTGTTTCACGTTCGCAGCGGTTCAAAAACCCGAAATTGTTGCGGATGTTGTTTGAAAACTCTGTCGCCAGTTTGGCGCCAAGAATATCCCAGCTCTCGCCGGTTGCCGGCGCGTCGGTGCGCTCCAGAATGACCGCGGTCGCCACGTCGCCGAAAATGAAATGGCTGTCGCGGTCGCGGAAATTCAAATGCGCGGTGCAGATCTCCGGGCTGACGACAAGAATGCGCCGCGCGCCCGTGCGGATCAGGCCCATCCCGGTTTGAATGCCAAACGCGGCGGACGCACACGCGACATTCATGTCAAATCCGTAGCCTTTGACGTCAAGCGCGTCCTGAATCTCAACAGCCATCGCCGGGTAGGCGCGCTGCATGTTGGACGCCGCGCAGATGACGCCGTCTATATCTTCGGCGCGCAGATCAGCCGCGCGCATGGCGTCGCGAGAGGCGGCGACCGCCATTTCGGCCATCACCGAAAGTTGGTCATCCGGGCGCGCTTCGATTTTTGGCGCCATGCGATTGATGTCGAGAACGCCCGACGCATCGATCACATGGCGCGATTTGATGCCCGACGCCTTTTCTATGAAGTCAGACGATGATTTCTGCAGCGGCTCGATGCGCCCAGCTGCAATGTCGGCGCTCATCTCCGCGTTATATTGGTCGACATAGTCGTTAAAGGCGGTGACGAGGGCCTCGTTGGAGATTTCGGTCGGCGGCGTGTAAAGGCCGGTCGAAATGATCCGGATGTCGCTGGCGTGCGGGGTAGCCATAAAACGAACTTTCCAATCAGAAAAACAGGTTGTCACTTTGCGCCCGCCGGCGGCTGTGCGCAACCTTCAAGGTCTTCAGCGCGCGAGCCTTTGAACGGCTTTCCACCTCGGACAGGCGATTTCGTGATCATTGACCATGCCCACCGCCTGCATGAAGGCATAGACGATGACGGGCCCGCAAAATTTGAACCCTTTCGCTTTCAGCGCCTTCGACATCGCCTCGCTTTCAGCCGATTTGACCGCATGGTCGCGATAGTTGACGACGCGGTTAACGATCGGTCGGCCGCCGACGAAACCCCAGAGGAAATCAGAAAATTCATCGGGCCCCGTCTCCATGATGTCTAGCCAGGCGCGCGCGTTGCCGATGGCCGCCTCGATTTTCGTCCGGGATCGGATGATGCCCTTGTCGCTCATCAAACGATTGACTTTCGCCGGCGCATATCGCGCCATTTTTTCCGGGTGAAACCCGTCAAAGGCATTTCGAAAATTGTCGCGTTTGTAGAGGATTGTGCGCCAGGACAAGCCCGCCTGGAAGCCGTCGAGAATGAGTTTCTCAAACAGCGCCCGGTCGTCATATTCCGGAACGCCCCATTCTTCGTCGTGATACTGACGATAAAAGGCGTCATCCGGCGGCGCCCAGAGACAAGCGGGTTCTTGACGCTTTCTCATGCGACGCCGGCAAGTTGCACGAGCCACCAGAAAAGAATCGCAAGCTGGACAACATAAAGGGCGAAGCGAAGTTTGACAGCGATCTCGGTCGTTGAGGCGAGGTGAACGCTGGTCTGAGCGATGCGCGCCGCTAAGAAGACAATGGCCAATGGGTTGGTCGCTGCGGTCTCGCCTGCCGCGATCGCATATAAAAGGAGCGCGGCTGCGACCGGCAGGTTTTCAACGCAGTTCGCGTGCGTTCGCGTCAGGCGGCGCCCGAAAGCGCCGACATCGCCGCCGGCCGGGTCAAAGGCGTTCGCCGGTTTGCCCTGTGCGGCGACAACCCAGCTCCGCAGCTGGGTTG
>JBCBSE010000055.1:0-1906 GCA_039819305.1 Pseudomonadota bacterium
CTGAAATGGCTGAAAAACAGGGTTTACACGGATTAACCTTGTTTTCGGACGCGGGCGAAGCGACCGCCTTCGATTGCCCAGGCGGCTAGTAATGCGAAAGCAATCACCATGAGCCAGAAAGCCGCCGGCGCCAGCGGCGCGTCTTTGATGTTTTCGATGCGGGCGGCCTCGCGGGTCGCAATCCCCGCCCAGTTTTCACCCGCGCGCTCGGCGCCGGCGCCGCGAACCCGCCGCAGATCGGGAAGCACTGCGCTATCCCCGCGACGCACAGCGAAAACCCCGCCGCCGGTCGCTTCCGGCAGCGCAGATAAGGCGACGCCAGTTGAAACCACATCCTGAAATTCAGGCGCCGCCTCAAGACCGATCACGCCGATTGCGAACAGATCCCCCGATATCGCCCGGTATAGGCCGCGCTGCGCATTGTCGAGGCGGGCGGCAAACAAACCCGGCGATGTTTCCGAAAGACGGATCTCGGATGCTTCGCCGTCAGGGCCGGTTACAAGGACCGGCTCGATTGCTTCATTGACTGTACGCCGCTCGACGACAAGCGCGTCATTTTCGGCGCGCAGGGACAACGCTTCCTCTTCGAGTTCGGGCTCCTTCATTAGCCAATGCGCGATGCGGCGCAGGAATTCAGCATGCGGACCGCCGCCGTCAAATCCGCGCGCCCACAGCCAGACATGGTCTGAAAGGAGAAGCCCGATGCGCCCTTCGCCGATCCGGTCCAGGATCAGCAGCGGCGCGTCGTCAGGGCCGGAGAGCAGCGTCTGCCCGCGCATTTGAACGACCGGCATCGTCCGCAGCCAGCGGCCCCAAATATCCGCATCGTCGAGATCTGCGGTCACCGGGTGGCGCGCGCCAAGATCCGTAACCTCAGGTCTGTAGGTTTGTTCGATTGCGGTTCCCGCTGGCAGGGCCGGCAGAATGAAGGACAGGTTGCGGCGTGTCGCGAGGCTCAAGTGGCTGTTATATTCGGGCCCGGATGCGATCAACACTGCACCGCCATTGTCGACAAACCTGGCGATATTGTCGAAGTGAAATGAAGACAAAACGCCGCGATAGGCGTAGCGGTCGAAAATCAACAAATCGAACTCGTCGAGCTTGTCGATAAAAAGCTCATCTTGGGGGAATGGAATCAGCGCCAATTCATCAACCGGCGTGCCGTCGTTCTTATCGATGGGGCGCAATATAGTGAAATGCACAAGGTCGACGGCAGGGTCGGACTTCAGGAGGTTGCGCCATACGCGTTCCCCTGGATGCGGCTCCCCAGAGATCAGCAAAACGCGTAAGCGATCGCGCACCGCCGTGATCGGGAGTACGGCGATGTTGTTGCGTGTCGTCAGTTCGCCAGGACGCTCGGAGACTTCGAGTTCAATAACCGTCTGACCCGGTCGGTCGAGCGGCGCGTCAAACCCCGCCTCCGTGCCGACAGGCACCGCCTCGCGCAGAATTTCCTCGCCGCCGATGCGCAGCGTCACCATCACCGGCCGCGAATCGCTAAGAAGAATTTCGTCTGGCCCCAAATCATCGACCCGGAACGTCACCCGCACAGATTGGCGTACAATGCCGTATCGCGGGGCGTTCACCAAAGTGATTTTACGATCCGTCTCTCCTTGCGCGCCGGTGGTGAGGATGTGAACGGGCGCATCGATCGCGAGCGAGTCTTCTGCATCGGCTGCGTCCGACGCCTGGCCATCGGTTACAACAAAGACCGCGCCCAATCGCTGGCGCGGCGTATCGGCGACAGACTGCCGGATTGCATTGACGGTGCGGGTCTCGTCTTCGCCGCTAAAGGCGATGACTTCCGGATCAACGCCGTCAAGCGCGGCGATCTGTGTTTCCAACTGCGCAGCGGCGGTAGCCGTGACCGCATCGCGGCTGTCGAGCAATTGACTCGCGCTTTCAT
>JBCBSE010000056.1:0-1688 GCA_039819305.1 Pseudomonadota bacterium
GACCTGTTTGTGCCGCTGTCTTTTGCCGGGCGAGACCTCATGCTGCATTTCGGCTCGGCGGGTTACACCGCGGATGTTTTTGTCAATGGCGCGCAGGTCGGGAAGGGGCGACTTCCCTATCTGCCCTTTGAGGCCGACATCACGCATGCGGCGCGTCCCGGCGAAACGATGTCGGTTGCGGTGCGCGTCTCCAACGAAGAATCCGCCGACGGCTTGACGCCTGGAATCAGCGCCGAGGATTTTGCGCGCGAAGGCCGGCGCAAGGACGAAGTCTTTCCGGCGACGCGGCCCGACTTTTTCCCTTACGGAGGCTTGCATCGGCCGGTGTATCTGATGGCGCTGCCGCAAGCCCGTCTTGAGGGGGCCCGTGTCGATACAGAGGTCGACGGGCGCAAGGCGCTTGTCCATGTGAGCGCCGCCTCTGAAGGACGCATCGGGGCGCGGCTGCGCCTGCAGGAACGCATTGTCGCTGAAGCGGCGGGCGATGGCGCGTTGACGCTGACGGTTGACGCGCCTTCGCTCTGGTCGCCGCAGACGCCGACTCTCTATGACCTTGATCTCGCCCTGCTGCGCGACGGCGAGCCGGTGGACGCGCTGTCGCTGCCTGTCGGCATCCGTACGATCGCCTGCGAGGGGCGGCAATTGCTGCTTAATGGCGAGCCGGTTTTTCTGCGCGGTTTCGGCCGTCACGAAGACGCCGACATCAGCGGCCGCGGACTTAATCTGCCGATGATGGTCAAGGATTTCGGCCTGATGCGCTGGTGCGGCGCCAACAGCTTTCGCACATCGCACTATCCTTATGCTGAAGAACAGCTCGACTGGGCGGATCGCCATGGCGTTCTCGTTGTCTCGGAGCTGGCTTGCGTCAATCTGGATTTCCGCAATGTCAGCGAGACGACGCAGGAACATCATCTTGCCGCTTTGCGCGCCCAGATCGCCCGCGACCGCAACCACCCAAGCGTCATCATGTGGTCGCTTGCGAACGAGCCCGGCTATCTCGGCGAGCCGGATTACAATGAAGAAAAGGCGGGTCCCTATTGGGATGCAGTGTTCGCCGAAGCGCGCGCGCTCGACCCGGCGCGCCCGCTGACCATGGCGAATGTTCAGTATGCGGGCGTTGACGATCCGGCGTTTGCTCGTTGCGATGTTATTGGCCTTAACCGCTATCACGGCTGGTATGACGCGCCAGGTCAGATCGCGTGCGGCGCGGCGCGGTTGCGCGAGACCATGGATTTGCTTGCACAGCGTCATGAAAAGCCCATCGCCTTGTGGGAGTTCGGCGCTGACGCCCTGCATGGCGAGCATGCAACCTACGACCAGCTTTTCACTGAGGAATATCAGGCTGAGTTCATCGCGGCCTATCTCGACGTCGCGGAGCGTCACCCCGCCTGTATCGGCGCGCATATCTGGAATCTTGCTGATTTTCGCACCGCGCAGCATTTCCGGCGCGTCGTCGACAACCGCAAAGGCGTTTTCACGCGCGCCCGTAAACCAAAGCGTGCCGCTTTCATGCTTCGCGAGCGCTGGACGAAGGGACATTAGATGTTCGGACTGCATCCATACGACCTCGTCGTCATCGCGATCTACTTCACTGCGCTGACCGCCATCGGGCTGATGACGGGAAAGGCCATCAAGGATACGGGCGATTTCTTCATGGGCGGGCGACGGTTCGGCAAGGTGCTGATGAT
>JBCBSE010000057.1:0-752 GCA_039819305.1 Pseudomonadota bacterium
CCATTTATTGAGCCCCTCCTTGTTGGTCTTGCGGCCGCGGGCCTTCCAGATCTTGAGCGCGTCCTCCAGCACATGGCCGACATCGCCGATGATCGGCACATCGGCATGGATGACCTTGTTGATCGAGGACGGGTCGATATCGATATGGACCTTCTTGGATTTCGGGCTGAAATCCTGCACGCGGCCGGTGATCCGGTCGTCGAAGCGCGCACCGATATTGATCATCAGATCGCAGCCATGCATCGCCAGATTGGCCTCGTAGAGCCCGTGCATCCCCAGCATGCCGATCCAGTTCTCACCGGATGCGGGATAGGCGCCGAGCCCCATCAGGGTCGAGGTGATGGGAAACCCGGCGGCGCGGACGAAGTCGCGAAGCGCCTCGCACGCGCGCGGACCGGCGTTGATGACGCCGCCGCCGGTGTAGAAGACCGGGCGCCGGGCGCGGCGCATCAGGTCGACCGCCGTCTCCACATCACGCGCCCGAATCTCCGTCCGGTGCCCCGCCTGGCGCAACACAGCGTCGCCCTTGGAAACGTACGGCGCCTCTTCAAACTGCACATCCTTCGGCACGTCGATCAGGACGGGCCCCGGACGTCCCTCGCAGGCGACGTGAAACGCTTCGTGCACGATTGTCGGCAATCTGTGAGCGGACGGAACAAGGTAGTTGTGCTTGGTGCACGCGCGGGTGATTCCGACCGTATCGCATTCCTGGAAGGCGTCGGTGCCGATCAGCTTTCGCGCCACCTGTCCGG
>JBCBSE010000058.1:0-690 GCA_039819305.1 Pseudomonadota bacterium
GGCGTTATACAGCGCCCGGGTTTCTTCGGGTGTCGAGGCGTCGTAAACCTGATCCAGAAACTTTTTAGTCATGCATTAAGGAAATCACACAGGTTGCGCTGCGTCCAGTTGTGATTGCGCGACCCATTCGGACCAGGCCGCCTTGGCGCGATCGGTATAAGCCTTATAGCGGTCCCGGCGTCCGCGCCGCCCGCCTTTCAGGCCATCGACCGGGCGGAACAGGCCGAAATTGATGTTCATCGGCTGAAACGTCTTGGCTTCCGCCCCGCCTGTGATGTGGTGGATAAGCGCGCCCATGGCTGTGTCCTGTGGCGGGGCCGACAGGGGCCGACCCAGAATTTCCCCCGCGGCCAAGCGCCCCGCCAGAAGGCCCATCGCGGCGGATTCGACATATCCCTCGACGCCGGTGATCTGGCCTGCAAAGCGGATGTTCGACCGGGACCGCAGGCGCATTTGATCATCCAGCAGGGTCGGCGAATTCAGAAACGTGTTGCGGTGAATGCCACCCAAGCGGGCAAAACTTGCATTCTCAAGGCCAGGAATTGTTTTGAAAACAGAAACCTGTGCGCCATACTTCATCTTTGTCTGGAACCCCACGATATTATACAGCGTCCCAAGCGCGTTATCGCGGCGCAGTTGTACGACAGCGTGCGCTTTCACATCCGGCTGGTGCGGGTTGGTCAGGCCCAC
>JBCBSE010000059.1:0-256 GCA_039819305.1 Pseudomonadota bacterium
ATGAGCGGATCACTGGCGCATATGAAAAGCGCATCGATGTATTAGAAAAAGAGCGCCTTGTTCTGCACGAAAAGCTTGAGCGCACAGGCCAGCCGCAAAGGGGATTCGCGGAGCTTTTCGAACTCGCCATGGCGTTCATCGCAAACCCGCGCATTCTCTGGGATTCAGGGCGGCTTGCGCATCGTCAAACCGTGCTGAAATTGTGTTTTCAGGACAAGCCGCGCTACTGCCGAAAAAACGGGTTTTCGAACCCCGT
>JBCBSE010000059.1:266-652 GCA_039819305.1 Pseudomonadota bacterium
GTAAAGTCTTTGCCGTTCAAACTGTTAGAAGGACTCCAACCGATGAAGTGCATAGTGGCGGAGAGAGGGGGATTCGAACCCCCGGAACGCTTGCGCGCTCAACGGTTTTCGAGACCGCCCCGTTCGACCACTCCGGCACCTCTCCGCGCGAAGGTGGTGTCTAACGTTAGATCTCAAGGAGCGCAACGCGGGGTGTCAAAAAAGAGTGGTCGAACAAAGTAAAGACTAGGCCGCCTGCGGCGGCCGGGCGACCACTCCGGCGCCACTCCGCGCGAAGGTGGTGTCTAACGTTAGATCTCAAGGAGCGCAACGCGGGGTGTCAAAAAAGAGTGGTTGAACAAAGTAAAGACTAGGCCTCTGCGGGGGCCGGGCGACCACGCCGGCGC
>JBCBSE010000060.1:0-617 GCA_039819305.1 Pseudomonadota bacterium
GTCGATAACGCGTTTCGGCCCGGAATGCTCAAAGTCCACGGTCAGCTTTTGACCCTCCGCTGCGGTCACCTTTCCGTAACCGAATTTCTGGTGAAAGACGCGCGCGCCGATAGAGAATTTCGCTTCGCCCGGCGCGCTGACAGAGACTGTGGTCGCGCGCCCGTCAATCACCGGTGGAGAAGCGACGGCCCGCTGTTTCGCCGCCCGCGCGCGCCGCCAGCCAGGATTATCATAGTACGTGTCTTCCTGGAGGCGGGCGCCGTCGAAGCGGGAATGGCTGGCGAAATCATCCGCTGGCGCGCCGTAGAGGCCCGGTTCCGATGCGATCTCCACATGTTCTTCAGGCAGTTCGTCTACGAAACGGGACGGCATCTGAGCGCGCCATTGTCCGTACACTTGTCTGTTAGCGGCGAAGGAAATGCGGCAGTCTTCTTTGGCGCGGGTGACGCCGACATAGGCGAGGCGGCGTTCTTCTTCGAGCGCCGGCGCGCCGCCCTCGTCAATTGAACGTTTCGACGGGAAGATTTCCTCTTCCCAGCCGGGGAGGAAAACGACGGGGAATTCAAGGCCCTTGGCGGCGTGAAGCGTCATCAGCCAAACCTGTCCGTCCGCGTGCC
>JBCBSE010000061.1:0-318 GCA_039819305.1 Pseudomonadota bacterium
TGAAAGTGAAAGGCGCAGCGACTTGTTTTCGCCGTCCCGCTGGCCGACGAATCAGCGTTAAGGTTCTATTAACGAAAGGGGCTTTTTCCTTCCCGCTTAAGGCTTTGCGGGCGCCGCGAAGCAGCTTAACCAAAATCTGCTGGGCTCGGCGCAAAGATGCGCTGAAAGCCCCATGGGAGGGGAATTCACCCCAGCGCATAACGGTGGAACGTCATGAAATCGAACGCCCCCTGGAGCGTCAAAGGCATTCAACGCGACGCGCGGGAAACCGCAAAAGAGGCCGCCCGTCGCGAAGGAATGACGGTTGGCGAATGGCTT
>JBCBSE010000061.1:328-594 GCA_039819305.1 Pseudomonadota bacterium
ATGATCTACAGCCAGGCCGAGGGCGGCGGGGCCGCGTCGCTCTCCGGCGGTGAAGTTGAAGGGCTAAAGCTGCGCGACATCGTGACGGCGATCGAACATTTGCGCAATCGCGCTGTTGAAGCCGAATCGAAAAACGCAGAAACACTGTCCGAATTGAGCCGCACCATGGGCGGTTTTGTCGAGCGCCAACACGTTCAAGCTTTTCGACACGCGCGGCGATGTCGGGATAGGACCCTTCCGCCGGCTTGACCCGCTCCAAACGTTGC
>JBCBSE010000062.1:0-588 GCA_039819305.1 Pseudomonadota bacterium
GTTGGATTTCAGCCGCATCAGTTCGGCCAGCATTTCGGCGCGCCGCACCATGGGCAGGCCGCGCTTGCGTGCCTCGTCATATTCCGCGTTTCCCGGCTTGATCGCCGATGAAATCACGACCACTTCGGCCTCTTCGAGGTTCTCGGCCGCCTGACCTTCGAAGATCGTGGCGCCATTCGACTCAAGCCGGTCGGTGATCTTGGAGCGTTTCAGGTCCGATCCCTGCACGGTATAGCCATGGTTCAGCAACACCTCGGCGATGCCCGACATGCCGATGCCGCCGATACCG
Organism: Pseudomonadota bacterium; assembly: GCA_039819305.1. Lineage (GTDB taxonomy): Bacteria > Pseudomonadota > Alphaproteobacteria > Caulobacterales > Parvularculaceae > Hyphococcus. The sequence goes on from JBCBSE010000062.1 coordinate 290, forward strand.
ACAAAATGAATGGGGCCCACATCACCCGGTAGTTTGGTCGCCGCATTCATCGGTTTGGCTCCTTCAAAGGAAAGGTCCCTCATGGCGTACTGCTCCTTGCCAAGTCTTCTGTTATGTCGGCCAGAGCCGCGGCGGCATCCGGCATGGCCACGGACAACGCGGCATGTGCCATCTGCTGCGCCCCTTTGGGATTCGTCAGCACCGTGGCTATCTGCTCTGAAAGTGTGTCGACCGCAAGCCGGGATTCGGGGATCACGATGGCGCCCCCCGCCGTGCTGAGGCCCTTGGCGTTGGCGGTC
>JBCBSE010000063.1:0-582 GCA_039819305.1 Pseudomonadota bacterium
CGGACTTCGTCGGCTGGACTCTGGCCGCCGGCTTCTTGACCGTGTGCGTTTTTTTCCGGTCGTGACTCTATTGACCATCTAGTAGCCCTTTAGAAGACTGCTATCATCGCATGGGTTCGCCTAGCTCCAACTAGCGGCCCGTTTCACTGCGTTTCCCAGCTTCGTTATTGGCGAGCCGGTGCACGCTGGCGACCCCGGCAGGACTTGAACCTGCAACCATCGGCTTAGAAGGCCGGTGCTCTATCCAATTGAGCTACGGGGCCACGCAGGCCGGTTTAGCGAACCTGTCGTCCCGGTGAAAGAAAGATCCGCGGCTCAGCTGTCATCTGGCCCCGAATAGTCCGACTGTCCCTTTACGAGAGCATAGCAAGCCAAACGGACGGTCAAGGGGATCTCTACGGCTTCGCCGTCTCGTTCTCCCTTTTCGTAGTATTGCAAAATTCGTCGCTTCAGGCCCAAGGCGTGAGCAGCTTCCTTCTGCGAAAGGTGTAGCGATTTTCGCCACTTCTTGAAGGCATGCGGCGACATGCCTTTGCCGGGTGCGTGGTCTTTTCCAGGCTTACTCATCACTTGGCACTGGTT
>JBCBSE010000064.1:0-565 GCA_039819305.1 Pseudomonadota bacterium
TCATCCGCCCGTGCTGCGAAGGCCGGTCAAAGCGCGCTCATAGGCAAGTTTGCCCAAGGCGGAATATTCATCACAGCCCTGATAATTGGCCTCGACCAGATCGGTGTGGATGTCACGTTTCTGGTCGCTTTGTTCGCCGTATCTGCTGGCGCGATTTTTGTCGGCTTTTCCATCGCTTTCGGGCTAGGCGCGCGCGACTATGTGAGCAATCTGATCGGCGCGCGAACCGCGCGCCAAAAGATCAGACCCGGTACGATGCTTCGGGTGGGTGACATTGAGGGAGAAGTTCTCGAAATCACCCAAACGCAAATTGCGCTGGATACCGCCGATGGGCGGACGCTCGTGCCCGCGCGAATAACCGAAGAGAGCATGATCGTCATCGTGTCTTCGGATTCGAAAGGAGCAGCGAACAATGGCTGATCCTTCCGCACTCACGATTGCCTTCCTGGACAAGCGACCTTCGACAGCAGCGCAAACGCTGACAGAGATGGAACCCGCCGATGCTGGCGCCTTTCTGGACGCGGTGCCGTCCCGATACGTCGTCCGAACGCTGACGCACATGAAT
>JBCBSE010000065.1:0-565 GCA_039819305.1 Pseudomonadota bacterium
CGATCTGGCCGAGATCCGGCGGCTGGTCGAAGGCATCGGCGCCGAGGTCAACATGGTCATGCCGCTGGGTGCGCATCTGGCCGAGATGCGCAACCTCGTGAATGCCGATGTGAACATCTGCATGTATCGCGAGTTTGGCCGCGGCCTCGCGGAAGTCCTTGGAAAACCTTACCTTCTGGCACCCATCGGCATCGACAGCACGACCAGATTCCTGCGCAAACTGGGCGAACTGACGGGGCTCGACCCGGAGCCCTTCATCGAGACGGAGAAGCATTCCACGATCAAGCCGGTCTGGGATCTCTGGCGTTCGGTCACGCAGGATTTCTTTGCCACCGCGAGCTTCGCAATCGTTGCCAACGAAACCTATGCCCGCGGTGTGCGCCACTTCATGGAAAGCGATCTGGGCCTGCCCTGCGCGCTGGCTACGGCGCGCGTTGCCGGGCGCAAGACCGACAATGACAAGGTCCGCGCCGAGATCCATGCCAAGCGACCGCTCATCGTGATGGGGTCCATCAACGAGAAGATGTACCTCGCCGAGATGGCGGCGGGCCATGGTCCGAAGCCG
>JBCBSE010000066.1:0-561 GCA_039819305.1 Pseudomonadota bacterium
ATCCCGATGGCCGCCTCTTCGATCCGCCGTGCGACCGCCTCGACATCGAAGGTGAAGGGCGCCGCATAGTAAGCCTCCGAACCGAAAACGATCAGCGCGACGCGGTCGCCGCCGCGGCGCCGGGCGAAATCGGCGCCCACTTTGGTCACCGCCTCCTGTCGCGTGACCTGCTGGCCGTCGAGGTGGAAATCGTCCCGGACCATGGAGCCCGAGAGATCGAGCACGATCGCCAGATCGCGTCCCGAGACCTTCAACGCCGGCACCGGCGCAAGCTCGCGCGGGCCCGCAAGCGCGAGCAGCAGAAGCACCCAGATGGACCACAACAGGCCCTGCCGCCACCGGAGCGACGCGCCCCCGGCCCCGCCGCCGCGCCACACCGAGGACGGTCCGTCGTACGGACCGCCGCCGGGCACCGAGCAGGTTCCAGAGTGGAAGGCCGCGCTGTACAGCGCCGAGCTCGGCGACGACCAGGCCGCGGCCGAGCGCATCAAAGAGGAATCGTACGTCGGTCCCGTACCCGAAGAGCCGCCCGCCGAGGGCGAGGCGGAGCCGGCTCCTCAG
>JBCBSE010000068.1:0-548 GCA_039819305.1 Pseudomonadota bacterium
CTCGTGGTCACGATGCTGCGCCTGTCGCTCAACGTGGCCTCGACCCGGCTGATCCTGTCTGAGGGCCATACCGGACCGGGCGCGGCCGGGGGCGTGATCGAAGGCTTCTCGCGCTTCATTGTGTCGGGCAACTTCGTGATCGGGGTCGTGATCTTTGCGATCCTCGTGGTGATCAACTTCGTCGTGATCTCCAAAGGCTCAACGCGGATTGCCGAAGTCTCTGCTCGCTTCTCGCTTGATGCGATGCCGGGCAAACAGATGGCGATCGACGCTGATCTCGGCGCGGGCCTTATCGATGAGGAAGAGGCCCGCAACCGGCGCAAGATCCTCGAAGACGAAAGCAGCTTTTATGGCGCGATGGATGGTGCGTCGAAATTCGTGCGCGGTGATGCCGTGGCGGGGATCATCATTACGCTCATCAACATCATTGGCGGCCTCACCGATCGGCAAACCGTATTGCACGATACCGATCAAGATGCCGCCGACGATATTGATCAACGTGATGATGATCCCCGCCACGGCATCGCCGCGCACGAATTTCGACGCAC
>JBCBSE010000069.1:0-546 GCA_039819305.1 Pseudomonadota bacterium
AACCATCCGAGATGCTGTGGTTGTGACGCTGCAGCCCGATCCGGCCGATGCCGCGGCGTTTGCCTTTCAGCAGGGCCAATACCTGACATTCAAGCGGGACTTTGACGGGGTAGAGGTGCGGCGGTCCTATTCGATCTGCGCCGGGCTTGACGACGGCGTTCTGCAGGTCGGGGTTAAGCGCGTGGCGGGCGGGGCGTTTTCGACCTTTGCCAATGAGGAACTAAAGGTCGGCGACCGGGTGTCGGTGATGCCACCGATGGGCAATTTCACGTCAGACCTCGATGCCGGGGCGGCGCGCAACTACCTCGGCTTTGCAGGCGGTTCTGGGATCACGCCAGTGCTGTCTATCCTGAAAACCGTTCTGGCGCGCGAGCCACTGTCGACCTTCACGCTGGTCTACGCCAATCGCGGGGTGAACACGATCATGTTCCGCGAAGAGATCGAGGACCTGAAGAACCTGCATATGGGACGGCTGACGGTGATCCACGTGCTGGAACAGGACGCTCAAGAGATTGATCTTTTTACCGGTCAGGTGACCGAAGAGAA
>JBCBSE010000070.1:0-544 GCA_039819305.1 Pseudomonadota bacterium
CCCTCGCGGGTGAAGGCGATCTCCTTGTCGAGGCCCTCGATCCGCTCCTTCAGCCAGGCGGCCTGCTCCGGGTCGGAAATGTGCATGTATTGCAGCGCGAAGGTGCCGCAATAGGTGCGCTTTAGCAGCAGAACGATCTCGCGCAGGCTGGCGGTCTGCAGGCCGAGCACATTGTCGATGAAGATCGGCCGGTCCATGTCTGTTTCCGCGAACCCGTAGGATCTCGGATCAAGCTCGGGATGTGGGGTGACCTCGCGCATGCCCAGGGGGTCAAGATCGGCCACAAGGTGACCCCGGATGCGATAGGCGCGGATGATCATCAGCGCGCGGATACTGTCCAGAACGGCCTGCTTGATCTGGTCGTCGTTCACCTCGACGCCCTTTTCCGCCGCTTTGGCTTTGATCTTGTCGCCGGCTTTCTTCTTGGCCCCCGGCCCGAGATCGCCCCACTGGCCATCGAGCGCGGCGGTCAGTTCGTCATTGGGCTGAGGGGGCCAGTCGGTGCGGGCCCAGCTTGGGCCCTCGGCCTCACGCTTGGCGTCAA
>JBCBSE010000071.1:0-538 GCA_039819305.1 Pseudomonadota bacterium
GTGAACATCTCGCCGCGGACATCGTCGTTTCAAATGTCGATCCCGCTACCACCTATGGCAAATTCCTGGGGGAACACAAACGCAAACGCTGGACCGATCGTAGGATTGCAAGTGCGGATTATTCGATGAGCCTGTTTGTCTGGTATTTCGGAACCGACCGAAAGTATGAGGAGATTGACCATCATTCGATTCTGCTTGGGCCGCGTTATAAGGGGCTGCTTACGGATATATTCCGCAACAAGGTGATCACCGAGGATTTCAGTCTCTACCTCCACCGGCCAACCCGTCACGATGCTTCATTAGCACCGGAAGGAGGCGATACGTTTTATGCGCTAAGCCCGGTGCCAAATCTTGCGTCGGGAACCGATTGGCAGGCGTTCAGCGAAGACTACCGCCAGCGCGTGCAACGGCGTCTGGAAGAAACGGTCTTGCCCGGCTTGTCCGATCATATCGTGACGTCGCGAATCTTGTCGCCGCAGGACTTCCAGGATCGCTATGGCTCTTATCTCGGCGCGGCCTTTGCGATGGAGCCAAAACT
>JBCBSE010000072.1:0-537 GCA_039819305.1 Pseudomonadota bacterium
CCGCCGCCTGGAGCGCCTGGAATTGCCCATGGTCGGGCGCCACAACGTCTCCAACGCGCTGGCCGCCATCGCGATCGGGCACGAGCTCGGCTACGACGAGGCGACGATCCGCCAAGCGCTGGCCGGCTTCTCAGGCGTCAAGCGCCGCTTCACCAAGACCGGCGAGGTCGGCGGCATTCGCGTCATCGACGACTACGGCCACCACCCGGTCGAGATCGCCGCCGTCCTGGAGGCCGCCCGGCAGAGCACCCAGGGCCGCGTCATCGCGGTCGTCCAGCCGCACCGCTACTCGCGCCTGGAGAACCTCTTCGAGGACTTCTGCAGCTGCTTCAACGACGCCGACGCGGTCCTCGTGGCGCCGGTCTTCGCGGCCGGCGAGGCGCCGATCGAGGGTATCGACAGCCAGGCCCTCGTCGAGGGCTTGCGTGCGCGAAAGCACCGTCACGCCGAGACGCTGGAGGGCCCGGAGGCCCTGGCGCCCCGGATTGCCGAGCTGGCCGAGCCGGGCGACCTCGTCGTCTGCCTCGGTGCCGGCAG
>JBCBSE010000073.1:0-530 GCA_039819305.1 Pseudomonadota bacterium
CTTTCCCGGACCCTCGCGCTTCATGTTTCCGGCTTTCGCCAAGGCGCTGCAGTTTAATCCGTTGACGCCATATCTTTTTTCGCAAGGCGCCAAGGATGAAGCGCGTGTGCGGCGATTGATTGTCAGCACCGGCTCCATGCCGCCGGTAGAGCAGATCGACGCCTATGCGGCGTTGCTAAAGCGGCCGGGGCATGTCGCCGGCGCGCTCGGGATGATGGCGAACTGGGATCTTGGCGGCCTTGAAAGCGCATTGCCGTCGCTGGACCGCCGCGCCGTCCTTATTGCGGCGGCGAACGACCGTGCGGTCCCGCCGGGCGATGCGTCGCGGATCGTCAAAAGAATGAAGAACGCCGAGCACGTCCTCGTTCCTGACTATGGCCATCTCGTGCACGAAGAAACGCCGGAGGCGATAGCGAAGATTGTTCGCAACCACGCGCAGGCCATGGGGCTCGGCTAGGCGGTGAAACCGTTTTGCGCGCTGTTATCGCACACTGCGTTTTCTCCTCCATCCTGCTAGGTTGCGATCGACG
>JBCBSE010000074.1:0-517 GCA_039819305.1 Pseudomonadota bacterium
AGCGATTGCGAAGCTGGCGGCGGCTGGCGGCGAGGCGGGCGACGGCGGCGCGGCGATGGGCGCGGCGCTGAACCAAATCGCCGAACGGCTGGATCGAGTTGAGAAAGTCGCCGCGCGGTCAGGGCCGTCCGGCGACGGCGCGACAACCGCATTCATGGAAAGCGCAGAAAAGCGCTTTCAGGTTCTGGGCGACGAGATTAAGCGCGCGGGCGACCGGGCCGGCGCGCTTGAAAAGTCGATCATGAGTCTCACGACGAAGATCGAGGACGCGGAAAAACGCAGCGCGGTCGCCGTCGAGCGCGTTGCCGAAGCGATCGCCGTCTTGCGCGAGGACATCCTGTCAACGCGTCAGTCCGGCGACGCCGCGCGCAGCGAAGAACTTGAGCGCAATATCGCGGCGCTCGCCAAGACGACCGAAGAGCGGATCGGCGCGCTGCAGGGCTCGTTTGAGGCGATGCTCGATCGACTTGAGAAGACGGTTTTCGATGGCGCAGGAAAAGGCGAGGCGAACGACTCC
>JBCBSE010000075.1:0-517 GCA_039819305.1 Pseudomonadota bacterium
TGGCGCGGGAAAAAGCGCTCGCGGTACAAGGCGAGGGGTTTGTGCTGGCGGGTGACACCGTTGTCGCTGTCGGCCGCCGCATCCTGCCTAAGGCCGAAAACGGAGCCACCGCACGCGAATGTCTCGAACTGCTATCCGGCAGGCGGCATCGGGTGCTGTCCGCTATCGCGCTCAAAGCCCCAGATGGGACGCTGCGAGAGAAGCTGTCCGAGACCATCGTCCGGTTCAAACGCCTCTCCGCCGAGGAAGTCGCAAGCTACCTCGCAGGCGGAGAATGGGACGGCAAGGCCGGCGGCTATGCCATCCAGGGCGCAGCCGAAGGCCTGATCCAGCGGATTGACGGGAGCCATTCCGGCGTCGTGGGCCTACCGCTCTATGAGACGCGCGCACTGCTGAAGGCGGCGGGTTTCGAAATTGGCTGATCTTCTACCCGATGACTTGTTCATTGAACGCGGCATCGGAGAGGATCGTGCGCTACTCATTCGAGGCGGGCAGGCACTCGCCGCCAAGCTGTATT
>JBCBSE010000076.1:0-509 GCA_039819305.1 Pseudomonadota bacterium
CCGAGCTCGACGAGGGCCTGACCGCGGCCGAGCGGGCCATGAAGGCGGCCGAGGCCGGCGGCGACGAGCAGGCCATGCTCGAGGCGGCGGGCGACCTGGCCGACATTCACGAACGGATCGCCAACTTCGACCAGCACTACTCCGAGCACGAAGCCCGACGGATCCTCGCTGGCCTGGGGTTCCCGGCCTCGGACCACGACCGCGACATGGGTGAGCTCAGCGGGGGCTGGCAGATGCGCGCGCACCTGGCCGCGCTGCTGTACCAGCGGCCCGATCTCCTGCTGCTCGACGAGCCCACCAACCACCTCGACCTGCCGACAGTGGCCTGGTTCGGGGCCTTCTTGCGGGGCTATCCCCACGCGTTCGTGCTCATCTGCCACGACCGCGAGTTCCTCAACGAACAGATCTCACGCGTCGTCAGCCTCGAGCCGGAAGGCGTTCGGCAGTTCCGCGGCGATTACGAGCACTACGTCAAGCAGCGCACCGAAGAGGAGATCGTCCTCGAAAAC
>JBCBSE010000077.1:0-506 GCA_039819305.1 Pseudomonadota bacterium
GTGCGCACAGCCTGTCGAATAGACATATTCAGCAATGGCCGACGACCCGACAAAGCCAACCGCCCTGATGCGCGGATCGGTGAGGATCGTGTCGACGGACTCCTTGTCGCCATTGACGACATTCAGAACGCCTTCGGGCAGGCCCGCCTCAAGCATCAGTTCGGCGAGCCGCATCGGCACCGATGGATCACGCTCGGACGGCTTGAGGATGAAGGCATTTCCGCAGGCGATGGCCGGGGCAAATTTCCACATCGGGATCATCGCCGGAAAGTTGAACGGCGTGATGCCAGCCACCACGCCCAAGGGCTGGCGCATCGAAAACATATCGATTCCCGGCCCCGCGCCCTCGGTGAACTCGCCCTTGAGAAGATGCGGAATGCCGCAGGCGAACTCGCACACCTCGATGCCACGTTGGATGTCGCCTTTGGCATCCGGAATCGTCTTGCCATGCTCGGAAGACAGCATCCGGGCCAGTTCGTCGATCTCGAGCTGATCCAGGGCGAGAT